>JADZCD010000001.1 GCA_020851735.1 Phycisphaeraceae bacterium
AATTTACCACGGAGATCACGGAGACCACAGAGACGAACCAAGTCTTATTTGTCTTGAAATTCCAAGTCTTATCTCCGTGCTCTCTGTGCCCTCTGTGGTGAAGTGTCAGTGAATTTACCACGGAGATTACGGAGACCACAGAGACGAACCAAGTCTTATTTGTCTTGAAATTCCAGGTCTTATCTCCGCGCTCTCTGTGGCCTCTGTGGTGGGATGTCAGTTAATTTACCACGGAGATCACGGAGATCACAGAGGCGAACCAAGTCTCATTTGTCTTGAAAATTCCAGGTCTTATCTCTGTGCTCTCTGTGGCCTCTGTGGTGAGATGTATTAATCGCCCTCAGCTCGACAGCCGCTGCCGCTTGGTCGCCCGCTGGAGGATGCGCTTTTCGCGCTCGGTGAGGTTGTGCAGCCCCTGCTTGTGGACTTTGTCCAGAATGCGATCGACCTCCGCCTCCTCGCGTTGCAGGGATTTGTGGCGGTGATCCTCCAGCATCCGGCGGAGCCGACCCCGCCGGGCCGAGGGCCCCAGATTCGTCGTCAGCCCACGCCCGCCGGCAAAATTCAGCAGCCCCGGTTTGCGGATCAGCAAAAATCCCAACGCCGCCCCGCCCAAGTGCGCCGCTTCCCCCCCGGCGTTGCCTCCGGCGGTCACCACCATGTATACCCCGATGCCGACATAGATCCACGCCATCGCCTTCAGGGACAACGGGATCGGCGGAAACAGCAGCATCACCTTCATGTCCGGCGCGATCTTCGCCCCCGCCAGCAGAATGCCGAACAATCCCGCCGACGCCCCAATCAGCGGAATCCACGCTTGCGTAATCAGTATCCCCGCCAGCCACAGACCCACGTACGCCGCCGCGCCGGCCACGCCGCACAGCAGGTAAAACGCCAGAAAACGTCGCGAGCCTAAGTATCCTTCGACCATCGGGCCGAAGAAGAACAACCCCAGCATGTTGAAGAAAATGTGCCCCAAGTCCGCGTGCAGGAACTGAAACGTGATCAGCCGCCAGATCTGCCCCTGCTGAATCACCGTCTGCGCGGAAAAATAACCAACCGAATACAGCGGACCATGCTCTGCTATCGCGCCTGCAACCCCCATCCGCGAAAGCACCGCATCGCCCGCAAAAACCGCCACGTTGATCACCAGCAGCCAGAACACCACCGACCGCCCGCGCAAGCGGGGAATAAATCCCGCTCCCACCGAACCTTGGCTATGGTAGGTCCGATCCTGCCAGGCCATCGCGTCTACCCCTTAAATATCCCCGGCCCAATCAACCGCCACGTCGCCAAGAGCGCCAGGAAAACCATCGGTACTTGAGTTGGCAACCAACAGAATTCCCTGTCTCACGTCTCCAAAAAAACTTGGCGTCCTTGGCGTCATGGCGGTTAATCGTCTGGGAATCAGCCGACCTTCACAAAAGCCTCATGGAACAATAGCGCCGCAATCGTCTTCCCGTCGCGGATTTCCCCGCTGCGCACCATGCCCAACGCCTTTGCCATCGCCATCGGGTGCACCTGGATCCGCTCATTCTCATCCAAGTCCTGCCCGACGTGTTCTAATTCATCGGCCACATAGGCGTGCATGTATTCCGTGCACAGCCCCGGACTTGGGAAAAATCGCGTCATGGCCCGCAGCCGCCCCGCCTTATAACCCGTCTCCTCCTCCAACTCCCGGCCGGCCGAGGTTAAGGGGTCTTCGCCTTCTTCCATCGTCCCGGCCGGCAATTCCCACAGCCAGTCGCCGACCACAAATCGCTCGTTGCGGATCATCACCACCGTCTGCCGGTCCAACAGCGGCAAAATCACCACCGCGTCCGCCGCCACCACCGCGTCCCGCTCCACCTTCCCCCCCTCCGCCACACCCGCCCGGCCGGGCAAAAACACCTTGCGAACCTCAAACCGCGGGCCGCGGTACACCTGCTTGCCGGCTTCCAATGGCTTCTGCGACATAAGCCCATTGTAGCCCACCCCTCGCGCCCGGTGCTACACAATATTTTCAGCACGCCCAGAGAGCGCCGCCCGCAGTGGCCCCTGACGTCGAGAATGGGCCTGGGGTATGAAACTTTCGAGGCGATATCTCTTTGTTTAGCGGGCGATCGCAGATCGCCGCGTGTCTTAGGGTCTAGGGTAGGGGGTAGAGCGCCATGCCAGATGCTCGACTGCTGACATACGTTTATTGCAGTGAAACTCAGCCTTTCCCTGGTCTTCCCCCCGCCGGCGCATCATCACTCCGCCACCTCGCCAAATCACCAAATCGCCACATCCGCCCCCGGCGCTGGTACTATAAATCCCGATGCGGGACAAGATTCTCGGCCAAGACCGAGCCCTGGACGTTCTGGAAACCGCCCTGACCAGCGGCAAGCTCCCCCACGCCCTGATCTTTCTTGGCCCGCCCGGCGTGGGCAAGTTCACCACCGCCAAGGCCCTGGCGGAAATCCTGCTCTGCCCCCAAAAAAGCCCGGACCTCGCCGGACGCTGGCAAGCCTGCGGGTCCTGTCCTTCCTGCCGCTTGTTCCGCTCGGACAATCACCCGGACCTCCACGTCATTCGCAAGGAAATGTCGCTGGACTCCTCCGTGGCCGATCTGCGCAAACAAAAACAGCGGAACATCCCCATCGACCTCTTGCGCGAATTGGTCGTCGGCGGCACCACCCGCGACGGCCGCTATCACGAGCCGACCGCCTACAAAACCGCGACGCTCGGCCACGGCAAAGTCTTCATCATCGACGAAGCGGAGCTGATGGACCCCTACGGCCAGAACGCCCTGCTCAAAACCCTCGAAGAGCCCGCCCCCAACACCTTCCTGATCCTGATCACCTCCGCCGAGGATCGCCTCCTGCCCACCATCCGCAGCCGCTGCCAGCGCGTGGCGTTCACCACTCTCTTAGCCGAAGTGGTGACGCGGTGGCTGCACGATCGGCACCCGGAACTCTCCCCAACCCAGCGGGACTTCGCCGCCCTGTTTTCCTCCGGCAGCCTCGGCCGAGCCGAGTTGGCCATCCGCTACAACCTCGACGCCTGGGGCCAGAATATCCTCCCCGCCCTCACCGGCATTCCCCAAGGCCAGGTGCCCGCCGACTTGGGCGCCACCGTGGCCGAGGCGATCGATCAACTGGCCGAACTATTGGTCAAAGAATCAAAAAACGCCTCCAAGGAAGCCGCTAATCACCTGGCCACCGGCCTGATGCTTGGCTTCCTGGGCGATTTCTTCCGCCGCCAGCTTTCCGAAAGCTCCGCCCGCTGTCAGCCCGACGATCCCCAAGCCTCCGAGCTGGCCCTGGCGCCCTGGCTGACGGCCGTGGATTGTCTGGCCATGGTGCAGCAGGAATTGGCCGCCAACGTCAACCTCGGCCTGGTCTGCGATCATCTGGCCAGTCTATTAGGCCGTTGCGCCGCCGATCGCGCTCTGAGTCTGTCCGCGCTGGGGGCGAATCTTCCCGGCTGAGTTTCTCCAGCCTCTGCCCTCAGCCGCTAGGGGGTGTCTATGTCCTGGTTCTACATCTATACCCTCTTGGAGTGGACCATCCGCCTGGTCATGGTTCCCGTGATCCTGCGCCGCCGCTTCTGGCCCAGCGTCGGATTAGCCTGGCTGACGCTGATCTTCTTCCTCCCCGAAGTCGGGCTGGTCGTCTACCTCTTAACCGGCGGCGATCGCCTGGCCTATCGCCGCGTCCGCCGCTATCGCCGCTTCCTGCACACCGTGCGCCCCACCGGTCGCGCCGCCGCCGCTCGCGGGCGCCACGCCACCCGCGCCGTCGCCCACCCCGAAGCCTCACGCTTCGTGCAAAAGGCCGGCCGCCTGGGCGATACCCCCATCGTCGTCGGCAATAACGTCGAACTCCTCGGCGATTCCCGCGAGTTTATCGCCCGCCTGGTCCGCGACATCGACGCCGCCCAGCACCACGTGCACATGGTCTTTTACATCTTCAAACCCGACGACACCGGCTGGCAGGTCGGCGACGCCCTCATCCGCGCCGCCCAGCGCGGCGTCACCTGCCGCGTCCTGGCTGACGGCGTCGGCTCCTGGTCCAGCTTCTCCCGCAACGGCATGGCCCACACCCTCCGCCAAGCCGGCGTGCGCTGCCTGCCTTTCCTGCCCGTCGCTCCCCTGCGCCGCGGGTTCGCCCGCCTGGACCTGCGCAATCACCGCAAACTTGCCGTGCTCGACGGACGCGTCGCCTTCTCCGGCAGCCAGAACATCGTCAATCCCGCCTACAACCACTGGCGCGGCGGGCAATGGATCGACCTCTCCGCCCGCTATCAGGGCCCGATCGTCGCCGAATTGCAAAACGTCTTTCTGGACGACTGGATGTTTGAAACCCAGGAAAACCTCGACAGCGACGATCTCTTTCCCCCTCAGGAAGCCGCCGGCGACGTCGCCGCCCAGTGCGTGACCACCGGACCCACCGACGAATCCGAATCCCTCCAGCGCGTCATCCTCGCCGGCATCCACGCTGCCCGCCATCGCCTGATCATCACCAGCCCCTACCTCGTGCCCGATGAGCCCACCATGGTCGCCCTCTCCATGGCCGTGGAACAGGGCGCCGATGTGTCCTTGGTCATCCCCAAACGCTCCGATCACCCCCTGGTGTCCGCCGCCGCCCGCGCCTACATCGAGCCGCTGGTCAAGGCCGGCGTCAAAGTGTTTCAGCACGACAAGGGCCTGCTCCACGCCAAGACCATGACCGTCGACGATTCCCTGGCCCTCCTGGGCTCGTCGAACCTGGACGTGCGCTCCTTCTACCTGAATTTCGAGCTCAACGTCCTGATGTATGGCCAGCAGATCACCCGCCAGCTCCGCTTCGCCCAGACCCGCTACCTGGAAGAATCCACCCCCGTCAGCCTCGAAGCCTGGAACCGCCGCCCGACCCTCTCCCGCTACGTCGACAGCGCCGCCGCCCTCCTGTCCCCGCTGCTGTAAGTGTGACACTCGAATTGGATATCAGGTGCCTATGGGTGCCACACAGCAGCGCGCAGCGTGCTGTGTGCGATGAGCTACCGCATGGATTGCCTATGGGTGCCACACAGCAGGCCGAAGGCTGCTGTGTGCGATGAGCTATCGCATGGATTGTCGTATGGGTGCCACACAACATCTTCCGGGGTCGCGCAGCGTGCTGTGTGCATCGAAATACAATGGCCCAGATATGCCGCTTAGGCCTCCGCCAAGGATAAGATGATCCTCCTATGGTGCTTCATCGTCGTCGCCTTCATCGCATCGAACACCCTGGTCACGCCCGGTATCTGACCTGTTCCTGCTATCAGCGTCTGCCTTTGCTTGGCAACGATAGGATCAAGGACGCCTTGGCGGCGCAGCTCGAACTGACGCATCGTGAGCTACGTTTTAATTTGTTTGCCTGGGTGCTCATGCCTGAGCACTTCCATCTCCTGATCCAAACCGGTCAGCCCACGCTCAGCGTGGGCGACATTTTGCGTCGGCTCAAAATGCGTTTTGCCCGGCGCGTGCTTACCCGCTGGCAAGAACTTCATGCTCCGATTCTCCCGCGTCTTCGTGATAAACAAGGTCGCTTTCGCTTCTGGCAGCCTGGCGGAGGATATGATCGGAACATCACTTCGGAGCATGAATTATCGGAGAAAGTGGACTACCTCCACAACAATCCCGTGCGGCGTGGGCTGACCGACGACCCGACAACTTGGCGATGGTCGTCAGCCCGTTGGTATGCCGGGGATAAATCATCGGTGGTCAGGATCGATCCCCTGCACTAGGCATGGCCCTAACGTGGGCAATGAACTATCCAGCGCCTGCCCTATGGGTGCCACACAGCATCACGTAGTGTGCTGTGTGCGATGAGCTATCGCATGGATTGTCGTATGGGTGCCACCCAGCATCTTCCGGGGGGCGTAGCGCGATGGGTGAGCATCTGCCGTATGGGTGCCACACAGCAGGCCGAAGGCTGCTGTGTGCGATGATCTACCGCATGGATTGCCGTATGGGTGCCACACAGCAGGCCGAAGGCTGCTGTGTGCGATGCGCCTACGAAAGAGCGAGGAATCGCCTACGCGCTGGAACGAAGCTCCCTGTGTGTCTGATTGAGCATTTTGGCTAACCGCACACAGCACGCTGCGCGCTGCTGTGTGGCACCCAACAGGTAAGCCCACGTGATACCGTTTCCCCCCCGGCCCCCTCTACTCATCCGCCACCTGCACCAGTTCCTCGGCGTGTTCCCGCAGCCAGCGGATCTTCCGCTCGATCATCAGGAGAAACCCCAACCCGTCCAGCTGCGCGAACGACCCGGTCGCCGCGATGGGAAACACGCTCTCGGCAATCAGCGCCTCGATCATCAGCCACGGAATCGTCGCCAGCTCCGCCTTGGTGATCACGCATCCCGGCACCGAGTCATACCCGCGCAAAAAACGCTTAAACCGCGTGGTGTCGATGTAGTTCGGCCACTGGGCCGGATCGTCACCCCCGCCGAGGATGGAAAACTGCAGCGCCCCGTTGGCCACGTCCAGAATCCGCTGCTGAATCCGGGCCGAGTCGTAGTCGATCACCGCCACCACCCGGCTGGCGCGAAACAGCATGTTCCCCGGGTGCCAGTCGGCATGCACAATCTGCATCGGCCAGTCGGTCAAGCCCAGCCGATTAACCTGCGTGGCCGCCTCGCTGTAGCTGTCGCGGAGAAACTGCGCCACCGTCGCCACCCGCTCGCCCTGCCCCGACGTGTTCTTGGCGTCCATCTTCAGCAGGATCGGCGGAATGCCCTCTAAGCTCTTAGCCACCGATTTCGACGCGTGATAACTTCCGGGGGGTGGCTCATACTCCGGCTGGTAATCCGCCAGAATCTTGTGGAACAATGCCAGCGTCTTGCCCGCGCTGCCCGTGGCTTCCAGCGAGTTGTCGTAGCTGCCGCCCTTGATGTATTCGAACATCTCATACACCGCGTGCTGAAATTGCAGCATCGACCGATTGTCGCCCTTCGTGCCGATCAGCCTTGGCAGCGGAAACTGCTTGGACGCCAAGTAAAGCTGCAGCGCGTGGCAGAACGCCACCTTGAACGGATCGTCCTTCCCCCGCGCCCGCCGCTTAAGCAGATACGTCCCCGTCTCCGCCTGAATCAAGAGCTTCGGCGAGCGCCGCGATCCGCGATGGAATTCCCGAATGGCGTCGATCCGCCCGATGTCAAAGTGCGAAAGCACAATCGCCAGCTCATACGCCTCGATCCGGCTGCGCTCCTCGCCCGTCAGATGGCTGCCCCCAGCCGACCCCCCCCCGGAGGATATCGCTCCGGATTGCGGCGTCAGATTCGGCGAGTTGATCGGGTCCGTGGGATTCACCGTTGTTTTATTGCAGCCCACCCCGGAAGCGATCCAATGGCCGATGTTCGATTGCCGATTTGCGATGCGAAAAAACATGAATCACTGGACTTCAATAAAACCACCCTAAACTTTGTCGCCATTCGCCATTCGCCATTCGCCATTCGCCATTCGCCATTCGCCATTCGCCATTCGCCATTCGTCATTCGTCATTCGGCAACCCCCTCCTCACTCCACATTCTGGCTCTGCTCTTTAATCCGGTCGATCGTGCCCTTGATTTCCACGATCGCCCGGCTGATCTGCCCGTCGTTGCTCTTGCTGGCGATGGTGTTCGCCTCGCGCAGCATTTCCTGAGCCAAAAACTCCAGCGTCCGCCCCGCCGGCTCGCCGTCCTTGGCTCCCACGATCTGCTCGAATTGCTCCAGGTGCCCGCTTAACCGCGAAATCTCCTCGCTGATGTCGCTGCGCTCCGCGTAAATCGCCACCTCGCGGATCAGTTCCACGTGGTCCACGTTCAGCTGCGCCCGCGCCAAAAGCTCTTCCACCCGCCCGCGCAACCGCTGGTGATATTCCTCCACCACCTGCGGCGCCCGCGCCTGCACCACGTCCAACCGCTGGCGGATGATGCCCAGATGCTTGGCGAAGTCCGCCGCGATCACCTTGCCCTCCGCCTGACGCATCGCCGTCAATTTCTCGCACGCTTCCTTAAGCAACCCCGGCAGCACGCTGCGCGCCATCTCCACCGCCGACATCCCCCCGTCCGGCTGCACCAGCACGCCCGGTAAGGCCAGCAGCGATCCCAGTTCCACCGACGTCTGTCCGCCCTTGGCTTCCAGGTCCCGCCGCACCGCTTCCATCCGCTCCAGGTAGCTCCGCAGCGTTTCCTGGCTCACCTTCCACGCCGCCGCGCCCTCCGCCTGTTGCCGGCGGACCCACAGCGTCACCGACCCGCGGTCAAAGTGGTGCCGCAGCAGCATCTCCAGTTCAGCTTCCAGAGGCAGAATCTCTTCCGGCAGGCGCAGCACCGTCTTAAGGTAACGGTTGTTCAAGCTTCGCAGCTCGACGGTGTATTGCGTCCCGTCGATCTGCCCGCTGGCTTGTCCGAAACCGGTCATCGAATAGATCAAAACCGGCTCTCCCTATCAACCGGAAGAAGTCTGGCCCGCATCCTTATGGCGTTTCAGGCGCCGGACCGGGAATTTCCGTGGTGTTTGATTCGCCGTTCTCAGTCGGCGGCGCCGCTTCGCCCGGCACTTGGGTCTGATCCGCTTGCCCCGCCGCCTGCCCCGCCGCTTCGCCCACAGCCGCCGCCGGTTGGGTGGCCGGCGCCTGCGTCTGCTGCTGCGTCGGCACCGCCTGCGGCAACAGCGTGTCCGACCGCTCCGGCCGGGCCGTCAGATTCAGCATCATGTACAGCACCAGCCAGATCACAAAAAACACCACCGTGGACCACGTCAGCACGTCGCCCACCTTCGCCCCAAAGGCTGTCTGCACCGCCGCCCCCCCGCCGAACGCCGCCGACAGTCCCCCGCCGCGCGGCTTCTGGATCAAAATCAACAGCACCAGAAGCACAGAGATCAATATGGCCAGCAACGCGACGCCCGTGACCATGAATCCGCCAAGCACCAGCATGGGTAGTCCTCTTTATTTTTCCACGCCCCCAGCGTGTGGGGAATCGTTCGCCAGCCCCGTTCCTCACCGGGCCAGCCCGATGCGCTAAACGCTTATTGCACCGCCCCGTCCAGAATCGCCAAAAAGTCCGCCGCCTTCAGCGACGCCCCCCCGATCAGCCCGCCGTCGATGTCCGCCTGCCCGAACAACTCCGCCGCGTTCGCCGGCTTCACCGAACCGCCGTATTGAATCCGCAGCCCGTCTCCGATCGCTTCATTATAAAGCCCGCTTTTCACAAACGACCGTATCCGCGCGTGCGCCGCCTGCGCGTCCGCCGGCGTCGCCGTCTTGCCCGTCCCGATCGCCCACACCGGCTCATACGCGATCGTCACCTTGCTCATCTGCTCCGGCTTAACCCCCGCCAGCCCCAGCGAAGTCTGACCTAAGTTCACCCCGTCGGTCATCCCCGCCTCACGCTGCTCGAGCTTCTCGCCCACGCACAAGATCACTTCCAGCCCCGCCGCCAGGGCCGCCCGCGTCTTGCGGTTAATCAGTTCGTCGCTTTCACCTAAAACGTGCCGCCGCTCACTGTGCCCCGTCAGCACCACGCTCACCCCCACGTCCTTGAGCATCGACAAGCTCACCTCGCCCGTAAACGCCCCGTTGGCTTCAAAATAGCAGTCCTGCGCCCCCAGCTTGATCCCCGAACCTGCCTTCTTAAGTACCTGCCCCACCTGCGCCAGGTACGCAAACGCCGGACAGATCACCACGTCCACCTTATCCGTCGCCCTAAACTTCGCCGCCAGCTCTTCGGTCAGCGCCAGCGCCTCACTCAGGTGCAGATTCATCTTCCAGTTACCACCGACAAACGGCTTCCGCTTAGCCATGGTCCAACAACTCCTTGCTCTGCCCCCCCCTGATTACAGCGAACCTAAGAGTATACCGATTTTCCCCTCCCCCGCCCCCCCGGAAGGCACCCCCGCAAGCCCCCGGACGGCGCCCCCGGAGGTCATGGCATCAACGAGCCGCGCACGTCAGTAAGCGGGCATTGTCCCCCACCCCCGCAAAGTCCCCCCGCTCGGGTGCCACACAGCAGGCCGAAGGCTGCTGTGTGCAGCTCACCCATAAAGCCCAGGGATTCCTTCCCTAGGCACCGTTAACCTCTCCTCTGTTGACCGCATACCCCCTAAAAACAGCTGCGGGCGGAAGCCCGCAGTTAGACCCATCAAATCCCGCCCCTCCCCCGCCCCCCCGGAAGTGCCCCCGGACGCCCCCCCCACAAGTCCCCCCGCTCGGGTGCCACACAGCAGGCCGAAGGCTGCTGTGTGCGGCTCACCAATAAAGCCCAGGGATTCCTTCCCTGGGCACCGTTACCCTCTCCTCTGTTGACCGCATACCCCCTAAAAAACAGCTGCGGGCGGAAGCCCGCAGTTAGACCCATCAAATCCCGCCCACCCCTCGCCCCCCCCACAAGTCCCCCCGCTCGGGTGCCACACCGCAGGCCGAAGGCTGCTGTGTGCCGATTACCCCAAACCCCAGGGATTCCTTCCCTGGGCACCGCTTCCCGTTCGTCAATCAATTACCCCCGCAGCAACTCCCGCGCCCCCTGCTCCGCCAGCTGCTTGACCATCGCCGCCACCAGCTTGCTTAACCCCTTCACCGGCGCCGCCCCGCCCGCCTCCAGGCATTTCTGCCCGTCGGCACTGAGCACCCGCGCCCGCATCCGATATCCCAATCCATTTTTCCCCTCGCTCAGCACCGCCGGCTCCGCCAGCACCGCCATCGCCAGGTGGCAATCGCCCCCCAACCGCCGCACCACCTCGCGCTCCGCGTGCACCGCCTGGGCCGTCACCGCGTCGTTGAGCGGCAAGCAGCGCGTCAGCGTCACGTGATCGTCAATCCGGCATTGCAGCGCCAACGCCCCCTGACCAGCCGCCGGCAACATCTCGTCCGGATCGATCGGCACGCCGGCAAACTCCGCCCACCCGCCCCGCCGCAAGCCCGCGGCCGCCAACAGCGTCGCGGCATATTGGCCGTCCTTCAAAACCTTCCGCAGCCGCGTGTCCACGTTGCCGCGCAATAGTTCAATCTTTAAATCCGACCGCAACCGCAACAGCTGCGCCGCCCGCCGCGGACTGGCCGTGCCGATCGTCGCCCCGCCCGGCAACTCGCTGATCGACTTCGCCACCGCGCTGATCAAACAGTCCCGCACATCCTCCCGCCGCGGCACCGCCGCAATCATCAACCCCCCCCCGGAACCCCCGGAACCCCCGGAACCCCCGGAAGTGCCCCCTTCATTCCCTCTCCCTCTTTGAGGGAGAGGGTAGGGTGAGGGTGTGGGCTTGTCCTTCTGCTCTCCCCCGAAATCGCTCCCTCCCCCCGGCCCAAAGCTGGCCGACGGCAGATCCTTCATGCTGTGCACCGCCAAATCCGCCCGCCCCGCCAACAGCTCGCGCTCCACCGCGCCCACGAACAACCCCTTGCCCCCCGCCTCCGCCAGCGCCGTTTCCGTCTGCTGATCGCCCGCCGATTCCACCCACACAAATTCCACTTCGATCTTCGGGTGCAGCTGCTTAAGCACCGCGCCCACCCACTGGGCCTGGGCTTTGGCTAACTGACTGCGGCGGGAAGCGATCACCAACGGTCTTCGACTACGGCGCAAGGTTAAGTCCTCTTAAAGGTGCAACTACTATACTGCTTCCGCGCCGACCGATACATTTCCACGCCCCGCTCTTCGCCCTGCCTACAATTCCCCGTGGTCCATTTCACGTTCATGCAGGAGAACCGCCATGCCCCGCCTCATCCGTCACGACGCCACCGCGCCCTTTGAAGTTAAGCCCACCGAAAAAAGCGTCTGGATCTGCCTCTGTGGCCTAAGCCGCAATTACCCCCTCTGCGACGGCTCCCACAAAACCTGCCGCCAGGTCGAGCAGCCCGGCAAGCTCCATGTCTACGACAAAGACCGCCAAAAAGTCATCGAAATCCGCGACGACCTTTAACTCCCCCCGCGCTCAACCCAATAACCCGCCGAACCCTCATCCCAAGCCCAGGCATCGCCCTTCCGGGGTGCCTGGGTGTCTGGCTTGTCTTGATGCTTCTTCCCTGTCCCCCAACCCCCAATCCCCAACCCCCGCGGCTAATACCGATCAATGCTCGCACACGCCTCCCCCTGACCGCTGAACATCGGCAGCGCCGGCTCCGCGGGCGTTGGACTCACCGCCGCCTGCTGCGGCAGCCGCACCTTCGTCGGCCCCAGCAACTGGCAGCAGTCGTCCGGCCGATCCTCCAGCCCCAGCACCATCGCGATGCGCCGCGGCAGATCATCCTGCGCCAGTACTTTCACCCCGCTGGTCCGCAACGCCACTACCTGCCCGTTCTGATGCACCTCAAACAACACCTCCGCATATTTGCCCGCCCCATTCGTCCCCGCCTGTCCGTTCATCTGCGTCAGCAGCAGCTTAAGCTTCGTCAACTCCCCGCGCTTGCCGAACTCAACCGCCGGCTCAGCCTGGCTGTACCAACTGTCCTTGATCACGATCTTCACCGTCCGCGTCAGCCTTGTCGCCGCCTGTTCCACCGGGATCACTTCCTCCACGATCAAATTCGGCTCTTCCCGCCGCCGGTCCACCTTCCCCCGCAGAAACACCACCCGGTCCAGCGTCAGGAGCGGCGCGAACACCGCATACGCCTCCGCGAAGATCACCCCCTCCACCGCCGCGCTCCCGTCCTCGATCGTGAACATCGCCATCTTCTGCCCCGGATTCCGCCCGCTCTTGGTCACCGTCGTCCGCACCCGCGTGAAGATGCCGCCCACCACCACCTCCACCTCGGCCGGCACACGCCGGAAATCCGTCAGCGTCGCGCTGCTGAACCGCCGCAGCGTGCCCCGATGCTCGTCCAGCGGATGCGAGGAAACATAAAACCCCAGCACGTCCTTCTCGTTTTTCAGTTGCTGATTGCGCGCCCACGGCTCGACCTTAGGCAGAATCATCTCGTGGACCGGCAATTGGCCCGCCGCCGCCGGCCCGGCCTCCGCGCCAAAGAAATTCATCTGCCCCGATTCCCGGTCCGCCGCCGCCCGCTGCCCCGCCGCGATCGCCCCGTCCATCGCCTCGATCAACGCCGCCCGCTTGTCCAGCCCGTGCACCGAGTCAAAAGCCCCGCACTTGATCAGCGCCTCGATCGTCGCCCGGTTCACCAGCGTCAGTGGCACCCGCTCCGTGAAATCGTGCAGACTCTTAAACGCCCCGCCTTTCTGCCTCGCCTCGATGATCGCCCCGATCGCCTTGTCCCCCACCCCCTTGACCGCACTCAGCCCAAAGCGAATGTGCCCCTTCTCCGGCCGCGCCTCTTCGTCCGGATCAAACACCACCGTGAACGCCACGCCCGACAAATTAATGTCCGGCGGACGCACCTCCACCCCTTGCTTGCCGTTGGGCAGCCGCAGCCGCCGGCACTCGTCGATGTACTCCACCACCTTGTCCGTGTTCACCGATTCAAACGTCAGCACCGCCGCCATGTATTGCAGCGGGAAATACGTCTTCAAATACGCCGTCTGATACGCGATGATCGCGTACCCCGTCGAATGACTCTTGTTAAATCCATACCCCGCGAATTGCAGAATCATGTCCCAGAGCTTCTGGGCTTCGTGGGCGACCAGCCCCTTCTGCGTCGCCCCCTGCAGAAACTTTTCCCGATTGGCGTCGATGGTGTCGCGCTTCTTCTTGCTGATCGCCTTGATCAGCGTGTAGGCCGCCCGCAGCGGAATGCCGCCCAGCTCATTGGCGATCTGCATCACCTGTTCCTGGTACACCATCACCCCGTACGTCTCAGCCGTCAGCTTGTCCACGATCGGGTGCAGCTTCGGCACGTCCTGCCGCCCGTTCTTGCGCGCGTTGTAGTCATCAATCAGCGCCATCGGCCCCGGCCGATACAACGCGTTGGCGGCAATCAAATCCTCCAGCCGGTCCGGCTTCATCGCCTGCAGCAGGTTGCGCATGCCCCCGGATTCAAACTGAAAAATCCCCCCCGTTTCCCCACGCCGAAACAGCTCCAGCACCCGCTGGTCGTCGTAAGTCAGCCGATCCAGATCCAAGGGGTCCCACTTCGCGTCCTCCGCCCCTCCGTCCGGGCGGGCCGCCCGGCGGATCACACCGTCCGCCAGCGTCTCTTGCACCATTTTCCGCGCCCGCTCGATGATCGACAGCGTGCGCAAACCCAGGAAATCCATCTTTAGTAAGCCCATGTCCCCCACGGTCGGGCCGTCCCATTGCGTGACCACCGGCAAGTCGTCGCCGAAGCCCGGCTTGTACAACGGAATGATGTTGTCTAGCGGCTGCGTGGCGATCACCACCCCCGCTGCGTGCACCCCCGCGTGCCGGCAAAGCCCCTCCAGCTTCTTGGCCGTGTCCAGCATCTGCCGGATCTGACCATCCTCCTTATACAACTTGGCGAGGTCCGGCTCCTGCTCCAAGGCGCTTTCCAGCGTGGTGTTCAGCCCGCCGCCGATGAGCTTGCAGACCTTGTCCACCACCGGCAGCGGCACCGCCAGCACCCGCCCCACGTCACGCACCGCCGCCCGGGCCTTTAACGTTCCAAACGTAATAATCTGGGCCACGTGCCCGTATTTCTGCCGCACATATTCGATGATCTGCCCCCGCCCGTCCTGGCAGAGGTCGATGTCGATATCCGGATATTCCGAACGGTCCGGGTCCGTGAAACGCTCAAAAAGCAACCCGTACTTCACCGGGCAGGCGTTGGACAAGCCCAGGCAATACCCCACCATCGTGCCCACGCCCGACCCGCGCGCGTTGGCTGGGATGCCCCGCTTGCGGGCCTCATTCACAAAATCCCACACGATCAGGAAGTAAGCGGAAATATTTTTATCCGCCAGGATCGACAATTCCCGGTCCAGCCTCTGCCGCACTTCCGCGGTGATGCCGTCCTTGCCGTACCGCCAGATCGCCCCCGCCTCCGCCAGCAGGCGCAGAGCCTCATCCGCGCTGCGCTTGATCTCCTTGGCAGGGGTGCGATCCTTAAGCGCGTCAAACGGCAATAGCTCAAACTGCGCGCAGTAAGCGTTGAACCATTCCGTCGTGCCCGCCTCCAGTTTTTCCGCCGCCTTGCGGGCCTTGGCGTGCCGCTCGATCTTCACCACCGGGGCGTGGTTCTGCCCGAAGTCCAGCCCCACCTGGCAGCGGTCGGCGATCTTGCGCGTGTTCTCAATCGCCTCCGGCACGTCGCGGAACAATTCCTCCATCTGCTGCGGGCTCTTGACGTACAGCTGCGGCGAGTAGCGCATCCGACCCTCCACGTCCTTGGTCTTGCCCGTGGAGATGCAGATCAGCGTGTCGTGCGGGTCGTGGTCCTCCGCCAATAGAAAATGCGCGTCGTTGTCCGCCACCAGCGGCAGATCCAATTCCCCCGCCAATTTGCGGATCAAATGGTTGATCGTTTCCTGCAAAGGATCGTCATGCCTCTGCAATTCCAGATAAAAGCGCGGCTCACCCTTGTCATTCGGCCCGAATGTCGCCGCGTGCCAGCGGGCTTCCTCCACGGCCGCCTTCCAGTCGCCCGGCTCCTGGCTTTGCGCGTAGCGCTGCAGAAGATGCGCCAGCGAAGAACCCAGGTGCCCGTTGATGGCGATGATGCCCTTGCTCCATTGCGCCAGCGTGCTCTTGTCCATCCGCGGACGAAAATAAAAACCATTCAAGTAAGCGTCGGAGCTGAGCTTGAGCAGATTCCGCCAGCCGGTTTCGTTCTCAGCCAACAAAACCAGGTGAAACCCGCCGTCGGATACGCCGGTAAACTCGCGTTTGGTCCGATCCCCCGGCGCCACGTAGGCCTCGATGCCCAAGATCGGCTTAATCCCCGCGGCCGCGGCCTTGCGATAGAACTCCACCGCTCCGTGCAGGTTGCCGTGGTCCGTTAAGGCCACCGCGTCCATGCCCAGCTCTTTGATCCGGTCCACCAGCCGCTCGATCGGGTTGGCCCCGTCCAGCAGGGAATATTCGCTGTGCAGGTGCAGGTGAACGAAAGTGCTGCCCATCCGTGGTGCCTTAAGCAAAGCAAGAGTGGTTCTCGATCCTCCGACCGAACGTTTACTTTCGCACTCGCCGGGCTCGCTGTCCAGAGCGGGCTGATTTGCCCTCGCATACCCGGCTAACTAGTCTTTATTTTAATCCCTCATTCATCACAGGAGTGCTTTTCATGGCTATGACGATTGGCTTACAGCTTTATAGCGTCCGGGACGTTTATGCCAAGGACCCGGAAAAAGTTTTGGCGCAGGTCGCGCAGTTCGGCTACCCCACCGTCGAATTCGCCGGCCTGGCGGGCAAGACGCCTCAACAGATGGCCGACCTGTGCAAGAGTCTAAAGCTCCAGGGC
The DNA here is from genome assembly GCA_020851735.1 of Phycisphaeraceae bacterium. Lineage (GTDB taxonomy): Bacteria > Planctomycetota > Phycisphaerae > Phycisphaerales > Phycisphaeraceae > JADZCD01. The sequence goes on from JADZCD010000001.1 coordinate 16,277, forward strand.
ATGGGCACGCACGTGGAGATCGAGCGGCTGACCGGCAACCTGGACGACGTGGCCGCCGACGCCAAGACCCTTGGCTACAAGTACGTCACTTGTCCGTATCTGCCCAACGACTACCGCACCCCCGAAGGCTATCGCAAGGCCGCCGCCCTGCTCAATGAGGCTGGCAAGCGCCTGGCGGACAAGGGCCTGGTGCTCTGCTATCACAATCACGCTTTTGAATTCGACAAACTGACCGATGGTTCCCTCGGCCAGGAAATTTTCGCCGGCGAATTAAAAAGCTGCCAGTTCGAGCTGGACGTGATGTGGGCCACCTGGGGCCGGGAAAACCCCGTGGACTGGATCAAGAAACTTTCCGGCCGCGTGCCGCTCCTGCACATTAAGGACACGCCGGGCCGCGACCTGCCGAAAAAATTCACCGAAGTGGGCACGGGCATCGTGGACTTAAAGGGCGTCCTGGCCGCGGCCCCGGCGGCGGGCGTGAATTACCTGATCGTCGAACAGGACGCGGAATGGATCGACAACGACCCGATGAAGTCCGTCCGCGTCAGCTACGAAAACCTCGCCAAACTGCTCAAGCCCAAGGCGACAGCAAAGAAGAAGTAGACCCCCCCCGGAAGTAACCCCCGGAAGATAAGACCCGGAAGTAACACCCGGAAGTAACACCCGGAAGTACCCCCAAGAAGAACAAAACGAGCCCAGGGATTTTTCCCTGGGCTTTATTCAATGCAGGCAAGGCGACGGGGTAACAAGGCACCCAGGCATGGCCCCCCGGAAATGCCTGGGCTTGTCCCCCGGAAGCAAAGCAATCAAGGCAACCCACGGATGCAATCCGTGGGCTTCTAAGACGCGTACCCCCCGGCGGAGCCGGGGGCTGAATCCGGAAGGGGCGCGCGGGACAAGCTCGCTGACCGGATATTTCTTCCGGGGGCGAGCTTGCCAGCGAGCGCTTGAACTGTCTTTGGTGCTTGTGCCGGAATTAGGGCGCAGGTTCGGTGGGCCGCTGGATGGGAGCGGTCATCTGTTCCCGCCTAGTACGTGCGCGAAACAAGAGGAAAAGTTGCACGTACGGTGCGCCACGGCGTCCTCGGCCCGACCGTCGGCTGTCCGCTCCCGCGAATACAGCTGACGGGGCAAGGGCCACTCACAAGCGACCTATTGGGCTAAGCCCAGGTGACAGTG
>JADZCD010000002.1 GCA_020851735.1 Phycisphaeraceae bacterium
AAAGACAGTTCAAGCGTTCGCGGACGAGCCCGTTATTGAGAGGAAACTCCCGATAATCGGGCTTCTTCCGCGCGCTCTGTCTTGACCAAGCCCAGGCATTTCCGGGGGGCCATGCCTGGGTGTCTTGGGTTTCACAGCCCCGCATGGAAATGCGGGGCCGGCTCCATGCCTTTCGGACGCGGGGGCATTTCCGAGAAGGAGTAAATCAATCGCCGAAGCTGGTGCCTAAGTCGCGGGCGGCGGCGACCAGGGGGTGGTCGAGGGTGACTAAGCGTTGTTTGTCAGCCACGGTGAGGATGTCGATGTCGGTCACGACGCCACCCTTCATGACGATCATGCGATTTTCCTTGCCGTCGAGCAGGGCCTTGATGGCCGCGTGCCCGAACTGGGTGGCCAGGATGCGATCGTCGGCAACGGGCGTTCCGCCGCGCTGCACGTGCCCGAGGACGGTGGTGCGGGTTTCGATCTGGGTTTTTTCCTCGATCTGCTGGGCGAGGACGCGGCCGATGCCGCCCAAGCGGATCGGATCGGGGCTGGAGGGATCGACGCGATCGACGACCTGTTTGCCGTCCAGGGCCCGGGCGCCTTCGGACACGGCCACGATGCTGAAGCGTTTGCCGTGGCGGGAGCGGGTGCGGACTTTTTCGCAGATCTTTTCGATGTCGTAGGGGATTTCGGGAATGAGGATGATGTCGGCGCCCGAGGCCAGGCCGGAGTACAGGGCCAGCCACCCGGCGTTGCGGCCCATGATCTCGACGATCATCACGCGGTGATGGCTGGCGGCGGTGGTGTGAATGCGGTCCAGGGCCTCGGAGGCGATCATGCAGGCGGTGGCGAACCCGAAGGTGACGTCGGTGCCTTCCAGGTCATTGTCGATGGTTTTGGGCACGCCCAGGCAGTTGATGCCGTGGCGGACGAAGTTGGAAGCCACGGACATGGTGCCGTCGCCGCCGATGACGATCAGGGCGTCGAGCTGGTGGTGGGCGATGTGTTCCAGGCAGCGGTCGGTGACGTCGGCGGTTTCGGTATGCCCGTTGCGCTGGATGACATATTTGCGGGGGTCGCACTTGTTGTTGGTGCCCAGAATGGTCCCGCCGAGGGTGAGAATATTGGAGACGTCGTCGTTATGGAGCTGGCGCATGCGGTTCTGGACCAAGCCCAAAAAGCCGTCTTCGATGCCGAAAACCTCCATGCCGTCGCGGGTCAGGGCGGTCTTGGTGACAGCCCGAATGACGGCGTTTAAGCCCGGGCAATCCCCGCCGCCGGTGAGTATGCCGATTCGATGTAGCGATTTGGACATCTTCTGATCCTTCCGGATAGTTGCAAAGCTGCATTAAAGGTATAACATTCGCTTTGTCGGGATTACAAGAATGGGTCCAAACATACCCTTTTGTATTTCCCGGGAAGCGACCAACGGTAATCGCGAGGCCCGCCGATGATCTACTCCAATGCCTGCCGTTATGCGATTCGTGCTCTGAGCCGCCTGGCCATGCTCCGCCCGGACGGCTATGTGCTGCTGGACGAGCTTTGCCAGGGAACCGATCTGCCCCGGCACTTTGTGGCCAAGATCTTTCAGGATCTGGTGCGCAAGGGACTGCTGGTCAGCGCCAAGGGACGTGGCGGAGGTTTCGCGCTGGCCAAGAAGCCAGAGAAGATCATGTTGGTGGACATTGTGGCCGCCATCGACGGTATTGATGATCTGGACGGCTGCGCGGTGGGGATGGCTGAGTGCAACGATCAGCAGCCCTGCCCGCATCACGATCAGTGGGCGCCGATTCGGGCGCAGCTGAAGGCCCACATGATGGAGACCAACCTGCAGCAGATGGGCAACGCCCTGCGCGGCAAGCTGGACCTGCTGGGCCAGGACATTCCCAAGCTGCGCAGCGTATCCAAGCCCGTGCGTATTCCCACGGGGCGCTGAGGTTGATTCCGCCGGGGCGCGGTTCAGGCGGCGGGCGGACACCTGGCGCCGGAGCGTTTTTAGTTCACCATGGGCAATGAAAAATGACGCGCGCAGCGCGGCGGATGTTGGTACGTCTGGACGCGGGTGGCGATCCAGGCACTTAGTTTTTCTCAGGCGGCAACTTAACGACCGCGACTTTGAGAATCCCCGGGCGGTGCTGCAGACGGTTGAGCATGGCATCGGAGGGCTGGTCGTCCACTTTGAGCACCATCAGGGCTTTATCCTGACGGCGGCTGATGGTCATATCGGCGATATTGACCTTGGCCTGTCCGAATTCCGTGCCGACCATGCCGATCATGCCGGGGCGATCTTCGTTGAGGATCAGGATCATGGCGCCTTCGGGGATCATGTCCATGCGGTAACCGTTGATTTCGATGACGCGGGGGCGCATGTCGTCGTAGACGCGGCCGATAATCCGGCGTTCTTCCTTGCCGTCGGCGGAATTGACTTCAATGGTCAATTGCGGGCCGGAGCGGTGGTCGGTCTGGTCATCGGACAGTATGGTGCGAAGTTGCACTCCGCGTTGGCGGGCGACGCTGGCGACGTTGATGACGTTGACGGGAATATCGAGGCTGCCGCCCAGGAGGCCCACGAGGGCGTAGCGTTCGAGGGTGCCGGCGACAGAGGCCAGTTCCTTGCCGGCCAGCTCGATGGCCACGGAGCCGATGCCTTGGGTGATCATGGGGGCCAGGAGGCGGGTCATGCGCTGGGCCAGATCGACAAAGGCAGCCTGGACGGGGCTTAGGTCGATGCGGAGTCCGCCGGCATTGACGGCGCCGACGATGCCCTGCCCGCGGAGGAAGGTCATCAGTTGTTCGGCCGCGGCGACGGCGACGGCTTTCTGGGCTTCCTTGGTGCTGGCGCCCAGGTGCGGAGTAAGCAGCACCTTGGGGTGTTTGCGCAGGGGGGAATCCTTGGCCAGGGGTTCGGCGACAAAGACGTCCAGGGCGGCGCCGGCGCATTTGCCGCTGTCCAGGGCGGCCAAGAGGGCTTCTTCATCCACGACGCCGCCGCGGGAGGCGTTGACGACCATGATGCCGTCGCGGCAGAGGGGGAAGGTTTCGGACCCGAGCATGCCGCGGGTCTGATCGCTGAGCGGCACGTGGAAGGTGAGCATGTGGGCGTGGGGGAGCATTTCGCGGAACTGCTGAAAAACGCGCACCTTTCCTTCCAGGGCGGTGGGTTGATTGAAGACCGGATCGTAGGCGACGACGGTCATGCCGAAGGCCAGGGCGCGTTCGGCGACGGTGCGGCCGATGCGGCCGAACCCGACGACGCCCAGGGTCTTGCCCGCGAGTTGGCGGCCCATGAACTTGTTGCGATCCCAGCCGCCTTCGGTCATGACCTTGTAGGCTGGGCCGATCTGGCGGGCAAGGGCGATCAGGAGAGCGAAGGCGTGCTCGGCGGTGGAGATGGTGCTGGCGTCGGCGGAGTTCATGACCAGGATGCCCTTGTCGGTGGCGGCGTCCAGGTCGATGTTGTCCACGCCCACGCCGGCGCGGGCGACGGCCTTGAGGCGTCCGGGGTTGGCCAGGACCTTGGCGGTGACCTGGACGGCGGAGCGGACGATCATGCCGTCGTGATCGCCGGCGATGGCGGCCAGTTCGTCCTCGGAGATGCCGGGCTTATTGACCAGCTCGGCGTCGGGCTGGGAGCGGATGTAGTCCAAGCCTTCTTCGTCGAGTTTGTCGGCGGCGAGGATGCGGAATTTTTGACCGGGGGCGGGGTTGTTGGTCACGGGAATTTCTCCGAATTTCAATGTTTTTTCGCGGCGGCCTGGAAGGCGGCGGCGGCGGCGGCGATGGTCTGGGCGATGGCTTGGGCGTCGTGGGCGAGGCTGACGAACCAGGTTTCGTATTGGCTGGGCGGCAGCATGACGCCGTGAGCCAGCATGGTGTTAAAGAAGGCGGTGAAGGCTTTGGTGTCGCAGCTTAGAGCCTGTTCATAGTTGGCGATGGGCTTGGGGCTGAAGAAGACGCAGATCATCGAGCCGACGCGTTGGCAGGAGACGGGGACTTTGGCCTTGGCGGCGGCTTGCGTCAGGCCCTCGGCCAGGAGAGCGGAGGATTGCTCGAGGGTCTGGTAGGCGACCGAGTCTTTTAGGGACTGGAGCATCGCCAGGCCGGCGGCCATGGCCAGGGGGTTGCCCGAAAGCGTGCCGGCCTGATAGACGGGGCCGTCGGGAGCCATTTTGCGCATCAGGTCCTGGCGCCCACCGTAGGCGGCACAGGGCAGGCCCCCGCCGACGATCTTGCCTAAGCAGGTTAAGTCGGGGCGGATGCCGTAGAGCTGCTGGGCGCCGCCGTAGGCCACGCGGAAACCGGTCATCACTTCGTCAAAGATCAGCAAGGCGCCGTGGCGATCGCACAATTCACGCAGGCCCTGGAGGTAACCGGTTTGTGGCGGGACGCAGCCCATGTTCCCCGCGATGGGTTCGATGAGGATGGCGGCGATCTTGCCCGGGAAGCTGCCAAACGCCTGGGCGGTGGCGGCCAGGTCGTTGTAGGGGACCAGGATGGTGTGGCTGGTGACCGAGGGGGGAATGCCCGGGGAGCTGGGCGTGCCGAGGGTGGTGGCGCCGCTGCCGGCCTGGACCAGGAGGCTGTCGCTGTGGCCGTGGTAGCAGCCGGTGCACTTGATGATCAGGTCGCGGCTGGTGGCGGCGCGGGCGAGGCGAATGGCGCTCATGGTGGCTTCGGTGCCGCTGTTGACAAAGCGGACGAGTTCGATGGAGGGGACGGCGGCGATGACCATCTCGGCCAGGGCGTTCTCGGCCTCGGTGGGCATGCCGAAGCTGGTGCCCTTGGCGACGGCTTTGGAGAGGGCGACGGTGACCTGCGCGGGGCAGTGGCCGAGGATCAGGGGCCCGTAGCTGCCGACGTAGTCAATGTATTCGTTGCCGTCGACGTCGGTGACGCGGCAGCCCTTGCCCTGGCGGACGACGACGGGATCGCGGCCGACGGCTTTATAGGCCCGCACGGGGGAATTCACGCCGCCGGGCATCAGATCGCGGGCGCGGGCGAAGACTTCGGTAGAGCGGGCGTAGGAGCGTGGGGATGGGCTTTCCTGGGTAGCCATAGGGACAGGTAGTTTAACAGGTTGCGGGGGGCGGAGGGGAGGCGGAGGGGGGGGGTGAAGGGGAACAAAAAGCCCAGGGATTTCTTGCCTGGGCCTTCCCTAAGTATTTTTCAGGCAAGCCCTGGAAGAGAAGTACCCCCCGGCGGAGCCGGGGGCTGAAAACGGGGGGAAAATGAACCGGGAAAAGGGTTGTTGCCGCTTGTGGCGGGCTGTGTTAAGCTATTAGGTTCAAGTAAACCCTAAATCCGCACCCCGGCGGCCTGCGGGCCACCTTTTAGCGATCTAAAAGAACATGACGATTTCCGCGCAAAAGAAAACCGAAGTCATCCGTACCTACCAACGTGACGCCCAGGACAGCGGTTCGCCCGAAGTCCAGGTGGCGATTCTGACCGAGCGGATCAACGGGATGACCGAGCATCTGCGCGGGCACCGGCATGACTACTCCTCGCGGCGCGGGTTGCTGCAGATGGTCAGCAAGCGGACGCGGCTGCTGCGTTATCTGGTGCAGACCAATCGCGCCCGGTACGTGGACCTGATCACGCGGCTGGGTCTGCGCAAGTAAACCAACGTAATTCCCGGCCGCGGAGTGTGTGCTCCCCGGCCGGCTGTGTCACGGTCGGGTAATGCAGTTGACAGTGGGCTTGGTGCCACGGCTTGAAGAGGCTGAGCATGGCGCCGGTAAACGGATTTTCAAGCCGCAGCACCAATCTCCCTGTCCTGCTGTATTACCCTAAAACAAGCGAAGCTGGCCCAGGGCCGGCCAAGGCGGTGCCTGTAGACAGGCAGTGTCTTGCCATGGTGAGATGAGGACTTTGCGATGAGCATCACGCGCGTGGAAATGGAACTGGGCGGCCGAACGCTGACGATCGAAACGGGGAAACTGGCCAAGCAGGCGGATGGGGCGGTGACGGTCCAATACGGGGAAACGGTGATTCTGGGGACGGTGGTGCGGGCGGCGCCGCGGGAAGGATTGGACTTTTTCCCGTTGACGGTGGATTACCGGGAAAAGCTCAACGCCGCGGGCAAGTTCCCCGGCGGATTTAAGAAGCGTGAAGGGGCTCCGAACGCCAAGGAAACGCTGACGATGCGGAACATCGACCGGCCTTTGCGCCCGTTGTTCCCCGAGGGTTTTTTTGACGAAGTGCAGGTCCAGTGCTGGGTGTTGGCGGCCGACGGACAGAACGAGCCGGACGTGCTGGCGGGGATCGCGGCGTCGGCGGCGCTGGCGGTGAGCACGGTGCCGTTTGAAGGCCCGGTGGGCAACGTGCGGGTGGGGCGGGTGGACGGGCGGCTGGTGATCATGCCCACGGCGGCGCAGAACGAATACAGCGATCTGGACATGCTGCTGTGCGGGCACAAAGACGGGCTGAACATGATCGAAGTCGGGGCCCACGAATTGCCCGAGCACGTGGTCAGCGAGGCGATCGGGTTCGGCTATGAGCAGATCCTGCGGATCGCTGATCTGATCGATCAACTGACCAAGAAGGCGGGCAAGCCGAAGGTTTGCACGCTCCAAAAGCCGGCGGAAGACATTCTGGCGGCGGTGAACAGCAAGCTGGCAAGCCCGCTGCGGGCGGCCAAGACGCGCGCCGGCGGCAAGCTCGAGCGTCAGCAGGCGGTGAAGGACGCCATCGAGCAGTTTATCGCGGCGGAATTCCCGGCCCCGGCGGACAACGTGGGCGTGGTGGCGTACAAGAAGTGGGAAGAGCGGGTCAAGCAGGCCAAGCTGGCCATTGAGCAGCTGGAGGGCCGCATTACCCGTGAGATTATTCTCTCCGGCCAGCGCACGGACGGGCGGGCGATGGATCAGTTGCGCCCGATCAGCGCGGAAGCGGCGGTTCTGCCGCGGGTGCACGGGTCGGCGCTCTTTACGCGCGGCGAGACGCAGGCGCTGGCGACGGTGACCTTGGGCACGAATTCCGACGAGCAGATCGTCGACGGGTTGGGCGAGGAATACGCCGAGAAGTTTTACCTGCACTACAACTTCCCGCCGTTCTCGGTGGGCGAAGTCAAGCGGATCACCGGTCCGGGCCGGCGGGAAATCGGGCACGGCAAACTGGCCGAGCGGGCGCTGCAGCCGGTGCTGCCGCCGGTGGAGGAATTCCCGTACACGGTGCGGGTGGTCAGCGACATTCTGGAATCCAACGGCTCGTCGTCGATGGCCAGCGCGTGCGGCGGTTGCCTGGCGCTGATGGACGCGGGCGTGCCGATCAGCGCGGCGGTGGCGGGGGTGAGCGTGGGGCTGATCCACGAAAAGGACAAGGACGTATACCTGGTGGACATCCAGGGGGAAGAGGATCACTTCGGGGACATGGACTTTAAGGTGGCCGGCACGCACGCGGGGATCACGGCGATCCAGCTGGACCTGAAGATCCGGGGTTTGTCGTTGGCGCAGATCCAGAAGACCTTTGAGCTGGCCCGCACCAAGCGGCTGGAGATTATCGCGATCATCGAAAAGGCGTTGCCTGAGCCCCGCAAGGAGCTGAGCCCCTACGCGCCGCGGATGCTGACGACTTCGATCCACCCGGACAAGATCGGGCGATTGATCGGGCCGGGCGGCAAGACGATCCGGGCGATCCAGGAGGCCACGGGAGCGACCATCGAGGTGGAGGAAGACGGGACGGTGTTTATCTTCGCCGCCGGTCAGGGCAAGGCGGAACGGGCGTTGGAAGAGGTCGAAAAGCTCTGTGCCGAGGTCAAAATCGGGCAGATTTATACGGGCAGGGTGGCCTCGATCAAGGACTTTGGAGCTTTTGTGGAGCTAGCCCCCGGGCAGGACGGCCTTTGCCATATATCCGAGCTGGACGAGGGTTACGTCGAGAAGGTCAGCAACGTGGTGAAGGTCGGCGACGAGGTCCGGGTGAAGGTTATTTTGATCGACGACCAGGGCCGGGTGAAGCTGTCCCGCAAGGCGGCTCTTAAGGAAGAATCTGCCGGCAAGACGGACAAGACGGCTTCCCTTGCTAAATAAATGACGTTACACTATAAGCCAGCCCCACAGGGTCCGGACTTGACGGAAAGTGAGTCCGGCCGTGGGTTTGGTTGCGTTTTAATTTATTGGTGACGGCATATCACGTCTTTGAGGTCATCAATGTCAGGTCGTCCGGGATCATCTCTTAACGCGACACCCCAGCCACAAGCGGGCGGAGTTGGTATGGGCTGCGCGCATTAGACCCACCGGGGGTTGGTATGTCCCGTCTTATTTCCCGCCCATGACAGGAGACGGCGATGAATACTCGAGGCCAGGTCAAGTGGTTTGACCCCAAGAAAGGCTATGGGTTTATCATCGGGCCTGCCGGCCAGGACGTGTTCGTCCACTACAGCCACATTCAGGGTGACGGATTCCGGCTGCTCAAGGACGGCGAAGCGGTGGACTACGAACTGATTGAATCGGAAAAGGGTCTGCAGGCGCGGCAGGTGCAAAGGGCCCAGGTGGCTAACCCCCAGACTTCGACACCGTAGCCTCACTTGATCTGCGGGTTATCACGTAGACGGATGGATCGAGCCCTGAACTTATCGTGGTGAATCGCATAGGAAGTTTTTGCCTGCGCCGGGACGGCTGGTGACGGTCATACCCGGCGGCGTTATGCTGCCTGTCACGATGTCTAACACTTTCTGGATTGGTCTGGCGGCGGGAATCGCGGCGACGCTGCCGCTGGTTTTTGTGGCGGTGCGACATCGCGAAAAGAGGCTGCATCGACTGCAGGAGCGGGCCCGGGCGGCGGAGCGGCTGGCGCACTTAGGGACGCTGACGGGGGGACTGGCGCACGAGATCAAAAACCCGCTGTCTTCGATTAATCTCAACATTCAGCTGATTCAGGAAGATCTGCAGCGGTTGGCGCGGGAGGCTGGGGGGAGTGTCGGTGCGGAGCCGGGGTCCAAGCAAGCGTACCCCCCGGCGGAGCCGGGGGCTGAACCGGGGGCGGGGGAAGATTCACCGCTTGCTGACGCGCGCGGCTCGTTGAGGCAATCACTTCCGGGGGCGGGGGCGCTTCCGGGGGAGATGGGGAAGATTCTGCGGCGGTTTGACGCGCTGGGGCGGGAAGTAAGAAGGCTGCGGGATATTCTTGAGGACTTTCTGCGTTTTGCCGGGCGGCTGCGCCTGGAGAAGGCGGCGACGAATATCAACTTGTTGATCGATGAGCTGGCGGATTTTTTCGCGCCGCAGGCCCAGGCGGGCGGAGTGCACCTGCGCACGCAGTTGGCGCCCGAGCCGCTGAAGGTGGAGGCGGACGTGTCGCTGCTTAAGCAGGCGCTGCTGAACCTGATGATCAACGCGATGAACGCGATGGACGAGGCAAAGCAGAAAAACAAGCCGCACGGAGGCGCGTCGGAGTTGATCCTGCGCACGGAACGGGCGCGCAGCCTGGGCACGGAAGAAATGCGGGTGCACGTGATCGACACGGGCCCGGGAATCGCGCGGGAACAGATCGAACGGATCTTCGAGCCTTACTATTCGACCAAGCGCGGAGGCACGGGCCTGGGGCTGCCGACGGCTCGACGCATTGTGGAAGAACACGGGGGAACCATTCGCGTGCACTCGGAACCGGGCAAAGGCAGTGACTTTGTCATCGCCCTGCCGACCTCGCCCTCACCTCCACCTGCGGAAAAGGGGTAGGGCACCCCTGGGGAAGCAGGTGCCCGCGAACAGGAGAGGCGCCCAGGGATTTCTTCCCTGGGCTTTGGACGGGCGGGACGTTCGTTCCACAAAAAAACTAAGCTGAAATACTGTGCTTTTCTCTACTACAGAGCCATCATGGGTCCGTTGCGGGCAATGTGGCGGGGGCGGTGCTGCTTGCCGGGGCGGTATCACTTCCAGGGGCGGTTTCGCTTCCGGGGGTGGGGGCATCTTGGGGATAGGGTTCGAGCGCAAAGAGCCAGAGGCGGGTGGTCCAGTTCAGGTAGATGTCGGTGACGGATTGAGGGACATAGTCCTGGGGAATGATCTGTCCGAAGGACCAGGTTTTGCCGGCCGGCCAACCACGGACGGGGAAGGGGGAGCGCCAACTGAACCAGCAGAGGGCGGGGTAATGGCGCATGCGGGCATAGACGCGGCGTTCGTAGGGAATGCGGACGGCCAGGTCGAGCAGGGAGTCGTCCCAGACATCGCGGCCGCGCTCTAAGCCAAGGACGAAGTTGCTGCGCACGTCGGGGATCAGGCGCTGCCAGGCTTGTTCGGGCCCGGCCCGCATGACGGAGACGGCCATGGCGGCGACGTCGGCGCCCAGATCCACGCGCCACTGCGCGAGGGGCACGAGAGACAGCAGAGTGGAGGGGGATTCGTCGGTGAGCATGGCCCGCAGGCGCAGGAGGGAGGGGGCGATGTGGGCGGTGTCGTGGCGGAGCTGGTAGAAGACTTTGTCGTCGCCCAGTTCGTGGCTGCGGGCGGTGAGTTCGTCCATTTCGGCGCGGACTTCAGCGGGCAGGAAATCGCGGTAGAAGCGGGCGACTTCGTAGGAAGAGAAGCGGACCCAGCGGTTGTTGGACTGGCGTTCGCCGGTTTCCTTGGGGTAGTCCGGGCCGTCGATCTGCCAGCCGGCGGTTTCGCCCCAGAGATTGGTCAGCCAGACGGACCCGGTCATGGGCTCCATGCTGTGATAGGGCTGGTGACGGCGGAAATATTCGGCGCCGACCTGCTTGACGTAATGGTGGACTAATTCGCGGGCGAAGACGTAGCAGCCGTAGGCGTAGGCATCGTGATCGCCGACCTGCCAAGCCAGGCGGGCGAAGGCGAGGGCGGGGGGCGCTTCGTCGCCCATCTCGGCGATGCCGTAGCGCCCGAACCCGCGCCAATCGGCCTCCAAGGGCGTGATGAAAAGGCGTTTAAGCAGGGGCCAATGCTCGGCCACCAGATCCCATTGTTCGGTGGCGGAAACCAGGTGGTAGATGGTGTCCAGGAGGTTGGCGGAGAATTTGCCGGCGTCGTCGTAGCCGCCCCAGGTGTTGATGCCGGGCCCGACGAGCAGGAGCATGTCTTTAAGCGGCTGGAAGCGTTCTTCCTTAAGAACCCATTGGCGAAGGTAGCCAGTGAGGGTGGATCGCATGCGGGCGCGGACGGGCTCGGTGACGAAAGGCATGGCCAGGCCGTACCAGCGGTCGTTCATGACCTGCCAGCAGTAGAGCCCGGGCCCGCCGTAGGAAGCGGAGAGCTCGTGGTCCCAGATTTCCTCCCAGGAGCCGGTCTTAAATTTTTGATCCATGGTCTGGCGGAGGCGATTTAACACAGGGCCGAGGAGGGGATCGTCGGGCGCGGGGACGGCAACGACGGGGGCGAATTGGACGTAGGGCATGACGGCCAGGCGCAGGGTGAGCTGGTCGACGCCTTCGGCGCCGACGAGCGGACCGTAGGGGGTCATCAGGTCGATGTCCTTAAGGGGGGCGTCGAAGACCACGGGGAAGGGGCGTTTGGCGGAGTGCTGGCCGGCCCACCAGGCCAGGCCGAGGGTGGGGGGAAGCGGCGCGAGCTTTAAGGGGGGGGTGTGCCAATCGTCGGGGGTTTGCAGCCACTGGAAGTTGAAGCGGATGACCACATCCGAGCCATCGAGGGCGAATTGCTCATGGCAATAGACGGGGTAGGCGCGCACGAGGCGGGAGAAATAGCGGCAGCGGGCGGCGACGTCGGGGGGGAGAGTTGTCTGCCAGGACTGGGTGGATTGATTTCGCCCGGCGAGATTCGGCGGGGCGGGGGAATCGGTCGGGGCGGCGGGAGTGAGGGGGAGCTTGTCGTAGCCGAAGAGGGGCATGACGGCGACGACGCCGGCCTGGGCGGGGAAGGAAAGCTCCAGGCCTTGGGCGGAGAGTTGGATAGCGGTGGGTTTGTGTTGAAGGACGACGAGCACGGGGACGTCCCAGAGATCCCACTTTTGCGAGCCCGCGAACCAGCAGAGAAGCCAGGATTCGCTGAGGCTGGTGTCGATGGGCTGATCGGGGGCGAAGAGCTTGACGCCGGCGGAGGTGGGCACGGCCAGGTGGGTGGGTGAGCCAAGGCCCCAGGCGGCGAGATTGGCAAAGAGATTGAGCTTGGGCTGGCTGCTATGGACGAGGACGGCGGGGGAGAGTTGGCTGCTGAGGACGGCGAAAGGATGATTGAGAAAGTCCTGGGGCGTGGCGGTGGCGGCAAGTTTTGGTTGTTGGGCGGTTAAGCAGATTTCCAGAGTTTTGGCGGATGGGGAGGGAGAGGTGTCCTCCATCGAGCTGGGAGCGGAGGGGTACCCCCCGGCGGAGCTGGGGGCTGTGGGTGATGGCGAGGAGGTGGCTGCGGGGGCGGGGGAAGATTCACCGCTTACTGACGTGCGCGGCTCGTTTAGGCGATCGCTTCCGGGGGCGGGGGCGGGGGACTGGGCGGAAAGGGTGCCGGCCAGGAGGAGCAGGGCCAGGCAGGGCGGGGCGAGTTTAGTCACCGGTCAGATCCTTATGCCGGAAGAGGGGAAAACGGGGGTAGGACATAAGCTGACGAAGACGTTATTCTAACTCTTCGCTCCGGATGGCTCTTTGCTGATGTCAGCCCTGTACGGGGCAGGCGGGGAGGCAAGCTGGAGACGGATTAGCTGATGCGAGCGAACAAAGCCACTACATTACTGATTCTGGCGGTATTTCTGGCTGGGGCGTTGCTGGCGCTGGCCTGGGCGCGCAAGGTGCCGGCGCCGACCCAGACGCAGGCGTCGGGGCCGACGGCGCTGGAGGTGCAGCAGAAGCTGCACCGGACGGTGCGTGACTGGGTGCAGAGCAAGCGGTGGCAGAGGCCTGACGGGTGGATTTACACGATTGATCTGGCGCAGGTGATGTTGTACGCGGCGCTGACGGGCGACCGGCCGACGTATGAGACGATCCGCGATTTTGCGATCGAGCGGCTGGTGGTGAAAGAGGCGAGCGATCCTTACACCAGGGGATTTGTGCTCTGGCGGTATCGGGCGGACGGGCCGGCGGAGGCGTCGGGCACGACCGAGGCGTTGCGGCTGGCCGAGGCATTGTGGCGGGGGGCGGCGCGTTTTGAGCAGGTGGACGATCGGAGCGTGGCCACGGTGATTCTGCACGGGTATGCCAACCATGCGGACCGGGAGCACCCGCTGTGGCTGATCCGCAATTATTTCAATCTGCAGACGCGGTCGTTCGCGACGAATTCATTTTTGGTGGATTACGATCCGGACCTGCTGCAGCTGGTGGGGCGGACGCTGAACGATCACCTGCTTAACGAGGTGGCGCTGCGGTCGTATGAACTGGTGCGGTTGGCGCAATCGTCGAGCGGTTTGACGCACGAGCTGATCCAGCCGGAGGTTCTGACGGCGCTGCCGGACTTGAAATCGCAGGCATTTTCGCCGGACGACGTGATTCACTTAGGCAACGCGGCGGGCACGGCGCGGCGGTGCGCGGAGATGACGCCGCAGATCGCGCAGGTGACGCTGCAATTCGCCTTGGATCGCATGCCGGACTTGAACGTGTATTACTACGGTCGGGACGGGCGGCCGTTCGGCGACAAGCCGGCGGGGGCGGACACGTACGCGGCGATGGTGAGTCTGGCTTGCCGGCTGGGGCAGCGGGAAAAGGCGCAGGTGTTTCTGACGCCGATGCTGGCGCAGACGGTGGAGTTTATTAAGAACCCGCAGGAGCCGCGGTTTTATACGGCTTCGGTGGTGCTGCTGGCGCTGGAGGAAGCCCGGCAGATGGACAGCCAGGAGCCTTTCGCGCTGGACGCCAAGCCGCAATCGCAATGAGGGGTGAGGACGACGGGGAGGCGGGAACCGACGAACAGAAGAGGAGCCCAGGGATTTCTTCCCTGGGCTTTATAGTTTTGAAGTTGGAGCCGGCGGGGCGTATCAGGCGGCTTCGGCGGCCATTTTTTCGGCTTTGGCTTTGGCGTCGTCGAGTGTGCCGACGTACATGAAGGCGCCTTCGGGGAGGTTGTCCACTTCGCCGTCGCAGAGGCGGCGGAAGCTGTCGATGGTTTCCTTCAGCGAGGTGTACACGCCCTTTAGGCCGGTGAACTGCTCGGCGACGAAGAAGGGCTGGCTGAGGAAGCGTTCGATCTTGCGGGCGCGGGAGACGGCGAGTTTGTCTTCTTCGGACAATTCGTCCACGCCGAGGATGGCGATGATGTCCTGTAGGTCCTTGTAGCGTTGGAGGATCTGCTGGACGCGGCGGGAGACGGCGTAGTGTTCCTGGCCGATGATGTTGGGATCGAGGATGCGGCTATTGGACAACAGCGGGTCCACCGCCGGATAGATGCCCTTTTCGGCGATGCCGCGCTGGAGCATGACGAAGGCGTCGAGGTGGGAGAAGGTGGTGGCGGGGGCGGGGTCGGTGTAGTCGTCAGCGGGGACGTAGATGGCCTGCATGGAGGTGATGGCGCCCTTTTCGGTGGAGGTGATGCGTTCCTGCAATTCGCCCATTTCCGTCGAGAGGGTGGGCTGATAACCGACGGCTGAGGGCATGCGGCCGAGGAGAGCGGACACTTCGGACCCGGCCTGGGTGAAGCGGAAGATGTTGTCGATGAAGAGGAGGGTTTCCTTGCCGGTGGTATCGCGGAATTCCTCGCACATGGTCAGGCCGGCCAAGGCGACGCGCAGGCGGGCGCCGGGGGGTTCATTCATCTGCCCGAAGACCATGGCGACGCGGTCCAGGACGCGGCGGGTCTGGCCTTGGGAATCGGTGAATTTGGCTTCCTTCATTTCCAGCCAAAGGTCGTTGCCTTCGCGGGTGCGTTCGCCCACGCCGGCGAAGACGGAATAGCCGCCGTGCTCGCGGGCGATGCGGGCGATCATTTCCTGGATGACGACGGTTTTGCCGACGCCGGCACCGCCGAAGAGTCCGATTTTGCCGCCGCGGACGAAGGGGCAGAGCAGGTCGACGACTTTGATGCCGGTCTCGAGGATTTCGGTTTTGGGGTTAATCGAGGTGAATTCCGGCGGGGCCTGGTGGATGGGGCGGAGCTTCTGGGCTTTGACGGGCCCGAGCTTGTCCACGGGTTGGCCGAGGAGGTTGAAGACGCGGCCGAGGACGCACTCGCCGACGGGGACGCGCACGGACTGGCCGGTGTCCACGACCTTAAGCCCGCGGCTTAGGCCGTCGGTTGAGCCCAGGGCGACGGCGCGTACCTGGCTGCCGCCGAGGTGCTGCTGGACTTCGCCGACGACGTGCAGCTTGATGCCATGCTGCTCGGCGGTGACTTCCAGGGCGTTGTAGATTTCGGGCAATTTGCCTTCGGGAAAACGCGCATCGAACGTTGAACCAATGACTTGCGTGATCACACCCTCGCTGGCCATGCTATGTCCTTTTTCTGTGGTCCCTGGAGCGAATGCCTAGGTTGCGAAACCTGTCCCTGATCCACGCAACGGCTGTCGGGGGAGAATCTTAGACCATCGTTACCCATCTTGCCAGCCCTGGGTGCGGGAGGGATTGGGGAGGGGGCTGGGGGCTAGGGTCTAGGGCTGGGGGTAGGTTGGGGCGTAGGCGATTTTTGGGGGGGCATCCCCCTCGGCTGGCGGGCGCCCCCCTGCTGCTGTTGCGGGCCGGTTGTTGGGTGGGGAATTGACGCAGGAGGATGGCCGCAGGCTTGGTTGGGGCTAGGTAACGCGCGGTTCGACTACACCGCCGCTTAGCCCCAGACACCCGCTGTTATCTGCGGCAGACTATTTTTTCATTGTCAGAAACAAAGCGAATACAACAATTCCTGTAAACCACAGGCATAGTAATACGCCGATTACATATTGCCATCGGTCTAAATTCTTACGATTCAATATTGACCATATTCCAATAATTACGCCGTATGCAGATACGAATCCAAATAGAGGAATAAAACTAAACAAACACCATCCGTCAAACGGGAGACTCCACCAAGCAGATATAACCACAAGCGCCAGATATATTCCGAGCAATATATACCATACACGTCTCTTCACAGTACATTACTCCGGCGCCGGGGGCCTGGGGCGGACGCTCCGCTTGGCCCCAGCCACCCGACCGTTGAAGTTTTTATCGAATACGGCGAGGTGATGAGCATAGATTGCCATTATGTCATTTGCCGCTTGGTTCTTCGCCAATTGCTGGCTTCGTTGCACTCTTAGGGACAATGCAATGCGTTCGCTGGATACATTCCCGAACGCGCACATCAGGGAACTCGATTTCATGCGTCTCGATCATCCGGCAAACGTGTCGCTCGACGATTGCATGTGACTTTCTCAGCCGTATCGACAGCACGCAGTCCGCTTCTGAGGGTTCAACAAAACCCGCCTTAAGATAGTCTTGCTTCAATGACGCAATTTCTTGATCAGTAACGACCAGCTCATCCGCAGATGCGATCGCCTGTGCGGCAAGAATTAGGTTGCGCAGGAGACGAGCTGTATCGCCAAAGAGAGCCGTCGCGGGTGAAAGTGTCCGCAGTTGATCAAGTCTCTCCTGAACGCTCCGCTCATCTGGGTATAACTGACTAATGTCCGCTAGCTGCTCGTCTTCAACCTCAGTCTGGGGTCCCTTGTTCTGATACCAGCGAAGAAGCTTCTCAAGAAGGTCTTTTTCCACTGCTACCCATTTTGCCATGAACTCTTCATCCACCCCAGCCGATCTTGCCATGTATTCACTGTAGAGGCGCAGATCATTTTCGTCGTGATAGGATACATCATGCGACGCTATGTCCTTGGCGACATATTGTACGAGCCCAGTGAATGTCCGTACACAGAGCTTGTCAAGCCATTTTTGATCATCTGGTCGAAGCCCCGCAATATCTAATGAAGGGTTCCTGATCTGGACAGGGTCGCCGTGAACATAGGCCGCAACAACCGGCTCGGCTTCGGCTACGGTGCCAGCGGTCCAAAAGATCAGTGCAGCAGGTTGCCATGTCGAGTTCTCAAACACCAAGCTCGATTTGCTTGCGATAACACGAGCCTGCTCACTTTCACAGATAAAACAATTCGGCGCAAATTCATTTATTTTATATTCGACAGCTTGGAACCATGCACTCGGAAATACCTGGCTAAAGATGACAGGCGGTTGTTTCATCTTATTGTGTTCATTAGGCTGAGAGATATCAACCTTTGGGGTTGTCGTACTTAACCAGTCACCCCCCGGCAGACGTTTCAGGTCGATCTGCTGCTTGTCTGTATCTAACTGAAACCTCTCTATTCGCGAGTCCTCCGTAATCGTAAACGCGACCTTTCCCATTATGACGGCATCGCCATGATGGACTGTTAAAGTACCTTCATAATTCCCGGCGTCCAAACTGAGGGATACGAAGGGCTGTTCGATAAGGAGGAGGAACGCCAATAACATTGCTTCAAACATAATTCAAGGCTCCTTAGTCCTAGCATGGCGTCAGAAGCATAACTCCATTTCAGCCTTACCCGTTTCTTTGACTTGTAGCCACAGCTCATGAAGATGATCCGAATCAACGCCTACATCTTGTCATTAAATCTAGGAATATGGTCGGCATTACGCCGGGGTGCCTGGGCCTAAGCAACGCGCGGCCCGGCCGCTTGCGTGGACCATTCCCCTCGCGTTGTATTGGCCGTCTTGCATGGCCCGGTGCGTCCCCGAATTTTCAGCCCACAAGACACTTGGGCAAAAAAATGATGTCCGGATTGTCTTAACCTATCATGCCCCGCTGTTCCCACCTTGTCCACTGTTTTTTGGCGATATTTCGTCCTTCGGGCTTGTTTTCCACCACCTCCACTTACGCCGCGGCGATCCTCCGTATGCCCCCTATTTGCCTTAGACCCCGACTTGGCCCTTACAATGTCTGCCGCGCGTGGGCTGAGGGGGGGAGGGGGACCGCACGCGGGGTTGGGGTGTTTGACTTGGTTCCTTTTTGCTTAAGGATTTAGCCATGACATTTTCTCGCTTGGGCCGTTGTTTGGTTGGTGGTTTGTTGCTGGCTGCGTTTTTGGGGTTGGCGTGGCCGGCGGCGGCTAAGCAGCCGGCGCGGATTGTCATTTTGATGATCAGTGACGGGACGGGGTTCCAATCGTGGCAGGCGGGGTCGTATTACCAATACGGGCGGCTGGGCAGTCAGCCGTATGACGCGTTTGCGGTGAAGTATCCGGTGACGACGTTTCCGGCTACGAGCGGGGGGCCGGCGGGGCAGCCGCACCCTGGGTATGACCCGGCGAAGGCTTGGGACGCGACGCCGACGGGCGACGGGAATTTTTTCGCGGGGTATGCGTATGTCAAGCAGCAGCCGACGGACTCGGCGGCGGCGGCGACGGCGATGGCGACGGGGGTGAAGACGTATAACGCGGCGATCGGCGTGGGGCTGGACGGGCAGCCGCTGACGAACATCGCGCAGATCGCGGTGGAAGAGGGCAAGTCGGCGGGGGTGGTGACATCCGTGCCGCTGTCGCACGCGACGCCGGCGGGATTTGCGGCGCATAACGCGCAGCGTGACAACTACGCTCAGATCGGGATGGAGATGATCCTTAAGAGTCCGCTGACGGTGATCATGGGGGCGGGGCACCCGGACTTTGACGCGGCGGGCAAGCCGGCGAAAGAGGCGAACTATGAGAAAGTCGGGGGGCGGTACACCTGGCGGAAGGTTACGGAAGGCAAGACGCCATGGACGCTGATCCAGACGCGGGCGGAGTTTGAGGCGTTGGCGCATGAGAAGGCGGGGGCGGGCAAGGCGGCGGCGGCATCGGGGGTGGGGGATTCCGCGGCGGCGACGGCTCCTGCTTCGGCGCCCAGCGGCAGGCGGGTGCTGGGCGTGCCGCAGGTGGGCAGCAAAATCTTTACGACGGCGGACATGCCCGACAGCGAGCGGCCCACGCCGGACCTGGCGACGATGGCGCTGGGGGCTTTAAATGTGCTTGACGACAATCCCAACGGGTTTTTTTTGATGATCGAGGGCGGCGCGGTGGACTGGGGGGCGCACGAGAACAATTTGGAACATTTAGTCCACGAATTGGCGGACTTTAATCAGGCGGTGGCGGCGGTGGTCGGCTGGGTGGAAAAGAACAGCTCCTGGGACGAGGCGATGATCATCATCACGACCGATCACGCCAACGGGATGCTCTTAGGCCCGCAGTCGGACACGATTTTCTATCAGCCCATCGCGACGCGCGAGCCGGGGCAACTGCCGCTGGCGAGATTTCACACGACGGACCACGCCAACGAGCTGGTGCCGATGTGGGCCAAGGGCGCGGGGGAGGAGCTGTTCGCGGCTTATGCCACGGGGCAGGACCCGAATATTCCCAAGCACTATGCGGACTTTCCGGGGCGGTACATTGACAACACGGATATTTTCAAGGTGATGAAGCAGGCGATTACGGGCAAATAGATTTGGCGCCGGCGGGGCAACCAAGGACATGCCTGCCACAGCAAGCGAGAGGCCCGGCCCGTAAGGGACGGGCTTTTTTGTTTTGGCGGTGGGTTTGGTCCATCGGCGCGGTGGCCCGCGGCGGGAATTGAGGTGGATTGCGGGAGTTCCGCAGGCGAAGGACCACTTGCTGGGGCGGGGAGGTCCCGGCCGGCGGAGCGGCTGGGCTTTTCGTACCGTGCGGGCGGTGTGTTCATTGGGCGTATGAGCCCTTGCGGGCGGGGATCACTGGTTGACTTTGTACCAGTCCACGCGGCGGGTGGTGAACATGATGACGGCGAGGATGGCGAACAGGCCGACGGACCCGATCAGGAGGGCGTAGTCCTCGTTCATCAGGAGGACGTAGAGGTAGACATAGAGCAGCGCGACACCGACAGCCACGACCAGGGCGCGGGCCAGGCCACGCAGAACGGCGGCGCTGTAGAAGGCTACCAAACCCACGATGGCGGCGGCGGCCAGGGAATAGGCGAGGGGGAAACCTAAGTGTTCGGAGAGCGAAAGTTCCAGGAGATAGAACAGACACAGGGCCCCGCCGAGCAGGAGATATTGGATCGGGTGGACGCGCAGGGCGGCCAGGACTTCGATGAGCCAGATGGCGGCGAAGGTGAGCAGGATGAAAAGGACGGCGTATTTCACGCTGCGGTCGGCCATGCGGTAGTGATCGACGGGATTGACCAGTTCCAGGCCGAAGCGTGATTGGGCGATGGGGGTGCTCATGTCGCTGTCGGATATCCAGGCCTGGGGGTAGTTGCGACCCAGAAAGGGAATCGTCCACTTGGCCTGGAAATGGTTATCGGCGACGGTGCGCTCGGTGGGCAGCCAGTTGCCCTGGAAGCTGGGGTGGCTGAAGTTGGATTGCAGTTCCGCGACGGTGTTTTGGGCGAAGGGGACCAGGAAGAGGCTCAGGCTGCCGTTAAGGGAAAGCGGGAAGGAGAAGGTGAACTTGGGGGACGGGTCTTTGCGCAGACTTACCTGGGCGTGGATGCCCGAATCGCATTCGGAGAATCCGCCGGTGCCGGGGAGGAAGGCAAATGTTTTCTGGTTCCAGGTGAGGGCGGCTTCCTCGGCGATGGCGCGGACGTCGGAAATGCCGACGGCCAGGTGGGCGCGATCCCAGGCGATGGACGCGGGGTTGATGCCCAGCGCGGCGAAGTTGGGGCGGTCAAACTCGCCGGCCACGGTGAGCGAAAGTTTGTAGACGGGAACGGTGAAGATGCCGCGATGGCGAAGCTCGGCGTCGATGGTGCCTTGAATGCGCAGTTGCTGGGGCAGGAAGACGGCATAGCGCGTTTCCGTGCGGGCGACTCCCCCGGAATCGCCCCCGCCCCCGGAAGCGCCGCCCCCGGAAGCGCTGCCCCTGGAATCGCTGCCCCTGGCATTACTTCCGGGGGCGGATTCTTTCCAGCGCTGGGTGAATGGTACGACCAGGGCTGGGCCGGTGATGGTCTGCTCCTGGCCCCATTTTTCGGTGACTTCGTCAATGACGACTTGCCGTCGTTCCTGGCGCTCGGATACGAGGCGGTCGATCATTGAGATCGGAATGAGCAGGAGAAGAGTCAGCAGGCCCAGGAGCAGGAGGCGAATGATCGGCGAGTTGGAGAGCGAGGCGAAGTTCCGCTCGAGGGGGTTTGACATGATTTGAGCCTTTCGCGTCTGGGGAGACTATGGTTCTATGTACAGGCAGGCGGAGATGGCGGTTCGTTTGGGGCACCCGCGGCGGTGCCCAAGCCAATAGACAGGGGATACTTTATCGCAGGAAGACTTAGGCGGAAAGCAAAGTCCTTGCTGGGGCAGGCAGTTAGGAGCGGGCCTGCGAGGCCCGGGGACTGATATACTAAGCGGTGACGATTCCTGGTTTTGCCGCAAGGAGGCGTCCTGGTGACAACCGAGGTGACGGTTGCGGATAATCCGACGGTGCAAGTTACGGGAAAACAAGCTACGGGAAAACACGTGACGCACGGCTCAACCCCATCGAACGGTCCGCGGATTCTGGCGCTGCTTAATCAGAAGGGCGGCGTGGGCAAGACGACGACCACGGTGAATCTGGGGGCAGCCTTGGTGCGGCGGGGCAAGCGGGTGCTGCTGATTGACTTAGACCCGCAGGCGCACCTGACGCTGCACGTGGGGGTGGATCCGGACAGCGTGGAGCATACGGTGTATGACCTTTTGACCCGCCCGGAGCTGGGGGCGGGCGAAGTGGTGCAGACGATCAGCGAACAAATGTCGCTGTTGCCGGCGGAAGTGAACCTGGCGGGCGTGGAGACGGAGCTGGCCACGCTGGCGGCGGTGGGCAAAGCGCAGCGCATTCTGGCGGATAAAGTGGGGCTGATGTTGGCTGGGCAGGCGGACGGGGGAGCTGTGTCATCGGCAGCGCCAGATGCCCAAAGCCTAGCCCCCCACTCCTATGACTTTGTGCTGATCGACTGCCCGCCGAGCCTGGGGCTGCTGACGATTAACGCCCTGGCGCTGGCCAATGAAGTGCTGGTGCCGATGCAGGCGCACTTTCTGGCGTTGCAGGGTTTAAGCAAGCTGCTGGAGACGGTGAGTCTGGTTAAGCGCTCGGTTAATCCGCGCTTGCTGGTCACGGGCATTATTCCCTGCATGTTTGAGGGTCAGACGGTGCTGGCGGGCGAAGTGATGGCGGATTTAAAGACGTTTTTCGACGCGGCGCGGTCGATGGACGTGCCTTGGCGGAACGCGGTGGTGCTTGAGCCGGCGGTGCGACGGAATATCAAGCTGGCGGAGTGCCCGAGCTTCGGCAAGACGATTTTTGACTACGCGCCGGATTCCAATGGGGCGAAGGATTATCTGGCGCTGGCTGAGGCGCTGCTGGGGATGGAAGAGGGCAAGGCGACATCGGAAGGGCCTGCCCTGACGACTGCGACTATCGCGTGAATAATACGGATTAGGGTAGTCTCGCAGGCGAAAAAACCGCTTGCTCACCCGGCCGGCGGAGCGGCCGGGCTTTACTTTTCACGCCTGCGGTATTTTCACAGGGCGTATAATACGCTAGCCTCTTTGCGGCTGGTCCGGGCACACAGTGCCCGGCTCTGTGAATGGGATGCGGCGTTACCGGCGGGTGCTTTTGATCCACGTTAGTCAGACATCGCAACGTGGCTTCAAGGAGTATTAACTTGGCAGATCAACCGCGAAAACGCTTCTGGCGGTATGTCATCCGGGCGGTGATGATTGTGGCTTTGCTGCTGGTGGGATGCGTGGTTTTCTTAAGTTGGGTGACCTATCAACAAATCCTACGTCATGACCGGTTGGGTCATCTGGACGACTGCTCTTTGCTCCTTAAGTCGGATGCGAACGATTTGTGGAAAAAGGAGCCCGGGTGGATCAGTCTGACATCCAGCTGGCGATTGCTGAATAATGCTGAACGCGAGCGACTTTCTCTTGCGCTTGCCGATAGACTTGACGGTTCGGGTGAAAGTCCATCGGACTACATGCGCGATTCATTCAAGCGGGACCTGCAGTTGTTCGGATACCAGTACAAAGATGGTTACATCCTTATTGGTGTACTTTCGGCTGGCCGGGACGGTCGCTGGGGAACGTCTGACGATCTGGCTTGGCCGACCGGTGAGAAAGACGTGTTCCGGCAATTAGTTTTTGCTCGTCAAGACAAGTGATTGAGTATGACTCTACCGGCGGGTGCTTTTGATCCATTTCAGGAGGGCGTCGCGGGGCAGGGTGTTGACGACGTCGTCTTGGCGAGCGCCGGCGCGGCGGGCGGTGAGGATGCCGTAGGGCAGTTGGTCCAAGTCGGCTGGGCCATGGGCGTCGGTGTTGATGGCCAGTTTGCAGCCGGCTTCGAGGGCGACGCGGGCGTGGGTATCGCGGAGGTCCAGGCGATAGGAATTGGCGTTGATTTCCAGGGCGATGCCGCGCTGGGCGGCGGCCTGGGCGAGTTCCTCGATGTCCGGGGCCAGGCCGGGGCGGCGCAGGATCAGGCGTCCGGTGGGGTGGCCTAAGATGGTCACGTAGCGGTTGTCGATGGCTTTGCGCAGGCGGGCGGTGGCTTTTTTAGGGTCCTGCGTGAGGGCGGCGTGGGGGGAGGCGACGACGATGTCCAGTTCCTTAAGCACGCTGTCGGGGTAATCGAGCCGACCATCGGCGAGGATGTCCACTTCGGCGCCGGCGAGGATGGTGATGCTGTTTTTGAACTGGGCGGCGGCGGCGCGGATGGCCTGGACGTGCTGGACGAGGCGTTCCTCGGACAGGCCGTTGGCCTGGAACTGGCTCTTGGAGTGATCGGTGACGGCGACGACGTGCATGCGACGATCGGCGCAGGACTGGGCGAGATCGAAGATGGACCACAGGCCATCGCTGGCGGTGGTGTGGGCGTGCAGTTCGGCCTGGATGTCGCCGAGGTTAATCAGGGCCGGGAGCTGGTGGCGCTCGGCCAGGCTGATTTCGCCGTGATCTTCGCGGAGTTCGGGGGGGATCCAGTCCAGGCCCAAGTGGCGGAAGATTTCTTCCTCGGTTTGCCCGGCGAGGAGTTTGTCGCCTTTATACAGGCCATATTCGTTGAGCTTTAAGCCCTGCTCGAGGGCGCGCTGGCGCAGGCGGACGTTGTGTTCTTTTGAGCCGGTGAAGTACAGGAGGGCGGCGCCGAAGCTTTCGGGCGGGACGATGCGCAGG
This sequence comes from Phycisphaeraceae bacterium, assembly GCA_020851735.1. Taxonomy (GTDB): domain Bacteria; phylum Planctomycetota; class Phycisphaerae; order Phycisphaerales; family Phycisphaeraceae; genus JADZCD01. The sequence goes on from JADZCD010000002.1 coordinate 23,985, forward strand.
TCTGATTGCAGGTGCAGGCCCTGGTCGCTTAGGCGCACGGAGCACTTGGTATCGCCTTTGGCTAAGACATCTTGGACCAGGGGCAGGGTGGTGAAGGCGTCGGCGATGGACGGAGCGGATTTGTTGGTCGTATGGGCACTTCCGGGGGCAGGGGCACTTGCGGGGGCGTACCCCCCGGCAGAGCCGGGGGCTGAACCGAGAGCAGTTTCAGGGGCGGGGGCGCTTCCGGGGGCGGGGGAGATGAGGATGTCCAGGTCGCCGATGGTTTCCTTGCCGCGGCGCAGGCTGCCGGCGTAGTGGATTTCGTGGATCTGGCGGCTGAGCTTGTGGCGGAGTTCGTCGATGATCCAGCGGGCAATGGGCATGGCCTGCCCGAGGCGGACGCGCTGCTGGGCGCCTTGAGGCTGAACGAAGGCCAGGGCTTGACGGAAGTTTTCCAGCTTCTTGGGCCCAAGTCCGGGGATGGAGGAAAGGGAGTTGTCCCCAAGTTTGGTTTTTAGGTCCGCCAGGCTGGTCACGCCGCCCTGTTTCCAGAGGAGGGCGACGGTTTTAGGGCCCACGCCCTGGAGGTCTAAGAGGGCGGGCAATTCGGGGGGGATCTGGGCTAAGAGATCGTGATGTTCGCGGATTTTGCCGGTGGCCAGGTATTCGACGATGCGTTCGGCGGTGCCTTTGCCGATGCCTTGGACGGCGGTGAGTTTTTTTAGGTCCGGATGAGCGGGATCGGGCACCAGTTCGGCGACGTCGAGGGCCAGTTCGTCGAGGATGCGGGCGGCTTTTTGAAAGGCGAGGACGCGGAACCGGTCGCCGCTTAGGATTTCGGTGACGTCGGCCATCTGCTGGAAAATGGCGGCCAGCGCTGGGTTCGCCCTTGCCATGATGGCTAGAGTTTAGCTGGGGAAATGAAGGCTGCCGAATGCCGCGGGAGGAGGGGGAATTGCGGATTTCCGATTGCCGATTTCCGATTGGCGATGTTGAAGGCAAACAAACCCCGAATCGGCCTTGACTTTCCACCCCCAACGCATACTCCCCGGCAATCGGCAATCGGCAATCGGCAATCGGCAATCGGCAATCGGCAATCGGCAATCGGCAATCGGCAATCGGCAATCGGCA
>JADZCD010000003.1 GCA_020851735.1 Phycisphaeraceae bacterium
GTTCCTCCAAGGCATGGGCAGCCTCCGCACAGGGGGCCCCCAGTATGGCCCGCAGTGTTACCCATGTCCCTTGTACACCTGTTACCCATGTCCCTTGAATGAACACTGCGCTTAGCCCCAGGCACCCAACGGACGTTTCCCGATATTTCCGGGGGGAACTTCCGGGGGGCAAGAACAGTATCGGCTAGGAGGCGGAGGGGAAGTCCAAGAGTGGATTAAACCGAGCTTGTCAGGATTACCACCAGGGCTTGGAAACATGGTGGGGGGTGGTGGGGACGGGCGACCCTTGTCGTTTGTAGGGAGTGAATTTGGATGATGCGAGAGTCCGAGAATCCAGGATGTATTGAGAGGGTGGTGGGCAAGCCGATCAAAGGGAAGAAGGGCCCTGCGCCCGAAGTTGAATGGATGCGCCTTAGCCCGGAGAGCTGGGCAAGAAGGATGTGCCAGATGACCACCAAGCCCGCCACTGTCGGCTCCGTCACTTCACCTAAGCGTGGCAAGAAGTATTTCACCGTCGAGGAAGCCAATCGGGCGGTGCCTTACATCACGCGGATTGTGACGGACATCACGGCGTGCTATCGGCAGGCGGTGGAGACGCGGCAGCGGATGGAGCACCTGCATCCGGAAGAGGATGCCGAGGTGATCAAGGACGAATACGAGAACCTGATGGATCGGCTCAACGAGCTGCTGGACGAACTGCATCAGGTGGGCGTGGAATTAAAGGATTTTGAGAAGGGTTTGGTGGATTTTCCGGCGGTGTATCAGGGCAGGGAGATTTACCTCTGCTGGGAACAGGCGGAGCAGAAGGTGGCCAACTGGCACGAGATCGACGCGGGTTTTGCGGGCAGGCAGGACCTCGCGACGCTGCAGCGGTAAGGGGGATGGGGTTTGGGGTCTGGGGTTTGGGGGCGAGGGGTGGGATCGGGGACGGTCTTTGCTTTTAGCCGATAATCTTTAGTCCGGATGGTTGACCGGAGGGCGGCGGCCGGTGTATCATCGCTTCATCCGGATTAAAGGATGAATTGGCATGCACATCCAGGACATTTTCGGGCGCTACGCGACGACGTTTTCGTTTGAGTTTTTTCCGCCTAAGACGCAGGAGGCAGCCAACGGTCTGTACGCGACGATCGCGCAGCTGGAGGGGCTTAAGCCTGCGTTTGTGTCGGTGACGTACGGGGCGGGCGGGTCGACGCGGCAATTGACGCATGATCTGGTGGTGCGGATCAAGACCACGACGAACATCGCGACGGTGCCACACTTAACTTGCGTGAAGCACAATGAGGAAGAGGTGAGGCAGATTCTGCATCACTACGCGATGCACGGGATCGGCAACGTGCTGGCCCTGCGGGGCGACCCGCCGCGGGAGGCCGGAGGGGGGGAATACGATCGGTCCAAGGACGCGTTCCGGTATGCGGCTGATCTGGTGCGGTTTATCCGCAAGTTCAATGAGTCGGGGGTGCACCCGGATCGGCGGGGATTCGGCATCGGGGTGGCGGGATTTGCGGAAGGGCATCCGGCGACGCCTAATCGGCTGGCGGAAATGGATTACTTAAAGGCGAAGGTGGACGCGGGGGCGGATTACATCTGCACGCAATTGTTTTTCGATAACCGGGATTTTTTTGACTTCCGCGAGCGGTGTGAATTGGCAGGGATCCGCGTGCCGATCCTGGCGGGGATCATGCCGGTGTCTTCGCTGTCGGGGATGAAGCGGATGGCGGACCTGGCGGCGGGGGCGCGCTTCCCGGCGGCGCTGTTACGGGCGGTGGCGCGGTGCGGGGATGATCCGCAGGCGGTGCAGCGGGTGGGCATTCACTGGGCGACGGAACAATGCCGGGACCTGCTGGATCACCAGGTGCGGGGGATTCACTTCTACACGCTTAACCGCTCGGACGCGACGCGGAAGATCTATGAGAGCTTGGGGCTGAAGGATAGTCTGGCGGCGAATGTGACGGGGAAGAAGTGAGAGAGGGGGAGGGGATTTGGCGATTTGGCGAAGTGGTGATTTGGTGATGTGGAAGGGGGAAAGACACGCGGGGGGCTTATCGGGGGCGATCGCCGGCTAAACGGAGGCAAAGTTCTGGGGCACGCTGCGCTTAGCCCAGGCACTCAAGTTAGGCACACAGCACGCTACGCCCCCGGAAGATGTTGTGAGGCACCCGTTACCGGTGGGGAACACTGGACTCCAGTGCCGTCACCATCTGTCGGCAGTAGTGATCAATTAGTCAGTACAGCTTGCTCCATCCCATCCATTTGAAAATGATGCCTCCCAAAATAAGAGAATAGACAATGATGCTGACAATGAAAACAGCTATGGATACTCGGTCCATAAACATAGGCTTACGTTTGTGCTTGGCTCCGGGTTTCCGCATGCTGCTTCCCCGTGGTATGGCTGAGTAACTGGGGCTAGGTCGAAATCGTGCGATTGGGTTCAGTCGCGGTTGAGTCGGAAGAAATGTTGAGCGTGGTGCCGGTTGCTTGATGGGTGGAGTTGTCGATTCGTTTAAGCGTGTCGATGTGTTGGAGGCGTGCGTGGGCGGCATAGGCCAACGCGAGCCAAAGAAAAACTTGCAGACTCGTGCCAGCCAGGAATTCCTTGTTGGATGGGTCAGCAGCGAAGACCAGTGCAAAGCCCAGGAGGCTGATGGCGGATAGGACCAGGCACCCCAGTCGGCCGCGTCGATACGAGCGCTCCAGGGCCAGGATTCTCGCTTCGTGGTCGGTTAAGGAGAGCATGAAGGTCTTCCATAAGGCAGGAGAAGAAGTGACGGGTGCCATTGTAGAACAGTTGGATCGCTGGGGCACGCGGTGGTGGGGCGGGCTACACTAAACATTGAGCAGTCGATGTCCTGGGTCAAGGAAGGCTGGGTGCTTGGATATGAAAGGATGGTTATGCGTCTGGCTATAGCGGCAGGGATGTTGATGGTGTGTGTGTTGGGGGCAGTGGTTGCGGCCGGCGGTGGGGAGCAGGGGGCGTTTGTGCCGCGGCATTATTATGGGGCGAAGTTGGAGCCGGTGGAGGGGGTGCTGCATGGGGCGGGGCAGTGTCGGGTGGAGGATGTTCAGGCTTACGAGCAGGCGATTGAGCCGTATCGCCCGGTGGTCTTCATGGATTACTTTAATTTGAAGGGGGATCCGAAGGCTTTTGTGCAGAGTCTGCGCGAAAAGCTGGCGGGGTTGCCGCATTACGCGGTGGTTCAGTTGGGGTTGTCGATGACGTCGGACGGTCGGCCGGAGCGGCACTACGAGCAGGAGGTAGCGGATGGTTTGCACGATGAGCACCTGCGGGAATTGTTCGCAGGCTTGCGCGAGTTGGGTGTGCCGGTGTATCTGCGCATCGGCTATGAGTGCAACGGATCGTGGAATGGGTCTCGGCCGGAGAGTTACAGGAAGGCGTTTGCGCACGTGACGAAGGTGTTGCGGCAAGTCGAGGGGGAGATCGCCACGGTGTGGTGTCCGCATCCGAGCGACGTGGAGTCGGCGCTGCCGTATTACCCGGGGGATGAATGGGTGGACTGGTGGGCGGTGGATTTATTCGGAGCGCAGGAGATTGCCGAGTGCAAGCCGCTGCTGACGCTGGCGCACGAGCACGGCAAGCCGGTGATGATCGGGGAGTCCACGCCGCATCGTGTGGGCGTGCACCAGGGACAACAGAGCTGGAACCGCTGGTTTGGGCGCTATTTTCAGCTGATCCGCGAGTCCCCGGGCATCAAGGCGTTTTGTTACATCAATTGGGATTGGAGCCAATATCCGCAGTGGCAGGATTGGGGCGACGCGCGTCTGCAGGAGAATAAGGTGGTGGCGGATTTGTATCGCAAGGAGATGGCGTGTCCGTTGTATCTGCACGGCTCAACAGAGGAGGAATATCGCAAGGCTTTGCAGGTTGGGAAGGAAGACGGGGATTGATTGGGGCTGGCGCTGGGGCACGCTGCGCTGTTCATTCAAGGGACATGGGTAACAGGTGTATAGGATACATAGGTTACACATGGGGCGGGGAGGGTGGAGGCAAGTGCACAGCGGCCTTCGGCTTGCTGTGTGGCGGCCTTGCGGGGGTGATCTTCCGGGGGTGCCCAGGGATTTTTTCCCTGGGCTTTATGGGTGAGAGGGGGGGGAGTGGAGGGAGTGGAGGGGGCGTGAGGGGGCCTTCGGCCCGTCCGCTAAACGGGGTGGGGCGGGGGTTGCGGGGGTGTGGTAGAATGATCACCTTAAGTTAATTGCGGGGGATCAGGGTTGGGATGAGATGGATTTCGGGAGAGTTTCCGGGGGGATTAAAGGTCGGTTAGGCAACAACTCCGTGTTTGGACCCTGTCGGCGTGCTGGGCGGCTGGCGGGATGCATAAAAGTCGGGCCCAGCGTCAGTTGAAGCAGAGCAGGTCGGGCTGGCGTATGGCGCGCAAGCGTCGGCGGCCCGGATTCGCTTTGCTGCCTTTAAGCACGGAGTTGCCTTTATGCCTGGTTCCATTCTGCCGTTGCCGGTCATGCTCGAAGAGGAAGACCGGAAGATTTACGATCAACTTGAGGCGCCTAAGTCGATCGTGGTGCGCTTCGGCTATCAACGCATGATCGGCGAGCTGCCGTATGACGGGCAGGCCAAGCCGGGGTGCGGGAGCAAGCTGGTGGTGCGGACGCATCGGGGGATCGAGATGGGGGAGATGCTGACGACCACGTGCGGCAATTCGGGGTGCGGGCAGTCGGTGTCGCGGGCGGAGATGCTGGCGTACATCGAGAATTCGGGGGGGAAGAACTACCCGTTTTTCAATCAGGGCAAGGTGGTGCGGGTGGCGACGGTGGAGGACGTGGCGGAGCAGCGGCGGCTGGATGAACGCAAGCCGCAGATGCTCAAGTTCACGCGGCAGATCATCACCGAGCTGAGTCTGCCGATGCACCTGGTGGAGGCGGAGCTGTTGTTGGGCGGGGAGCGGATCATTTTTTATTACACGGCGGAGCAATGGGTGGATTTCCGGGAGCTGGTGCGCCGGCTGGCCAGTGAATACCAGACGCGGATCGAGATGCACCAGGTCAACGCCCGGGAAGAGGCGCGGCTGGCGGCGGATTTTGAGCGCTGCGGGCAGCACTGCTGTTGTCGGCAGTTTTTGAAGGTGCTCAAGCCGGTGTCGATGAAGTCAGCCAAGATTCAGAAGGCGACGCTGGACCCGGCGAAGATCTCCGGGCGGTGCGGGCGGCTGATGTGCTGTCTGCGGTATGAGGATCAGACGTACGATGAGCTGCGCAAGCGTTTGCCGCACCGCCAGACGCGGGTGCTGACGGCCGACGGGTTGGGGACGGTGCTGGACACGCAGATTTTGACGCAACTGGTGCTGGTGCGGCTGGACACGGCCGAGAGCGCGGCTGCGTATCCGCTGGAGAATATTCAGCTGTTAAGCCGGGAGGAAGCGGCGCGTCTGACGGCGGAGGCGGAGGCGGCGCGCCCGCCGGCGCCGGCGTACAACGGCAAGCGGCAGGAACCGCCGTCGGCGCAGGGCAAGGAAGCGGACCATCGGCGGGGCCGGGGCAAAGGCGGTTGGGAGCCGCGCCGGCCGAAGCCCGGAGCGCCGTTAGAGCAGAAAGAAATTCAAGCCCGGGAAGGTGAGCCGATCGCGGAAGATGAAGTGGAGAACGTGACGGATGGTCGGGACGAGCCGGTGCCCGAAGGGTTGACCGGCGAGCCTGATGAAGTAGTGACGGATGAGATCGACGGGCAGGCGGACGAGCGGGGTGATGAGGCGGAGGGCGATGTGGCTGGCGAGGTTGACCCGCGCCCGGAGGGGCAGCCCAAGGCTGGGGGTCATCAAGGCGGCGGTCAGAATCAAGGGACGACCAACTCGCGGGGATATTCGGGGAGCAATAGTCGCCAAGGGGCACAGGGTGGGACAGGGAGTCCGGGGCTTCCGGGTGGTTCCGGGGGTGGTGCTGGAGGAGGACCTTCCGGGGGCGGCGAGGGTGGGCGATCGAGGCGGCGGCGGCGCGGTGGGCGACGGCGGCGTGGGCGTGGACGGGGTCCGGGCGGTGCCCCCGGCGGCGGTGGCGGCCCCGGAAGCGGCGGAAGTGGCGGCGGCCCCGGGAGTGGGGGCGGGGGAGGTTCAGGGGGAAGTTCCGGGGGAGGTTCCGGGGGAGGAGGGTGAAAGGGAGGGAATATTTCGGGATAATTCCCGGATGATGGTGTTTTCGATATTAAGAAGCACACAGCGAAGCACACAGCAGCCTTCGGCCTGCTGTGTGGCACCCAGGCCTTCGGCCCCCGGAAGTGCTGTGTGGCACCCAGGCCCCCGGAAGTGATGTGGGGCATTGAGGGGATAGTTCGCGGTCGAGTGTGGGGGGGGCAGGAGTAAGGGCGATGGTGAAAGTTGTGGTGATTGGCCTGGGCCCGATCGGGGTCAGTTGTGCGCATGCGGTGCGGGCGGATCGGCAACTGCAGTTGGTGGGGTTGGTGGACATTGACCCAGCTAAGACAGGCTCGGCGCTAAACGAACTGGGCCAGCAGCCGGAATGCACGGGCTGCATGGCGGAGGCGCCGCGGGTGCGGGCGAGCATCGCGGAAGTGGTGGCGGAAGGCCCGCAGGTGGCGATTTTGACTACGTCGTCGCGCGTGTCGGCGGCGGCGGGGACGATTCGGGAATGTCTGGCGGCGGGGATGTCGGTGGTCAGTTCGTGCGAGGAGTTGTCCTGGCCGTGGTATCGGCACGCGGAATTGGCGGGCGAAATTGACGGGCAAGCCAAGGCGGCGGGCAAGGCGGTGCTGGGGACGGGGGTGAATCCGGGGTTTGTGCTCGACGCGCTGGCGGTGGTGTTTTCGTCGGTGGTGCGGAAGGTGCAGCGGGTGCGGTGCGTGCGGCGGCTGGACGCGGGGCTGCGGCGGGAGCAGTTGCAGAGGAAGGTGGGGGCGACGCTGAGCGTGGGGCAGTTTAATGAGCTAAAGGCCCAGGGGAAGATGGGGCACGTGGGGATTGCCGAGTCGGTGGCGATGGTGGCGGCGGGTTTGGGGCGGACGGTGGCGCCCGGGAGCGTGGAGGAAGGATTGGAGCCGGTGGTCGCGGAGCGGGCGATGCGGTGCGGCATCGGACTGATTGAGCCGGGCAAGGTGACGGGGATGCGGAATACGGCCAAGTGGAGCGGGGATGGGCTGGCGGTGGAATTGGATTTGACGATGGCGGTGGGGGTGGAGGACGCGCTGGACCGGATTGAGATCGGCGGGCCGGTGACGATTCGGCTGGAAGTGCCCGGAGCGCTGCCGGGGGATTCGGCGACGGTGGCGATGCTGATCAATCAGGCGCGGCAGATCGGCAAGGTTTCGCCGGGCTTAAAGACGATGCTGGACATGCCGCCGGCGGGGTGTCGGGGGTAAGGGGGGAGGATGCGGACTCGGTGTGGGCGGGGCGTTTCTTTTGTCTGTCGCGTCGAAGCAGGGAATGGGCAATTATCTGAGCCGGGCACCGCGTGCCCGGTCCGGGCTCACAGAGCCCGGCTCTGATCAATCAAGGGGCTTTCAAGAACGTTTTTTGCGTCGGCAGAGGATCAACCGCGCAGGACAGCTTCAAGGATGTCCAGCCCGCGGTCGAGTTCTTTTTGGGTGATGGTCAGCGCGGGGGCCAGGCGCAGGACCACTTTCTGCGCGGCGTTGATGAGCAGGCCGCGGTCGAGGCATTTTTGCACGACGTCGCCGGCGGCTTTGAAGGGGGCGTTAGGGGCGTCGGGATTCAGTTCAATGCCCAGGAACAGGCCCTTGCCGCGCACGGATTTGACGGCAGGGTTCTGGGCGGCGAGGGCTTGGAGGCGACCGAGGGCGTGCGTGCCCAAGTCGCGGGCTTTTTGCAGAAGGTTATCGCGTTCGATGACTTGGAAGATCGCGGCGGTGACGGCCATGGAAAGGCAGTTGTTGCCGAGGGTGGTGGCGTGTTTGACGAGGTTGGCTGTGCGGTAGTCAAAATATTCCGCGGCCCGGGGCCCGGCGACCATGGCGCCCACGGGCAGGCCGCCGCCGACGCCTTTGCCTAAGGTCATGATGTCGGGCGTGACGGGCCAGTGCTGGTGCCCGAAGTAGCGGCCGGTGCGGCCGCACCCGGTCCAGACCTCATCGAAAATCAGCAAAAGGTCGTGCTGATCGCAGAGCTTGCGCAGGGCGGGGAGGTAGGAATCATCAGGCAGAATGACGCCGCCCTCGCCCTGGATGGGCTCGACGATGACGGCCACGGCCAGGTCGTCCAGCTCGGCTTGGATGGCGGGCAGGGAGTTGTATTCCACGTTGACGTATCCGGGCAGGAGCGGGGCGAAGCCCTCGCGCACGGCCGGCTGGCCGGTGGCGCCCATGGTGGCGAAGGAGCGGCCATGAAAGCTGCGGGTGGCGGAGATGACCTTGTAGCGGCCGCCCTGGGCGGGATCGGTTTTGCCGGGGTGGGCCTTGCCGTAAAGGCGGGTGAGTTTGATGGCGGCTTCGTTGGCGTCGGCGCCGCTGTGGCAGAAGAAGACGCGCCCGCCGAACCCGTGGCGGGTGATGGCCTGGGCGGCCAGAGTCTGCGGCTCGGTGTGCAGAAGGTTGCCGACGTGCCAGAGTTTTTTCGCTTGTTCCGTGACGGCGGCGACCAGATCGGGGTGGCAGTGGCCCAGGATCGGCGCGCCGAACCCGGCGAAGAGGTCAACGTATTCCTTGCCCTCGGCGTCCAAGAGGAGGCTGCCCTGCCCGCGGACCACGGCGATGGGGTAGCGCGGGAGGTTGACGATCATGTGCTGTTCGTGGCTGGCGATGATTTCCTGGGTAGTGGTCATGATGATCATCTCCTTCCTTGGCCGGGCTCGGCAGGATGCGGCCCAGCGCGGGGAAAGAAGGGGATTGTACCGAGGCAGGCGGATTTCATCCCCCGGAAAAGGACTGGAGATCAGGACATGGGGATTTATCCGAGTCGGCGACGGTGTCGCCGGACCGGGCTCACAGAGCCCGGCTCTGACAAAGTCCCCATGCGCCAGCGCAAAATCACGATTGAAAAAGCAAAACCCCCGGCATCGGAGCTGGCCGGGGGCTTTGATTGCTGTCAAGCGTTAGTTTTCGCAGGAGAATCGTCGAGGAGAGGATTGCACTAAATCAAAAAAGGCAAGGCCATCGAGGTCTTGCCGAGGGGAAACGATTCATTAAGCGATGGCGTCCTTGAGGCCCTTGAGGGCGCGGATGCGGACGGTCTTGGAAGCCGGCTTGGCCTTGATCATGATTTCCTGGCCGGTGAAGGGATTGCGGCCTTTGCGGGCCTTGGTGGCGGGCTTCTTCTTGACGACCATCTTGCAGAGGCCGGGCATCGCGAAGAGGCCGTTCTTCTTAAGGCTCTTGACGGCGACTTCACTGAGTTCAGCGACAACGCCAGCGACCTGCTTCTTGCTCAGGCCGGTGGTTTCAGCGATAGCGGAATACACTTCGCTCTTGGTGGGAGCTTTCGATCCAGTGGCGCTTTTCTTTGCCATGTGTTCACTCTCCTTGGCAGCATGAAGGTCGTCAATCCGTTCCTCGACGGGCCCGATTCCAGCGAAAACTCCGCCATTTTCCGGCGGGACCCAAGGATTCTGGCGGAAAATCAAGGGTTTTTCAAGCGGGGAAAATTTTAAGGGGTTGGTGATGGTGGAAAACTTTTGTTTTTTCGGGGGTTTTTGCCTATGCCAAGGCGCCCGCGGAGGGGGCGGGGGGAGGAGCGAAGCGGCGAGTTGGCGGGGCAGTGAAGGGGGCGCGGGGCGATTGGGCGCGGTGGCGATTTGGGGACGTGGTGAAGTGGTGCGTCATGGCGATTGTCGGTGGGGGCGAGTTCGCGGGCGGAGGGGCAGGCTTGGGGGGTGAAGTTGGCTGCCGGGATTTTCATGTTTAGGGATGGGGGAGGGAACCGGACCTTCGTCCTTCTGAGGGAGGACTCATGTCCGGCTTGGGGAGGGGGACGCGGCGATCTGCGATCGCCCGCTAAACGGGGAAGCGAATCAAGCGCGGGCAGAAGGGGACTTCCGGGGAGGCGTTCCGGGGGCGGGGCAGCTTCCGGGGGCCAAATTGGCAGGTGGAAAGGGATTAGAGGCGGTGCTGGCAGGCGTTGGGGGCGGTTAGACCCCTCCAACGGGGCTGAAAAGGGGGGGTAGGCTGGCATTCCTTTTGCCAAATAGTGCTGGTAAGGGACGTTGTTGTGTTTGTCCGGGCGACTTTCTTTAAGGCTCGGGCGAACGAATGATTAGAAGTACTTGTAGGTAATCCGATTTCACCCGAAAGGGGTTGAAACCATGGCTAAGACGATAGGAATCGACCTGGGAACGACTAACTCGGTGGTGGCGGTGATGGAAGGCGGGCAGCCGAAGGTGCTGATCAACAGCCAGGGCAGCCGGACCACGCCGTCAATCGTGGCGTTTACGGATAAGGGCGACCGGTTGGTGGGCCAGCCGGCCAAGCACCAGCAGGTGACCAATCCCAAGAACACGATTTATTCGATCAAGCGCTTTATGGGGCGGCGGCACTCGGAAGTGCACTCGGAAGAGAAAAACGTGCCCTACGAGGTGGTGGGCGGGGAAAGCGAGCTGGTGAAGGTCGGCATCCGGGATAAGCAATACACCCCGCAGGAAATCAGCGCCATGATCCTGCAGGATCTAAAGAAGACGGCGGAGGATTATCTGGGCGAGAAGGTGGAAAAGGCGGTCATTACGGTGCCGGCCTATTTCAACGACGCCCAGCGGCAGGCGACCAAGGAGGCGGGGGAAATCGCGGGGTTGAAGGTCGAGCGGATCATCAATGAGCCGACGGCGGCGGCGCTGGCGTATGGGCTGGACAAGAAGAAGAACGAAAAGATCGCGGTGTTCGACTTGGGCGGCGGGACGTTTGATATTTCGATTCTGGACATCGGCGACGGCGTGTTCGAGGTGCTGTCGACCAACGGCGACACGCACTTGGGCGGCGACGACTGGGACCAGAAGCTGATTGACTTTTTGGCGGACGAATTCAAGAAGCAGGAGGGGGTGGACCTGCGCAAGGACGCGATGGCGCTGCAGCGGTTGAAAGAGGCGGCGGAGAAGGCCAAGTGCGAACTGTCCACCACGCAGGAAACGACGGTGAACCTGCCGTTCATCACGGCCACGCAGGAAGGGCCCAAGCACCTGCAGATCAGCCTGACGCGGGCGAAGTTCGAGCAGTTGTGCGCGGATCTGTTCAACCGGCTGTCCCCGCCGGTGCTGGCGGCGCTGCGGGACGCGAACTTAAAGGCGGCGGACGTCGACGAGGTGGTCTTGGTCGGCGGCTCGACGCGCACGCCCAAGGTGCAGCAGATCGCCAAGGAAATCTTCGGCAAAGAGCCGAACAAGAGTTTGAATCCGGACGAAGTGGTGGCCATCGGCGCGGGCATTCAGGGGGCGGTGCTGGAGGGGGCGGTCAAGGACGTGCTGCTTTTGGACGTGACGCCGCTGTCCTTGGGCATTGAAACGCTCGGCGGGGTCAACACCAAGTTGATCGAACGGAACACGACGATTCCGACCTCCAAGAAGGAAGTGTTCTCCACGGCGGCGGACAACCAGCCGGCGGTGGAGATTCACGTGCTGCAGGGCGAACGGGAGTTTGCCAAGGACAACCGGACGCTGGGGCGGTTCCAGCTGACGGGGATTCCCCCGGCCCCGCGCGGCATGCCGCAGATCGAGGTGGAGTTCAACATTGACGCTAACGGCATTCTGAACGTGACGGCTACGGACAAGGCCAGCGGCAAGAGCCAGAAGATCGAGATCAAGGGCTCGTCGGGGCTGTCCAAGGAAGACATCGAACAGATGAAACGCGACGCGGACGCGCATGCGGCCGACGACCGCAAGCAGCGGGAGCTCGTGGATGCCCGCAATCAGGCGGAGAACCTGGTGTATCAGACGCGCAAGCAGCTGGAAGAGCACGGGGACAAGGTGGCCAGCGAAGTGCGCGGGAAGATTGAGTCGGCCATCAACGACGTGGAAGCGAAAGTCAAAGGCGACGACGCGGAAGCGATCAAGCGCGCGGTCAATGAGATGATGAAGGTGGTGCAGGAGCTGGGCAAGGCGGTGTATGAGAACGTCGGCAGCCAGGCGGGGGCGGGGGGACCGGCGGGCCAATCGCCCGGCGAGGCTGCGGGCGGGGAAAAGAAGGGCGGCAAAGGCGACGACGTGATCGACGCGGAGTATGAGGTGAAGGAGTAGGGGGCGAGGCGGGGAAGAATGAAGAATGTCGAATGACGAATGACGAATGACGAATGACGAATAGGATCAAATACCCCGTACCCCGTACCCCGTACCCCGTACCCCGTACCCCGTACCCCGTACCCCGTACCCCGTACCCCGTACCCCGTACCCCGTACCCCAATGAATCGCCTGGTGACAACGACGTGAATTGGAGCTGGAATGGCAGGGACGACATGATTTAACCCAAAATCGACCAAGGACCGCGAGCCCCGTGGCTGATGACAGCCGCGGGGCTTTGTTTTTATGATGGGGGGGCGAGGAGGGGAGGATTGATCGGCCAGGCCGGGGGTGAGGAGCATGTCAGCATGGACCAGAGCGAGGTTCAAAGCCAGCGGGCGAAGTTGTGGGGATTGTTGGGCGACCTGCCGGCGCGGGAGCGGCCGATCGGGGGGCGGGTGATTCATCGGGAAGAGCGCGACGGCTACGAATTAGAGCGCCTGATGCTCGATTTGAACGGGCAGGAGCCGGTGCCGGCACTGTTTGTTAAGCCGAGGGGCGCGACAGGGCGGCTGCCGACGGTGCTCTACAACCATTTTCACGGCGGGCGGTTTGATTTAGGAAATGATGAACTGATCAGCCATCGCGAGGTTCCGGGGATGGGCACGTATGCGCAGGAGCTGACAGCGCGTGGGTACGCGGCGCTGGCGATTGATCACTGGTGTTTCGGCGAGAGGCAGGGCTTGGAGGAGCAGGATCGCTTTAAGCTGATGCTCTGGAACGGGCAGGTGCTGTGGGGGATGATGGTGTACGACTCGGTGCGGGCGTTGGATTATCTGTTGACGCGCGGCGACGTGGACGGGGCACGGCTGGCGACGGTGGGGATGAGCATGGGCTCGACGATGGCGTGGTGGCTGGCGGCGCTGGACGAGCGGGTGAAGGTGTGCGTGGACATCTGCTGTTTGACTGATTTTCAGGCGCTGATCGACCTGCAACACCTGTCGGGGCACGCGATTTATTACTACGTGCCGCGGCTGCTTAAGCATTTCACCACGGCCCAGATCAATGCGCTGATCGCGCCGCGGCCGCACCTGAGCTTGGCGGGGAACTTCGACAAGCTGACGCCGGCGGCGGGATTGGATCGGATTGACGCGGAGCTGAAGGGCGTCTATGCCCAGGCCGGAGCTTCGGAGGCCTGGAGGTTGAGCCGGTATGACGTGCAGCACATGGAGACGGCGGCCATGCGGATGGAAACGCTGGCGTGGTTGGAGAGGTGGCTGTGAGGCGTGGAGATTGAAATTCAGGTTGGTCGGCAAAATGGCGGCGGAACGGACATGATGACAAAGGAACAACAGCAACACGAACGGGAAGTGCTTTGGTCGCTGTTGGGCGATTTGCCGGCGCGGGAGCGGCCGATCGGGGTGCGGACGCTGAGCGTGGAGGAACGGGACGGGTATGTGTTGGAAAGGTTGCGGTTGGATTTGAATGGGCTCGATGAAGTGCCGGCGTATTTTGTGAGGCCGAGGGGGACGCGAAAGATGAAGCAATCCTCGGCGGAGCCGGGGAAAATGAAGGCTGAGGGGGACACGGCGATCTGCGATCGCCCGCTAAACGGGGAAACGGATCACGCGTGGGCGAAAGGGAAATTTCCGGGGACGACTCCGGGGGCAGCACACAGCACCCTTCGGGCCCCCGGAGATGCTGTGTGGCACCCGAACGGTCTGCTTCCGGCGGTTTTGTTTAATCATGCGCACTGGGGGCAATACGAAGTGGGCAAGGAGGAGTTGTTGTCGGGGCGGCCGGGGGAGGCGGAGCCGTTCGTGCAGAAGCCGGCCTGGGGCAAGGCGCTGACGGAGGAAGGGTATTGTGGGCTGTGCATTGATCACTGGTGCTTCGGAGAACGGAGCGTGAAGGGGGCGGGGGGGAAGCTTTACCCGGTGGTGCCGACCAGCGAGGGGCACCCGGAGCTGGAGACGATCAAGCGCATGCAGTGGGATGGCAGGACGCTGTGGGGGATGATGGTGTACGACTCGGTGCGGGCGTTGGATTATTTGTGTGCGCGCCCGGAGGTGGACGCAGGGCGCGTGGCGACGCTGGGCATGAGCATGGGCTCGACGATGGCGTGGTGGCTGGCGGCGCTGGACGAGCGGGTGAAGGTGTGCGTGGATATTTGTTGTTTGACGGATTTTGCGACGTATCGAGAGATTCCCGGGCCGATGGGGCATGGGTTGTTTTATTTTGTGCCGGGGCTGCTTAAGCATTTTTCGACGGCGGAGATTAATGCGCTGATCGCGCCGCGTCCGCATCTGGCGACGGCGGGGAACTTGGATCAACTGACGCCGGCGGCGGGTCTGGATCGGGTGGATAGGGAGCTTAGGGCGGTGTATGCGGAAATGGGGGCGGCGGAGGCGTGGCGATTGATCCGGGAGGACGTGCCGCACATGGAAACAGCGGTGATGAGGCGGGAGATACTGGCCTGGCTGAGGCGATGGCTCTAAAGTTGTGTCTGAGAAATGAGGAACCGCCATGACGCCAAGGACGCCAAGTTCCGCAGAAGAATGATTCAAGGGGTTTTAATCCAAGGATTCATCTTGGCGGTTTTCTTGGCGCTCTTGGCGACTTGGCGGTTTGTCCTAATCAGGGGTTTTTGAACCTTATGGCACAACCCGATACCAGCAACGAGAGTTTGGTTTCCGAGCCCGGCGGCCAGGGCGTGAGGGTATGCGTGCGCGGGGTCAGGAAAGTGTTTGACGACGGTGGCGGACGGAATGGGAGTGTCGTGGCGGTGGAGAAGATGGATCCGGAGGTGGGGGCGGGGGATTTTGTGGCGATCTTGGGGCCGTCGGGTTGCGGCAAATCGACGTTGCTGCGGCTGATCGCGGGGCTGGAGCGGCCGACGGAGGGGGAGATTGAGATTCGGGAGACGAAGGGGACCGTGCCGGTGGGAGTGGATGGGTACCCCCCGGCAGAGCCGGGGGCTGAACCAGCGAATGCCAAAGGGAAACTTCCGGGGGGGCGGATGGCGTATGTGTTTCAGGATGCGCATCTGTTGCCGTGGCGGACGGTGCTGCGGAATGTGGAGTTGCCGTTGGAGTTGGCGGGGCGGCCGGCGGGGGAGCGGCGGCAGGCGGCGGAGGCGGCGCTGGCGCAGGTGGGGCTAAGCGAGGCGATGGAGCGGTATCCGGGGCAATTGTCCGGGGGGATGCGGATGCGGGTGTCGCTGGCGCGGGCGTTGGTGACGCGGCCGCGGCTGCTGCTGTTGGATGAGCCGTTCGGGGCGCTGGATGAGATCACGCGGCAACAGCTGGATGAGCAGTTGCGGGGATTGTGGAAGCAGGTGGGGATGACAGTGATTTTTGTGACGCATTCCACGGCTGAGGCGGTGTATCTGGCCCAGCGGGCGGTGGTGCTGTCGCGGCGCCCGGCGCGGATTGTGGCGGATCGGGCAATTGACTTGCCGGGCGAGCGGACGCAGGAGATGCGCGGGCGACTGGAGTTCGCACGGGAAACGGCGGGGGTTTACGCGGCGCTGGAGCGCGGGGAGGCGGGGACGTGAACAGACGCTGGGCGAAAGTGATGGTTCCGCCGGTGGTGAGTTTTGTGGTGGTGACGGCGATGGCGGAATTGCTGGTGCGGCTGGCGGGTGTGCCGGAGTACCTGTTGCCGCGGCCGACGTCGGTGTTCGCGGCGATGGTGAGGGAGCATGTGGCCTTAGGGCAGGCGGGTTGGTCCACGGGGCTGGCGGCAGTGTTGGGATTCGGATTAAGCGCGGCGGTGGGCGTGTTGCTGGCGGTGGGGCTGTCGACGTCGCGGATGGTGCAGAGGGCGTTTTATCCTTACGCGATTTTCTTTCAGACGGTGCCGATCATCGCCATTGCGCCGCTGCTGGTGATCTGGTTCGGATATGGACTGCGGGCGGTAGTGGCGTCGGCGTTTATCGTGTCGATTTTTCCGGTGATCGCCAACACGTTGACGGGACTCTTGAGTACGGACCCGGCGCTGGAGGATTTGTTTGAGCTGTATGGGGCGCGGCGGTGGGACAAGTTGGTGAAGCTGCGGTTGCCGTCGGCCTTGCCGAGCGTCTTCACGGGTCTGCGGATCGCGGCGGGGTTGGCGGTGATCGGGACGATCGTGGGCGAATTCATCGGCGGGGGCGGCTTGGGGATGCTGGTGCAGGCGGCGTTGCGGGAGCAGCGGACGGATGTGATTTTCGCGGCGGTGCTGCTGGCGTCGCTGCTGGGGCTGGCGATGTTCGGGCTGGTGAATCTGGCCAGTTGGGGCTTGTTGCGGCGGTGGCATGCGTCGGCGCGGGAAGGGAAGTAGAGGGGGAAGGGAGCGGGAATGTCGAATGTCGAATGACGAGTGACGAATAGGATCAAATACCCCGTACCCCGTACCCTAGACCCCGTACCCTCGATCTTTTTTGATTTTCCTGTCCTACAATCCTGGCGATTCGCAGAAATAATGAAAATGGAGTGGATCATGAGGATGCGGAAGAATCTGGCGGTGGTGATGGCGGTGGCGGTGGGGGTGTTGGCAGGGTGCGGGGAGCAGGCGTCGCCAAAGCCGACGACGCAGGCGGTGGAGGGCGCGGGAACATCGGCGAAAAACTCGCCCGTGGTCAGATTGGCCCTGAACTGGGTGGCGGAGCCGGAGTTCGGGGGGTTTTATGCGGCTAAGGAAAAGGGGGCTTACGCGCAGCGGAGTTTGGAGGTGGAAATACTTCCGGGGGGAGCGGGAGCGCCGGTGGTGCAGATGATCGCCAGCGGGCAGGTGGAGTTCGGGATTGTGTCGGCGGATGAAGTCATCATCGCGCGGAGCAAGGGGGCGGACGTGGTGGGGCTTTTCGCGGTGTATCAGACCAATCCACAGGGGATCATGGCGCACGCGGAGCGCGGGCTTAGGACGCTGGAGGAAGCGTTTAAGAGCGGGACGGTGGCGGTGGAACCGGGATTGCCATATGTGAAGTTTTTGCGCCAGTTGTATGGGCAGCCGGGGGCGCAGGTGGTGCCTTATGCGGGCGGCGTGGCGGCGTTTTTGAATGACAAGAATTTCGCGCAGCAGTGTTTTGTGTTTTCCGAGCCTTTGGCGGCCAAGCGGCAGGGCGTGCAGCCGCAGGTGTTCTTGATCGCTGAATCGGGCTACAACCCGTATGCGGGGGTGGTGGCGACCAGCGGTGCGTATTTGAAGGAACACGAGGACGTGGTCAAGGCGTTTGTGGCGGCCACGCGCGAAGGTTGGCGGGATTATCTGGCGGACCCGGGTCCGGCGAACGCGGTGATGGGCAAGCTCAACTCCGCGATGGATGCGGATACGTTCGCGCAGGCAGCGGGGGCGCAGGCGGGGCTGCTGGAGTCGGCGGAGACGAAGGCGGGGGGATTGGGCGTGATGACCGAAGAACGCTGGGAGACGCTGGCTAAGCAGTTGCGGGAGCTGGGGGTGATCGATCGAGCGGTGGCGGCGGGGGAGTGTTTTAGGAATTATTAGGCGGGGGACGGAAAAACAGGGAAAAAAGAAGCCCAGGGAAGGAATCCCTGGGCTTTATTTATTTGGCGTGGTTGGGGTTTACGAAAAGGAACGCGGGGGGGGGAGTCCAAACGCGCGGCGGTTTACTTCAGGGAGCCGAATTCCTGGAGGGTTTCGTACATGGCGACGATGTTGGCGGTGGGGGTGACGGGTTGGAGGTTGTGGCAGGGGGCGCAGATGTAGCGTCCGCCGTGGCGCACGCGGAAAATGTCCAGGTTTTCGCGGACTTCCTGGCGCACGTCGGCGGGGGAGCCAAAGGGCAGGGTGTGCTGATTGTCCACGGCGCCGTGGAAGATGATGCGGTGCCCGAAGTCTTTCACGAGGCGCTGGCGTTCCATGCCGGGGCAGCGCCACTGGATGGGGTTGAGGATGTCGATACCCACGACGTCGATCAGGTCGGGCAGGAACTGATAGGCAGCCCCGTCGGTGTGGTAGAAGATTTTGATGCCGAAGGAGCGGGCGAGGTCAGCCATTTTTTTCTGGTTGGGCAGGAGGAAGCGGCGGTACATGTCCAGGCTCATGAGGGGGCCGGTCTGGGCGCCCAGGTCCTCGGCCAGGTACATGAAGTCGATTTTGCCCTTGCCGGCCTCGAAGACGCGGCGGAGGTGTTCGTGGTGGAAGTCAAAGATGTGGCCCAGGCCGGCCTCGGCGATGTCCGGATCGAGGGCGAGGTCTTCGAAGGCTTTTTCCATGCTGCGCATGGAGCAGTAGAGGAGGAAGGGTTCGTAAACGCCGGCGTTACGGAGGCGGAAATCGTCGTCTTTTTCCAGGGCGGCGGTGATGACCTGGTAATCGTAGTCATCCGGGCTGGGCCAGCGGAAGCGGTGGATCTCGGCGGCGGTGGTCATGTGGGCGAGGGGGTGGAAAGTGGTTTCGCCGTAGGAGCCCGAGCCGTAGTCGATTTTGACGCCCTTGGTGCCCCAGATGCCGGCCTGGGGGTCGTCGGGATGATTGCGGCGGAGGGGCGTGGGGCCAAAGAAGCGGGGGCGGTCGATGTGGAGCTGTTGCCAGAGGGCTTCCTCGTCCCTGCAGCCCAGGTCCTTGACCAGGCGGCCATAGACTTCGGGGGTGCACCAGAAGTCGGTGGGGACGCGATCGGGGGTCTGGCGGCTAAACAGGGCCAGCCAGCGTTGGCGCGGGGTCATGGCCGCTTGCGTCGTTGTGGAGCCCATGGGGATGTTTATCCTTTTATATAAGACTTACGCCGCGTTGGATGCGGTGGCGATAAGCTAGGTTGGGGTGCGCGGGAGTGCAAATCATCGGATAGAGAAGTGGGGAGAGAAAGAAAACGAAACGTCTGACGGCAGTTTGCGTATAGGTATCGGGAAAGGATGCAACATGAAGCATGGGCAAAGCAAGTATGAGGGCGGGCGCGGCAGGCAAAAGGCGGCGGCGGGAGCGATGGTTGCCGTGGTGCTCGGTTGGTTGGGGGCGTGGCCGGCGACGGCGGAGGTGGTCCGGGCGGCGCACGTGGAGGTGGAGTTGATCGCACCGACGCAAGGCTTGGAGGCGGGTACGACGGCGACGGTGGGTTTGCGGATGAAGATGGATAAGGGGTGGCACACGTACTGGAAAAATCCGGGTGATTCGGGATTACCCACGCAGATAGAGTGGCAACTGCCGGAAGGATTTGAGGCTGGGCCGATCCAGTGGTTGCGCCCGGAGAGTTTTGAGTTGGGGGGACTGGTCAACTATGGGTACGAGGGGGAGATCGTATTGCCGGTGGGCGTGGCCGTGCCGAAGGGTGCGGGCGGCGGTGAGGTGACGCTTAAGGCCAAGGTTTCGTATCTGGCGTGCGCGGACGTGTGCGTGCCGGGCGAGGCGGAGATCAGTCTGCAGGTGCCGATCGTGACGCAGAAGCCGGCGACGGAGGCGCGGTGGGCGGAGCTTTTTGCCAAGGCGCAAAGGGAATTGCCGACGCACGCTGCGGAGGGGCGATTGGCTGCGTTTGGGCAGGGCGAGCGTGTGGGGTTGAGCGTGGGGCGAGTGGAGGGCAGCGAAGAGCAGGTCGGCGGCCAGCTTACGATGTACTTTTATCCGGAGGAGGCGGATCAGATTGAGGCGGCGGCTAAGCAGGAGGTGGAAGACAGGGGGCAGAGCGCGGTGCTGTGGCTGACGCCGGCGAAGGCGGCGACGGGGCCGCTGGAGCGATTGCGGGGGGTGTTGGTGATTGAGGGTGGGAAGAAGGAAGAAATACTGGCGGTGGATGTGCCGGTGGGGGCGAAGGAAATGGCGGCCGGCGATCTCCGGGGGCGATCGCCCGCTAAACAAGCAGGGGATACGTCGGGGGAGTTTCCGTGGGTGACGATGATGTATGCGTTTTTAGGGGGAATTTTGCTGAATCTGATGCCGTGCGTGTTTCCGGTGTTGTCGATCAAGATTCTGGGATTTGTGCGGCAGTCTGGGGTGGGACTTCCGGGGGCGGGGGTGGGGCGGGTGCGGTGGCATGGGGTGGCGTTTGGGTTGGGGGTGATGGTTTCGTTTTGGCTGCTGACGGCGGTGTTGATCGGCTTGCGGGCGGGAGGCGAGCAATTGGGTTGGGGGTTTCAGTTGCAGCGGCCGTGGTTTGTGGCGGTGATGGCGATGCTGCTTTTTGGGGTGGGGTTGAATCTGTTGGGGGTATTTGAGGTGGGCTTAGGCGTGATGTCAGCCGCGGGGACGGCGGCGGGGCGGGCGGGACAGGACACGCTGGCGGGGTCTTTTTTGACGGGCGTATTGGCGACGGCGGTGGCGACGCCCTGCACGGCGCCGTTGATGGGTCCGGCGGTGGGATTAGCTTTAACGTTGCCGGCGCTGGATGCGCTGGCGATTTTCACAGCGCTGGGCGCGGGGATGGCTGGGCCGTATGTGCTGCTATCGATGTTTCCGGGGTGGCTTAGGGTGCTGCCGCGCCCGGGCGCGTGGATGGAGACATTTAAGCAGTTGATGTCATTTCCGATGTTTGCCGCGGCGATCTGGCTGGTGTGGGTGTATGGGCGGCAGTTGGCGGGGGCGGATGGGATGATGGTTTTGCTGTTGGGGCTGCTGCTGCTGGCGGTGGGCTTGTGGGTGTTGGGGCGGTGGTCCACGCCGCAGCGGAGGCAAGGCGTGCGGCGGGCGGCGCGGTTGGCGTGCGGGTTTTTTCTGGCGGTGGGGATTTATCTGCCGTTGGCGCTGGCATGGGCGGGAAGCGCAGAGTCGTCGGGCGGCGGGCCAGTGGCGCGGCAGGATGCGGGCGAGGGCTGGGAGGCGTATGGGCCGGGGAAATTGGAGGAATTGCGGGCCCAAGGGCGGACGGTGTTTGTGGACTTCACGGCTGATTGGTGTCTGACGTGCAAATTCAACGAGCGCACGGTGCTGGCCAGTTCCGCGGTGCGGGAGTTGTTCGCGCGACATCAGGTGGCGCTGTTGAAAGCGGATTGGACGCGGCGGGATGAAGTGGTGACCAAGGCGCTGGAAGTGCTGGGGCGCAGCAGTGTGCCGTTGTATGTGGTGTATGGGCCGGGGGCGGCGGACCCGGTGGTGCTGCCGACGCTTTTATCCACAAGTGCCATTGCGCAGGCGATCGGGGAGGTCCAGGGGAACGTAACCCATACGACTGATGGCGACGGTGGAGCGAACTGATGTTGCGACAGGGTTATCCGGAGGGAGGTTTTTTCAGAGCGGGAGCGGATGCGTCTACAAGGGCGCGTCTATAGTTAGGCTG
The DNA here is from genome assembly GCA_020851735.1 of Phycisphaeraceae bacterium. Classification (GTDB taxonomy): domain Bacteria; phylum Planctomycetota; class Phycisphaerae; order Phycisphaerales; family Phycisphaeraceae; genus JADZCD01. The sequence goes on from JADZCD010000003.1 coordinate 21,341, forward strand.
ACGATCAGTGGTGGAAAACATTAAACCTTGGAGGTGATAGATGGGGATCACAAAAGGGTCGATGGGCTGGGTGTTGCTGTTGGTGGTGGCGGCGACGGTGGCCTGCGAGCAGAAGACAACCCAGATGGGAGGCCAGACGGAAAAGACAGGCCAAGCCATGATGGTGGAGCCTGCGCGCGAGGCGCCTGCGGCGGAAACGCAAATTAAAGCGGTGGAAAATACGGCTGGCGGTATGGCGGCCCAGGTGGTCGAGGGCAAGATGGCGCCGGCGTTTACGTTGACGGACACGCACGGCAAGACGCACAGCCTGGGGGACTTCCGCGGCAAATACGTGGTGCTGGAGTGGACGAACCCGGATTGCCCGTTTGTGAAGAAGCACTACGACTCGGGCAACATGCAGTCACTGCAGAAGCAGTTCACGCAGAAGGGCGTGGTCTGGCTGGTGATCTCGTCGTCAGCCCCGGGCAAGCAGGGGCATTTCGACGCGCCGCAATGGAATGAAATCCTAAAGAGCAAGGAGTCCGGGCCGAGCGCGTTGTTGCTGGATGAGGACGGGAGGGTCGGCAAGGCCTACGGGGCGAAGACCACTCCGCACATGTTTGTGATTGACCCGCAGGGGCGGATTCTTTACGACGGGGCCATCGACGACATGGCCTCCACGCGGGTGACGGATATTCCTAAGTCGAGGAATTATGTGGTCATGACGCTGGATGAGGCGATGGCGGGCAAAGAGTTGACCGTAAGCCACACCACGCCTTATGGGTGTTCGGTGAAGTATCCGTGAGCAGGCAGAGGAGTTGGGAATTAGGAATTAGGAGTTAGGGAAAGGCAAGGATCGGGGCGAGCGTGATACGCTTGCGGCGCACGAATACGAGACCCGGGGCTTGCGCCCCGGCTTGCCCATACCCCATACCCCATACCCCATACCCCATACCCCATACCCCGATGCCGTTTCCTACGGGGGGACGGTTGGCAAATGCTTTCGGAAGGTTTTGGGAATCAAATCGGCCAATCAGATTTCGATGGTGTCGGGGGTGTGCATTTTGGCCAGGAGTTGGCGGACCAGAATCGCCCGCTGGTGGAGTTCCTCGCGCACCACGCGGGTTCGGGTGTGATGGATCTCAGGGGGAAGCTCGTCCTGCTCCTGCTCGAGAAGTTGAACCAGCAGCCGCTTTTCGTCGTCAGTCAGCACAGCCTTTTGAATCATGGCTTGGCCTCCTGAAAGAGGGTTTGGCGTCCATTGCATTCTAGGCGCCATGCGGACAGGACAGGGGGGAATTGGCTTCTGGTTGACCGTAATAAATTCTAAAAACATGATGTTTGCTCCAGGTGCCGCCTGGCGAGGCGAAACCGAACGGTCTTTTCGGATAGGCTCTTGGGAAGTGGCGGGATGGAGTATTGGCTGGTCGATCAGGAGTGATTGGGGCATGAGGAAGCTGGTTTTTGCGATGGCGGCGTGGTTGGGCTGCGGCGGTTTGGCCACGGCGGATGAGGTGGTGCTGGTCGATGGTTCGCGGATTGTCGGCCAGGTGACGAGCCAAACCGAAAGCATGCTGGTCGTGGCTAGTCCGGTGCTGGGCGAGTTGAGGATTGATCGGGACAAAGTGCAATCGCTGGTCATCACCCTTCCCGCCCCCGGAACCCCCGGAACCCCCGGAAGTGCCCCCATAGGTGGCACCGGAAACAGTCCGGCTGCGGGAAGCGATCTGGTTCCTGGCGCCGCGGATACGGCCGCGGGCGGGGTGGCTGATGCGGACCAGGGCGGGGCGGACGAGAAAAGCAGGTCAGACGGCGAGGCTGGCGAAGCTGCGATTCCCGCGTCGCAGCCGACGGAGGTGGACCCGTGGTCGTACCGGCTGGAGTTCGGCATGTCGGGGCAGTCGGGCAGTCGCGACACAGCTAATGTGCGCGGCCGATTCGAAGCGGAGCGGAAGACCGAAACGCAAAAGCTGCTTTTCTATGTGCAGGGCCGCCTGGCCGAGGACCGCGGCAATACCATTGCCAGCGAGATGCTCGGAGGGAGTTTGCTGGAGGTGGACATTACCCGGCGGGTGTTCTGGTACGCCAAGTCGGAAGTGGAAAATGACGAAGTGGAGAAGCTGGACTTGCGGGCCAGGGGCGTGGGCGGTGCGGGCTATTACCTGGTGCGGGAAGCTGAGCAGGCTTTCCGCGTGCATGGCGGCTTGGGCTATCAGCATGAGGCTTATTTTGACGGGCAGGTGAATGACGATCTGCTGTTGGAAGCGGGCGAGGATTACACGCTAAAGTTGACGTCCTGGGTGGATTTTAAGCACGCGCTGACGTACTACCCCTTGTTGACGGACCTAAGCGACTATCGGCTGGAAATGGACAACAGCCTGGTTGCCCCGCTGGGTGGGGCTAAACAGTGGAAGCTGAAGATCGGGGTGCGCAACGATTACAATTCCAGCCCGCAGCGCGGAGTGGACAAGCTGGAGACGTATTACATCGGGAACCTGGTGTTCGATTTTTGAGGAATCGCGATGGGCCCGGGGCGCGGCGCAGCGGTGGGGCGCAGGGGCCAGTTGACGGCCCCAAGCCAGCGGCTACGCTCAAGGGAACTGCCACCTTAGCTCAGCTGGTAGAGCAGCAGTTTTGTAAACTGCAGGTCGTCGGTTCAAATCCGACAGGTGGCTTTGAAGCTTGCGGCGTGAACTTTCTTTAGGTGACGGCTAACAAGGAAATGTCGAATAAATAAGGCCCCGCCAAGTCGCGGGGCCGAGGTTGGCGCGTGTTTTTCGCAAAGCGGGGGAAGGGATTCGAACCCTCGACATTCAGCTTGGAAACCGCCCTGGGGGTGAGGCTGAAAGCTCGGGTAACCTGTGGGTTTACAGGCATTTTAGCGCGAGCGAGTCGTTTGGCAATTCGTTCTTTACGGTCGCGTGTTTGAGTGTTTTTGAGGGGTTTGGGGGCGTGAGGTGGTACGAGGTGGTAGGGGCGGCAGGCGGAAACAGGGCGATCCTGGAAGTGAACGTATCAAGTGTTCCACGGGGTCAACCAACATTGGCAGCCTGGCCGACCAGCGTGACTTGAACGCAGAGGAGCAATACTCACTTGCCCTGCATGGCGTCGCCCGTCTTTTCGACGTCCTTGCCGGCTCCCTTCCAAGTGTTACAGCTGGTTAAAGTCAGCATGCCTGCCAGCATCGCCAGCAGGGTGACCGTCACGATGAAAAAGCGTGTGTGCATGGGTCATCTCCTCATGAATGAACGTGACCGTTGCCGCCCTGGAACATTTCCGCGCGGCTGAGCGGATCGGTCACTTGGCCTGGTAACTGAATTTCTGCCCGCCCACGGAGGCCTCGTACATCAGCCCCGCCTCGTCCATGGTGAATACCGCCACGCCATTGACGAACTTGGCGCTGGCGCCGGCGCCGGACTTAAGCGCCACGGCGGTGGCTTGGGCGTCGAAGCGGAAGTGGCCTTGCTTGAAGGCTTCCACGTTCTGCGGGGTTTCGTAGCAGATGATCTCGGTGTAGCCCTGCCCGCCGAGCTGGAGGCCGATGGTCGCCTGGCTCAGATCGCAATAGCCCACGACGACGCCGTGCTCATACAGCACGCCCTTGCCGTAGGCACCGCCAATTCCCACCGCCCCCTTGCCGACCGTGGGGAATACCGCGTAGCCTGCGGCGGCGTTGAACAGGTTGACCAGAGTCGGATCGCTCGCCTGCGCCTTGGCCAGCGCCGTGGCGGCTTGCTTCTCAATGTCCGCTTTGCCTTCGGCTGAACTGGGCGCCGTCAAGCAGGCGGTCAGCGTCAGCACGCTGAGCAGGCCGGCCAACAACAGGACGATTCCGCTGATACGTTGAGGATTCATAATCAACTCCATGCCATGGTTAAGCGGTTTGGATGTCTTGTTGACTCTGTTCCGTGCGATGCCGTCGCGGCAGCGGGGGACCGGCAGGAACGAACCTTCGCCCGCTTCAATTTGCGCTATACAAGGAGTTCCCGTCGGGGTACAACCAATCATGGACTACCGGGTCGGTCAGCAAAGCGTGGACGAGTTTCAATTCCGCCACGCGACAGATGTGTGCCACGCGCGTCGGGGTCAGGGCTGGGTCCCCGCGTTCCACGAGGGTCTCGGCGATCTGCTGATAGCTGCGGATCTCCGGCGTCTTAAGTTCGTGTGCTTGGGGATACCCGGTGATTTTGCCTGCTGGTTTGAACTGGTACATGGAATTCCTTTCCTTTTGGGGTTGAGCCGCCGTCCGAGCGACTTAGGGGGCTGGCTGCATCTGGTTGGAGATTGAAGAACCCGGCCCCGAACCTTGGCCCGGCCGATGCCCCCATCCGATGGGGATGAGGGGCTTATGGTAAGGGGAGTCCGGCGGTTAATTCTGAGGCGGGGAGGCCGGGTCATCACTCTTCTTAGGTGCCGGGGCGACGGTGTTCTGCACCTTGTGCCCCAGGTCTTGGGCCGTCTGAATGGCCTGGTTCTTGTCCTGGTGCATCTTGTCCTGATCCACCGTCAAGGTGACGTTGGAGGTTTCGACGGTTTTCGTCGACGAGAAGCTGAACCAGCCCCGGTAAAAGCCCAAGCCGACGACACACACCATCACCAGAGCCAGCACGATGACAGGCGATCGGATCATAGATATCTCCTTTCCTTTGGTAAATCGGGCAACGAGTCCTCCGCGTGGTCGGCCACGCCGAGCTAGAAGCCGCGGGGCAGGTACCCCAACAGCAACATCACCACCAGGATCACCAGCAGCAGCCCCAGGAAGCCGCTGGGGCCGTAACCCCAATTGCTGCTGTAGGACCACCTTGGCAGACCGCCGACTAAGAGCAGAACCACGATGATGAGCAGAATAAGTCCCATTTGAGTCTCCTTTCGATTCGATGTTCAAAGACCATATTCACGTTGGCGCAGGCGCCGGCCGTACCCCCTCGGACGGCCGGCGCCTCCACCTCAACTCACGGCGTTACTTGGCCACCAGAACGGAAGGCGGTTGCGTCGGCTGGACACCAGCCCGGGTTCGTTGCCACACTTCCCAACGATGGACGGGTACCTGGGCATCCACTTCGAATCCCAGCCGGACATGCCGGCGTCGAATCTCCAGCACGGTGACTTTGAGCAGGCGCTGGACGTCGTTGGAGCCTCCGACCACCACGGATTCCTGAGGTTTTCGAGTCAAGACCAACATGATGCGGCCTCCTGCTGCCAATTGGTGTTGATGGCCATTCCGATCCCTTAAGGTCACGGCGCGCTTCAGGCCACGCCCAACCGTCCGTCAGACTTCGGTTTTGCGGCCTTCTTCCAGCACGGGAGACGTACCGCCGCGCCGCGAGCCCCTGGCCCCCATCATGGAGGACAAAGCGCCGGTGAATGTTTTGACCAGAGGCGCAAACTCAGCCCGTGACGCAGACGGCGACTCGATGCGCTCCATCACCGCCGGCGTGCGCAGTTCCCGTTCCGCCTGCTGCCAGTTCTGCTTGCACTGGCCTTGTCGGCAGCCCTTCTTGACGTAGATTTCGTACGCGCGCCGGGCGATCTCGTCGTGCGAGGGACCCGAGCGCATGGCCGGTCCGAAGGGTACAAAGGGGCGCTTCGGTTCCACCGTGATTTCACGCGTGGACTCCGACTGGGTTTGATGGGTGTCCATGGCAACTGCCTTTCCGAGTAGGATCGTGATCCATCGATCACGCATGGTGGTCTGATGACTCGTGAATCCGCCGGGGACTCCGCGGAGCGTTTCGCGACGAGGGCCTGGCACGGCCACGTGACTTTGGCGGGGAATTCCAGCCCAAGTCACGCCCTCAGCGCGCCCTGACTTAAGCCGGCCCAAAACTGCTTCACTTAAGCGCCGCCGCGGCTGTTTTGTGCATGCTGAGCGCGGTCCGCGCGGCTTCGATCTTCTCGACCAGGGCTGCGGGCAGAGATCCCTTCATGCCGTCAAGTTGGGTCAGCGTTGTCTCGGCCAGTTCGACCTTGTTGTCCTTGATGTATTGCGTGAGCTGGGCCAGAAGCGCCGTCGCCTTGGCTGTGTTGCTGTCCGCAGCCGCCTTGGCGGCAGCGTCGGCGGCGGCCTTGGCATCGGCGGCAGCCTTCGTGTCCGCGGCAGTTTTGGCGTCAGCCGCAGCCCGAAGGTCAGAGGTAATCTTCGCATCGGCCGCGGTCTTGGCGGCTTCGGCGGTCTTGGCGTCGACGGCAGCTTGGTCGGATGCCATCTTGGCGTCGGTCACAGCCTTGGCATCGGCGGCGATTTTGGCCTCGGTGGCGGCCTTTACGTCGGCAGCGATCTTGGCGTCGGCCGCAGCCTGCTTGGCCGCGATCTTGGCATCGGTGGCGGCCTGTTCCGCGGCGATCTTGGCATCGACAGCGGTTTTGGCTGCCGCGTCCGCTGTGCGCTGGGCTTCAGCGGAATTGCCGGATGCCGACGGAGTCTCACGATTACAGCCCGTAAGCATGGCGGCGGCGAGAATGACGATTCCAATCTGGTGACGAGTCATTTTGATTCTCCTTTACGGTTAGTGACATTCGCATGAACCAACAGGTTCAGTTGCACAAGAAAGTTCTTTGGTCTCCCGGAGCGTGTTTGCCGACTTCCAAGGAACGGGCCGGGCCGGGCCGGTTCAGTTCCGGTTCGCCACGTCACACCCGTTCCAGACTTCCGTGGTGATGCTATGGGCCAGCAGGAACACTTGGACCATCGTGCCGCTGGTAAAGGCGTGGACCACCGTGCCGCTTTTCGTCTCGACTTCCGCGACCGCTTCACGCACTTCCACGCCGGTGATCCGCGTGATCTCCTTGCGCAGCATGTCGGCGGAGTCGGCAAAGAGCTGGCGGTGATATTCCTGCACCTGAGCCGCCCCGGCTGGACTCTGGGCCAGAACCTTTTCCGCGGGCGTCAAGGCTTCGTGCATCGTCACCACCAGCGTGTTCCCGCCCAGCACCACCGTCACTACGGCTGGAACGTGTCCGGTCCTCTGCTGCTGGAAAGCGCTGGCTGCCTGCGCCACCTGCTGCGCCATGGTCGGCTTAAGCTCGGGCATAGGTTTTTCCCTTGATCGTGGCGCGGGTTCCGCGTCGCCGCGGGCGCCAAAAAAAGCCGACCTGGTTCAACACCCAAGGGGTGCAAAACCAAGTCGGCTTACTCGTCAACGGGCTTCCCGCTACGGCCGGGCTGCCCTTCATCTAGTCATCCGACGCGGAGCCGATTATTGCTGCCTTCGTGCTCCGGTATCGCTTGCATTATAACTCGCCGGCCAGGCAAAACATCAGAAATGATTGAATAATGTGAATATTGCTGATATTGTTACGCACGTATACTGTAATCTCTGACGCGTCCGGCAATTGAGGATCACTGATTTGTCGCCGCACACGGATCTGGGGCTGGGAATGCAACCCCATCGGGGGCCATTATGAGAACGCAAGGCGAAATTGAGGCTGCGATCTGTCAGGTGATCAGCCGCTTTGAACAGGAGCATATGGGGCGCGGGCCCAAGGCTATTCACGCGCACCTGATCCAGGACCTGCTGGTGGTACGTTTGCAAGGTGTTCTGACGGCTGCGGAACAACAACTGGTCAAATCGCTGGCTGCCGATAAGGGCCGGGATTTGGTTAAGCAAGTACGGACCCACCTGATCGAAACCGCCCGCCCGCTGATGGAAGCCATGATCCAGGACATCGTCGGCGTCAAAGTGCTCAGCATGCACCACGACATCAGCACCTTCACCGGCGAGGAATTGGTGGTGTTCACTCTGGTCGCGGCGCCTGTCTACCGCGAGATGAAGAGCAAATAGGGCGCCCGCCCTTCATCACCATGCCTCGACGTCGGCCTGTCCAGCAACGTTGCCGCTTTCAGGCGGTTTTGGTTTGCGCGCGCGAATGTCAGGGGCCGGCAGATGCTTTCGGTCATATCCAAGTCACAGGTCCGCATGATGATTGTCTCGCCCGGGCGCAGGGGGCGGGCATAGAATGGAACATGGGGAATCAACTTATGATGCGCCGGGCTGCTTCCGTCGTCCTGCTGGCTCCCGTGGTGTTGCTGACGGCTTGCCAATGTTTCACGCCTTGCGACGCCACGAAAACGGCGAGAGCCGCGGTGACGGCGCGCAATCAGGGCTATGGGTTGCTTTACCAGACGGTGGCTGATGAATCCCAGGTCGACCAGGTCTTGATCATCAAAAATCCCGATCCTCCGGTCGCGGAATTGATCAAGGCGATTGCCCAATTTGCCCGCGACACCAAGAACAAGCTCCAGGCTCTGGCTGAAGAAGATTCCACCCTCGTCCTTACGAAGGACGGATTACCCAAGGCGGAGACAAAAACCCGGGACGCAATCAGCGACGCCACGGCCAAGCAGATCATTTTCAGCGGCGGCAAGGAGTTTGAGTTCAGAATCCTCTTGACACAGCACCAAGCCTTGAATTACATCACCCACTTGGCGGAGGCGATAGGCGCGCAGGACACCCACCGGATCCGCAAGCACTATATAGCGCAGGTTGCCGAGGAATCCAAGGCCCTGCACCAAAAAGTGATCGCCCTCATGGAAGCTCCTTATGTCGATCAATCCAAGTGACGCCACGACGAGAGAAACGGGGAATCTTGTCCATTTGAGGGTGGGTGGTGGCGATGAAGTTGAAGGAGCCGAAAACCAGCGGCGTCAACTTTCCTGTCAGCTTTGAGGATGATGTGGCGGCCTAGAATACCTTGGCGAAGGTGTCGTGGCGTCGGCAGGGGGATTATCTTGCCGAGATTGAGTCGGCGTGGTCCATCCAAAACCCGTTCGGCCGACGGCGGGAACAGGGGAGCAGGCACATGATTCGATCGTGGCTGATGCTGGGGGCTTTTCTGATGGTGACCTTCGCGGCGGCGGCGGTCGGGGCGAGGTTCATGCCCGGGTCGTGGTACGAGGGCTTGGATAAGCCGTGGTTTACTCCGCCGGGCTGGGTGTTCGGGCCGGTCTGGACGGTGCTGTACGTCAGCATGGCGGTGGCGGCGTGGCTGGCGTGGCGAAAGGCTGGGTGGTCGGGCGCGGCGGTGCCGCTGGCGCTCTTTGGGGTGCAGTTGATTCTCAACGCGGCATGGACGTGGCTGTTCTTCGGGCTCCAGCGTCCGGAGTTGGCGCTGATCGATGTGGGGCTGCTATGGGTGGCGATTCGGGCGATGGTTGTGACGGTCTGGCCAATACAGCCGTGGGCGGGGTCGCTTTGGCTGGTCTATTTGGCGTGGACGAGTTTCGCCAGCGTGCTCAACGCAGGGGTCTGGTGGCTTAACCGCTAGGCCAGGAGAGGGTGAGATTGTCGGGGCAGAAAATCGGCCGGATCCGCCCGGATGGGCTCGGATCAAGGCCTCGGTTGTGTTTTAGAGCGGCGGCGAGGTCATCGTATGGGGGTACATGATCCGGCCCCTACATCCTGGGCATTCGTGGGGAGGTGTTGATGCATAGGAACGATGAGGTTTGTTTCTCGCCACACCATCGTTTGCGGGACACCGTGGCCAGCCGGCATCGACCCGCGACCAAGAGCGGGGCAGAGCCTTACTACCCGGAAAAGAGTTCTGAAGATTGAGCAGCACCACGTGGCACAGGTTGTACGAGCTCGGGCAACGGATAGGCCTGTTACGAGCAATCGCGACTCCGCGCTTGGACAGGATTAACGACGTGGAGCCCCCGCTACGCGAAGGCCTGTTCAGCAGCACGCAACTGGAGCGGCACGCCCGATCCTTGGCGAGCGATCTGAAGTTGTCGGGGCGTCCTGGTCCGGAGATGCTCCTGCGGCGTCTGGCGGAGAACCAAACCATTATCCGCCGGTCGTACGAGGAAGTGGCGGAGGCGATCCGGCGGGGCCATCCGCAGTCGCCGGCGGCACGCTGGCTGGTGGAGAACTACACATTCATTGAGGAGCAGATCGATCAGATCCGCCTGATGTTCCCGCCCGGGTACAGCCGGCAGCTCCCGCGTTTGAATTCGGGAACGCTCAAGGGACTTCCACGCATCTACCAGCTGGCGATTGAACTGGTCTCGCATACGGACGGCAGCGTGGACGCGGAGAACATCTCCCATTTCATCGGCTCGTACCAGACGGTTCACCCCCTGAAGTTGGGCGAGCTTTGGGCGGTGCCGATCATGGTGAGCCTGGCTCTGGTGGAGAATCTGCGGCGCGTAGCGCGGCGGATCGCGTGGCGCCGACGACACCGGGAATTGGCGGTGGACTGGTCCCGGCGCTTTGTGCAGGCGGTGCAGCTGGATCCGAAGTCTCTGATCACCATTTTGGCGGATTTCGTGCGGTCCGAACCTGTCATGTCGGCGCCGTTCCTTGTGGAGCTGACGTCCTGCCTGCAAGGAACGCATCCAGCCATGGGCTTGGTCACCAACTGGGTCGAGCAGGAGTTGGCGGAACACGGGCAGACTCTGGAACAGATTCAGCAGGCGGAAAGCCATGACCAGGCCGCGACCCATGCCTCGATCAGCCATAGCATCATCAGCCTGCGGCAGCTGAGCAGAATTGACTGGCGGGACTTAGTCGAATCGCTGAGCGCCGCGGAGGCGATCCTGCGCCAGGATCCCGCTGGCGTGCATGTCCAGATGGACTTTCGTTCCCGCGATCTCTGCCGTCGCCAAATCGAGGATTTGTCGCGCCGCAGCGACCGCGAGGAGGAAGACGTGGCCGCGGAGGCGCTTCGCCTGGCGGCGCTGCGGGCCCGGTGTCCGGAGGCTGACCCGCGTGAAGGGACGGTGGGTTACTTTCTGATCGGTGACGGCCGAGCGCAGCTTGAGAAGGAGATTGACTACCGGCCTTTCCTGCGTCAGCGCGTGGGGAGGTATTTGCTGCACCGGGCGCTGGCGGCATACCTGCTGGCTGTCATGCTGCTGACGGCGGTGTTCGCTGCGGCAATGATGGGGGCCGTGGAACCAGGCCCGTCCCGGTGGTGGCTGGCCGTGACGAGCCTGGCGGTCATCCTGGTTGCCTCGCGATCGGCGGTGGCGCTGGTGAACTGGAGGGCGAGCCTGTGGGTGCCGCCCCGGGCCCTGCCGCGGCTGGACTTTGTTAAAGGCATTCCGGAAGCCCACCGCACGGCGGTGATCGTCCCGGCGATGCTTTCGTCGGCGGCCACGGTCGACAAGTTGCTGGACCACCTTGAGCTGCGGTATCTGAGCAATCGGAGTCCCAATCTGCTGATGGTTTTGTTGACTGATCTGCCTGACGCGCTTGAAGAACAGATGCCTGAAGACCAGCAGCTTTTGACGCGGGCTCTGGAGCGCATCGGCGTGCTGAACACCCAATACGCGGCGGCCGGCCAAACCAGTTTCTACCTGTTGCACCGACCACGACGGTGGAATTCGTGCCAACGACGATGGATGGGGCACGAGCGCAAACGCGGCAAAATCGAGCATTTCAATCGCCTGGTATTGACGGGAGCGACCGAGCCTTTTGCGGTGATCGAGGGCGACATCGCGCAACTGCGCAGCGTCCGCTACGCGATCGTGCTGGATGCCGACACGCAGCTGCCGCCGCAGGCGGCCTGGAAGCTGGCTGGAGCCATGGCCCATCCGCTGAACCGTCCGCACGTGGATTTAAAATCCCAGTGTGTGACGCGCGGCTACGGCATTCTTCAGCCACGGCTGGCCATCTCATTGCCCCAATCGCAACGGTCACGCTTTGCCAGCCTGTACGCGGGAGACGTCGGCCTGGACCCGTATTCCCGCGAGGTTTCCAACGTGTATCAGGACCTGTTCGGCCAGGGGCAATTTGTGGGCAAGGCCATTTATGACATCAAGGCCTTCGACGCCGCGGTCGGCGGCCGGTTCCCCGACAACCGGATTCTCAGCCATGACTTGATTGAGGGCTGCCACGCCAGGTGCGGATTTCTCGGGGACGTGGAACTGCTGGAGGATCATCCGGAACACTACCTGGCCGACGCCAGCCGCCGCCGCCGCTGGGCGCGCGGGGACTGGCAGATCGCTCGCTGGCTGCTGCCGCGCGTACCGGGGCCCGACAAGACGCGGCGGCGGAATCCGCTGGGAGTGCTGGCCAGGTGGATGATCCTGGATAACCTGCGGCGAACGCTGGTTCCGGCGGCCATGCTGGCGGCTTTGCTGCTCGGATGGTTGGGGGTTCCCCAGGCGGCGTGGCTTTGGACCGTCATGCTCGTGAGCGTGTTCCTGCTGCCGGACGTATTGCGTTCGACGCGGGTGATGACCGTCAAGCCTAGGTACCTGAGTTGGTCCACCCACCTGCGCTACACCGTGGGCAAGGAACTGCGCGGCTGGGCCATCAGTCTCCTGGACATTCTGCTGATCCCGTTTCACGCGTTTATCCACCTGATGGATATTGTGCGTACGCTCGTGCGGCTGCACCTCAGCCATCGGCATCTGCTGGAGTGGCAGACTGCTTCCGATGCCAGCCACAGCCTCAGGGCGGGCTTGCTCGGAACCTACGCCGCCATGTGGCCTGCACCTTTAGTGGCGATTTTAGTGGCGGCATGGATCGTTTTGGCAGTGTTCTCAAGCAGGGCCGCGGCCTTTGAGTTCCTGCCGGTTCCTCCCGCGGCGGCGGTCGAGCCCAAGGCGGCGGCGGCCATTGGCCTGCTTCTGACCGGGTGGTTCTTCGGGCCGACGATTGTCTGGTGGTTGGGTCGTCCAACGGTACGGCGGACGGGGAGAATCGTCGAGAGCCAGAGACGATTTCTGAGGAAGACGGCGCGGCGAACGTGGGATTATTTCTTGCGCTTCGTCGGGCCGGAGCATCATGGGTTGCCCCCCGACAATTTCCAGGAAGAGCCGGCCATCGGCACGGCGGCGCGAACTTCGCCGACCAACATGGGCATGGCCCTCTTAAGTAACCTGGCGGCATGTGATTTCGGCTACGTGTCCGTGCGGACGCTCCTGGAGCGCACCAGGGAAGCGTTCCAGACGATGGAAGATCTGCCGCGGCACCGGGGGCATTTTCTGAATTGGTACGACACGCACACGTTGCAGCCGGCCCCGCCGCGCTATGTATCCACCGCGGACAGCGGGAACCTGGCAGGCTCCTTGATCACGCTGCAGGCGGGCTTGGCGGAATTGGCGCGTCGGCCCATCCTGCCGGAAAAATGGCGGGAAGGATTGGAGGATGTCGCGGGGATTGTATTGGAGGAGTTGCAGCGGGCGATGGACGCCCATCCGCCTGAAGCTGACATACCCTTTCTGGAGCGTGCCCGGGGAATGGTGGTCGAGCAGATGGCGTTGTTGGCGGCTGCGGATGGAACCTTGTCGGGAACCTGCCGGGCCTTGTCCGTGTTGGCTGCGGGGGCCCTGCAGGTGGAACGTCTCCTGCAAGAGGGTGGCGAGCCGGCCTATTGGTGTTCCGCGCTGCGCGTCCAATGCGAGGATCTGCGGACGGATTTGGTTTTCCTGGCTCCTTGGCTGGAAAATTCAGGGACCGCCCAGTCTGTTGGGGGGCTTGAGGGACATGAGCGGCCATGGGGGGATAAGGTGCCATCCCTGAAAGATCTGGCGGGGCTGGTGGTTTTGCCGCAGACGGATTCGAGAGGGTTGGCGGAAGTTCAAGACGGTGCTGACCAACCCGGGAATGGCCCAGTTTGGCTAGCGCTGGGCGATCCGCTGGCGTTGGCTGCGGAACGCGCGGTTGAGCGCATCGCGACCCTGGAGGATCTTGCGACCCGGTGCGGCGAACTGACCGAGATGGACCAGGGCTTCCTGTACGACCCCGCGCGTAAGCTCCTGTCGATCGGTTACAACGTGGACACGCATCAGCGTGATCCGGGACATTATGACCTGCTGGCCTCCGAGGCGCGGCTGTGCAGCTTTCTGGGCATCGCCCGTGCCCAATTGCCGATCGAACACTGGTTTCACCTGGGCCGCCAGCTCGCTCCGGGCGGCCGCGACGCCGTGCTCATATCGTGGAGCGGCTCGATGTTCGAGTACCTCATGCCGCTGTTGTTCATGCCCACGTATGAGGCGACGCTCCTGCAACAATCCTGCCGGGAGGCGGTTCGACGTCAAGTCCGTTACGGACTTCGACAGGGCATGCCCTGGGGGATTTCCGAGTCCTGCTACTATCAAGTCGACGCGCAAAAAGCGTATCAATACCGAGCCTTCGGCGTGCCTGGGCTTGGCGTCAAACGTGGTCTGCAGGATGACCTGGTGGTGGCGCCTTATGCCACGCTGCTGGCCCTGATGATCGATCCGTGTGCCGCCTGCGCCAATCTGGAAGACATGGCGGCACGAGGTTTTCTGGGGCGTTATGGATTCTACGAAGCGGCGGATTACACTCCCAGCCGAGTCAGTCCCAGCCAGGAATTCGCGCTGGTCCGCAGCCACATGGCCCACCATAGTGGGATGAGCCTGTTGGCCCTGGCCTGCGTTCTGCTGGATCGCCCCATGCATCGCCGGTTCATCAGCGACCCGCAGATGCGGGCTTCTCTGCTGTTACTGCAAGAGCGGATTCCCCTGGCCGAGACGCGGACCAGGCTTGACATGGCGCCGGAGGAGCCGGACCTCAAGCGCGGGACGGAGTCCGCCCAGAAACTGCAGCGGTCCTTTACGTCGGCGGATTCCCCGGTGCCGGAGGTTCATCTGCTGTCCAACGGGCGCTACCACGTCATGGTCACCGCGGCAGGGAGCGGATCCAGTCGCTGGGAGGACCTGGCCTTGACGCGGTGGCAAGAGGACGCCACGCGCGACCATTGGGGCACGTTCCTGTACATCCGGGATGTCGACAGCGGGGAGTTCTGGTCCATCACCGCCCAACCGACCGGCACCGAATTTGATCAGTACGAAGCAGTGTTTTCCCAAGGGGTCGCCGAGTTTCGTTCCCGGCGGAACAAGATCGACGTCCACATGTCCATGGCTGTCTCATCCGAAGACGACGTGGAACTGCGTCGAGTCGTGGTCACAAATCGCTCGGGCCACCGCCGCCATCTGGATATCACCACGTATGCGGAAGTCACCCTGCTGGACGGATTAAACGCGTGTGAGCAGCCGGCGTTCACCGGCCTGTTCGTGCAGACGCAGACCCTGCCCGCCAAGGCGGCGGTGCTTTGCACGCGGCGCACCCGATCACCGCAGGAGACCTGGCCGGTGTTTTTCCATGGCATGAAAGTCCATGACGTGCCCGTGGCCGAGGAAGTGTCGTTCGAGACGGAGCGGACGCGGTTCCTGGGCCGCGGCCGCACGACCGCGAATCCGGCGGCGATGTCCGGCATGTTGTCGGGCACGTCCGGCGCGGTGTTGGATCCGGTCATGGCCATCCGCCGCACCCTCCACCTGGCGCCTGGCCAATCCGCCACCGTGGATGCCGTTTGGGGTGTCGCGCCAGCACAGGACTTGGCCCTGGCGCTTCTGGATCGATATTACGATCCTCCTTTGGCAAACCGGGTTTTCGATCTGGCGCGCGTGCACAGCCAAATCATGCTGCATCAATTGCAGACCACGGAGGTTCAAGCCCAGTTGTTCGCGCGCATGGCCTGCCTGCTGACCTATGCCAACCCACTTATGCGTGCCCGCGCCAGCCTGATTGCCCGCAACCGCAAAGGCCAGTCCGGTCTCTGGGCGTATGGAATTTCCGGCGATCTGCCCATCGTACTGTTACGGGTATCCGACCCCTCGGGGCTGGACTTGGTGCGTCAGATGATTCAGGCCCATGCGTACTGGCGGCACAAGGGCCTGCGCGTTGACCTGGTCATTTTGTCCGAGGCCTATGCGGGTTACCGCCTTAGCCTTCTGGATGCCATCATCGGCCTGGTGAACGTCGGCCCGGAAACCAAGGTGCTCGATCAGCCTGCGGGGATCTTCGTACGGAGCCTGGCCCAAGTGCCCGAGGACGATCGCCTGTTGTTTCAGGCCGTCAGCCGCATTGTGCTCAGTGATCGGGCCGGCACAGTCTCCGAAATGTTGGACCGGCAGGTGCTCCCCGAGTTGGAGTCGCGTCCGCTCCGACCGACGCGAGAGCCCGAGCGACCGGCGCGGGAGACCGGCGGATTGCCGCGTCGCGAACTGATGTTTTTCAACGGATGGGGCGGATTTACGACCGATGGCCGCGAATACGTCGTGGTGCTGGAACCCGGGGTGATTACGCCCGCGCCATGGGTCAATGTCTTGGCCAACCCCCAGTTCGGTTCGGTCGTCAGCGAGTCCGGGGCAGCCTATACGTGGTACCAGAACGCCCATGAGTTTCGGCTGACGCCCTGGTACAACGACGCGGTCAGCGACGTCAGCGGAGAATGTTTCTATCTTCGCGACGAAGAGAGCGGGGTCTTTTGGTCGCCGACGCCCGGGCCGGCCCGGGGCCGCAGCGCCTACGTTTCACGGCATGGACTGGGGTACACGGCTTTCGAGCACAGCGAAGAGGGCATCTTCAGCGAGACCATCATGTATGTGGCGCCGGAGGCTCCGCTGAAGTTCATCACCGTCAATATCCGCAACCTCAGCGGCCGCCACCGTCGGCTGAGCTTAACCGGCTATGTCGAATGGGTCTTAGGCGAAAGCCGCCAGCGCAACGCCATGCATGTGGTGACCCGGATTGATCCCCAGACCGGAGCTGTGTTTGCGTCCAACGCCTACAGCATGGACTTCAGCGGCACCGTGGCGTTTTGGCATTGCGGTCATCCCCAACAAACGATCACGAGTCGGCGAACCGAGTTTCTGGGGCGCAATGGCGCGCTGGCGGCGCCCGCGGCCATGGGGCGGACAAGGCTCTCCAACCGCGTCGGCGCGGGGGTGGATCCCTGTGCGGCGATCCGGGCCTATGTGGACATTCCGCCGGAGGAACAGGTGCAGGTCGTCTTCGTGCTCGGCGCTGCGGACAACGAGCACCAGGCCAGATCCTTGCTGGCACAGCATGGAAGCGTTGATGGAGCCCGACGCGTGCTGGAAGAAGTCTGGGAATCCTGGAAGCGCAATCTGGGCGGCGTGTACGTCCAGACGCCCGATGCGTCCGTCAACTTGCTGGTCAATCATTGGCTGTTGTATCAGACCTTGGCCTCACGCCTCTGGGGGCGCAGCGGTTTCTACCAGTCGGGTGGAGCCTACGGTTTCCGGGACCAGCTGCAGGATTCGTTAGCGCTTTTGTACGAATGTCCCTGGGTCACGCGTCAGCATTTGATCTTGGCTTCCAGCCGCCAGTTCCAGAACGGAGATGTCCAGCATTGGTGGCATCCGCCGTCAGGGCGCGGCGTCCGCACGCGCATTTCGGACGATTATCTGTGGCTGCCCTACGCGGTCTGCAGGTACGTCGCGGTCACGGGAGACACGGGCATCCTGGACGAATCGACCCCATTCCTGGAGGCGACGCCGCTGGAGCCGGGAGAGGAAAGCCGCTACGGTCAGCCGCGCGTTTCGGACCGTCGCGCCTCGCTCTGGGAACATTGCGTGCGCGCCCTGGACCGCGGCCTGCGGTACGGGCCTCACGGACTGCCGCTGATGGGAGGCGGAGACTGGAACGACGGGATGAACCGGGTGGGCGGCCAAGGATCGGGCGAGAGTGTCTGGCTGGCGTTTTTCCTTTTCGACGTGCTGGGCTCCTTCGCCAAGCTGGCGCAGAGGCGGGGTGAGCAAGCCTACGCCGAGAAATGCCTTGCCGAAGCACGCGGTTTGGGTCAGAGAATCGATGCCAGCGCCTGGGATGGCCGCTGGTACTTGCGCGCGTTCTTCGACGATGGCCAGCCGCTGGGTTCAGCGCAGAACAGCCACTGCCAGATTGATCTGCTGCCACAGGCCTGGGCGGTCCTCAGCGGGGCCACCGATCCCCATCGATCGCAGCAGGCCCTGGAAGCTTCGCTGGCGCGGCTGGTCGATCCTCAAACGGCGCTGATTCGCTTGTTCGAGCCGCCGTTCGACGGCACCGCGATGGACCCCGGCTATGTCCGGGGCTATGTCCCCGGCGTGCGCGAGAATGGCGGGCAATACACCCATGCCGCGATCTGGGCTGTCATGGCTGTGGCCAGGCTTGGTAAAGCCCAGGAAGCGTGGCGGCTGTTCTCGATGCTTAATCCGATTCGACATGCCGACGTGCACGAACGAGCCTCCAAATACAAGGTCGAGCCGTACGTGGTGGCGGCGGACGTCTACAGCGCCAAGGGACATGAGGGTCAGGGAGGCTGGACCTGGTACACCGGGTCGGCCGGCTGGATGTATCGGCTTCTCGTCGAGGACCTGCTGGGGTTGCGGCTGGAGGTCGATACGTTGACCTTTACGCCGCTTTTGCCGGCGGAATGGAACGAGTACACCCTGCACTATCGCTACCGCAATACGTTCTACCACATTCAGGTAGTCAAGCAGAGCCAAGGGGCGACAGAAGTCCAGCGCGTGGTCCTCGACAACGTTGAGCAACAGGACCGAAGCATTCACTTAGTCGATGATGGCAGCGAGCACAGCGCGGTTGTGGAGATGGGCGACTTGCCGGAACGAGTCCGCCCGGCGGCTGGAATGGCATAGCGTGGCGGAGCCTTAGCGCTTTTTTTGGGCGCTGGATTCACACGCTCAAACGCAAAAGGTGGAATTAAGGGCCGAGCCTAAGATGCTTGGCAAACGCTGACTTCTAAAGGCGCAAAGCGGGTGAAGGGATTCGAACCCTCGACATTCAGCTTGGGAAGCTGACACTCTACCAACTGAGTTACACCCGCAAGCCGATTCATCCACCAACAACTTGATTATAACCCCGCGCGGCTGGCAGACAACGAACCCTTTATTCTGGGCGGGTATGCCTTCCTAGCGAGGGCGTGGCCTGCCTGCTTGCTGCGGGCCGTGGCAAGCTATTTTTCCTGGTTTTGTCGCCCATTTCCCGCAGCGCTGTACCAGGCCAGCACCGAGCCGGGCGGGCGGGTCGGCAGGCGGGCGATCAGGGTCAGGCGATCGGCCATGGGTTCCGCGCAGGCTTGCCATTCCCGGTCGGTCAGAATGACCCATTGGTCCGCACCTAAGTCACGCGGTTCAACTAAGTCAAAGCCCAGCGCCCGCGGTTGGGCGTGGGCGTAGAAGAACAGCTCCGGTTGATCGCGCAACATGATGCCGGCGCTGACCGTCGTGCCCTCGCCGACGGCTTGCCGCAGGACCGCGCCCGCCGCGTAAGCGGATCGTCTGGCCTTGCCCTGATTCCATTGCAGGCCAAACAACATGGCCGTTAACACCAGCATCAGACTGAATCCCCCGAGCGCGGGCGGCAACGTCGTGTCCGGAGTTGGTTGTCTGTGCCGTGCGGGGATCCGCTGGAATGTCCAGATACCCGCCAGGCTGACCCCACCAGTCATGGCTGCCATGGCCCAGGGATGGGGGCTTTCTTTCCAGGTTAGTGCCGTCAGAACGACCGCCCCGATACCCAGAGCCACGATGGTGACAGCGGAGACCCATCGAAGGATGGAGGGCCAGTATTTCGGCAACAGACCGTCTCTCCAGAGCGCCGCGGCCAAGCCCGCCAACGGACAGAGCAAAGGCAAGGCGACGTAGCTGTAGCGCGGGTTGGTCATGCCCGCCAGGATGCCGATGACCATCGCGCCGCCTAAGGCGCCCAACAAGGAGCCGGCGATCTGCTTCTGATCTTCGGCAAGCCTTCGCCACACCCCTGGCCAGGGGAAGATCAGGATCGGCACAGCCAGCGACACGGGGAGGGCATACGCGAACAAGACCGCGGGCAAAGTCAGCGCCTGCAAGAATTGCCGCCCATTTCCGACGATCAGGCGCTGCAAGGCTTCGCTTAGCCCGCCGAATTGCCCGCTGCTCTGGGTGTGTTGCGGCAGGCGGGTGATGGCCAGGAGCCAGAGGCATAGCAGCGATATCCCAAGGCCCAGCATGGCCCATGGCCAAGGTTGGCGCAACCCGCGGGTGGAACGCAGAACCAAGGCGGGCCCGAATATCGCGCCCAGAAGCACAGGCAGACACGCATGACCTTTGAGCAACATGGCGGCGCTGCTGAAGAGGATTCCCGCCAAGCCCCATGCCCAGCGCTTGGAGCTTGAGCGCCAACTTACCTCGAGCAGGCAGCACGCGGCTGCCACGGCGGCGAAGGTGTGCATGGAATCAATGTCCGCGCTGCGGTTCTGGGACCAGAGGGCGAATAAGCCCAGGTACGCAAGCCCAGCGACCGCCCCCGGAATCGCCCCGGGAACACCCCCCGGAACACCCCCCGGAATCATTCCCGCCCCGGCGATCGATCCAAACCAGCGCTGACTCATGGCTGCCAGCAGAGCGCCCAAGCTCGCGGCGGCTAGAACGGAGGGCAGCCGCCAGACCAGCTCATTGCCTTGTCCAAGCGTTTTTTCGGTCAGGGCCAGGATCCAATAGTGCAACGGCGGCTTGCGCTGATAGGAGCCATAGAGCTGGGGATACAGCCAGTCCGCCCACGTTTGATTTTGTCCGCCAGTGGCCAATTGATGGGCGGTGATCGCTCGATGTCCTTCGGTGCCCCAGAGCGGGGCGCGCCCCAGATCCCAACCACAACCGATCAGGACGGCCAGGAATACGACGACGGGCGTCCAACCGCCGCGTGCTTTGACAGCGGAGGAGAATGGCGAAGTTTCCAGGCGGCAATTGATTGGGCTCTGCTCCGGCTGCGGCATGGAAAAAGAGTGACACGATTTGCCCCCTAGAGCAAACGGTGTCCAAACCTCCTCTTCCCTGACCCCGACCCCCACCTCACACCCAGACGGTGACGAAAATGGCGGGTTCGGCGGATTTTTCCTGCAGCAGGCCCACGGAACTGCTGGCGAATTTGACCTCGTATTCCGGGTGGGAATCGAGCCATTCGTTGATCTGCCGGTCCATGTATTCGATGGCGTCCGGGCGCAGCTTGGAGAAGAAAGTCCGCATGTGCATGGCCCCCCGGCCGGTGACCTGCGGCTGACGCTTCCAGTTTTCGTCCGCGTGCTTATGGGCGGCACCGAAATGCTTGATCTGCGGGCGGTCGCCTTCCTTGGTGGGCACGGCGGCTAATTCCAGGGGCTCGGCATGGTCGGTGGGTTTCTTCTGCGGCGGCGGGGATTCGAGTTGATCGATCGGAATGGCCTTGGCCAATAGGGCTTTATCATCCACGGGCCCGGAACCTGGCGGCCTCTTGGTATTCATCGAAAACCTCCACGACGTGACAATCAGGGAAATGGGTACAGCGCAAATCAGCCCGCCATTGTAACCAATTTCCACCTGGTTCGGCAGAGGGAAAAAATCAAAAGCCAGCCACTTGCGAAGCACTCAAAAGCGAGGCTTGCCAGAGTTTTTCTCCCTGGCGCAGGCATGCCAGCCACCCTGTAAATTGCCGCATCGTCACCTCCAGCACCAGGCGATCGGCAGTCCATAGCCGCGGGGTAAACCAACCCTCGTCCACCCGCTTAACCCAGCCCCGGCCCGGCGTGCCACCGACCAGGCCCTGATAGCGCAGGTAAAGCGGACGATGATGGTCAATCTGCTGACATGACCAGACCCCCGCGGTTGACCATTGCCCGCTCGGTACGTTGACCCGCGCTGCCCATAGCGTCCTCTCCCCCCCGGAAACTCCCTTACTCCCTGGAAAGGAACCCCCAAGGCCCTTGGGCATGGCCCTCAAGTCGGAGTGCAAGCTACGGGTGTTGCCCTTGGCGGCGATCTGGGGACAGCTATGGCTGGTCCGGGCAAGGCCCAGGATGACAGGATCTTCCAACAGCCAGTCGTAGTGACCGCCCTGGGGGGTTTCATGTCGTAAAAGGACTGTGGCTAACCGCTGCATTTCTCAGCTCGTATTCGGCTTACCTCCAGGGGAGCGACCTCCGGGGACGTTCCAGGGACTTCCGGGGACTTCCGGGGGCATTCCGGGGGACATTCCGGGGGACTTCCGGGGGACTTCCGGGGGCGGGGGGATGGGCCTTTTTAGTTATAGGGCCTAAAATCACCTTCAGCTTTCCACTTGGCCAAGTTGGCGTGGGCGGGGGCGTGATTGTTGACCGTATCTTCGGTACGATGAAAGGTAAAGTGGCTGGCCATCCGCCGGTTCGGCTGGAACAAGTGATTTTTACCGCTACCGTTTCGCCCGGTTGAACGTGGCCAAGCCAAGCCCTGATCAGGATAATAAGGCTATGACATTTCCCAGTATCTTTCGTCTTTCCCCCCGATCCGCACTGCTTTTGGGCTTGCTGGTGATCGCCACCGGCTGTGCTGTGCCTAATTCCGTGCTCATCCGTCGCGGTGAGCAGGCCATGCAGGCTGGGCAACTGGATCGGGCTGATCACTTCCTTAGCCGGGCCTTGCGGCAGGACCGCATCGATTGGCTGGCGCACTATCGCATGGGCCTGTTGCGCCTGCGCCAGGGCCGCCCGCTCGACGCGCAGCTTTCTTTGGAGAAGGCTCTGACCCTGCACGCCCGCGAGCCGGAAACCGGGGAAGTCATCGACGCGCTGGCCGAATCCCTGCTGATTCAGGAAAAGAAAACCGAATTGCTTGGGCTTCTGGAGCAGTCGATCAACGACTATGGCAAGGTGGAAGACTACCTCCGTCAGGCCCGCTTTATGACCCGCATGGGCGACGTGGACGGGGCGACCCTGGCCTTGCGCAAGAGCGCGCTGGCGGCGGACCCGCTTGACCCGACCCCTTACCAGGCGATGTTCGAGTTTTATGATTCGATCGACGACAGCGCCAACGCGATGATCGCGTTGCGGCATTTGTATTACTTCATGCCCCTGGACCCGGTCGTGGCTGCCCACCTGCGCAAATACGGCATCGTCCCCGGCCCGACCGTGGCGCTCGAACCCCTGTCTAAGAACAACCCCTGAACGCCCGGCCCCCCCGGACCCCCGGAAGTAACCATCAAAATGATCTAAGCCGCGTCGATCTCGATGCGGCTTTTTTTACGCGCCGAGCCAGGACTGTTGATTCCAGCTTGCGCCCTTGCGAGGTGAAAGCGCGCACGATGGCCGCTTAGCGCACAATCGCTTCCGTCGCGATGACTTTCTCGTTTCTTACTTGGTCGCGGGGGAGGGTTCGGTCTTGACTTGCCCGTCTTTTTCGTAGGTGCCGGGGATGCCTTGGTAAGACGCGGGGAAGACGTAGTCCTTCCGCAGGGGGTAACCTTCCCAATCATCGGGGAGCAGAATCCGCCGCAGGTCGGTGTGGCCGTCGAAAACGATGCCCATTAAGTCGAACGCTTCGCGTTCGTGCCAGTCCGCGGCTGGCCAAAGGTCCATGACCGAGGGAATCTTGGCGGTCTGGCGATCCACGATCACCTTGACGGCAAATTCGTGCCCGTGCGTGGTGGAATACAGATCGTAGACCCCGGCGAGTTTACCCTGGGCCAGGTAGTCCACGGCTGTCAGACAGGACAGCCAGTCAAAATCCAGTTCCGGGTCCTGGCGCAAGAACTCGGCGACCGCCCGCCAATGTTCCGCGGCGATGTGGACGCGCGGGTGCAGGTCATCGGGCAGGGATTCGATCAGCCAAGGCCCGAATCGGTCGTGAAGCTTTTGGGCGATCTGCCGTCCGGTCATGATTAAACCTGCCTTGCCAGCGCGGGTTGACGAGCGATGGTTTTCTTGTCGATCTTGTCTTGCAGACGCAGCAGGCCTTCCATCAGGGCCTCGGGGCGGGGCGGGCAGCCGGGCACGTAGACGTCCACGGGCACGACCAAATCGACGCCTTTGACCACGTGGTAGCCATGAATGAAATAAGGTCCGCCGCCGACGGTGCAGGCGCCCATGGCCAGGACGTATTTGGGGTCGGGCATCTGGTTGTAGAGCCGGCGGACGCGCGAGGCCATTTTGTAGGTGACCGTGCCGGCGACGATCATCAGGTCGGCCTGCCGCGGTGTGGCCCGAAAGGCGCCGGCCCCAAAGCGGTCCACGTCGTAGCGCGAGGCGGCAAAGGCCATCATCTCAATGGCGCAGCACGCTAAGCCGAAGGTCATCGGCCAGAGGCTGCTCTTGCGGGCCCAGTTGATCGCCCAGTCCAAGCTGGTGACGATCACGCCTTCTTCAAATCGGTTTTCAATCCAACTCATGCGTTGGTCCTATTTGCGTGGCAAGGCCACTGGACTTTTGAGTTTCAGCGGCAGGCGGTCCTGCGGGCCTGAGCCTGTGGCCCTAGCGATTGTAGAGTAACCGGCTCGCTCTGGCCACCAATAAAAAGCTTCCCGTATAGTCGTTTGGCGATGATTGCCATGGCGGCGCATGCGGCTCGGGGAGGCGTGACAGCGCTGGTTGACCTTCTTTTTGCCCGTTAACATCTAAAGGCGTGAGCCACACCGATCAGCCATCCTATGTTTTGTCGCCCGGCGTGTTCCGGATGGTCAGTCGCATCCGGGGAGGCGTCGGGGGGGGAACGCTGCTACTGCTGTGTCTTTGCATATTGATCGCGGGCGGTGTTTTTTGGATAAAGCAGCCGGTTTGTGTGCCGGTGGGCCAGGAGCTTTCCTGGACGGATGCGGTTTTTACGATCGTCAGCGCGGCGAGTCTCACGGGTTTGACGGTTAAAGACACCGCCCACCACTTTACGCCAAGGGGGCAGGCGGTCATCGCCCTGTGCATGCAAGTGGGGGGGCTGGTGGTGGTGGTCTTCGGCGCCCGGTATGTTTTTTTGATCAGTCGGTCGGCCCCATCAGGCGACCCAGCCGCGGCGGCGCAGGCGACGCCGGCGCCTTCCAGTCTGGGCCTTTTTTCGTTGGCCTGGCGAGTGGTGCTGTTTGCGTTCGCGGCGGAATTGTTGGGGGCTGTGCTGCTCTGGCTGATGGTTGATTCCGCTCTGCCGGCGCCGCAGCGTCTGGGGCTGAGTTTGTTTCATGCCGTCAGCGCGTTCGGCAACGCGGGCTTTACGCTGTTTCCAGGCGGCCTGGAGGGCTATCGCTACGCTTTGGGCGTTCACCTGGTGATTGCTCCGCTGATTGCATTGGGCGGCCTGGGCTTCCCGGTGTGGAGTGATTTGGTTAGCTTTTTGACAGCCCGATGGCGTTCAGGAGATGGGGGCAAAACGGCGCTGGGGCAGAACTCCGTCCGCCTTGGCTTACACACCCGAATTGTTCTCGCCACGACGCTGAGCCTGTATTTGTTTGGCGTGGCGGCTTTGGGAATCAGTCAACTATCGCCCTATTTTCACCGGGCGGTGGTGGCCAATCGCCAATCGCTGCCGGAGCTGACCCCCACGTATGCGGGAGGCATTTTGGCGGACGCCAGTTTCATGGCCATCTCCGCACGCACGGGGGGATTCAGCACGGTACCGGTGGAGCAGTTGCAGCCGGGCAGCCAATTCATCCTGATGACGCTGATGGCTGTGGGGGCCTCTCCCGGCGGTTTCGGCGGAGGGATGAAGACGGTGACGCTGGTGGTGCTGGTGCTCGGCGCATGGGCGGCGATCCGCGGGCGTGGCCAGGCCAGGGTTTTTGGCGCAGCGATGGCAGACAGCCTTTTACGCGTGGCGGGCATCCTTGCGACGGCGCTGGTGGGCTTGATTGTGTTCTCGGCCTTTCTTTTGGCCCTCAGCGAGCCTTACCCGCTGGGCAAATTGCTGTTTGAAGCCACCAGCGCCGCAGCCAACAGCGGTCTGTCGTTGGGCATCACCCCCGATTTGACTACTTTCGGAAAATGGGTGGTAACCGCCACCATGCTAGCGGGCCGGGTTGTCCCGATTGCCATTCTGGCCTCCCTGTCGGCATCGGCAGGGGATTGGCCGCAGCCCAGCGGGCGACCGGCTTGACGTTTGCCCAGCCAGCCTCAACAATTGCGTGCCTGACTAAACCTCCCGGATGATCTGCCCTATGCCCATCAAAGACCAGGACGTTCTGCTGATTGCGCCGACGCCCATCAGTCGCAGCGAGGCGATGTACCTGCCGGAGGTCTTTAAGGGCTTGGGCACCACGTTCAAGCACGTATTAGGTTCAATCGGTCGCGGGCGGATGAATCGGGCCATGTGCTATCCGGAGGAACGCCGTGAGGACCTGCCTGTCGAAAAGGGCGGCCTGTATAAGCCCAACTTCCGAGGGGTGCATCGGCTCAACCGTGATGAGGAAGGGCGGGTGCGCTGCGTGGCCTGCTTTATGTGCTCCACCGCCTGCCCGGCCCACTGCATTCACATCGAGGCCGGCCCAGCTCCCTGGGACGATCGCGAAAAATATCCGGTGAAGTTCGACCTCGACGAATTGCGCTGCATTTTCTGCGGCATGTGCGAGGAAGCGTGTCCTGTCGACGCCATCGAACTGACCCCCACGTACGACATCGTGGGCCTAACCCGTCAGGAAATGATTTTCGACAAGCAGAAGCTCCTGGCGGTATACGACCAGACCATCTCCAACAAGCCGATGTGACCCGACGTTGCGGCGCGCGGGCTGGTTTTCGTCCGATAAGAGCCCGATGCTTGGATGGCCATCTTTTTTGAGTTGGGATTGGGCGGGCGACTAGATTCGGTCGTCGGGCGATGGCCTTACACGATAGTCCGTACCTGGTTTGGTCGGACCTGGCCTTGGCGACAGATCCGAACCGCGAATTCACCGACCGTTTGCCTGGCCGCGGCCAAACCGCAGTGTTTTTTTAGCATATGCGTTAACTCCCCATGCGTGGGGCGAAGTTGTTTTTCGATTCGTCTCCGTGGCTGCAGAGGGGAGAGGATTTCACCGATCTAAATTAGACTTGACAATCTTTTTTGTTGCTTCCGGAGCGCACGATGTCTACTGCGGTTCCCAATCGCTCGGCTTCTCATGCGACGGTGTCCCAGCGGCGTTTCCTGCTGGTGGATGATTCGGTCACCCTGCGCAAACTTATTTCTTCGCTCTTGAGCCAGAGTTTTGGCGCGGTGACCATGGCTGCCGATGGTGATGAGGCGGTAAAACTGGCCATGGAAGCCCAAGAGCAAGGGCAACCCTTTGACCTGATCCTCATGGATGTGGTGATGCCTCACTTAAACGGCTGCGAAGCGACCTTCCAGTTACGCCAGGCTGGCTACCGCGGCAAGATCATCATTCTGACTGCGGCGGATCGCGAGTTTGACCAGGCCCGCGTGTTGTGTGCCGGGGCGAATGACTTTCTGCCTAAGCCCTTCGGTCCCGAAGAGCTGGCTCGCGTGGTTAAGCAACATTTGTCCTGATGAACATGGCAGGGGAGTCGCGCTGGCGATGCGGAGCGCCACGTTGATATGGCCGGGTCGGGTACGCGCGGACTATTGCGTGCCGGGGATCAAGGTTGATTCGTGGGCTTGCGTGCGCCGCACATAAACCACCAGATCGTCGGTGAAATCCGGCAAGGACAGGCTTGCAACGTAATGCAATCCCTTGCTCTCGTGCGTGGTCCGCCCCAGTTCCGCAAGGTCGGCTGGGTTGATGAAGAGCAACTCGTATCGCCCGTCGGGCAGACGCAGTCTGAGGCTCGCGGTTTCCACCGTCTGCCCGGTTTTCCCCGTGCAAAGGTAAACCATCGCCTGGGCGCGGTTCGGTTCAGCCAGCGACGCCTGGATCAGACGCAGGTCGTTGCCGATCAGGGCGGTGAAGTCCGGCTCCATTTTCCAGAAGGGCATGCCTCGAAAGAAGCGTGCCATCGGCTCGACAAATTCGTGCCCCGGCCCGCGGTAATTCGGGTCGTCGATTCCCTCGCACCCGTCCCAGGAGTGCCAGGTCCAGAACCCGCCGGCGGCGCACCACAGCCAACCCTGTTTGCGGCGGTGCACGCCGTCGTCGTTTTGATGCCGTACTTCCCGTCCGGTTTCGTTGTTGAACGCGGGTTTGCCATGGGAACGCGAGTTTCGCGCCACTGCCAGGTACCAGCTTTTCAGCGGCCAGGCGGCGGTTGAGCCGGTGCAGGTGTGCGTGATGGCCAGGTCCATCCAAGGCTTGTCCGGCCAGAGGGGCCCGTCGGTGGTGCCGTTGGAGGAGCATACGGGCCTGCCCCAGGGGTCGTGCGCTTTCAGATACGTTCCCACCTGATCCTGAAACGTTTCGTTGCGGGCGTATTCGTTGTGGATTTCCCACGTCAACACGTTGGCATAGTTGCCCAGTCGCTTGATCACCTCAGCCCAGTAAAGCTCCTGGGATGGCTGGGTGTCTTTGTCGAGCTTCAAGTGGGAATAGAGCACTACGTCCAGGCCGATGCCCATTTCCCCCGCCAGACGAGCGCGCCGCTGCACTTCCCACCAGTAAGGCTCATTCATCACGGCGAAATCCGGGTTGTCGCGCGTGCCGCCCCACGGCCAGAGGTCAAGGCCCAGTTGCTCGAAGTACGGCTGCCCCTCCAGGGTGACGCGTATGACGTTGACGCCTTGGGCTTTGGCGCGTTCCAGGTAGCCTTGCGGATCCTTGCACGCAAAATAGGCCCAGGCAGTCTTGTTGAGGATGAAAAGATGTTCGCCTTCCCGATTGACCAGTTGAGGGGGGAATCGGGCATCGACCCGAAAAGGCGACGTCCAGGGCGGGGCGAAACCTATGCCGTCGAATGGAGGGGCGGTCGCGGCGGGCATGGTCGCGGGATGGTCTTTCGGGGTGGCGTCCTGACGCACAATGACATCCTCAGCCATGATGTTAAAGCCCTCAATGCCGGTGGCCAACAACCACGCGCAACCGATCACTAGACCACATATCCAGCCCCGTGCCCCAATGTTTGGGCTAGGGCAAGTGGTTCTGGCGGTTCGTACATCGATGGAGCACCGGGTTGTCATACTGGGCCGGCCGTCAGTTTCCATGTCAGATGCTTAGGTGATCCGGGCATTGTAGCCCTGGTCCGGCCCGCGGGTCGAGGATTATTCGGCGCCGGGAGCGATTGCGGGGGCGGAGCCATCCCCCCCGGTCCACCAGGCGGTGCTGTCGCCGATGCCGCTGGCCAGGTAGCCGCCGTCGACCACGAGTGTATGCCCGTTGACAAAGGAAGCGGCCGGGCTGGCCAGGAACACCGCGGCCCCAGCGATTTCCCGCGCCTCGCCGAAGCGTCCCATCGGGGTATGCTCGAGGATGCGCCGGCCGCGATCGGTGTTTTCGATCATTTTGCGGTTGATGTCGGTGGGCACGAAGCCGGGAGCGATGGCGTTGACGCGGATGCCGAACTTGGCCCACTCATTGGCCAGCGCACGGGTTAAGCCCAGCACCGCGTTTTTGGCCGCGGCGTAGGCGGCCACCTCAATCAAGTCCACGAAAGAACTGATCGAGGCCAGGTTGATGATGCACCCCGAGTGCTGTTCGCGCATCAGGTGCCCAGCCGCCTTGGCGCAGCGCAATGAGCCGGTGACGTGGGTGTCGTAGATCTGGTTAAAGTCGGCGGGATTGAGTTCGAACGTCGGCTTACGCAGCATGACGCCGGCGGCGTTGACCAGGATGTCGATGCGTCCGAACAGGTCGACGGTGCGTTTGACGGCTGCTTCCACGCTGCGATCGCTGGTCACATCCAGGCCGGTGCCCGTCACGATCGGTGCGGCTGCGTCGATCTGGTCGGTTTCCGTCGCTCGGGCCAGCTGCTTGACGGCGGCTTCCACCTTGTCCTGATTGCGCGAGGCGATCAGGACCTTGGCGCCCTGTTCCAGCATGGCCTGGGCGATCGCCAGGCCGATGCCGCTGGCGCCGCCGCTGATCAGGGCCGCTTTGCCGCTAAGGTCGAACATGGTCTTTTTTCGGTCCGTCATGCCCTGCTTACTCCGTGCCCGGTGCGATAGCATACCCTGGATTGATCCGCTTCCTGCGTTTAGAGGCCCTGCAGAGCGCTCGGCGGCTGGTCCATGGCGCTGTGTTCGACCGCCACCGGGTCCAGGGCCCGCAGCAGTTCCCAGATCGCCAGCAGCACGGCGGCCATCATCGCGGCGATGCCCAGGAAAAAGAATCCCACCGCCAGCCAGGCCGCCCAATCCAGGGCCTTCCACAAGCCTAAAGCCAGCGAACAGCCCAGCATGCAGAGAACCGAAATAAGCAGGCTGATCAGGGCGTTGCGCACCAGGCGGCCGCGCTTGAGGATGTGCGGCATCTGCTTTTCCAGGGTGATCGCCCGCCGGCGCAATTGCCCGGCCTGTGGGCCAGTCTGTTCTTCGAGCGCCAGCGTGGACAGGTGCGTGAGCACCTCCACCCGTTCCTTGTTGAAAGCCCGGGCGCGTGAGACGATGGCGGCCAGGCGGTTATACAGCGCCAGGCACAGCAAACCGCAGGCGGAAATCAGCACCACCGGCGCCACCAGCATCTGAATGATTGATTGTGGATTTTCCATGACCCCAAGGCTCCTGCGGACAAGGGCTGCCTACCCTTGGATGTCGGCTCGAACGGCGAACCGGCACGGCTTAGATCATCTCATTTTCAAAACGGTTCCTAGGCGACGCCCAGTTCTTTTTCCGCCGCGGCCACGGCGCCGCGCAGAAATTCCTGAACCTCCACCGGCCGTCCGGTGCGGCTGCTCTCAATGCCCGCAAACACCAGGGCCACTGATTGCAGATTGTCCCACACGTTGGTCTCCATCGCCTCGCCGCCTTCCAGCCAGCGGACGAATTTTTCAATCAGCCAGGCGTTGGACCACTTTGGCTGCTGCAGCAGCGGAATGACTTCGCCTTCGTTTTTCAGTTCGTCGGCCGTTCGTCCGGCTAAGTGATCCTGGTAGTGATAGCTGGAGATTTTACGCCAGTTGAGGATCAACGTGCTCTTTTCGCACTCCGCCCGGATGTATTCCTGGCCCCAGGGGTTGAGGCCCACGGTGTTGGTCTTGGTGCCTTCGTAAAGCACCCGCTTGCCACTTTCGCTGATCATCGTCACCAGGGCCTGGCAATCGCCGCGGAATTCGCCCCAGCGCGGCTTCCAGGTCTGGGCGTAGATCGTCCGGCAGCGCGATCCGGTCATATCCATCAAGAAATCCAAGTGGTGCACCGACCCTTCGATCAGCAGGGTGTCGGCGATTTCGTGGCGAAAATTGCCCCAGGCTCCGTATTTTCGGCAATCGCAGCCGAAGCGGCAGACCAGATAATCCAGTTCGCCCGGTCCGTCGGGCCCCGGCCGGCGCAGCAGGTAACGCAGCGTGGTCTTGTCCTGGTCGAAGCGATGGCTCATGGTCACGCCCATCTTGCGCCCGGCTTGGCGAGCTTTGACCGCGATTCGAGCCGAGGCGGCCATGGTGTCGGCGATGGGCTTTTCGCTCAAAATGTGCAGCCCGTATTTTAGGGCGGCGTCCACCACCGCTTCGTGAAAGGCTGGCGGCACCACGATGGTGCAGACATCCGCGGGATTTTCCTTTAGCGCTTTTTCCAGGTCGGTATAACACTTCTTGGCCGGCAGACCCAAGCCCTCGCGGGCGTGGCGGAAGTGGTCCGGCTTGACGTCCACGGCCGCCACCACCTTCACCAATCCGTCTTGAACGTTCAGCGGCAGGAAGCGTCGGCACCAATATTCGCCGAAACCGCCGCAACCGACGTGGATCACACGCTGAGTCATCATGCTGCCTTTCAGCGCCCGACCGCGGGCCCCTGGGTCGGCGGGCGAAAGCGGGCCAAGTCCAAGTCGCGGAAATAGGCGATGGTCTTTTCCAGGCCTTCACGCAACTTCACCCGCGGCTCCCAATCCAGCTTGGCCTTGGCCAGCCGCGCGTCCGGGCGACGCTGCGTCGGATCGTCCGCCGGGGCGGGTTGATAGACGATCTTGCTGCGCGATCCGGTCTGCCTGATTACCTGCTCGGCCAGTTCCAGGATGGTGAATTCGTCCTGATTGCCTAAGTTCACCGGGCCCACAAAATCATCCGGCCCATTCATCATGCGGATGATGCCTTCGATCAGGTCGTCCACATAGCAGAAGCTGCGCGTCTGCCGGCCGTCGCCGTAGACCGTGATGTCCTCGCCCCCCAGGGCCTGCACGATGAAGTTGGACACCACCCGTCCGTCGTACGGATGCATGCGCGGGCCGTAGGTGTTGAAGATGCGCACTACGCGGATGTTCACGCCGTTGGAGCGGTGATAGTCGAAGAACAAGGTCTCGGCGCAGCGTTTGCCTTCGTCGTAGCACGCCCGCGGCCCGATCGGATTCACGCTGCCGCGGTAGCTCTCCGGCTGCGGGTGCTGCTCGGGGTCGCCGTAGACTTCGCTGGTGGACGCCTGCAAGACCTTGGCGCGGGTGCGCTTGGCCATGCCCAGAACGTTGATCGCGCCTAAGACGGATGTCTTGATCGTCTTGATCGGATTGAACTGGTAATGCACCGGTGACGCGGGGCACGCCAGGTTGTAGATTTCGTCCACCTCCAGCCACAGGGGGTGCGTCACGTCATGCCGCAAAAGTTCAAAGTTGGGCTCCTGCAGCAGGTGGGTCACGTTGGTCTTCTGGCTGGTGAAAAAATTGTCCAGGCAGATCACGTCGTGGCCTTGCTGCACCAGACGGTCGCAAAGGTGGGAGCCTAGGAACCCTGCCCCCCCGGTGACCAGAATTCGCTTCAGCGTTTTGTTCATTTGTTAGTTCGCTTCCACAGGTTCAAAGGCGGCGCCGCGTTCGACGTCAAAACTCACCAGATCGCCTAAGGCAAACTCCGATGTCTGCTGCCTGGAGTCGGTCAAGATGCACTCGATGGCGCAACCGCAGTGCACCGTAAGGGAATTTCGTTGTGGATTTTTGTCCACCACGGCGCCTTGCACGCGGCGCGGGCGACCATACACCGGCTCAACGTAGCGGCCGCCGGTGTGCACTTTGTCCACCCGCCTGGCCTTGGCCAGAATCCGACCCTGGACTTGCCCGGCGAGGCTGGGCTTAACTTCCTGTTTAACCGTTAGATGCAACTGGTAATCCGTTCCCGGCAGGCCCAGCACCAACATCCCCGGGCTCTGGCTGAGCAGCCTCCCTTGCGCGAGCTTTTGTTCTTGCGTTGCCGTCATCCTCATTCCTTTGCTGGCCATGGATCCGTTCCCTGGCTTTAAACCGCGTCGGGTCGGCTTAGGATACAGCCCGGTCGGCAGGCGCGGCAAACCATCTGGGCGCGAAGCGTTTTGCACCTTGCGACCATTTTTGAATAATCTTCCTCCGCGTGGCTGAAGATCGCAAAATCAATCTCCGTTACTGCACCAACAAGATCCGCGTGGATTACGCCCACGTGGGTCTATATGACGTGCTGGATCGCCAGATGTGGATCGCCCGCAAACGCCTGGGCATCGTGCCCGTCCGCGTTTCCCACGCCCGCCTGCTCGTCGGCGGCACCCAGGACACCTCCACGGCGGACAAAGATCATTTTGTCTGTTACTGGTTCCACACCCCCGGCACCGGCGAAGGCTACGTCCACGGCTACCCCATCGATTGGAGCGAGGGACACATCCTCGTCCGCATCGATCCCAACTGGAACTATTCCACCCGTCAGTTCATTCCCTCCACCGAAACAGCCAAGGTCGAACGCAACCTCGACCAGCAATTTAACTGGGGCAAACGGATATTTGAGGCTTATACGTCCTGCAAGCCGCGATTTCCCCTCTCCTGGCACATGGTCGGGCCCCGGGCCACCGATTCAGTCTTCTATGTCCAGCGATCGGAAAAGCCCATTTGACCGGCGCGGGTGCTTTCCGCATTTTCCCTTTCTTAAGCCTGTTTATTCCCACTAGGGCAGTGGTCCGCGCTGGATGGATGGCCTTGGGCGATCACTTTCGACAGGTTACCCACATCGGTTCGAATCTCGTCGGCGGGTATGATGTTACGGTCGCTTTAACCTGCGGAATCCTTCCATGACCACCTTTGCCCCACGCCGCGAGATGACGCCCCAGCCGGGGGAGGTGGCCCGGCTTCTGGATAAGCTGCCTCCCCACGCCATCGAAGCGGAAATGAGCCTCCTAGGCTCGATGATCCTCGACTGGCGGGTGGTCGGCGAAGTGCTGCAGATCCTGGCGGGGCCCGATGACTTCTACCAGACCCGCCACGCCGCGGTGTATCAAGCCCTGGTGGACCTATACAACCAGAACGTCCCAATCGACCTGGTCCAATTGCAGCAGAAGCTGGTGGACATCGGCTCGGATGCGCAGGTCGGTGGCGTCGAATACTTAGTCGAACTGGCTGAGTCCGTGCCCTCGGCCGCCAGCGCCGCGTACTACGCTCGCATGGTGCGTGACAAGGCCTTGCTCCGCCGCTTGATCGACGCGGCCGGGCGGATTCTGCACCGGGCCTACACCAGTCCCGACCAAGCCCCCGAACAGGTGGACGAAGCGGAACGCGAAATCTTCCGCCTGGCGGAGACCGGCAATCCGACCGATCCCAACGCCTTGGGGCAGTTGATGCAGGAAGCCTTCGCCCAGCTCGAAGCCCGCGAAGGCCAGCACCTAACGGGTCAGGAGAC
The DNA here is from genome assembly GCA_020851735.1 of Phycisphaeraceae bacterium. Taxonomy (GTDB): domain Bacteria; phylum Planctomycetota; class Phycisphaerae; order Phycisphaerales; family Phycisphaeraceae; genus JADZCD01. The sequence continues at coordinate 55,478 of JADZCD010000003.1, forward strand.
CGGTTACTACGAGCTGGACGAAATCACCAGCGGCCTGCAAAAAGGTGAATTGATCATCGTGGCCGGCCGCCCGAGTATGGGCAAGACAGCGCTGGCGGTGAACATTGCCGAGCACATCGCCGCCACCAACAAGCAGCCCGTGGCCGTCTTCTCCCTGGAAATGAGCCGCCAGCAGTTGGCCCAGCGTATTCTCTGCTCGCGCAGCGGCGTGGATTCCCACAAGGTCCGCCGCAACATGCTCAACCGCGACGAATTCGGTCGCCTGGCGGTGACCGTCGGCGAATTGGCCGAGGCGCCGATGTTCATCGACGATCAACCGGGTTTAACCCTCATGCAGCTGCGGGCCCGCTCCCGCCGCTTGGCGGCCCGCCATGACATCAAGGCGGTTTTTGTCGATTATCTGCAGCTGATGTCCTCGCCGGGTTCGGATTCCCGTCAGCAGGAAGTTTCCGAACTGTCGCGCGGCATCAAGGCCCTGGCCCGCGAATTGGACGTGCCGATTGTCTGCCTAAGCCAGCTCAACCGCTCGCCCGAAGCCCGCGAAGGCCACCGCCCGCGCATGAGCGACTTGCGCGAGTCAGGCTCCATCGAGCAGGACGCCGACGTGATCATGCTCCTGCACCGCGAGGAGTATTACCACAACGAGCCGGAGTGGGCGATGGAAAATGCCGACAAGGTCGGCGTGGCCGAGGTCATCATCGCCAAGCAGCGTAACGGGCCAACCGGCACCGTGCGTCTGCAGTTCAACGGCCACACCACCCGCTTTAACAACCTCGCCGGCGGGGCCCAGAATTACGACCCCGGCGAGTAAGACCATGCCCGCAACCCACCCCTACGAAAAAGAATTGGCCGTGGCGGCCGACGCCGTGCGCCTGGCGTGCTTGGTCTGCCAGAACGTGTCCGCCCTGCGCGCAGATAACGAGCGGCGCACGTCACCCCCGCAAGTAAGCGGTGATTCCGTTCCTTCCCATCGGCAATCGGAAATCGCCGATCGGCAATCCCACGCCCTCGGCGCCATCGCCAAGCTGGATCAAAGCCCCGTCACCGTGGCGGACTTCGCGTCCCAGGCGGTGATCTGCGCCAAGCTCTGGGAGGAATTTTCCGACGATCCGGTCGTGGCTGAGGAGGGCACGGCCCAACTGCGCCAGACCGATCACGCCAGCCAACTCGAGCAGGTGGTGCAGCACGCATCAGCCGTCTTGGGCGTGGCCCCGCGTCCGGAGGACGTGCTGGATTGGATCGAGCGCGGCGCAGCCCAGCCCGCCCCCGCCCCCGGAAGCGAAGCCAGGACGTTAGCGCGCTTCTGGACGCTTGACCCCATTGACGGCACGAAGGGCTATTTGCGCGGCGAGCAATACGCCGTGGCTTTGGCTTTGTTGGAGGAAGGGCGGGTAGTGGCCGCGGCGCTGGCGTGTCCAAACCTGCCCAACGATCTGGATGGCAAGACCGGGTTGCTCTTGTTGGCGGCGCGCGGGCATGGCGTGACGTTGTCCTCGCTCTGGCACCCTGATCATCATCAGCCGCTGGCCCGACCGACTTCGCCGCCGCTGCGTTTTTGCGAATCGGTGGAATCGGCACATTCCGATCAGTCCCGCTCCGCACGCTTGGCGGCAGCCCTGGGCATCACCGAGCCGCCCCTGCGCCTGGACAGCCAGGCCAAATACGCCTTAGTCGCACGCGGGCAGGCTTCCATCTATCTGCGTCTGCCCACCAAGGCTGACTACCGCGAGAATATCTGGGATCACGCAGCCGGGACGTTGGCGGTGGAAGAAGTCGGCGGGCGCGTCACCGACATCGACGGCAAACCTCTGGACTTCACGCAAGGCCGGCGCCTGGAAAACAATCGCGGCATTGTCGCCACCTTAGGCCCGATCCACGAGCGCCTGCTCCAAACCATCGCCCAAGTCCAGAAGCACTGATCGTTCTTTCCGCCTGACCCCAGACCCCAGACCCCAGACCCCAGACCCCAATTTCAGCCTTCGCTTGTTTTCTCTTATCTTTTTTTCCCCTGGATTCCCCGTAATAATCGGCATTATTTCCGCTAATGATGTCGGCCATGGGGGCCCAACTTTGGGCGCCGTTTTGTTACACTGCTTGCCCCCTGTGGCGACCATCCCTGGTTCGGTTGCCCCCAACCTATAGAGAGCGAGGGTTCGATGATCATCGGCGTGCCGCGTGAGATTAAGAGCGACGAATATCGCGTGTCGATGCTTCCGGTGGGCGTGGCTCTTCTGCGCGAGGCTGGCCATCGCGTCCTGGTGGAGCATGGCGCCGGTTTGGGCAGCGGGTACGAGGACAGCCAATACCAGGCGGCCGGCGCGGAGCTGGTCAGCGATCACGCGGCGATTTTTGTCCAGGCCCAGATGATCGTGAAGGTCAAGGAGCCGATCGGCCCGGAATTGAGCTTGATGCGCCAGGGCCAGGTGGTTTTCACTTATTTTCATTTTGCCGCCAGCCGGGAGTTAACCGAGGCCTGCTTAAAGGCCGGCATTGCCGCGGTGGCGTACGAAACGTTGACCGACGCGGCCGGCCGCTTGCCGCTGTTAACGCCCATGAGTGAAATCGCCGGGCGCATGAGCGTGCAGGAGGGGGCCAAGTATCTGGAAAAGCCCATGATGGGCCGGGGTATCCTGCTCGGCGGCGTGCCGGGCGTGGAGCCTGCCAACGTGTTGATCCTGGGCGCCGGCGTGGTGGGCACCAATGCCGCGAAAGTCGCGGCCGGCATCGGCGCTAATGTGATCATCATGGACGTGAATCTGGATCGCCTGCGCTACTTAGACGACATCATGCCCCCCAACGTGCGCACCATTTACTGCGATCCCTATGCCGTGCGCGAACACGCCTTGCAGGCCGACCTGGTCGTCGGCGCGGTGCTGATCCCCGGCGGGCGCACGCCCGTTCTGATCCGCAAGGAACTGCTTAAGGACATGAAGAACGGCGCGGTGATCGTGGACGTAGGCGTGGATCAGGGCGGCTGCGTGGAGACCACGCGACCAACGACGCACTCCAATCCCACCTATGCCGTCGACGGCGTGCTGCATTACTGCGTGACCAACATGCCCGGGGCAGTGGGACGCACCAGCACCCAGGCCCTCTGTCACGCCACGCAGCCCTATGTGCTTAAGCTCGCCCGGGAGGGAATCGACAAATTAGCCCAGAACGACGCCGGGTTTGCCGCCGCCTTGAACATGCGGGCTGGAAAGATTGTAAATCATGTTGTAAAAGCGGCTTATGAGCAGATGGGTTGATTCTGTTCCCGGATCTTGCAGGTTTTTTGCCAAGCTCCACGCGTGTATTTATCAGCAGGCTGTGCAATAGGTTGGACTTTGGTACGTTAGGCTTAGCGTATGAAGGCCATTTTTCCGCGCGCCGGTCGGCAGGTCGTCAAGCGTTCGAGCGGGTTTACCATCATTGAATTGCTGGTCACCATCTCGATCATTGGCATGCTTATCGGCATTTTGATGCCTGTGTTGTCCGTGGTCCGCACCCGGGCCCGCAAGGCCACCTGCGCTTCGAATCTGCGGCAAATCGGCGTGATGATGGAAGTCTATGCCCAGGCTCATCAAGGCCTGATGCCCGTGGCCCGCTATATGCCTCCCCCGTTCCTTAGCGCCGATGACGCTCCGCCCTTGACCGAAGTCCTGGCCAGCTATGGCGACAGCGATCCTAAGCAGCGGCAGGAGGTCTATCACTGTCCCGGCGACGTGATGCAGGTGTTTGACCTTTGCGGCAGCAGCTACATGTATCAAACTGAATTCAGCGGCATCTTGCCGGAGAACCACCCCATGGTGAAGCACATGGGCCTGACGTTGTCCGAGGTCGTGATCGCGCGGGATTTTGACGGCGGGGATTTCGGCACGGATAAGGGCATTGTGCCGGTAGGCTTCTTCCATGACGTGCGCAATCTTCTCTTTGCCGACGGACACGCGGGGAACTTTCGATGACCAATCAATTCAAACAATCTGATTTCCCCCAGAATTCCAGGTGGGCAGGCAAGAACCGGAAAAAATCCCTGCTGGGTTCCTTTTTTGCCCGGATCGCCTATATCTTTTCCGCGCTGTTGGAGTCCATTAAGAAATCCAAGGCCAAACGCTGGGGGTGGACAATCGGCCTATGCCTGGCCGCGGTAGTCACGCTTTCCGTCGGGGCCTATATGACGTGGCTGCTGACCCCGCCGGCCCTGCCCAACTCCCTGGAAGACGCCGTCGCCCTGGCTGGCTCAGCGCGCTATCAGCGGCTGGACCCCAACACCCGGGCCCGCTACATGGAGCGCATGCAGCAGATGTTCGCCAACAGCTCCCGGGAAGATCGCCAGGCGATGTGGCAGAAGATGCGCGATGACGAACAGGCCCGCCAGGCCATGCGGCAGCTGCAGGAAGACATGATGCAGCAGCGGATGCAGGAATTCTTCACCGCTACGCCCGAGGAACGCAACGCGATGCTCGACAAGATCCTTGACTCGCCCATGGGGCGCGGCGGCGGGCCGCCGGGCGGACCGCCTCCGGGAGCCAACAATGCTCCGCCGGGCCCCGGCAAAGGCCCGGGCAACCGTCCTCCAGGCAATCCAGCCCAGCGCATGAAAAACCGCATGGAAAAAGGCAATCCCCAGCGCCAGGCCTACATGTCCGAGTTTCGCAAAGCCATGATGGAACGACGCAAGGAAAGGGGCTTGCCATCCGCCCCCGCGCCGGGGCGAAGGCCAGGCAATTAGAGCAGTTTCATATCCGCCAATAGTCTTTTGAGCGTGGTTGGTTAGGCTGCGCCTGGTTTGCACGCTGGGGAACGCTGCGCTTAGCCCCAGACACCCCACGCAGCCCACCAAGCGATCGTGGCTGCCGCGGCGATCACCTGATTTGCCTGGTCCGAGTCATTGTCGAAACAATCATTGCCCGACTTTTCCCAGCGGATCTTGATCACTTTTTGAGCGTTCATCCGCCTATTTTGGCTGCGTCAATCTATTTGTACGGCGCGTTTTTATCATTGCCGTCTCTTTCTTTTTGACTTTTATTATTTTCAGAACTAATCGTGCTAACCAATAATATTGGATAGACCCCAATGGGATAGATATGCCTGCTAACACTAGCATATGACTTAGATGACCGCCGCCAAACACTTGAATAATATTCGTATTACCGACAATATATTCCGAAGCACACAACCCAACCACTCCTACAATTGGTCCTTCTACAAGCAAGTGTATGGACTCACAATCTATTGTCGGATTTTTACTGCCCGACATTAATGGGTACAGGACTACTGTGATCATATATATTACTATATATATTAATACTGTAATCCAGGCTATTTGTTTGGAAGACATTGCGTTGTTCCCGTTACTTCTATTGTTTCTATTGTGGGCATTGGACGCATGGACAGCCAGCGTTTTTTAGCTCCTTATTTAATGCATCTCTACAACGGGAGCTAAGCATTGGTCCCCCAAGATATTTCTGTGCATTTCGCTGATTTGGCGCCCCATAAAAGTCACCCCATCTATTGAGTTGAGCAGAAAGGTAGTCTAAAGCATGCGGCCCAGTCCAAGTTGTAGGATGTCCTACCGCAGCCTGCGTGCCATCGTCATAAAGTTTTAGCGCCAAATCAGTATCTGGAATGCCAGCCTCTACGGCATTTGAAGCAGATCTAGTATCTGCCGGTTTAAATCCTCCAGGTGGAAGATTAGGGGCACTACGCAAGAGGTCAGCATCTCCTGGAGCTAAATTGGCTTTTCCCCCGCGCAAGTTCCCAGATGTCGCGTTGATTGGCTGGCCATAACTCTGTGCAGCTTTATTTACTGCTGCCGCAATTTCATCGCTACCCCAATCGAGATCCGTATCACACTCACTATAAACTGAATTGCCCAATGGAGGCCCGTGTCCCAGACACTTTGCAAGTTCTTCCAACGCAACCACTCTTTCATTTTTGAGTCCAGTTGGGTCAACCCAATTTACTGGCGACGAATACCCATAAAGATATAACGATATTCCATCCACATACCCCGCCGGATCGCGTTGCAGCCACCTGCCCAGCGTCGGGTGATATATCCGATGTCTTACGCAATACAACCCCGTCTCGCTATCATACCGATACCCCGCGTACAGGATCGGGTTATCGTAGTCGCTCTTGTTGTTCGCATCGGCCGACCAGTCCGACACCCCGCCTCCGTCCGCGTCGGCCGCGCCGTTGAGCACCTTCACCTTCCCATACGCGTCGTAGTCGTAGCGCTCAACCACCGCGCCCGACTCGTTTAACAATCCCGTCACGTTCATGTTCGCATCATGCAGGTAGTACAGCACCTCGTCGATCGTCCCGTCCCCGCTGGCGTCCCGATACCGCACCGCCAACGCGTCAATGTAATACGGATGCCAGACGAACTGCTCGTACAGCAGCGACGACCCCGCCCCCACCTTCTTCCGCGTCTCCAAGAGCTGCCAAGCCGCGTTGTAGTTCAGCGTTTCCGGAATCGGCATAGGTTGAATCCAGCACTCTGCGGAGGCGGGGAATCACACCTGTATCGCCGAAGTCAATGTAACATAAACCGACTATCTGTCTAGCTTAATAACAAATATCACGGATTTGATTTGTTTTATATCGCTTGTTTGTCGCGTCACAGCAGGGATCTACGCCCCGACCTTCATTTCCGTCAGCAGCTTCTTGAGTTTGGCCAGTTCCGCGGTGCCCAGTTCGCACAGGGGCAGGCGCAGTTCGCCGGTGTCCCGGCCGAGCAGTTGCATCGCCGTCTTGATGGGGATCGGATTGGTCGCCAGCTTCAGGCAGCCGCTAAAGAGCGGGAAAAGTTCGTAGTGCAGCTTGCGGGCCAGGGTGAAATTCCCCCCGGCCGCGGCGTCGACCATGGCCTTGACCCGGCCGGCCAGAATGTTGGTCACCACGCTGATGACCCCGCGGGCGCCCACAGCCATCAGCGGCAGCGTCAGCGAGTCGTCGCCGGAAACCACGGAAAACTTGTCCGGATTAGTCAGGCTGATCACTTCCGAAGCCATGTCGATCGACCCGGTGGCTTCCTTGACGCCAATGATGTTCGGGTGCTGGGCCAAGCGGGCGATGGTGTCGGCGTTGAGCATGACGGCTGTGCGCCCGGGGATGTTGTAGAGCACCTGGGGAATGGCGACCCCGTCAGCGATGGTCATGAAATGGCGGTAAAGGCCTTCCTGGGTCGGGCGATTGTAGTAGGGGTTGACCAGCAGAGCGGCGTCCGCGCCGACTTTGTGGGCGTGGCGGGTCAGAGCCAAGGCTTCGGAGGTGGAGTTGGACCCGCTGCCGGCAATGACAAGGACCTTCTTGCCGCCCGGGCCGGGGGTCTGGCGGGCAGTGTTAACCACGGCTTCGATCACTTGGCGGTGTTCATCGTGGGAAAGCGTCGGGGATTCGCCGGTGGTGCCTACGGGTACTAGGCCGTCGATCCCCTGCTCGATCTGCCAGCGGGCATGGGCTGCCAAGCGGTCAAAATCGACCTGGCCGTTGCGGAACGGGGTGATCATCGCGGTCATCGCGCCTTGCAGGATCATGGTCGTCGAGCCTCAGGGGTGTAAAAATCGGAGCAAACAGACCGGACAATGTAGACTTCCCAAGCGCCAGCCGCAACGGCGGGGGGGTGGGGGGGCGGGAAGGAGTTGGGAGTTAGGAATTAGGAGTTAGGGAATGCCGAATGCCGAATGCCGATTGCCGATTGCCGATTGCCGATTGCCGATTGCCGATTGCCGATTGCCGATTGCCGATTGCCGATTGCCGATTGCCGATTGCCGATTGCCGATTGCCGATTGCCGGGGAGTATGCGTCAGGGCTGGAAAGTCAAGGGGAGTTCGAGTCTTATGGACTTAAACATCGCCAATCGCAAATCGGCAATCGAACATCAAACATCGCCAATCGGCAATTGAATCGCTTCCGGGGGCTAAACCTTGCGGAGGGCGAGGATGAGTTCGACCTTGCCGACGTGTTCTTTTAAGCGGGTGGCGATTTCGTCCGCATTGACGCCTTGGTCAGCCAGGCGATAGACCGAGCGTGCCAGGTGGTCTTCCCCGCCGTTGACCCGTGGCGGGCCGTCGGCGGCGTGTGCTTCGCGGGTCGGTTCATCCCGGCCATGCCGTTCCGCGGGGGCTGGCGGCGGGGGATAGGTTGCGGCGCTCTGGCTGATACGAGTGATTTCCACGATTTTCTGGTCGGCCGCCTGGATAAGCGATTCCAGCCGGATCGCCTTGGCGTCCAGTTGCGAAGCTAAACGTTTGGCCAACTGCTCGATTTCCACCATCAGGCTTTCCAGGTCAGCCCGTACCCCGCGTTCCTGGCGATATTGTTCAACCTGCTCCGCAACGGTCGGGCGTGGCGCATTGCTTCGTTGGCGGCGGTTGCGCAGCATCATCATCATGGCGGCAACCACCAACAAAAGACCGATCATGCCAGCCCCATCCATGAAGGAAAGGGCCAACAAAGGCCAACCGCCGGGGTAAGCTGTTTGCATTAATGACATATCCCAAATCACCGCTGTCGCTTAACGTCGGCTTACTGCCAGTTTGAGCCGCAAAGATTTTATCGGACAATCCAGCCGTGCGCCACCAAAGACAAGCCAAAACCTCAACTTCGCATCCGACTCGTCCCCGGTCGCCCTGCCCCGGCCGGCGATTCCCACGTTTTGTGCGGCTGGCTGCGGCGGGTTAGCGGTTTTTCCCGCTGATCCGGGCAGGACGGGATGGATAAAGACTGGTCTAATGGAACCCGGTGCAAGAGGACATGACTGACTCTCCCCGATTTTCAGCTGAACACAACCTGGTGCGCGCGGTAGCCCGCGGCCTGCGCGATCGTTGCCAGCTACCGCCAACGACGGCAGGCGGATCAGGGGGGGCGCAAGAGGCAGGTCAGCCGATCATCGTCGCCACCAGCGGGGGGGGCGATTCGGTTTCGCTGCTTAGGGCGCTGACAGCGCTGGCGTCGCGGCGGGGTTGGCAGATGAAGCTGGCCGTGGGGCACGTTCAGCATCACCTAAGGCCGAGCGCGGAAGACGACGCCCGGTTCGTCGCCGAGCTGGCCGGCAAACTGGACCTGCCATTCTTACGTGCGGACATTCACCCCGGCGCCCAGCCCGGCAACGTCGAGGCCAACGCCCGTCGGATGCGCTATGCCGCCCTGGGTCGGCTGGCGGAGCAGTTCGGGGCGTCGTATGTGGTGACCGCTCATCATGCCGAGGACCAGTGGGAGACGCTGCTGATGCGCATGCTCCGCGGATCGTCAGTGCGCGGGTTGCGCGGCATGGCCTGGCGCAGGCCGCTGCCCTACAGCGATAGCGACCCCCAACGCGGGGCGGTCATGCTGCTGCGCCCGATGCTGGGCGTCAGTCAGGCGATGATCCACGATTATCTGCAGCGGATCAGCCAACCCTGGCGCACCGATCCGACCAATGCCGACCTGTCGCGGGTGCGGGCCCGCCTGCGTGCGGCCGTGTTGCCGGTGCTGTGGGACTTATTCCCCCAGGCGGTGCCCAGGGCGTCGGAATTGTGCGATCACTTCCGCCAAGTGCAGAAGATCCTGGCGACTGTCCAGCAAGAATCAGCCGCCAAGGTCTTCAGCCCCAGCGGGAAGAATTGCCTGGATCGCCGCCAAGCCGGGTTGGTTTCTCCCTTGATCCTATTGGGTCTTTTGCGCCACTGGCTGCGTGCGGCCGGGGTGGCGGAAGACACGTTAACGGGGCGAAAGCTAAAACCCCTGGTGCGGGCTGTCCGCGATCCGCGGGGCGGGGAAAGGCGATTTGATATGGGTCAAGGGCTGCAGGTGAAGGTGACCAGCCTGTGGGTGACGCTGGAAGCCGGCGAAGCCTAAATGGCGCGGCGGTAGCGGGTCATGGAAATCGCCGCCAACCAGGCGACTATCAGCAAACTGGGCGGTTCCGGGACAATCTGGGACGCGCTGGGCAGAACCGCGATGGTGGCGTCCGGCCGCGCGCTGCGGACATAGGCGTCGCGGCAGTCCACCGGATCATCATTCACGCCGTACTGGATCTCCGGCCCGCCTTGCGCGGTGGCGTAGGAAATCGTCCACCAGTTGGTCTGCAGATACACCTCCACCGTGCCCGGCGCCTCCGCCTTGAGCGTCAGCCGGCTGATCAAAAAGGCATCGAGGTCAGGATCATAGGTTGGATCATTCGCCGCGGACTCGTTGGTCAGCCCGCCGAAACCGACGGTAAACGCCCGGAATTGGCGGACCAGTTTGTAGGTGCCCTGCTCATCGGGTACGTCCCAGCCCATGTACCGCTGGGAAACGGACATCCAGCGGCGATCAACCTTAACGCCCAGGGATTTGATGTCTTCCATTTCGTCGGCAAAGAATGAATCATGGGCGATCGGGTCGACCGCGGGATTGGCGATGCTGTGACGCAAAGGAATAACCGCCTGGTTCCCGCGTCCCATGATGTCCAGGCCCAGGCCGTTGATGACCTCGTTCTCCCCCAGGCGTGCCCATAGGTACAGCGAGGCCACCTGGTCTTCCACGAGGGTTAAGGTCGGGTTGCTGAACACCGGATTTTCGCCGGGCCCATGCGTGGTGAAAAAAAGCGTGGCTGCGGTCGTCGGAACCGCAGGCAGACAAAACAGCACGGTTCCCAGCATGCCCAGCCAGGCTGATCTTGCCGTCGTCAAGGGGTTGCTCCTGGAAATCTACCTGTGGGGCTGGCCCTGCCCGCGTACACGCATAGGGCAAGAGTTGCATCGGTCATGTCAAAGCAAAGACTTTGATAGTCCCTTCCCGACGGGCTTTAGTCATCAGAAAGCGGGATATAGACAAAGATTTAATCCGAGCCATGCGGAAAAATAAAAAAGCCCGCCGAAGCGGGCCTTTTTTCCATAAATCGCGTGCATCAGGCGAATTCGAAGCCTTCTCTAGGCCAGGCGCCCACCCGGCCGGGGGAAGGTGTTTAGAGATTCTGCAACAGGGAGAGAACCTGCTGGGCCGAGCTGTTGGCCAAGGCCAGCGAGGAGGTGCCGGCACTGACGAGAATTTGCGCTCGGTTGAGGGCGGCGGTTTCAGCCGCATAGTCCGCGTCACGGATCTGGCTCTGGGCGGCGCTTAAATTTTCCAGGGCCACCGACTGGCTGCGGGCAGCTGTCTGGAGGGTATTGCGTTCGAAAGCGCCCAACCGGCCGCGGAGCACGGTGATCTGGTCGATGGCTTCATCGACGATCTGCGAGGCTTCGGTGAACTGCTGGGTGTTCAGGGCCTTGTCGCCGCCGGTGCGCAGGGAGGTCAGGTAGCCGACGATGGCGTTGCCCAGGCGGGTGGCAGCCACGGATTGAATGCCCAGACTGACCTGCTGCTGACTGTTGACCGACGGGCCGATCTGATACAACGCGCCACCGCCGGTGATCGAGAAGGACTTGGAGGTGTTAAGCGTATTGGCCATACCTTCGGTCAAGGCCATTTCGATGTTGAGCGTGGTGGACCGGAGCATGACCTTCAAGCCGTCGCCCAGGGCCAGGCGGCCGTTGACCAAGGCCAGCACGTCCGCGCCCTTGTCCTCCTTGAGTTCCGTGCCGGCTTTGCCGGTAAAGGTTCTAAAGCCAGTGCCGTCGGAGTAGCCGAAGCTGACGAAGGATTCCGAACCGTAATCCATGCTGTGGATGACCACGCCCGACGCCTGGTTGGCCCCGTTGTACAGCGAGGCGGACAGGCCGGTGGCGTCCTTGACGGCGTTGATGGCGTCCACGAAGTTCTGCATGCTCATGCTCGAGTGAATCTGCAGATCTTCCGTGCCGCGCAGGCCCTTGATCTCAATGGTGGTGTTGACACCGGCGAAGTTGGCCGCGCCGGTGGAGATAAAGAGCGTGGCCTTTTCGGCGCTGTTGAGGACTTCAACTTCCACGGGGATCGAGGTTCGCGTGCCGAACTGGGCGTTGTAGATGCGCACGTCGGCGAAGGCCGAGGTGGCCACCCCGCTGGTGCGGTAGTCCAACGAGCCGTTAAGCAGCTTTAAGCCCGCGAAACTGGCGGTGTTGGCGATACGGGTGATCGAATCGATGGCCGAGTCGATCTGGGTCTGGTTGGCCTCGCGTTCCTCCTTGGAACTGCCGCCGGTGCTGGCCGCCTCGACGATCAGGGCCTTCATGTCCGTCAGCAGGGAGTTGACTTCCTGCAGCGACGCTTCGGCCGTGGCCAGAACGTTGCTGGCCCTTTCGGCGTTGTCGATGGCCTGGCCGACGTTGTTGATCTCGGCGCGCATGCGCTCGGAGACGATCAGACCAGCCGGATCGTCCTTGCCGCTGTTGATCGCCAAGCCCGTGCTTAGTCGTTCCAGCCGGGTTTTCATGTCGGCTTGGGAGCGGTTCAACTGGTTTTGCGCGATCAGGGATGAGACGTTGGTGTTAATCCGCGACATGACAATCCTCCTTGATTGTCGTGGGCCTGTCGTCTGGGCGATCCCGACGAAGGGAAAGCCGGAATCCACACGGCAGCGAGCAGGCTTTTGTTTAGCCGCCTTGGCCCAGGGATTGGCTGGGTTGTGCGGCGACTCTTACGAACGCTCCTTCTTGCGTACCCGCGGCGGGCGGTGACGGTCCAAACCGTCGGGGGGACTCATCCGCCGCAGGTTCTGATTCAGTTCGGTGAGGTCTTCAATCTGCACCGTGGTAGCCTCGGTATTCTCACACTTGATCGCTTCGTAAACTTCCTTGCGGTGGACCTGGATGTCGCGGGGCGCGCTGATGCCCAGGCGAACCTTGTCCCCGCGGATGTCCACGATGGTGATTTCTATGTCATCGCCGATCACAATCGACTCATCTCTCTGACGGGAAAGCACCAGCATGATCAGCGGCTCCTTCCTTGGACTTGACTCGCGGCCGAACGAGGTCCGCGAGCGGCGGCGGCGGGTCGGCGCGTCCATGCGCCGGCCGGGGCATCAGGCCGACATCGCCTGGACCGGGCTGGCCAGCTCGATCAGCGGTACACGGGTCGTAAAGCGGCGGTCCGACAGCACCAGCTGTTCGCCGCAACGGGTCAGGCAGTTGATCACCAGCGGCCCCTGGAGATTGCCCGTCAGCATCTGATCGCGCTTATTGACGATCACCAGCACCTGGGCCTGGCTGATGCTTTCCATGCCCATCTCCCGAAGTTGCTCGGGACGGATCGGCACGCGGTAGCTGGAGACGAACAGGCTCGGGTCCGTGACCACGAAGGCCAGGGTCGGCTCCTCGATGGACTGCAGCCACCAGAAGTAGCTGTCAGCGCCGGTTTCCAGGAGGGCGTAGCGCTTGAAGCTGGAAAATCCCAGCAGCCCTTTGGGGAAGGTCAGCAGGCGCGACGGGTCGATGTCCAGTTGACCGAAGCGCGAGGTGTTGATGAGCATCGATGAATTCCTCATGTCGGCCGTCCATCCTGGAGCGGGGAGCCTGATCCTTCGGCTCGGGGCGTCCTGCCCGCTGGGGCCGCGTGTCGGACCGGCCGTGGGTCCCGACTGCGGCGCAAAAGCTGCGCGTGACGCGCAACGTTTTCCTCTACTGCAAAAAGTCCAGCAAACTCAACTGTTGAATGGCGCCGCCTACCTTCAGGCTTGCCTCGTATTGCGTGGTCAATTGGCCGTAACGCGAGGCCGCCTCGGCTAGATCCGCGTCCTGCAACTGGCTGAGAAAGTTTTTTTCCACGAGTTTCATGTCCTCTGAGCGTGTCACGTAGTCGGATATCTGTTTTCGGCGCACACCCATCATTCCGTTAGCGTGGATGATCGCATCCTGATCATCCTTCAATCGCTCTGCAGCAATTGTGATGCCACGATCGTCATCTCCACGCTCTAAGGCATCACGAAGTGCAATTAAATGCGTAAAAACGCTTTCCACCCGGACGGTGGCCTGGTCGGAACCGTTGATGACGCCTCCGGACCCGGTGGCTTTGATCCCCAGATCCTCCGCCGCGTAGCTGCCGTTGACGGAAATCACCTCGAACGTTCCAGTGCCGGCCGTGCCGTCGGTCACCACCAGGCCGTTGCCCGTGGTCGCCAGGGAGACGTTCACGTCCGTCCCCCACGTCAGACCCGCCGTGGTGGCCGCCGTCTGGATCGCGGTGAGGGCGTCGCCGACAGTGGCCGCCCCGCTTATGCTGACGCGGAACGACGATCCGTCGGCGAGTTTTATCTCAAAATCGTCTTGCCCCGCCAACGTTTCCACGCCTTGCCCATGGCGGAAGTCAGCCAGCCTGGTGTTCAGGCCGAAGGATCGTAGACCCAGGTCGGTCGCGGTGGTGCCACCGTTTTCGCCGATGCTGAAGTCCAGACCGCTCACGTCGCTGACCAGGTTCAAACCCGTCCCTGATTCATTGATTTCCAGGCGAATGCCCAGATCCGAGCTTTCCACCGCGGTCATCATGTCTTCAATGGTGACGGCGGAGCTGAAGTCCACGACCTTGAGAGTCTGGCCCTGGGTAATGTGCAGACCGCTGGTCCAGTCGATGGAAACGCCCAGCGACGCCAGGGTGCTGAGTTTGGTCAATTTTGGGTTCAAATCCGTCGCGGGCAGCACGGTCGGTCCGGCCGTGGCGGCCACTTCCAGGCCCAAGTCCGCCGCGGTGTTGCGCTGGCCGATGTCGCTGATGGCCACGGTCTGGCCGGCATTGACCGTCAGGCTCAACCCGCTGCCGGAAACCGCCAGCGTGCCGGCGGCGCCCAGCGCGTTGTTCATCAGCGTCACCACGTCGCCGAGCGTGTCGGCGCCGCTCAAATTCACTTCCGTATCCACCCCGTTGACGGTCACCGTGAAGGACCCGCGTCGGATGCCCTGGCCCAACGCCCCGCGCAGATCGTCCAGGCGGGTGTCCAAGGTGGTTTGGGGGTCCAGGTCCACCGACCCGGTCACCCGGGCGGACAGGGCGCCGAAGATTTCCACCCCGTTGCTGTTTAAGTCCAGCGGGCTGTCCAAGCCCACGTCCACCTTCAGATTCTGGCGGGAGCCCAGATAGCGGATGCCCCCCGAGGCTGTTTCCACAAAGGCTGGCGTCTGGCCGTTCTTGTTGCCGCTGAACAGGCCCACGCCCTGGTATTTCTGGTTGGCGCTGGCCAGGATGGATTGCAGAATCTGGTCGACTTCCACCGCTTTGGCGGTGTTGTCCGCGGAAAATCCGTCTTCACCCAAAGCCAACTGGTAAGCCCTCTGAATCTGGACGTTACTCATCTGTGACAACGTGTCACCGATGATGTGGAGCATCGCGTCCGCCTGATTTAGAGAGCTCTCGTTCTGAGCGCGGACCTGCAGCTGGTTCTTTAAACGCAGGATCGGCGACACCGCTCCGGCGTCGTCGGACGGAACGTTGACCTTTTTGAAGGTGTTCAATTCCGTCTGGACCTTGAGCATGGCCGCCTGGGTGCGCCGCAGGGAAGAGAGGAACAGATCGCTGCTCATCAGCGTGGTGGTTCGACCGGGATTGAAGTTGATGCCGCTCATGGTGCCGATTTCTCCGGACGCGCTCACATGATGTTCAACAGCGTGGTCATCATTTCATCCACCACGGTCAGAAAACGGGCGCTGGCCTGGTAGGCGCGCTGGTAGGAAAGAAGGTTGATCGCTTCCTCGTCGGCGTTGGCGCCGCTGACCGAGGCCTGCTGGGTTTGCAGGTTTTCGCGCACCAGCGTGTCGGCCGAGAGCTGCTGCTGGGCGCCACTTAAGCGGGCGGCGTATTCGGTGACGTGCCGGTTCCAGAATCCCTGGAACGTTGAGCCGTCCAGCCCGCTTAACGCCTGCGCGGACAGGCCGCGAACGGCCACCGCGTTGCCGCCGGCGTCGACCTGCCCGCTGGTGCGGTCGCGCAGCCCGGCCGCCAGCAGGGATTTATTGGATACCAGCTGGGAATTAACGCTGATGTCCACCGCGTCGCTGCCGGTGAAAAACGTATTGAAGCCCAGCGCCGCCAGCACGCCGCTGGTGTCCTGGCCGAACACCACCTCAAAATCGCCGCCGGTGGCTTCGATCTTCAGCCGCCCGTCGGCCGTCACCGAGGCGTTGACGTTGGACGCTCCCAATTTCGCGTTGATTTCCGCCGCCAGGCTGTCCAAACTGGTGTCGCCGGCCAGGCCCTTGAGGCTGACGTTGATCGCCTCGGTCTTCTCCGTGCCGGTGGACTTCTGGCGGACGGTGATCTGGAACGTGCCGTTGCCGGGGGTAAAGTTCAGGCCCGTGGCCGCCGCATCGCTCAACGCCGCCGTGGTGTCCGAGACCGCGTTCTGCGCGGTGATCGTGGCGAATCCCTCCAGGCCCTCGCCTTGGCTGTGCAGACGGTTGACTTCCCAGATCAATTGCCCCGCCAGCTGATCCAGCATGTCCACCGCGCCCACCACGTCCTGGTTATAGCCTGTCAATAGCGCGCCTAAGCGTCCGGTGGTGGGGGCCACGATAGTGTTGTCCGCCGTGATCCGCAGCGTGGCCTGCAGCTGATCGCCCGACAGCTTTAATTCCAGGCTCAGACCCCGGTTGGTGGAGCCCTGGATCACCGGGATGGTCCCCACGTACACGTTGACGGCCCCGTCGGCCTGCTCCACCGTGGAAATATCCAGGTAGCCAGCCAAGTCCGACATCAGTTGGTCGCGCTCGTCGCGCAGGGCGTAGGCGCTGGGCCCCTGTCCTTTTTCCGCCTTGACGATCTTGGTGTTCAGGTCGCTGATCTTCGTCAGCATCTGATTGACCTGATCCACGTTGTTCTGCAGTGTCTGGCTGACGTTGGTCTGCGTGGCTTCCAGTTCCGAGCGCAGATTGGTCAGGTACGTGGTGAGATTCTGCCCCTGCAGCACCACCAGGCTGCGCAGCTCCGGGCTTTGCGGATCGTTCTGCAGGTTCTGCCAGGCGGCGAAGAACTCCTGCAGCTGCCCGGTGATGTTGTTGCCCTCGTCGTCCAAGGCGTTTTCCAGCGACTGGATCTGCGTGAGCACTTCCTGGCGGATCTGCGAACGGGACTCGTCGGAAAGCGCGTTGCGCAGCCGTCCTTCCAGGGCTTCATCCACATGGCGGATCACCTGCTGCAGGCGGACGCCTTGACCGACCGTCGTGCCCGGTTGGATTTCCCTGGCGCCGTTGGGCGCCAACACAGCCGTCTGGCGGTGGTAACCCTTGGTGCCCAGGTTGGCCAGATTGTTACCCACCACGTCCAGGGCGGTCTGGCTGGAGAGCAAGCCGGTCAATCCGACGTGTAATGCTCCGTTAAGGCCCATCCTTGGTCCTTTCCTGCCCGAATCCTGCGGGCGGGATTAAGCCGTCGCGCTGAAGGTGCTCATGGCCAGGGCGCCGCGGGGCAAATCGCCGCGCTGCCCGTACACGCCCACGCCGGTCATCATCGATCCGAGGGTCTGCATCAGGCCCTGCATGTGCCGCAAAAGCGACTCCGTCGCGCGGCGGGCGATATTGGCCTGGGCCTGGGTTTGTTCCACAGCCTGCCGCAACTGCACCCGACGGACCAGCAGCCTTCCCCGCATCGGCTCGGCGAATCGTTCCGCCAGGTCCTTAAGCGCCAGCGGTGCCGTCGCCGCCGGGTCCAGCGCAAGGGTCATTTCAGCCACCAGGCGCTGGCGGGCTTTTTCCAGTTCCGCCACGCGCTGCAAGAACTGATTTTCCCGCCGGCAGCAGTTTTCCAGGGCCTGGCATTGAAACTTGCGGATGGCCTGGTGCTTCTGCAGGATCACTTCCAGCATGGCCTGGTGACAGGCTGTCTGCTCTTCCAAGAGACGTTCAAGCTCAGCCAGTTGTTTATCCATGCTGATCAATCCTGGCGCTTGGGGCGGATAATGCGGAAGAATTAGTCGTGGTCGGCGTAATGGGGGAGACCGCCGCCGGTTGGCCCATGACTTTGCGATAGATCACGTCCACCAGCGAGAAGTTGGCTTTGCGCACGATCCGGTCGGCCAGATGCGTGTCCAGCATGGAGCTGAACATGTTCTCCGCCGACCCGCCGTGAAACATTTCCGTGCGGAAGGGGTCTTGCCGAACTTCCTGGAGAATCGGAGCCACCAGCGTGGTCGCCACCAGCTGCTCGGCCGCCTGGCGGGCCTGCGCGGCGGACGCGGAGCCGGCGTTTACGCGGGAGGACATTGCCTGTTGGAAGGAGTTGGTCCCATCCGCAGTCGTGGCTGACATCGCCCGCAGCGCCTCCGGAGTGATCGCGCTGCGGATGCCGCTGGACAATCCGGGGGCGTGGTCAGTGAGGTTGTCGAGGCCGGTTGTCAGCATGGGGCTACTCGATGCGCAGTTCCGCGTGGAGCTTGCCGATGCGCTTTAGCTCCTTGACGATTTCAATTCGTTCGGAAGCGGGCACTTTGAGTTGCTCAAAAGCGTCCAGCAGGTCCTTAAGACGCGTGCCGCCGCGGCGGTCCGGGTCCAGGCCCACGAAGTTGTTGGTCTGCACCATCGGCGTCTGCTCCGACGGTTGTGGCGGTGGGGTGATGGTGGTGATGGTCAAGCCGCCGTGCGAAATCACCACCGGCGAAATCTGCACGTCCGCCCCGACGATGATGGTTTGCGTCCTTTCGTTGATCTGCACCCGGGCCCCGGTATTGAGGCTCGACAGGTCCATGTAGCACTGCAAAACGCGGCTGATGAAGGCCGCCGGGTTGGAACGCTCCCACATGGGCAGGTTGACGATGATGTTCTTCGGGTCCGTCGCCTGGGCCAGGGGCGGGCCGTCGGGCGCCATTTCCTGATTGAGCAGGTCGGAGATGGCGTGCGCGTTGGCCCAGCCGGCGTCCTCGCTGTTGAGCACCAGGGTGATCTGCCCGTATTCGTTCATGAATCGCGCCACCACGTCGCGGGTCAGTTGCGCGCCTTGCTTGACCACGCCCACCGTGGGCGCGTCCGCGTCTTCGATGCTCACCGGCCCGGAAGCGAACGCGAACACCGGCGAGTCCGGCAGGGGGCCGGTCATGGGAATCAGGAACAGCCGCCCACCCTTTAAGCTTTTCGCCGTGCCGATGGCGCTTAAGTAGACGTCCACCTTGTCGCCTTCGCGGACGCCGGTGGAAGGCAGTGTGGCTTCCAGCGTGACCAACGCCACGTTCTTGGCGTCCTTTAATTCGCTGGCCACCACGTTGGGATCCACCAGCCGTTGAATCACCGCCGCCAGCGGCCGTATCGCCGGCATGAATTTGCCGCCGTCGCCCGTGCCTTTTAGACCCACCACCAGGCCCATGCCCACCAGCTTGCTGCTTTCCGAGCCCTTGATGCGAACCAAGTCGCCCACCTGCACCGCCCGGGCCGGCAGACTCGCCGCTACGATCAGGCCCACGACCGCGAGCGACAGCCACCACTGCTTCGAGGCCGAGCGGGCGTGTGGGTGTGAGCTTGTGGGCATAAACCAGGTTCCTGAAAAACTCCAGCCCTAAAACGGGCCGGAAGAAGCAGTGGGGGGTTAGAAGTTAAAGACGCCTTCAAAGAGTTTCGTCAGCCAACCCTTCTTGCCGGCCTTGCGCAGCTCGCCGGTGTGAGCCTTGCGGATGTCCAGATTGGCCAGCTGCGTGGACAAGAGCGTGTTGTCCGCCGCCACGTCCTGCGGCCGGCAGACGCCGGTGACGATGATCTCCAGCGTTTCCTTGTCGCTCTGGATGAACTTGCGGGCCTCGAGCACCAGGTTGCCGTTGGGCTTGATGTCCACCACTTCCGCGGTGATGCGGGCGGTCATGTTGTCCTTGCGGGAATAATCGCCCTCGCCGTTGAATTCGTTCTTAAAGTCCAGCTTGAGCTTGGGCGAGCCGTCAGCCGACTTAATCTGCTGGGCGAACTCCAACTGCAGCAGCTTGCTTAAGGACAGGTTGGGCAGTTCGGCGATCTGCCCGTCGAAGGAGACATCCTTGCTGGTGTCCAGCTTGGAGCTGGATTCCGCCTGGGCGGATTCGCGGACGATGATGGTGATCAGTTCGTGCAGCGCAAAAAGCCGCGGCTCGGGGGTCTGCAGGGCGGTGAAACTGGCCTGCGCGATGGCGGGGGAAAGTTGGACGGTCTGCGGTCCCTGCACCCGGGCCGCCTCGGCCGGGAAAGGCAGAGGCGTCACGGTGGGAGGACTTGACGCCGGCAGGTACAGGGACGAACTCTGCGCCCGGATCGATCCGCTCACCGCCACCGTTAAGACCACCAGTCCGATCAATTTCGTTTTCATGGTTGTCTCCCTGCGGGCCCGGCGTCGGCTCTGGCTTCCACCTCGGCGCTGCCGGAGTTAGCCACCACCTCGCCCCGTCCCGACACCTGCGCGGAAAAATTTTCACCGGATTTTCCATTGCGAATCGTGATCATCTGGCCCTCAACCCCGTCCTCCAAGGCCAATCCCGACATGCGGATCACCAGGTTCCCCGCCACGCAGCGCACCACCACCTGTTTGCCACGCTCCACCAGCACCTGCGCCCGCAGGCGCTCAGCCGTGATGACTTCCCCTTCGCGCCACGCGCCGGCCGTCTGCTTGCCGATCACCGCCGTCAATTCCGTCTGCGGCTGCCCCGCGGTCGAACTTAGGTAAATCTCGCGGATTTCCACGTCCGCTGGACCGATCACCTGCTGATGTCCCAGCGGGCGCACCGCCACCACCGCCAGGTACCGCCGCTCCACGTCCACGCGCAGATATTGTGATTCCACCACCTTGCCGTCACGGTACCGGCGGGCCATCACCGGCAAACGCCCCGGCAGGCCGCGGGCCCGGAATTCAAATTCCAGCCGGTCGTCCAGCACCGGCTTGGCCAGAAAGGCTTGATCGGAATTAGCGAAGGTGATGCGCAGATCCGCGCGGCTGATTTCGGAGATTTTTTCGATTTCCGCGATCAATTGCTCGCCGACCGTCAGCACGCCCTTGGACTCCACCGGCTGCAGGGGATTGCTCAGCACCACCGCCGGCTGCGTGGCCGGCACTTCCTGCGGCGCCGGTTGGATGGCCGCCACCGGCAGGCTGCCGATGACGCATTGGGCGAATCCCGCCAAGGTCAACTTGCCCCAGTTAACATTCTGCGCGTCGAGTGCTTGGCGCACCTGGGCCAGCGATATGGACAGGCTGTTCTTCCCCGTTTCCAGTTGCCCGATCACCAGATCGCCCAGCTTCAGCGCCGTCTCGCCGTCCAGATCCGCTACGTCGCGCAACGTCACCGCCGGACCGGCACATTGGGCGGATTCACGCAGGCGAATCCCGTCGCCCAGCGCTGCACCGCTCGCCGGCGCCAGGAGCAGGGCCGCGAGCAGGAGAACGGGTAATGACAGGCTTCTATTCATATGCAAAACCAGGCTGTTTCAGCCGAAAATCATTGTTTACCGCCGTAGATTGCTGACCACCTGCAGAGACTCATCCGCCGCCTGGATGCTCTGGCTGTTCATCTCGAACGACCGCTGGGTTTTGATGAGCGTGACCAGCTCGCGCACCGGGTCCACGTTGGACGACTCCAAAAACTTCTGCAGGATCTGTCCGAAAACCCCTTCCGTCGCCATGCCGTCGATCGCCGGCCCGGACGCCGCCGTGGGCACGTACAGGTTCCCGCCGATGGGCCTTAATCCCGCCAGATTGGTGAACGTGGACAGCTCGATGCGTCCTAAGTCCTCCGGCTCCGTCGCCCCCGGCGTAAGGCCCGAGACCGTGCCGTCGGAACTGATGGTGATGTCCGTCACGCCTTCAGGAATGTTGATCGGCGGCTCCATGCGCGGGCCGTTGCTGTTGCCCAGCACCAGGTCCCCGTCGGCATTGCGGAAGAAATTCCCCGCCCGCGTGTAGCCCACGCCTTCGCCCTGATCCGCCGGGATCGCCACCCGGAAAAATCCCGACCCGCTGATCATCATGTCAAAG
Source organism: Phycisphaeraceae bacterium (assembly GCA_020851735.1). GTDB lineage: Bacteria > Planctomycetota > Phycisphaerae > Phycisphaerales > Phycisphaeraceae > JADZCD01. The sequence goes on from JADZCD010000003.1 coordinate 77,243, forward strand.
TCGCCCGTGCCCGGCACCGCCGAGCCCTCGGCGAAGTCGAACTGCGTGTTGCTGATCTGCGTGCCCACGCCCACGTAAAGCCCTGCCGGCCGCTGATCGCCGTTGGCGTTTTCCACCCCCGGCTGACGCTGTTCCTGATAGAGCAAATCCTCGAAATTCGCCCGCTGGGCCTTGTAGCCGACGGTGTTGGCGTTGGCCAGGTTGTTGGCGATGATGTCGATCTCCCGCCCCATGGCGGTAAGCCCCGTCGCCGCCGAATGCAGTGCCATGATGGCCATAACCTTACGTCCTTATGAATGCCTTAAGCCGTCACCCGTCCTAAAACGTTGACCGCCTTGTCCATGAGCATGTCGTGATAACGAATCAGATTGGCGTTGGCGGTGATCGCCTTGGTGGCGTCCACCAGACTCATCAATGTTTGCACCGGCTCGACCCCGCTGGCTTCCTGGTAGCCCGGGCGGATCGTCGCTTCGCCGTCCTGGGCCCGCGTGTCCTGGCCGTCGGCGAATCCCAGCAGATTCTGGCCCAGTTTTGTCAGCGTCTGCGGATCTTCCACGCGGGCGATCTGCACCTTGCCCACCGGCTCGCCGTCCTGGATCAGCCGTCCGGCGCGATCGATGCGGGCCGGGCGTTCGGTGTTCAAGTGGATCGGCTGATCATTTTCATCCAGGACCCGCGCCCCGCTGACCATCTGGATCAGTTCGCCGTCGGCGTTCATGCCCAGCCGACCGTCGCGGGTTAAGCGGATCAGCGTCTCCCCGCTTTTCTCATCGCGCTGCGCGACGACAAAGAACTGGTTCTTCTCCACCAGCGCCGCGTCCAGCGGCCCGCCGGTCTGCAGCAGACTGCCGGGCGAAAAATTGATCCACTGCCGACCCGCCAGGGCCCCGCCGCCGAGCCGATCCAGCAGATCATGACGCTGCCCAAAAAGATTGTCCTCCACCGATTCCGGATCACGCTGGCGCACGGTGGGCAGGTCGGGCTTGAAGCCCGGCGTGTTGACGTTCGCCAGATTGTTGGCAAAGACGTCCTGCCGGTACATATTGGTCAGGACGCCCGAGGCCGAGAGGTACAGCCCGTAGTTCATCGGTTCACCTCCGTGTGAACCGCGGTGGGGTCCTCATTCGGCAAGCGGCGGTTGCTTCCGTGCTCAGCCGCTGGGGGAATCGAGTTTGGGACCAGGCGTGCCTGCTCGTGACGGTGCACAGCCTCAGCCAGACCCGCCAGACGCACCAGCGCCTGACCAAGATTCTGGTCCCCGGATCGCTCCAAAAGCTGTGTCCAACTCAACGTCACCGGCAGGCACTCCACTAGCGGCGCGCATCGCGCAACGCTGCCCTTGAACTCGCAAGGCCAGTGCCAAGGCCAGCCGAACAGTGATCATTGACCCAAAAAACGGCCCAACAACACCATAAATACTTATAAAATAATCACTTAAACAAAATAAGACGATGTTTATCATCTCCTGATCCATCCGATGGCAATCATCTGCCTCGCTTCACGGCGCAAGACGTGCAACCCCAGCGCAATCTTTGCGCTAGGTTCGAACAGCTCCCAAATGTGGCGATTGCTGTCCCCTACCCCCCCCAGACCCCAGACCCCTAAACCCTAAACCCTAAACCCTAAAGCCTGCGATCAATTGTTTCCTTACCGCGAAAATATCCTCCAGGTGCTTGAGAAACCCTAATTTCTCTCCATTCTGGGCCAGCGTCAGCGCTGATTCGGCCAGCAGCGTCACCAACCCTTGCCAGTCCGCCACGCTGATGCACTCGGAATCGATCCGCCCCGTCTTTTCGTTCATGTTGTGGTAGTTGGCCAGCGGCACGCACAGGCATCCTGCCGCGTAGCCGTATGCCCCATAGGCCGAGGCGTTGCACGTTCCGCCGGTCATCAGCTTGCGCTGCCAGCGGAAGTCTTTGTCTTGCTTGGTCAGGCGCGTCGCCACCGCGCCGAGGATGGCGGTGACGGCGGGGTCAAACACATTCGCCCGATCGCCCACGCGGACGATCGGGCCGGCGCCGACCGGCGCGTCCGGCAGGCAGCGACTGTTTTCCAGCACAATCACCCGTGTGTTTTTCGCCAGCCAGCGCTCCTTGCACACCGCGATGGCCCCCACAAAACCGATTTCCTCCGCCCGCGACAGCACCACCCGCACATCAGCCTTTCGCGGGTCTTTGCGGATGATCTCCAGCGCCGCCAACGCCGCCGCCACGCCCGCCAAGTTGTCGCATACCGGCGTGCGCAGCATGCCATCCCGTCCGATCCGCGGGGCGGGCAAATCCCAGGTCAGCATGTCCCCCGGTTCCGCAGGCACGTTCTTGTCAAAGCGAATCTCCACCTGCCGGTCTTCGTGCCACTCCTTTTTCTCCAGCGAGATGCGATCCACCACGCCGCCAAAGCCCTTGCCTCGGCGCAGCCGCACTTTCGTCCCACGGAAATAACGCGACTCCACGCCGCCGCGAAAATCAGCGCTCAGACGATTGCCCGCCACCACCTCCCGACAGACAAAGGCCGGGTGATCCAGGTGGGCTTCGATCACCACGGTTTGCCCTTTGCCCCTGGCCCCGCGCCGGCTCAGCATCATGTTGCCGTAAGGATCCAGCTCTAAAACCACGTCGCGGCGCTTCCTGGCCCACGCCCGCACCCACGCCATCACCGCCTCTTCCTTGCCCGGCGCGGTCGGCAAACCCGTGATCTGCAGCAGCCATTTCTGGAATGTCTTATTCATCGATCTTCTCCAGCCGTTATCCTAGAGCACCTTGATCTAGAGCCCAAATCGCCTCTTGAGTCCGCCGTCATGCCCCAACCTCTTCCCGCCGTCATCGCCAGCGATCTCCATGTCGTGCGTGGCTCCACGCCCATTTTGCAGGGCCTGACCTGCGCCATTCCCGCCGGCACTTGCACCGCCATCCTCGGGCCCAACGGCTGCGGCAAGACCACCTTCACCCGCACGCTCACCGGACAGATATTTCTAACCCAAGGCTCTGTCACCGTGCTCGGCCAGACCATCGGGCAGACGGACATCCGCGCCCTGCGTCGGCGCATTGGCATTGTCAATCCGACCACGGATATGGCCGGCACGCATTTTTCCGGGGCTGTCGTCGACGCCGATCTGTCCGCGCACCAAGCTGTCCTGACCGGATTCTTCGGCACGGTTGGGCTGTACGACCAACCCACCGACGTGCAGATTCACCGGGCTGATCAAGTCCTCCAACAGGTCAGCCTGAGCCATCGCCGCGATTTGCGTTTTGCCTACCTTTCCACCGGCGAACAGCGGCGCTGCCTGATCGCTCGCGCCCTGGTCCATGAGCCGGAGCTTCTGATTCTTGACGAACCTACCGCCGGGCTGGATGTCGCCGGGCGCGAACACGTCCTGGCCACGATCGAAAAAATCTTGTCTCAGCCATCGCCGCCCACCGTGCTCTTTATCACCCATCACGTCGAGGAGCTATCCCCGCGCACCGCCCAGGTCCTCTTGATGCGTGACGGCCGCATCACCCACGCCGGCCCGCCCCAGGACGTCATCACCCCCGAAACCCTTACCGCCACCTTCGGCTGCAAAGTGTTCGTCAAGCGCCTCCACGGCCGCTACTGGCTGGAAGTCCTCCCCGAAGCCTGGCTGGACCTGCTGCGGTAGGCAGTTATTTAATCGATATGAGACAACCGCCGCCACATTCTGCCTTTCTCCTAATTCCCAACTCCTAACTCCTAATTCCTCTTTTCCCCTCCCCTTGCCGGACGGTCAATCTTCCGCATAATCGCTGCCATGAAGAGCCAATCCCCCCCCCTCGCCCCCCTAGTTGGCATCGTCATGGGCAGCGCCTCGGACGCCCCCACGCTCAAGGCGGCCACGGACCTGCTCGACCAGTTCGCCGTGCCCTATGAAATTAAAGTCTGCTCCGCCCATCGCACACCCCAGCGGGCTCACGATTTTGCCACTACAGCCGCCCAGCGCGGGCTGAAGGTCATCATCGCCGCGGCCGGCATGTCCGCGCACCTCGCCGGCGTGATGGCGGCGCTCACTCATCTGCCGGTCCTCGGCATCCCCATGGAAGGCAAACTCGCCGGCGGATTAGACGCGCTGCTTTCGACCGTCAACATGCCCCGCGGCATTCCCGTAGCCACGATGAGTTTAGGTTCGCACGGGGCTGCCAATGCCGCGCTGTTTGCCGTGGCGATCCTCGCCTTGTCCGACCCCGCTTTGACGGAAAAACTCAAAGCCTTCCGCAAGCAGCAAAGCGATTCAATTCCCGCCGACTTGCCGCCAGTGGGAAAATAACTGCCGGACGTGCCTCAGGCTGTTTTGTTTTATTACCCTAGACCCCAGACCCCTCATCATTCCTTCCACGTCCAGCGTAGCCACAGCGCATTGCCCACCACGCTCACCGAGCTAAGCGACATCGCCGCCGCCGCCAGCATCGGGTGCATATACCCCAACGCCGCCAGCGGGATCAGCACCACGTTGTAAACAAATGCCCAGAAAAGCCCCAGATAAATCCGCTTGAGCGTCGCCCGACTTAGTCGAATCGCTCGTGCGATTCCATGTAAGTCCCCGCCCACCAACACCACGTGCCCCGCCTCCATCGCGATATCCGCCCCCCCCGGAAGCACCCCCGCCCCCGCCCCCGAAAGTTCTCTAGTTTCAGCCCCCGGCTCCGCCGGGGGGTACAAACCCATGCCCGCAACCGTCCCCCACGCCGCTCCTTTGGGGCTTGGTTCCCCTCTGCCCGTCGCCTCCTCCCAGGCCATCATGTCCCGCCGGGCGCTGGCGGCCAGCGTTGCTCCCATCGCGATGCCCAGGTCAGCCGTCACCAGGGCCGGCGCGTCGTTGATGCCGTCACCCACCATCGCCACCACTGCGCCGTCTTTTCGCAACTGAGCCACCTTCGCCTGCTTGTCCTGCGGCAGCACTTCGGCCAACACCACGTCAATGCCCAGGCGTTCCGCCACGCCCCGGGCCACCAGCTCCCGATCACCGGTCATCAACGCCACCTGCAAGCCCAGTTTGTGCAACTCCGCCACCGCCTGCGGAGCCTCGGGCTTTAATTCGTCGGCGAATCCGATCACGCCCACCGCCTGACCATCCACCGCTGCCAGCACCGTCGTTTTGCTGGCTGCATCCAACGCCTCCCGCTGTTGCAGCAGAATTTCCGTGCCTGTGATTCCGCGTTCCTTTAGCGCGCTGGGGCGACCGACCGCCACGACGTGGCCTTCCACGCGCCCCAGCACTCCCCCGGCGCTGAGCCTTTCAAAGCCGTCCACTTCACTTAGCGTCATGCCTCGCTTGCGGGCCTCGGCCACCACCGCCCGCCCTAACGGATGTTCGCTGGGCACTTCCACACTCGCTGCCAGACGCAGCAATTCCTCCACGCTAAGGGCGGGTTGATTCAGCAGCGCCGCCGGAGGATTCGCGGTATGGCCTCCCTCTTTAGTCTGAACTGCAAGTGCGCCGCTCCACACCGTCACCACGTCCGTCACCGCCGGTCGGCCTTTGGTCAACGTGCCGGTTTTGTCCAGTAGAACATGAGTCAATCTTCCCGCCCGCTCAAACGCCGCCGCGTCCTTAATCAATATGCCCCGCTTAGCGCCTAACCCCGTGCCCACCATGATCGCCGCCGGCGTGGCTAATCCCAAAGCACATGGGCAAGCCACGATCAGCACCGCGATCAAAGCATACAGCCCCAGCGCCCAATCCTGGGCCAGCAATCCCCAACCCAAAAGCGCGATGCCCGCCACCGCGATCACCGCCGGCACGAATATCGCCGCCACCTGATCCGCCACCCTCTGCACCCTCGCCTTAGACGCCTGCGCCCGCCGCACCAGTTCCACCATCTGCGCCAGCAGCGCCGCTTCGCCCACCTTTTCGACGATAATCGTCAACGCCCCGCCCTGATTGATCGTCCCGCCCAGCACCGGGTCGCCCTTTTTCACTTCCACGGGCACCGATTCGCCGGTCATCATCGCCTGATCCACCTCGCTTTGCCCGCTTAAAACCATGCCGTCCGCCGGTATCTTCTGCCCCGGCCGCACCAACACCACGTCGTCGATGGCCAGTTGCGACGCGGGAATATCTTGCTCTTGTCCCGCGCGCAAAACCGTCGCCTGCGTCGGCTGCAGTTCCATCAACCCGCGCATGGCGGCCCCCGCGCTCGCCCGCGCCTTGGCTTCCAGATATCGGCCCACGCTGATCAGCACCAGAATCATCGCCGAGGTGTCGAAATACACCGCTTGATGCCACCCGCCCAGCACCACCGCCACGCTGTAGCCGTACGCCACGGACGTACCCATCGCCACCAGCACGTCCATATCCGCCCGCCGATGCGAGATCGCCGCCCACGCCCCGCGATAGAACGGCCAGCCCAGCCAAACCTGCAAAATCGTGGCCAAAACAAGCTGCGCATACAGCACCCCCCGCGGCATGTTGTCATGCCCCCAGCCCATGGCCAACACCATCACGGCAGCGCCGATCACCACGCTGCCCGTCATCCAGTTGGTCCACTTGCCCTCGCCCGCATTATGAACATGCCCTTGGGATTGGGGTGCCACACAGCAGGCCGAAGGCTGCTGTGTGTTGCTCGCGGGATTCTCCCTATCCGTACCCCCCCCGTGCTTGTGCTCCACGTGGGCCTGATATCCCGCCTTGCGCACCGCCTCGGTCAGCGATGGCCCCGCGACAATCCCCTGGTGCTCCACCAGCGCCTCGGACGTGGCCAGATTCACCATCGCGTCGTTGACGCCCGGCACGGCCAACAGACACTTTTCCACCGCCGCCACGCAGCCGGCGCAACGCATACCCGCAATGTGCAATCTCGTGCTGGCCATAATTTCATTCTATGCCGCCACGCCTCCGCTTAGGGCAGGGCGCTCAGCAAGCGGTCGATCTGGGCAAACGTATTGTAGAAGTGCGGGCTGGCCCGCAGCCGCCCCGCCCGCGTCACCACGACAATCTTTTCATTTTCCAGTGCCGCTACGATCGCCGGCAGTGGGGGGCTTCCCGCCGGCGGCGAAAACGACACAATCCCGCTCTTTTCCGCCGCTTTGGCGCGTGGGCTGAACACCGTGTAGCCCTTAGCCGCCAGCCCAGTGCCCAAACGATCCGTCAGCGACTCCAGCTTGGCCCAGACCTGTGCGATCCCCAATTCCAGCAGCAAATCCACGCTCGCCGCCAAGCCCAGCAAGCCCGGAATATTCAGCGTGCCCGGCTCAAACCTCTCCGCGTCCGGTCGCAGCTCAAACCGGTAGTGATCGTAATCCTGGGCGTGGACCACATTTCGCCAACCCACCACCGCCGGGTGCAGCACTTCGAGTAAATCCTGCCGGCAGTAAAAGAATCCCGCCCCTTCCGGGCCCAGCAGCCACTTGTGGCCGTCAGCGGAGAGAAAATCGATCCCCATCGCCTGTACGTCCACCGGCAGGGCCCCCAGACTTTGAATCGCATCCACGCACAAATATCCGCCCGCCCGATGCGCCATGTCGCTGATGGGCCTTAAGTTCATCCGAAAGCCCGTGGAAAACTGCACGTGCGAAAGCGCCACCACGCGCGTGCGATCCGTGATCGCCTCAAGCACATCCTCCCCGTCGATTCGTCCATCATCCCCTTGCCGCACTTCCACCAGTTCCACGCCCTGCCGCTTTAGGTCCTCCCACGGATACCGGTTGGCTGGGAACTCCACCGCCGTGGTGACGACTTGATCGCCCTTGCGCCACGGTAAGCCCCGGGCCACCAGCGCCAAGCCCGTGGAAGTGTTAGGCGTAAAGGCGATTTCCTCCGGCCCGCCGGCGCCGATCAATCGCGCCAACGCTTGTCGAAGCGGCTTAAGGCGCGCATACCACCCGCTGCCCACATACGCCTGTGCCGCCGCCTGCCGCGCATATTCCGCCATTGCCCGTGCCGCCCGGGCACTGATCGGCCCCACCCCCGCGTGATTGAAAAACGCCCATTCCCGCAGAATCGGGAACTCATCCTCCCAGTTGATCGTTTCCCATAGCCCCATGCCTATTCCCGTCTTTGCTTTTCCCAACTCCCAATTCCTAACTCCTAACTCCTTCTTACTCACTCCTCCTCATTGGCAAACAGCCGCTTGCGGGCCAGCAGCTTCGCTTCCTCCTGCCCGCTTTCCTTCAAAATCGCCTCAGCCAGCTTCACGTCGTCGGGCCGGGTGATCTTCAGGTTCGTCGCTTCGCCCGCCACCACGTAAACCGTTTCGCCGAGCATTTCCACCAGCCGGGCGTCGTCCGTTACGCCCTTTAGCGCTTCGCCGGCAATCTTCCCATCGCGAATCTGCGCGTAGGCCTTCTCTAACAGCGCCTTGCTGAAAACCTGCGGCGTCTGCACCTCCACCGTGGCGGCTCGATCCAACGTGGCGGTGACCTTTTGGATGGGAATCCTCGGTTTGGCGGCCGCGCCCAGAATGCGCGTCAAGGGATCGTCCGCCTGATCGTCCTCTTCCTGTACGTCTTCCACACGCTTAAGCGTCGCGTTCACCGGCACCGCGGGAATCACCGCCGGGTAGCGCTCGGCCGTCTCAAACACCCGCGTAATCATCGCCGCGCTGGCCAGCGGGCGCACCGCGTCGTGCACCGCCACGTGGGTGATGTCCTCTTTCACCGCCTTTAGCGCCTTCATCACCGTCTCCCACCGTTCCGCCACCCCGCCGGCCACCACCGTCACCCCATGAAATCCCAGTTGGTCGCCCCAGCGCAGCTTAAACGCCTCCACGCCTTCCGGATGCACCGCCAAAATCACCTGCCCCACCTCCGGGCGCTTCCAGAACAAGCTCAGCGAACGCAAGAAAACCGCTCGCCCGGCCAACTCCAGCTCGATCTTGCTTTTCTTCTCGCCTTCGTTGGCAAAGCGTCGTCCCAGTCCCGCCGCCGGCATGATGACCGCGATTTTCATAACCTCTTTCCTCGTCCCGGATGCTGCGCGTTGATTATCCCCACCACGCACCCGCCTGACACCCGCCCCTCATCATAACCCACCCCCCCGGAATCACCCCCCCCGGAAGTTCCAAGCCTAGTGAGCCGCGTCGTCCCCGACGCGGGCACCTTCGCTCTCGCCTGACCTCCCATGATCACGACCCCGCCTGTACGCCCGCACCAGCCGCCCAAACCCTGATATGCTGCTGATAACTTCCACCCCCCCCTTTAACCTTTCATTTTTCCCTTTGCCTATGAGCCTCCTGCGCCTTAACAGCCTAAGCGACGACGCCAAGCGCTCCGCCTACGCCCGTATCATTCCCCAACGTTTGTGGGATTACCTGCTGCAGCTGGATCCCCGTAAATTCGCCGGCGGCGTGGACAATCCCGCCTGCTGGCAATACCTGGCTCCCAACGACCGCGCCGAAGTCCACCTCCGCCTGCCCCGCGATCGGGTTGACGGCGACTTCGCCTTCAGCCTCGACCTGGAAGAAGCCGGCGGCGGCCAGATGGAACTAAGCTTCATTGTCGTCAACGACGTCCGCGCCCGCCGCTATCAGATTGACGTCGATCCCCACGGCCGGGTCACCCTCCTGGGCACGGCCGGACGCAACCTTCCCGAGGAAATCGCCGCCTTGAACGCCGGGCTTGGCCCCTGCCAGGTGCGCCCTGGCCTGCGCCTGTTCAGCGAACTCTTACCGCTGATGGAAGAATTCGCCCGCGGCTTAGGCTATGTGGCCATTAGCCTCGAACCCCTGACCTACCACAACGCCGTGATGTACGAACGCCATGGCTTTGCCTATGTCAGCGGGTATCAGCGCATGCTGCGCATCCACCAGGCCTTTGAGCCCGGCGGCGTGCTCGCCCAGGCCCTGGATGGCGCCAGCCCCTTCCGCGCCCCGGAATTGGCCCGCTCACCGCGCGGCCGAAGCTGGGCCATTCACGATGACATTCTTAATGTGCTCGATGGCGAACCCCACCTGGAACTGCAGATGGTCAAAGTGATCGGCCACAAGTCCCGCCAGATCACTTTCCCCCTCAATTCCTATGCCGCGGGCCTGGACTAGATCGCCCGTCCCCTCAGGCCGCATGATTCGATCGCCCGCGCCGCGGGGGCGCTTCAAACTCAAACTCGCCCAATAGACACTGGCATCTCACTCGATACTGCCCGCGCTCCACCAGATCGCAAGCCAGCACCATCGCCAAAATCGGCGGGCTGCCCGGCTCAGCCATGAACGACAACCGTTCGCCCTCAGCCAACGGCACGCTGGTCTGGATCGCCACCCCGTGGGCGCTGACATTGAGCACCTTGGCGTCCGACAGCGGAACCACCGGCAGCGTTCGGCTCACGCCGATCCGCTGCGGCGCTTGCGCCCGCGCTTCCCGGCGGCGATTGGGGGTCTGTGAATTGGTATGGGGCGTAAGCAAGTATCGCCTCCCGAACGTTGGTTCAGTGCGATGTCTGGGTCGGTTTGCGTGGCGGACCATTTCCCCGCCCTGGGGCTGGCCGCTCCGCCGCTGCCTACCAGCCGTAAATCAGCTTGGCGGGCATCCGGCCTTCAACCAACCGGCAGTTGACCATCGTCTGTCCCGCCAGCAGCCGCCGCACCGCCAAGGCTTCCAGAACCACGCGTTGGGCGCCGGGTTGGCTGAGCCTTGCGCCCTCGAGCGTCACCACCACCCGCTCCCCGGGCGATGCCGGCGTCGACGTCAGCAACGCCAGGCCGCCTGCCGATACGTTCACCGTTTGCGCATCTTGCAGCACACGCAGCGGCTGACTGTAGCAGTCCACCACCACCGCTTGTACCGGTCCGTTACCAGCCAGACGTACGTCCTGGCGACGTTCTTCAAGCTTGGATGCGACGGCATCGTCTGGGCGCATAACAAGACCTTTCCGGAAAAGGTTGAATCACCACTCCAATCGTTACCATCGGCCCAAACCCCCCGGAAGTTAACCCCCGGAAGGTCGCCGGGCACTCTTGAATGACGAATTGTGAATGTCGAATGCCGAATGCCGAATGAAACCCAAGACTTCACCTAAGGCCGAAAACTGGCTCACATTCGGCATTCGCCACTCGACATTCAGTAATGTCTTCCCCCAACCCCCAATCCCCAACCCCTAATCCCCAATCCCCATCCCCCATCCCCCCGCCTTCTCACACGTCTTCCCTGCCCACGACCCGATAACTCTCGCGTTCCCCGCGCCCGCGCAAGGGATAATCCTTCCGCAGCGGGTGCGCGGGGAAGCTTTCCCACAACAAAATCCGCCGCAGGTCCGGGTGCCCGTCAAAACGTATCCCGAACATGTCAAACACTTCGCGCTCCGGCCATTCCGCCCCCGCCCACAAGCTGGTCATGCTCGGCAGGTGCAGCCCCGGATCATCCTCCGTGCCCGTGGTGTCCAGCTTCGGCTGCAGCATCACCTTCACCTGCAGCCGGTAGTTGTGGGCGGTGCTCACTAAGTTGTAGATCACCCCGAATCGTCCCGTCGGCGTCCCCGCCCCACCCGGGTAGTTCAGATAATCCACGCCCACCACGTCCGCGAGAAAGTCATACCCGCAGCGCGGGTCCGCGTGCAGAAAGTGCATCACGTCCAGCAGGCGTTCCTTGGGCACCACCAGCGAGGATTGACCGCGAAACTCCGTCGCCAGAAGCTTCACATCCGGGAATCGCTGCTTAACCAGCGGCAGCGTGGGGTGATCAAGATTAGGCTTGGCCATGAACCTGTTTCCACTTGTTGAACTTGCTCAAAGGGCTGGCATTATAGCCCGCCTCGCCCCCGGAAGCCCCCCCCGGAAGTCCACCCCGAAAGCTCGGGTGCCACACAGCATCCCAAAGGGTGCTGTGTGCTGTCTTACGGCCTTTGGGCAAGCTCCCGGCTCTGCCGGGGGGTGCCACGGGGGTCAAAGGTCCCGATTCCTATCTCCCCCCAACTACTCTCCCTTGCCCGGTTCCGCGGCGTGATCCTCCGTCAGCCATTCGCCGAGCACCACCATCAGTTGATCCCACCTTTCCACGGTCTGCGGCCATTCATATGCCAGAGCATCCGCCAGCGCCACCGTGTCCGATCCCATAATCGCCTGCCGCAGCTGCTGCAGCTGGAGCAACAGCCCCTGAATCAATTGCGTGGCGGGAATTTCGTCCACCAGCAGATCGTCCAGGTCGACTTCCGCGAAGCGCACCACCTGCATCAAAACCTGCGGCACCTGCTGCCAGACCCGGATGGCTGCGCCGATCTTCACCATCGCCCCCGCCGTCTCGTCCCGCTGCAGCATCGCCGCCGCTTCATTCTGCAGTTCCCCCGCTTCCGCCAGTTCGTCCCGGGCCTGCTGGAGCATCAGCGTGATCAGCTCCTGTGGGTCGGCTGACAAGAGTCTGATTTCCAGCCCCTCCACCCCCTGGGGACGGCGCTCATCAATCTCCTCAGCCTCCAGCACCTGGCCGTTGATGGTGATTTCCACCACCATGCGCCCCTGTGCAGCCAAGCGATCCCCCGCATGCTGCAACAACTCGTCCAGATTCGCGCTGGTCGTGTCAATCGGTTGGTTGTCCAGATGATAGGTGATCATGGGAAATATGATACGCCCATATCGCCGAAGCCACCAACACAAAATTGACCGTTTTGGGTTACCATCCCCCCCATGAAGCCGCCCATCGTGGTGCTCGACGGCCACGCCCTAAATCCCGGCGATCTTTCCTGGCAACCCCTGGCTGCCTTGGGCGAATTAACCGTCCATCCGCGCACCGCGCCGGCTGACATCCTCGCCCGCGCCGCCGGAGCGCCGTACCTGTTAACCAACAAAACTCCGCTTCTGGCCGATACCCTGGCGCAATTGCCCCAGGCCCGTTACATCGGCGTCCTAGCCACCGGCGTCAACGTCGTGGACCTGGCCGCCGCCCGCCGTGGCGGCATCAGCGTGACCAACGTGCCGGCCTACAGTTCCGCCTCGGTGGCCCAGCACGTTTTCGCCATGCTCCTGGAATTAGTCAGTCGCGCCGCCGCCCACGACCAAGCTGTCCATCAGGGCCGCTGGGTCGCCAGCCCGGACTTCAGCTTCACCGTCGCCCCGATCACGGAACTGGCTGACAAGATCATGGGCATCGTCGGCTACGGCGCCATCGGCCGGCGCGTGGCCGCCATCGCCCAGGCCCTGGGCATGCGCGTCGTCGCCGCCGTTGTCCCCGGCTCGCCCGCCCAGGCGGCAGCGGAATCCAGGGACGTGGCCCGTTGGCCTCTGGACGATCTTCTGGCCCAGGCTGACGTGGTGTCTCTGCACTGCCCATTAACCGACCAGACGCGTCACCTGATCAATGCGCCCCGCTTAGCATTTATGAAACCCACCGCGTATCTAATCAACACCGGGCGCGGGCCGCTGGTCGATGAGCCCGCCCTGGCTGCCGCCTTACGTGAAAATCGTCTGGCCGGCGCGGGCCTGGACGTCCTATCCGCTGAACCGCCGCCGGCTGACAATCCCTTGCTGTCCGCGCCGCGCTGCTTGATTACGCCTCATGTGGCCTGGGCCAGCGTGGAAGCCCGCCGCCGCTTACTCGCCGCCGCGGCCGACAATCTGCGTGCCTTCCTGGCCGGCCAACCCATCAACGTAGTCAACTAGACCTGCCATGCCCGACGCTTTGCCCACCATCCTCTTACTCGCCGCGATCTCCGAAGAAATCGCCCCGACCCTGCGCCTGCTGGGATTGCGATCCCCCAGGCCCGGGATCAACAGAGCCGGGCACTGTGTGCCCGGTCCGGGCGCGCAGAGCCCGGTTCAAAATGACAGCAAACAACCCGGCGAATTTTGGACCAGTTGCTTCGGTTCCACGCGCCTCATCGCCGCCGTCAGCGGCATGGGCAGCCGCTCCGCCTGTCAGGCGTTGGCATGCTTAAATGAGCAGTTCAAGCCCAGCCGCGTGATCCTCTTAGGATTCGCCGGCGGTTTGAACCCATCTCTTAAGCCCGGCCACGTCCTGCCCGTCCGCGAAGTAATCAACGAGAGCGGCCAGTTCCTCCCCTGCGAATTGCCCCCCGCCTTAGAGCCCGCGCCCGCCTACTGGCACATGCCCGCGCGCCTGCTGACGGTCGATCACTTAGCCGCCACGCCCGCGGCCAAAACCAGCCTGCGCAGCCGCACCAGCGCCGACCTGGTGGATATGGAAACCTACGCCGTGGCGCGTCTGGCCCGTGCCCTGGGCTTGCCGCTGACCGTCCTGCGCGCGGTCAGCGATCCGGCCGACACCGTGCTGCCCGCCGCCTTACTTACCTGCGTCAAACCCGACGGCCGACCCGATCGCCTGGCCGCGCTGCGTTACCTCTGGCGTCATCCCCGTGACCTGCCCCAACTCCTGCGCCTGGCCCGCCACGCCCGCCTTTGTTCGCAGCGTTTAGCCCAGGTGGTGCAACTGCTGCTTAAGCGACTTTCTGACTAACAGGTAAACTCTTGAACGTGGATTGGCCACGCGCCCAAAGCCTGATCGTCTTCGGCGGCAGTTTCGATCCGCCGCACTTGGCCCACCTCCGCCTGCCTCTCCTGGCCATGCAGGCCGTGGGGGCCGACGGTGTGCTGTACATTCCCTCGGCCAACCCGCCGCACAAGCGGAATCAGACTCTGGCCGACGCCAGCCATCGCCTGGCGATGTTGCGTTTAGCGCTGCAGGATCAACCGCATGCAGCCATCTGGACCGACGAACTCGACCGCGCCGCCGACGGTCAGCCCAGTTACACCGTGGACACGCTCACCCGCCTGCGCCACCACCTCGGCCCCCAGCCGCGCCTGCGCCTCTTGATCGGCAGCGATCAGCTGCGTCTGTTTCCCTCCTGGCGGCAATATCAAGAGATCATCGCCTTGGCCGAACCCCTGGTCATGGTCCGCCCTCCCCTGAATCGCCAGTCCTTGTTGGCTGATTTGCCAGCTCCCCTGCAAGCTGAGCAATGGGCCGCACGCCTACTGGAATTGCCCGCCCTGGACATCAGCGCCACCGACATCCGCCGCCGCGTCGCCGCTGGCCAGCCCATCAATCACCTCGTGCCCCCCGCCGTGGCTGCTTACATCGCCGCTCATGGTCTTTACAGGGCCAATTCAGCAGCGCATTGACCCGCCCATCGCGGCGACGCCTATGATCTGCCGATGGTGCTCTACGCCTGCAAGGACTTGATCTTCGCCACCCGCATCCGCTCCACCGCCGATGCCTTGGGCCTTGTCTCACACCCGGCCTGTCATCTGGATTCGCTCCGCCGCCATCTGATCCCGCCAGCCCAACCCTCCGCACCCGGTGCCGTGCGTGTGTTTTTCGTTGATCTGGACTTGGGCGCTGACGCTTTGTCCCTAACGGCATGGGTTAAGCAGAACTCCCCATCCATTGCCGTCATCTGCTTCGGCGCGCACGTGCAAACGGACATGCTCCACCAAGCCCGCGCTCTAGGCGCGGATCTGGTCCTGCCCCGCAGCCAGTTCACCAGCCTGCTTCCTCAATTACTTAAACGCTTCACCCCGGCCCCCATCTCCCCACCGCCGCATCCCCTGACTCCTAATTCCTAACTCCTAACTCCTAACTCCTAACTCCTAACTCCCCCCCTCACCCCTTGGGCATATCCACAATCCGGATCGCCACCGGCTCGCCCTCGACCACCTTCAGCCGCGCGATCTCCGCCAACGCCGCGCGCAGCGCGCCTTGAGCTGCCTTGTGCGTGGTGATGACCACCGGCACGAACTTGCCCTCCGCCATTTCGTGCTGCACCACGCCCGACAAACTGATCCCCGCGTCCCCCAGCGCCTTGGTCACTCCCGCCAGCGTGCCCGGCTTGTCCAGAGCGTTGATCCGCACGTAGTACCTGCTCTCCTGTCCCACCGGGTTGCCCAGCTTCACCGGCTCGTGCTGGTCGCACCAGATCCGCAAATCCGCGAACGCCTTGGGGTACCACCCGCTGGCGATGTTCATCAGATCACTGACCACCGCGCTGGCCGTGGGCCTTTGCCCCGCCCCGCGCCCGTAAAGCATCACCTGGCCCACCGAATGCCCGAACACCGAGATCGCGTTGAACGGGCCCGCCACCTGCGCCAATGGCTCCTCCACCTTCACAAAGCACGGCTGCACCTGCAGACTTACGCCCGCGCTCGTCCGTTCCGCGATGCCCAGCAGCTTGATGTCATAGCCCAGTTCCGCTCCGAATTTGATGTCCGCCAGGCTCAACTTGTCGATGCCCTCCGTGGGCACCTGATCGCCGCGGGCCTGAATGCCGAACGCCAGCGAGCCGTAAATCGCCAGCTTCTGGGCCGTGTCGCCCCCGCTGACGTCCAGCGTCGGGTCCGCCTCGGCGAATCCCGCCGCCTGGGCTTCTTTCAGGGCCGTGGCGTAGTCCTTATTCTTCCGCGTCATCTCCGTCAGAATGTAATTGCACGTGCCGTTCAAAATGCCGTAAATCGCCTGCATCTGATTGGCCATGAGCCCGAAATTCAAGGCCGTGATGCACGGAATGCCCCCGCCGCAAGATGCCTCAAAACCGATCGACACTCCGTGTTGCCGCGCCAGCGCGAACAACTCCGGGCCCTCAGCCGCCAGCAGCGACTTGTTGGCCGTCACCACATGCTTGCCCATCGACAGCGCCCGCCGCACGAACTGGCTCACAATCCCCTTGCCGCCAGCCAGTTCGATCACCACC
This sequence comes from Phycisphaeraceae bacterium, assembly GCA_020851735.1. Taxonomy (GTDB): domain Bacteria; phylum Planctomycetota; class Phycisphaerae; order Phycisphaerales; family Phycisphaeraceae; genus JADZCD01. The sequence goes on from JADZCD010000003.1 coordinate 93,819, forward strand.
TGCATGTCCGGCGTGTTGAAAAAAGCATCCGCATCCCCGGTCAGCAAGCCCGGCGCCACCAGTTTTTCCGTATCGCCCACGTCCGTCCGCCGGTCCAGAATGCGCCGCAGCTCCAGCCTCCGCCCCAGTCGCCGGGCGTAAAGCTCCGCCTCCTGCACCAACAGGCGCACCACACCGTAGCCGATGGTCCCGCAACCGATCAATCCGACGCCGATAGGGCTTTGCACCGATGCTCTCCTTACTCTTTCGTGCGGGAAGGTTACCAATACCCCCGCCCCCCATCCACCCCGCCGCTTTGCCGGAAGCCTGCCTTTGCGCTATTTCCTGTTACGCCCACGGGTTGAATCCGTGGGTTGACTTGAACAAGCCCAGGCATTGAATGCCTGGGTTGTATCGCGGTTAACAGTTGTCCTGCCCGCTTTTCCTGATTCCTGACTCCCAACTCCTGCTTCTTAAATCCCGCCTACAATATCCCTATGACTCCCGGCTCCAACTCCACCGTCACCGACGGCCAGCTCATTCAGCCCCTTTGCGCCATTTTTCGCCGTTTTATCAAGCGCCAGGGCCTTAAGTTCACTCCCGAGCGGGCTTTGATCCTCAGCGCGGTCCTGGGCAAGGACGGCATCTTCGAGGCTGAGGAACTGCTCTACGAAATGCGCCAGGCCGGCCACCGCGTCTCCAAGGCCACCATCTACCGCACCTTAAAACACCTTGTCGACGCCCGCATCATCTCCGAAGTGCTCATCGACGCCGACCGCACCCGCTATCAGCTCAGCTTCGGACGCACGCCCAAGGGCCACTTGGTCTGCGTGGAGTCCGGCAAGATCGTGGAATTTGAAGACCCCGCCCTCACCGAACTCCGCGACGCCATCTGCCAGAAATATGGTTACGAACCCCTGAGCTTCCAATTCACCGTCTATGGTCGCTCCCCCCAAGCCCGCCAGGCCGAATCCATCATCGACGACAGATAATCTTCTTTCGCGGCCGTTTGCATGTCGAACTCTGCTTCATTCGCCATTCGGCATTCAGCATTCGCCATTCACGATGTTCTTACTCTTCCTCCAGGTCCTTCTGCTCGATCGGCCGGCTGATCACATAGCGCCCGTCCAGCCAGCGCCCTAGGTCCGCCATCTTGCACCGCTCGCTGCAGAATGGATACGTCTTTTGCTTCAGGTCCACCTTCGCGCCGCAGATCGGGCAGCGGCTGACCGGGGATTCCGCAGTCGGTTGGATGTCATTCGCCGCAGGATCATCGAACGGTTGGCCCCTTGCCGCGCTCAGTTCCCGCTTTAATGGCCCCAGGCGTGAGCGCCAATTTCCCACCGCCCGCACCGTCAACAGTCTTTGCTCCTGCCCTTCATGCTTTAATTCCACCCGCAGATAATCTTCGCCCAGCAGTTCCCCCAAACGGTCCGCCCACTCCACCGCCAGCACCGCCTTTTCCCGCAGCTCCCCGCCGGCCAGCAGCGTCGAAGGATCCCAGCCCACCGACTCCAGCTCCTGCAGACTCTGGATGCGATACGCGTCCACGTGCACCAGCCATGGGCCCATGGAATCTCCCGCGCCGCCGTTCGCAAGAGGAGTCTCTTCCGGGGGCGGGGGCTCGTGCTCCTGGATCATCACAAATGTCGGACTGGCCACCACTCTTTCATCCAGTCCCAGACCGCGCGCCAGCCCGCGCACCAGTTGCGTCTTGCCCGCGCCCAGCTCGCCGACCAAGGCAACCAAATCCCCCGCCCGCGCGCACCGGCCGATCGCCTGCCCGATCGCCATCGTCTCCTCGATCGAGCTGCTCTCGCCCTGCCAGTCGGTTTGGCCCTGTTTTTCCGCCATTTTTCGCGCTAACTCCCGCGATGTTCCCAGCCCAGGTTCGCCACGCCCGCCAAGCCTCCGTCAGCCAGGCGCACCTGGATGCGCTCGCCCTGGCCCGACCATTCCCGCATCGTGCCGATGCGCGTCACCGGCACGCCATCGATTTCTTTAGGCACTGGAATATCCCCCGCCACCGTCAGACACAATTCGTAATCCTCACCGTCTCCCACCGCGTGTTGCCACGTCGCCCGCCCATCCTTTGCCGCCGCCTGCTTCGCCCCGGCGCTGAGCGGCAAGTTGGTTTCCAAAATCTCCGCCCCCAGCTTGCCTTTTTCCGCGCCCTGGCAAAGGTGCCCCAAATCTTTCGCCAGCCCGTCGCTTAAGTCGATCATCGCGTGCAGATTTTTTCCCAGTCGTTCCGCCAGCTTCCGCGCCACCGTCAGCCGCGGCTCAAAATCCAGGTGATGCGTGTAGCCGTTTACGGTTTCCAGACTGCCCCCCAATTGCCCCGTCACATAAATCCCATCGCCCGCCTGCGCCCCCGCACGCAGCACCGGGCTGATCCCCTTGGCTTCCGCCAGAATCGTCACCGTCACGATCAACGGACCATTCCAGATCGAAATATCGCCCCCGAACAGCGGGCACTGATATTGCGCCGCCGTCGCCCGCATGGCGTCAAAGAGCTTTTGCGCGTTTTGCTCTCCAAATCCCCGCGGCAAGCTCGCGGCCGCCACCGCCCCGGCCGGCACCGCCGCCATCGCCGCCACGTCCGACAGGTTCCGTGTGATCGCCTTGCGCCCGATCTTGGCCAGCGGCATTTCCGCCAGGGAAAAATGCACCCCCTCGGCCACCTGGTCCACCGTCACCAGCACGTCCGTCCCGCCGATGCGCACCGCCCCCATGTCGTCCCCCGGCCGGATAATCACCCCCCCCGGCAGGCCCGCGTTGGCGGCGTAAATGTGCTGTAACAGTTCCTGTTCCCGCATCCGGGCATTGTACCCCTTGCCATCAATCTCCCAATTGCTCCCTTTTTTACTTTGTCCTCTGTATTTTTCCCCATTGCCCCCGCCGCCCTGGCCCACTAAGATCGCTGCCCTAAAAAACCCTCTAAAAAAGCAGGATGGAGTTTCTGCCATGTCCCAACACTTAATCGATCCCCACGGCGGAGCCCTCGTCAATCGTTTCGCCGCCTCCGCCCGCGCCTCGGCCATCAAGGCCCAAGCCCCCAAGCTGCCGCGCGTCACCCTTACCGCCAAGCAGGCCTGCGACTTGGAAATGATCGCCATCGGCGCGTTTTCTCCGCTGACAGGCTTCGTCGGCCAGGCCGACTTCGTCTCCATCTGCAAGGAAATGCGGCTGTCGTCGGGCGTCAACAAAGGGTTGATCTGGCCCATCCCCATCACCCTGGCTGTGGACGAGGCGACCAAATCCACACTCGCCGTCGGCAAACAGGCCGCCCTGTATCACTCCGACGGCACGCTCCTGGCCGTCATCGACGTGCAGGAAATCTACCCCCACGATAAGAAGCTGGAGATCCCCAACGTCTTCCGCACCGAAGACCCCGCCCACCCCGGCGTCGCCGCTGTCCAAGCCGAGGGCGATTGGCTCGTGGCTGGACCCATCGAGGTCGTCACCGTCACGCCCGAAAAAGAGCCCGGCGAACAGTACACCGAATACCGCCTGCCGCCGGCCAAGACCCGCGAAACCTTCGCCCAAAAGGGTTGGAGCACCGTCGCCGCTTTCCAGACCCGCAACCCCATCCACCGCGCTCACGAATACCTGACCAAGTGCGCCCTGGAAATGACCGACGGCCTATTGATCCATCCCCTCGTCGGCGAGACCAAGCCCGGCGACATCCCCGCCGACGTCCGCATGGACTGCTACAAGGTCCTCATCGACAAGTACTACAACCTCAAGCGCACCATGCTCAGCGTCATGCCCGCAGCCATGCGTTACGCCGGGCCGCGCGAGGCGGTGCTGCACGCCCTGGTCCGCAAGAACTACGGCGTGTCGCACTTTATCGTCGGGCGCGACCACGCCGGCGTGGGCAACTACTACGGCACCTACGACGCCCAGCAGATTTTCGACTCCTTCGCCCCCGGCGAGGTCGGCCTGACCATCTTGAAGTTTGAAAACACCTTCTACTGCAAGAAGACCGGCGGGATGGCCAGCGACAAAACCACCAACTCCCCCCCGGAAGACCGCATCTTCCTGGCCGGCACCAAAGTCCGCGACCTGCTCAAGGCCGGTCAACGTCCGCCCGCGGAGTTCAGCCGCCCCGAAGTGGCTGACATCCTCATCCGCTGGGCCCAATCCAGCTGATTTTTCCGGCCAAATGGCTGCCAAGGGGAGTCGCCGCCGCCCCGTGCCTGGCCCGGCAACCGCCTGCCTTTAGGCGCGGCAAGAAGTAACATGTTCCCATGGCCCACGCCCGCCCGGCCCTGGCTTGATGTCCGTCCGTCGATCGATCAAGCTGCTGTCGCTCTGGCGTCTGTCTTCCGTGGTGACTATGGCCGCAAGATTTCCATCCAAATCCTGGCCGACGGCTCTGCCCTCCGCGGTCGGGCTGGATGTGGGGAAGTTGCAGGCCGCCGCGGATTACGCCGGCGGGCGCGGCTGCATCATTCGGCAGGGCAAGCTGGTATTCAGCTGGGGCGACATCACCCAGCCCGGCGACGTGGCTTCCGCCGCCAAGCCTTGGTACGCCCACTTCCTCTTTAAGGCGGTGCAAGACGGACGCGTGCAGGGACTGGACTCCTTGGCGTCGGATTTTGAGCCACGCTTGGCGGCACTGAACCCCGACCTGGGGCACAAGGACCGGTCGATCACCTTTCGTCACCTAGCCACCCAGACCGCCTGCTATGGGGTAACCGAATGCCCCGGCGAGGCGTATGTCTATAACGACTGGCAAATGGCCCTGTTCGTGGACACCTTGTTCACCAAGGTGTATCGCACGCCTTTAAATGAAATCGACCAGCGCGTTCTCCACCCTCTCCTGACCGGCCCCCTGGGCTGCGAGGACCAGCCGACGCTGTTGGCCTTCGGCCGCGAAGATCGGCCCGGCCGCCTGGCCATCAGTCCGCGCGACTTCGCCCGCTTCGGCTGGCTGTATCTGAATCAAGGGCGATGGCTTCAAAAACACCTGCTGGCCGCGGAATGGGCCCGCCTGGCGATCAGTCAGCCTTTGCCGCTGTCGATTCCCCGCACCGCCGGTCAACCGGCAGCCATGCTGCCCGACCAGCGCACTATCGGATCGAACATCATTCCCGACAATCAAAATGATCACGACGGCTGCTATTCCTGGCTGTGGTGGGTCAACGGCGTGCGTCGCAACGGCCGGCGTCGCTGGCCTGGGGTGCCCATTGACGCGGCTGCCTGCATAGGCCACAACAACAAACGCGGCATGGCGATCCTGCCTTCCCTGCACATGGTCGCTTCGTGGAACGACACGCAATTGGACACCCTGCCGTCCGAGCCGGACCCCGCCGGTCAGTTTCTGGCAATGATCTGCGCCGCCGGCGGCACGCACGAATAAAAACAGCCGCGTGCTGACGCGGCTGGGAAGGTCGATTGATCAGGATCAGCCCCAAAGGCCAATCTGCAATGCTTACGCTGCGGCCGGGGCCTTTTGCTTGTCGTTTAGGCGAGCCGTGAGCCTGCTCTTGTAACGGGAAGCGGTCTTGCGGTGGATCGTGCCCTTGGCTGCCACCTGGTCCAGCGTCTTGTAGATAGCCTGGAGCTTTTCCTTGGCCTGTTCCGCCGTGCCGTGCACGAGGGTATCGCGGTATTCGGCGATCATATCCCGGAAGCTTTGTTTGCGCCAACGGTTACGAGCGCGGTGCTTGATGTTCTGGCGAACGCGTTTCTTGGCGCTAAGCGAATGAGCCATGGGGTCCAATTCCTTTGCTGGCCTGGTTTCGATTCAAGCAGAGCCAAGTATTATGCCCGCACGACCGCGATGATGCAACCGACCGCCAAACATACCCACCCCCCATACCCCGACCCTACCCCCCGCAGGGCTTAGCGGGCGGGCCGCAGGCCCCCTTGCTTGTCCTAACCACCCCCACGATCCGCCGAACTCCCTAAGCTTGTCTTAAAAACCCCAGGTAAGAAATCCCTGGGCCGGCCTGCGTCCCCGTTTACCAGCTGCCTTCTGGTTCGCAACCACTGCATCAAGAGCAAGAATCAAATAAAACATTTATTATTCCTTTTATGCCCGCCGGCCTTCATATGGAACTTTCGGGGCGTTCCGCGGGCCCTGTGCGGGGGGGCTTTAGCTTGACAGCAACCCCGTATTTTCTACAGTGTTAGGTCTGGCTGTAACTAGAGCGATGGTGCTCGGTCAGCCCTTGTGGAGGTGATGCCGGTGCGACGTGGTCAAGCTGGCACAATGGTGAGTGGCCTTTGATGGGTAGGGCAGGCTTCCAACTTGCCCCCCGCGCCGCTGCCCATGCTCGGGTGATGCCGGCTGTGCCGTTCTGGAAGGAGACAGGCATGGTCTAGTGCCCCGCCGTGCATGGCAGTGGGCCTAGGATCTGTCCGCAGGCATCGGATGAGCCGTAAGCTCGTTCCGGTCCGGGCAGGCGACCTTAGGCGACGCCCGGCCACGAATCGCATTCAGCGGATCGTGGTTTTCTTTTTTACCGGGAACCACCGTTTAGCCTCCGACGCTGGTTTTTACCCCGACTCCGAAAGGGAGTTTTCAGGCCGCACAAAAATCGCCAGGACAGCATAATCATGAATGGACAGGAATTAATTCGGCTCGTGGACGCCATCTCCCGCGATCGCAATGTCGACAAGGAAACCCTCTTTGCCGACATCGAGCAGGCCATCGTGTCCGCCGCCCGCCGGCACTTTAATGCCGTCGATACCGAGGAATTCTCCGCCCAGTTGGATCGGCTTTCGGGCCAGATTCACCTTTGGCGCGGACAGGAAGAAATTCCCATCCTCTCCCTCGGCCGCATTCCCGCCCAGACCGCCAAGCAAGTCATGATCCAGCGCTTCCGCGAGGACGAACGCTCGAGCATCTATTCGGAATTCGCCGACCGCGTCGGCGAACTGGTCACCGGCACCGCCCAGCGCTACGAAGGCGGCGCCCTGGTGGTCTCCATCGGCCGGGCCGAAGGCTTCATGCCCCGCAGCGAGCAGATCCCCGGCGAACAGCACCAGGCCGGCGAACGCGTCCGCTGCCTGATCCTGGACGTCCGCGACGTCGGCAACCAGGTCAAAATCGTGCTTTCCCGCGCCCATCCGGACTTCATCAAGCGCCTCTTCGAAGTGGAAGTGCCCGAAGTGGCCGAACGCATCATCGAGGTCAAAACCATGGCCCGCGAGCCGGGCCACCGCACCAAGATCGCCGTCAGCTCCATCGACTCGAAGGTCGACGCCGTCGGCGCCTGCGTGGGCGTGCGCGGCAGCCGCATCAAGAACATCGTCGACGAACTGGGCGGCGAGAAGATCGACATCGTGCGCTGGAACGAGTCCAGCCAGATTCTCATCCAGCACTCGCTTAAGCCCGCCGAGGTGGTGGAAATCAGCCTCTGCTTTGAGCTGGGCCGCGCCACCGTGGTGGTCAATGAAGATCAACTTTCCCTGGCCATCGGCAAGCGCGGGCAGAACGTGCGTCTGGCCGCGCGCCTCACCAACTGGGACGTGGACATTCTGACGCCCACCGAGTTCTCCAAGAGCCTGGACATCATGGAGAACACGCTCAAACAAGTTCCGGGCGTCACCGAGGAGCAGATCGACCGCTTGGCCGCCCTGGGCGTGATCAGCGTGTTCGACGTGGAAGAAGTAGGCGCCGGCTACCTCGCCGAGTCGCTCGAAGGCTGCACGCCTGAGCAGGCCGCGGCCATGATCAAGATCGCCACCGAGCGGGCCAAGCAGGTCGCTGAAGATCAGCAGCGCGAAAAGGAACTGGCCCTGCAGCAGAAGCCGCAGGATGCCGGCGAAGAGCAGGCCGCGGTATTGCTCGGCCAGGCCCACGCTTCGGCCGACGGCGGCTCGAGCATTCTCGATCTGCTGGGTTCCCGCCAGGAACAGGCCGCCGCCAAGCCGGAAGACGCCGCCGCGGCTTCCACCGCCGTGGCCGGCCCGGAATCGGTCGACAGCAAGGGCCCGGAACAACCCCCGGCCCAGGCGTAAATCGTCTTTTGAATTTTTCCCCGCGTTTTCCGAGCCGCAACGCTCAAAACGCCAAGTGGCAGCGAAGGTCGGACAGGTTCGTGGCATCGGGTTTTACCGGTTCGGGCGCTGATACGGAAGGAGTGCACTTTGGCTAAGGCCAAACGCGTTTTCGAAGTGGCCAAAGAGCTGGGCGTGTCCAGCAAAGCGATCGTGGATAAGTGTCAGGCCGAGGGGGTGCCTGGCATCACTAATCACATGTCCACCGTCAAGATCGGCCTGGTGCAGACCATCCACGAGTGGTTCAGTGCCGCCCAGACCCATACGGCCATCGAGAGTGCCGACAAGGTCGACCTGGACAAGGTGCGCAAACGCCGCCGTCGTCCCGGCGCCGGCGAAGGCGAACACTCCGACGAACCGACCGATCATGCGGAAGATTCCGTGGCCACCGCGGTCGAGAGCATGCCCGCGCCCACGGCCAAAGACGAAGTCGCCCGGCCCGACGCCGGCGAGGGCGACGAGGAACCGCCGCCGACCGAGGTGGTGGCCGGCGCCCAGGTCCAGGCTCCCGAGGATGTCCCCGCTTCGCCTGTCGACCACCAGCCGGCCGTCGAACCTCCGTCGGTCAAACCCGAAACCCAACCCGTCGCCGAGGCCGGGGCCACCGCCCATGCGCCCGCGGCGCATCGCCATGCGGCTCCCCCGCCGGCCGAGGATGCCGGTAAATCACGCGGACCGGTCGGCCGGCCCAACGTGCCGCTGCGCCCCCACGTCGTCAAGCCCATGGGCCAGCAGTTGAACAAACCCAAGGAGGCGGTGCTCAAGGGTCCGCGCGTCGTGCGCATTGAAAAACCCGACGAGGTGGCCGCCCCCCGTCCCCGCCGTTCCTCCGGCGCCGGGTCGTCCGGAGGCGGTGGCCAGACGTTTGATTCCGACGCCGGCGCCGGCCGCCCCCGCGGCCCCGCGCGTGGACGCGGCGCTACCGGTAAAGACACCGGCCAGGATGCCGACGGTGGACGCGCCCCGGCCAAACGCCGCTCGCTCACCTCCCGGCGCGGCCGCTCCGCCGAAGCGCTGCCCACCGGCCCGACCAAATTCAGCGAGCAGGACCTCCTGGAACTCGACGCCCGCCTGCGCGGCGCCGCCGGCTTCCTCAAACAGCGCCGCCGCGACCTTAAAAAACACGAGTCGAACAATCCCCAGGCCCTGCAGAGCCCGGCCGTCGCCGGCGGCAAGGTCGAGATTCAGGAACCGATCTTCATCAAGAACCTGTCCTCCGTCACCGGCATCAAGGTGGCCGACATCATCAAGTATCTGTTCAAAAAGGGCGTCATGGCCACGATCAACTCCGCCATTGACGCCGAGACCGCCGTGGAAGTGGCCCTGGAATATGACATTGAGCTGGTGGTGCGCGGCCAGCAGACAGCCGAGCAAGCCGTGATCGATGACTTTGACAGCCGCCAGGAGATCGACGTGCGTCCCCGTCCGCCCGTGGTGGCCGTGCTCGGTCACGTCGACCACGGCAAGACCAGCCTGCTGGATCGCATCCGCCAAGCCGACGTGGCCGCCCACGAAGCCGGCGGCATCACCCAGCACGTGGGCGCCTATCGCGTGACCATCACCGGCCACGAAGGCCGCCAGAAGACCGTCGTCTTCCTGGACACCCCCGGCCACGAGGCCTTCACCCACATGCGGGCCCGCGGCGCCAACATGACCGACATCGTGGTGCTGGTGGTCGCCGCCGACGACGGCGTCATGCCCCAGACCGTCGAATCCATCAATCACGCCAAGGCCGCCGGCGTGCCGATCGTCGTGGCCCTGAACAAAATCGACCGGCCCGACGCCTCGACCGAAAACATCCGCCGCATCTACGGCCAATTGGCCGAACAGGGCCTTAATCCCGTGGAATGGGGCGGGCAGACGGAAATCGTCCGCACCTCGGCCATCGCCGGCACGGGCATCACCGAACTGCTGGAAATGCTCGACTACCAGGCCGAACTGCTGGAACTTAAGGCCGATTACGGCGGCACCGCCCGCGGCCTGGTGATCGAAGCCCAGATGCAGGAAGGGCGCGGCCCGGTGGCGCGCGTGCTGGTGCAGCAGGGCCAGATCAAGGTCGGCGACTTCATCGTCATGGGCCGGGCCTTCGGCCGCGTCCGCGACATGAGCGACGATCGCGGCAAAGCCATTCGCTTGGCCGGACCGGCCACCCCCCTGGAGCTCTCGGGCATCGACATGGTGCCCGACGCCGGCGACAAGTTCTACGTCACCGACTCGCTGCAGCGGGCCGAGCAGATCTCCTCGCAATACCGCGAGATCGAACGCACCCGCCAGCTGGCCAGCAAGACCAAGATCACCCTGGACAACTTCGCCGACCAGCTTAAGGCCGGCCGCAGCAAGGAACTGCGCCTGGTGATCAAGGCCGACGTGCAGGGCTCCGTGGAAGTGCTCCGTGACACCCTGGCCAAGATCGGCACGGCCGAGGTCAGCGTCCGCGTGCTGCATGCGGCCGTGGGCGGCATCAACGAAAGCGACGTGCTGCTGGCCGACGCCTCGGACGCGGTCATCGTGGGCTTCCACGTGGTGGCCTCGTCCCATGCCCGCGACCTGGCCGAGCAGATGGGCGTGGACATCCGCCTGTATCGGATCATCTACGAACTGGTGGACGAAGTCACCAAATCCCTCGAAGGCATGTTGGCGCCCGAAGCCCGCGAGGAAGCCATCGGCCAGGCCGAGGTGCGCGAGGTCTTTAAGATCACCAAGCTCGGCTCCGTGGCCGGCTGTCTGGTGGTCGAGGGCCTCATCCGCCGCGGCGGCAAGATCCGCGTGGTGCGCGACAACGTGGTGGTGACCGATAATCGTGACATTGAATCCCTCCGCCGCGTCAAGGACGACGTCCGCGAAGTGCGCCTGGGCACGGAATGCGGCATCCGCATCGCCGGCTTTGACGACGTCAAGCCCGGCGACCGCCTGCACTGCTACCAGACCGTCCAGGTCCGGAGAACCCTGGGGTGACATGGTCGTGGGCATCCTACAGGTTGAATTGGGCATCGACTGGGCCACGTCCCTGAAGGACAAACGCCGCGTGGTGACCAGCCTTAAGGATCGCCTGCACCGCGCCCACCTGGTCTCCGTGGCGGAAGTCGAAACCCAGGACGACCATCACGTGGCCACCCTCGGCATCACCCTGGCCTCCAACAGCGTCCCCCACGTGCAGAGCGTGCTGGACACCATCCTGGCCCAATTGGCCGAACAGCGCGACTGTGTGTTACGCAACCATGCCAAGGAAATACTCACCGGCCGATGACCGTTTGGCGCCTTAACCGGCCGCCGGCGTCCCCCGCGGACCAAGTACCCATGAGCCATCGCAAACAACAGGTCGAAGCTGTCCTCAAACGGGCCATCAGCTCCATCCTGTTGTCCAAAATCTCCGACCCCCGCATCCAGGGCATGCTCAGCATCACCTCCGTGGAGGTCACCGAGGATTTCAGCGAGGCCTTCGTGTCCGTCTCGGTCCTGCCCGATCGCCTGGCCAAGCGCACCCTCTACGGCCTGCGCCACGCCGCCGGCCACATCCACGCCCTGCTGTGCAAGGCCGTGGACATGCGCTCCGTGCCCAAACTGCAGTTTAAAATCGATTCGACGCTCAAGAAACAGGACGAAATATTCCAGGCCATCCAGAAGGGCATGGCCCGCGAACCGGAAATTCCCACGCCTGGTTTGCCCCCGCTTTCGAACCACGTGGATCCCTCTAATCCGCCCGACGATCCCTCGCTTCAGGAGCCCGGCCGTTGAAGAACGCCACCACCTACGCCAAAAAGCTGGCCTCCCTCCTGCGCCGCATCAAGATCAAGGAATCGGCCGAGCCGACCGCGCCGTTGGACCCGATTTCCTGCCTGGTGCACGCTTTCCTGCAATGGAATTCCACGACCAAGTCAGCCGCCTCCGCCTATCAGCGGCTGATGACCGCGCTGGTTGATCACAACGACCTGCGCGTCACCCACGCCGTGGAAATGGCCGAGCTCTTAGGCCCGCGCTATCCGCTGGCCGCCGAACGCGCCGCCCGCCTGCGCGACACCCTCCAGGAAATCTTCCGCCGCGAACACGCCACCAGCCTCGACCACTTAAAAGGCAAACCCAAAAAGGAAATCCGCGCGTATCTCGAATCCCTGCCCGGCATGACCTCCTACGTGTCCGCCAGCGTCTTCCTGCGGATTTTTGAGGGCCACGCCCTGCCGGTCGATGATCGCCTGGCCGAACACCTAAAGCACGAGGGCATCGTCGATCCCCAGGCCACGCTCCTGGAAATCGAAATGTTCCTCGAACGTAATATCCGCGCCGAAGACGCCTTGGACTGCCACTTGGCCCTCCAGGCCTGGGCCGATCAAGCCCCCGCGCACGAGCCCGCCGCCCGGCCCGCGGCCGCGCGCCCGACGCCCAAGGCGGCGCCCTCCAAATCCGCGGCTTCCAAGCGTCCGGCCGCTTCCTCCGGCCGCAAATCAACCAAGCCTTCCCGCAAGGCCTCCAAGTGAGCTCTATCGTGACCCTGAATTCCTCCTCCCTCGCGTCTCCTTCCCGCTCCAATCTGCGCATCGGCCTGCCCAAGGGCAGCCTGCAGGATTCCACCCTCGACCTCTTCGCCCGCGCCGGTTACGAAGTGACCTTGCGCGACCGGTCCTATTTCCCGGTCATCGACGACCCGACCATCGAAGCCGTCATGTTCCGCGCCCAGGAAATGAGCCGCTACGTCGAGGACGGCGTGGTCGACATCGGCATCACCGGCTACGACTGGATCATCGAAAACGGGTCTTCCGTCCAGGAAGTCTGCGAGTTGACCTACTCCAAGGCCACCTCCCGCCCCGCCCGCTGGGTGCTGGCCGTGCCCGAGGAATCACGCATCACCCGCCCGGAAGACTTGGCCGGCGCCATCATCGCCACCGAACTGGTCAACGTCACCCGCCAGTATTTCCAGCAGCGCAACATTCCCATCCGCAAGGTGGAATTCTCCTGGGGCGCCACCGAGGTCAAGGCCCGCCTCGTTGACGCCATCGTCGACATCACCGAGACCGGCTCAAGCTTGAAAGCCAACAAGCTGCGCGAAGTGGACACCATCCTCACCAGCACCACCCGCCTGATCGCCAATAAGAATTCCTGGCAGGACGCCGCCAAACGCGAGCGGATGGAAGACCTCTCCATGCTCCTGCGCGGCGCCATCGCCGCCCGCCAGAAGATCGGCCTGAAAATGAATGTCCCCCGCGAACGCATGAGCGACATTCTCCGCCTCCTGCCGGCCGAAAAATCCCCCACCATCAACCCCCTGGCCGACGACGCCTGGGTCGCCGTGGAGGTCATCGTCGAGGAACGCATCGAACGCGAATTAGTCCCCCGCCTGTCCCGCGCCGGCGCCACGGGCATCATCAGTTATCCCTTGAGCAAGGTCATCCCCTGACCTGACTCGGCGGATCGGCCCGAACACGCCCTCCGCATGCTCCGTAATACAACCATGAAGCGTTGCCGATGGATCCAGCTTGGAGGTCGGTTGCTGCTCGGCCTGGTTTTATCCGGTTGCGCCTCTGCGCCACGAGCCACGACCTCGCCCGCCCTCGAACCGCTGGCCACCCCCGCGTCCCCCGTCTTGAACTTAACGCCCCCGCCGGGTCTGCCCGCCGGGCAGGTCATGCCCCGCACCGGGCAACCTCTGCAGCGCGCCTGGGCGGAACTGCCGAGCATACTTAAAACCTTAACCTGGCCGCCCACCCTCGCCGACCTGAATTCCCCGACCTCCCGCCCGACCTCCGCGCCCACCACCGCAGCTACTTCGCCCTCAGCCGCGGACACTGGCGCCGCCACCTTGCCGTCCACGGTCTCCCCCGAAGCGCAAAAAGCTTACCTCCGTGCCCGCCAGGCCTGGCTGAGCAGGCTTTACTACGAGGCCATTCGCCAGGCCCAGGCCGCGCTGCGCCTTCTGCCCGATGATCCGCAGCTGCTGCGCTTCTTAGGACGCGTTTATTTTGACTCGGGTAATCCGCAGGAGGGCCAGGCGCTCCTCTTACGGTCCCTGCAGGTGGCCCCGCCGGATTCCGCCACGCTGCTGTTGCTGGGCCGAAACTATCTGCAGGAAGGCCGCGATGATCTGGCCATGGCCTACCTGGCTTCGGCGCTGCACCTGCCCCAGGATCATCAGGACGACGGCCAGACGCTGGTGGTTCGCTATTACCTGGGCAGCGCCCTGTTGCGCCAGGGTTACGACGCCGCCGCCGTCGCGCAGTTCGAAGCCTTTCTGGACGGCGCCGCCCAAGCCTCCGCCTCCACCCGCTACGTCCGCGAACTTTTCGTGCTCGGACGCGTGCAGCGGGCGGGCACGCTGCTCAAAGTCGGCGACGCCTACCTCCGCCTGGACCAGCCCGACCGCGCCTTAGAGTGCTACCTGGCGTTGGATCTTTCCGAACTGGTGGACCCCACCCCGGTTCGTCAGCGTCTGGTCTTCACCTCGCTGCGCTTAGGCCAGCCCGCCGCCGCCACCGCGCAGGTCATGGCCGCCCTGGCCGACGACTCCACTTCGGATGCCGCGTTGCGTCTGCTGGATTACCTGATCGCCCAGCGCGTGGAGTCCGCCGACTTGGCCGCCCGCCTGGAAAAGTATTACGAAAAATCGCGCGAACCGGCCGAACTGGCCGTGCGCATGAGCCGGCTGTTGCCCAGCCCCGCCGGCCTGGAGGTGCTAAGCCGGCACCTGGCGGCACACCCGTCCCATCGCCTGGTGCTCGCCGAACTGCTCGCGCGCGCCCTGGCCCCCGTCTCATCCAGCCAGGCGCCGCTGACCGCCATTCAAGTCACCGCCCGCACGATTGACGCCCTGCCCGCCGCCGCCGACGCCTATGCCGACCTGTTGGTCGCCGCCGCCAAGGATGTCCGGCATCTGGAACGCTTGATCCGTCAGGCCGCCGCGAACCAGCCCAACCAGGCGACCTACGCCTACCTGCTGGCCATGGTCGGGTTGTCCTCCGGGCACGCGGATCGGGCCGAGGCCCGTTTGCGCCAAGCCTTGTCCCAGCAGCCGGATTTCGCTCCCGCCCGCATCGCGTTGGCCGGTCTGCTCCTGGATCGCGACCAGCCCGCCCAGGCGGATCAATGGCTCGAACCCTTAGGCGGCGATCCGCGCGTGCTGGCCCTGCGCTGCCGGGTCTTTCAAGCCAAAAAACAATTTCCCCAGGCCTTGGGCTTGCTCGATCAGCTGATCCGCGTTGAGCCGGACAACTCCCAATGGCCCATCCAGAAGGCCCAACTGCAGCTGGAGCTGGGCCGCTCGACCATGGCAGCCTCCACGCTGCTGCAGGCCCTGCGCGTCTTCCCGGATCGTGAAGATCTCTATCAGGCCTATTTCGATCTGCTCGCCTCGCCGCAGGCGCCCCCCGATGCCGCCCGCCAATGGCTGGCCCTGTTGGAATCCGCCCAGCGCAATATCCCCCGCGCCCGCGTCACCCGCCTGCAGACGGCCGTCCGCATCTTCAGCGAAGGCCGCCACGCCGAAGCCGAAGCCCACCTGCGCACCTTGATTTCCGAAGATCCCTCGGATCTGCCCGCCTCCGTCTTTCTGTTGCGCGTGCTGGCCGAGCGCAAGCAATTCGACGAAGTGGAAACCCTGCTCTTTTCCCTGTTCTCACGCTATCCCCGGAATGCCCAGGTCCAGGGTTTTACGCTGGGCTTAACGGGCAACTATCTCCAATTAGGGCGCACCGATGACGCCGCCCGCTGGCTGGATCGCTTAGGCAAGTCGCCCCTGGCCAGTCCCGTCGATTACCTGCACCTGTTAGGTAAACATTGGATTCTCACCGGCCATCGCCAGCCGCTGGATGCCGCCGTGCGCGACCTGATCCGCCGCTATCCCGCCGACGAGCCCGACCTGATCTATCACTGGGCCATGACCCTGACCCAGATCGACCGCACCGGCCAAGCTGAACCATTATTAGCTTCCGCCCTCGTGCGCTTTCCCGACCACGCCGATCTGAACAACGCCCTGGGATATTCCTGGGTCGACAAAGGCATCCGCCTCGCGCAAGGCCGGGCCATGATCGAAAAAGCCCTGGCCAGCGATCCGGATAATCCCGCCTACCTGGATTCCCTCGGCTGGGCCTGCTACAAGCAGGGGCAATTCCGCTCCGCGGCCGACTATCTGCAGCGCGCGGTCTCGCGCCCCGGCGGCGATCACCCGCTGTTGCTTAATCACTTGGCCGACGCCCTCTATCAACTGGGCGATCACGCCCGCGCCCTGGAATTCTGGCAGCTGGCGATGCGGAAAATCGATCCGCTCGACGCTCAGCGCGACCCGGAAATCCGCGATTTGCCCGCGCAGCTTTCCGCCAAAATCCACGCGCTGGAAAGCGGTCAGCCAGCCCCCGTCGCCCCCTCGGCCGGTCCCGCGTCCGAGCCGTCGGACGGCGCTTTGTCCAAGTGAATCTAAGCCTATAATTGGCAATAATTAATATGAACAGAAGCCCGTGGGGGAAGATTCGAAACCACCCTGGATTTCTGATAAAATAAAACCTCGGACTTTTCGCGTCCGGGCCAGGGCGTATTCCCTGCCTTTTACCCCATAGCCTCGGCTCCATGGAAGGTTAAGCTGACGATGGATTCATCCTCCTCTGTGTCATCTGCCCAGGCTTCTTCCCCAGCTCACGCCCCGGCCGCTCCGGTTCAAGTGCCGGCCAACGCCGCGGCCCCCGCCGGCTCCGCGCCGCCTGCTTCCGGGGGGGGCCAATACACCGAAGCCAACATCAAAGTTCTTGAGGGCCTCGATGCCGTGCGCCTGCGCCCGGGCATGTACATCGGCGACACCACCACTCGCGGCCTGCATCACTTAGTCTACGAAATCGTCGACAACGCCATCGACGAACACATGGCCGGACGCTGCTTTAGCATCTTCATCAAACTCAACGCCGACGGCTCGCTTTCCGTCCTCGACGACGGCTCGGGCATCCCCGTCGGTCCTTATCAGCACGACAATCCCACCCTCAACGGCCGACCCACCGTCGAGATCGTCATGACCGTCCTCCACGCCGGCGGGAAATTCGACCACGATTCCTACAAAGTCTCCGGCGGGTTGCACGGCGTGGGCGCCAGCGTCGTCAACGCCCTGTCCGAATGGCTCGAGGTCGAGGTCGCCCGCCACGGCAAGCTCCACACCATGTCCTTCGAACGCGGCGTGGTTTCCGAAGAGCTGCACGTCATCGGCGAGCGCGCCAAGACCGGCACCAAGGTCACCTTCAAGCCCGATCCCGAACTATTTCCCGATACCCAGTTCCGCTACGACACCCTGGCCGCCCGCCTGCGCGAGCTGGCCTACCTGAATCCCGGCCTGACCATTCGCATCGAGGAAGAGCTCACCAGCCGGGCCGACACCTTCAGCTACCCCCAGGGCGTGGCCGCGTTCATTCGCTCCTTTAACGAAGGCAAGAACGTCCTGCACTTAGAGCCCGTGTGCTTTAAAACCGAGGACGCCCAGACCGGCCTGATCTGCGAAATCGCCCTCCAATACAACGATTCCTACAACGAAACCATCCTCTCCTTCGCCAACAACATCAACACCATTGAGGGCGGCACCCACCTCTCGGGCTTTAAAACCTCCCTCACCCGCGCCCTGAACACCTACGCCCGCGGGCACAACCTCCTCAAGAACGACACCCCGCCCACCGGCGAGGACATCCGCGAAGGCCTGGTGGCCATCGTCTCCGTGAAAGTGCCCGACCCCCAGTTTGAAGGCCAGACCAAAACCAAGCTCGGCAACAGCGAGGTCGAGGGCTTCGTCACCACCGCGGTCTACGATCAGCTTTCCTCCTGGCTGGAGGAACACCCCGCCGACGCTCGCCGCATTTGCCAGAAGGGCATTCTCGCCGCCCAGGCCCGCGAGGCCGCCCGCAAGGCCCGCGAACTGACCCGCCGCAAAGGCGCCCTGGACTCCGGCGGGTTGCCCGGCAAGCTGTATGACTGCACCAGCCGCGACGTGCAGAACTCCGAGATTTACTTAGTCGAAGGTGATTCCGCCGGCGGGTCCGCCAAGTCCGGCCGCGATCACCGCTATCAGGCCATCCTGCCCCTAAAGGGCAAAATCCTCAACGTCGAAAAAGCCCGCCTGGACAAAATCCTGGGCTTTGAGGAAATCCGCATCATCATCCAGGCTCTTAACTGCGGCATCGGCACCGACGACTTCGACATGGAAAAGCTCCGCTACGGGCGGATCATCATCATGACCGACGCCGACGTCGACGGCTCGCACATCCGCACCCTCCTATTGACCTTCTTCTTCCGCCAGATGCCCGAGCTGATCCGCCAGGGCCGGGTCTACATCGCCCAGCCTCCCCTGTATCAGGTCACCCGCAACAAGAAGAGCCAGTTCGTCCTTAACGAAAAACGCATGCACGCCGTGCTGACCAATCTTGGCTTAGAGGGCCTGGAACTGGTCTGCTTTGACGCCGCGCACCACGAAACGCACCGCCTGGGCAGCACCGCCCTGGCCGGGCTGCTGGATCTGCTTCAGCAGGTTCAGGACAACGTGGATATCCTCCGCCGCCGCGGCATCGTGTTTAACGATTTCCTGGCCCTGCGCTCGCATGATCCCGAAGGCCGCCACCGCCTGCCCCGCATCCGCGTGCAGATCCCCGGCAGTCTCGATCACGACTCCTATTTCTGGTCCGAAGCCGAGGAAGAACGCTTCCGCCACGAGCGGAACTTAAAGGAAACCGATCCCGATCTGGACCAGGTGCAGGACGTGACCCTCGCCGCCCCCGGCGCCGATCAGCCGACCTTTCGCCCTGCCATTCGCAAGGAATTGCACGAGGTCCGCGACTTAGAGCGCCTCTTTACGCGCCTGCGCGAGGAACATGGGCTGTCCATCGACGACTGGGCCATCGAGCCCGGCGAAACCTTAAGCGGCGAGTCCTTGCCCAACCGCTTTGAACTCCATCGCTTGGACGCCAAGGGCCAGACGCTGGTTCGCCCCGTGCCCAATCTTTCCCAGATCGTTTCCGCCGTGCTGGAAATCGGCAAGATCGGCCTGGAAATCAAACGGTTCAAGGGCCTGGGCGAAATGGACGCCGAGCAGCTCTGGGAAACGACCATGAATCCCGCCAATCGCGTCCTGCTGCGGGTCGCCTGGGACGCCGCCAGCAAGGCGGAGCAGCTGTTTGGCATCCTCATGGGCGAGGAAGTCGAACCTCGCCGCAAGTACATCGAAGACCACGCCCTGGAAGTCAAAAACCTCGACGTGTGATGCGCTCATCACTCCGTCGGCCGCCCCGGGCCGACGCGAAGCGATCCTTTCACCGGACATTAAAGTCCCCACAGTCCTTCCCGCTTAAGGCTAGACTTCTGGCTGCGGCCAAGAGGCGCTGGTTATCCCGTCCGCATCGGGGAAGACCATTTCTTGCCGCGCCCTTGGCCGCCAAGCTCAGCCCGCGCCGCCGCGGGCGCATCATCCAGGGAGGGACGCAATGGTCAGCGACATGGACAAATATCTGTTCGATCTGCGCGGTTACCTTCTGCTTAAAGGGGCGCTGTCCCAGCAGGAAGTGGGGGCGCTCAACGCCGGCCTGGACACCGTGCCGCCGCTGGAGTCCGGCGCGTGGTGGGGCTACGTGCAGCGCGAACCGACGGAAGACTCCCGCGGCATCGCCCTGCAACAGGTCTACGAACTGGGCCCGCCGTTTGAAGAGCTCATCGACCACTCCGCCTGGATCGACAAAGTCAAGTATTTCGTCGGCGGAGACAAGACCTTTGACTATCACCACGGCCCGCTGTTTATCGACGAAAACTTCGCCAGCATCCGCACCAGCGGCGGCGCCATCGGCATGCACTCCGGCGGGCACATCGGCGTCAAGCGCACACAGTTCCGCTTTCACAACGGGCGCTTTGCGTGCGGGCAGGTCAATGTACTCATGGCCCTGACCGACATCGGCCCCGGCGACGGCGCCACCATGGTGGTCCCCGGCTCGCACAAGGCCAATTTCGAGCATCCCCAGTTTGAAAAGCACCGCATTCAGGATGGCGCTTCGATGGATCAGGTCGCCGAGGCCATTGAGGTTCACATGGCCGCCGGCGACGTGTTGCTGTTCGTGGACGCCATTTCCCACGGCTCCGCCCGCCGGGTCAATCCCGGGCAGCGCCGCATCGTGGTCTATCGCTACGGCCCGTCGTGGGGCAATTTCCGCTGGGGTTACCAGCCGTCCAAGGAACTCTTAGCCCGACTCACCCCCGCGCGGCGACAGATCGTGCAACCGCTGCAGCTGCGCAAACGCCAGCCCAACCTAAAGTCAGGAATACCCGACCCGGCCTAAGCGGACCGGGCCTTCTCCTCGGGCCTGGTTTGCCTGTCGTTAAATTCGGCTGCGCCGCGGCCGATTGCCGCGCGGGCGAATCACCAGCCCCGTCGTCTGCGGGCAGGCCCGCAGCGCCTGCTCCAGCCGCACCCGGGCCGTGGGATAGGGCACCTGCCTGCTCAGCTCGCTGACCGCTTCCCGTTCGCCCATGCGGGCCAGTTGATCGACCAGCCCCCGCAGGTGCTCGTCGCGCGTCCGCTGGAACCAGCGATAGGCTTCCTCCAGCTCATGACGGTTGTATTGGCTCAGCGGATCCGACAGCCCACTCTGGGCCGTAGCCCATTCAATCAGTCCGCGCGGATGCCGGCTCGGATCGTCCCCGAAACGGAACGATTCCACCGTCGCCCGCAGCCGCGCCAACTCACTTTCAAACGGGTCCGTCATCGCCGCCGGCAAGCGCCGCAGCGGGTCCTGGGCCGATTTGGCTTCCAGCTTGCCCAGCCAGCCTGATCCGCCAGCCATCGCCGCGGCGCCTCCGTGCGGATGTCTTTCACTTAACCTGTTGTCCATTTTTCCTGCTGCTTCCTTGCTGATCAGCGGTGCCACCGCTGTATTGATGGTCACGCGACCATAATCCTCAAATACCACCACCACCCGTTGGGCCGGTTGACCCTCGTGAGTGATCGACGAAGCCTGTTCCACCACCCCCTGACCCCATTCCAGGCGACGTGGATGTACCACAACATCTCCTCGCTTCCATGGCGAGGGCGTTATCGGATAACTAGACACGAAAAGCCCCATCCATTCTGTCCGTACTGCCTAGGGGACTTGTTAAAAAGGTCCAGCCCGCAGTTCTAGACTCCTACTTCACCCCTCAACTAGAAGGGCGGAAACACCTAATCAGCCTTTTTCCACATCCCCGAACCCCGCCAATAGCTGCACTAACGAACCTTACTCCCCAGCACTTGAAGCAAACTGACTATAAGCACTGAACCCCCCAAAAACCCACGATTAAATGATGGTCATGCCATTATATCCGCTGTCCACCGTTCCACGCAAGTAATTCTTCTCCCCTTTTCCCCCAATCCCTAATTCCTAACTCCCAATTCCTAACTCCTAACTCCCCCCTCATCCCCACCCTTTGCCGTCCTTCTTGCTCCCGCACAACGATACCTTCAGCCCCAGCGCCTGGGCCATCGCCGCCTTGGCCAGCATCGCTTCATCCGCCGCCTTGGCATCCTTGGCGTACGCCACCTGAATGTGATTAGCCTTGTGCCTGCCCATCATCTGATCCCTGCTCACCCCGTACGTCACCGCGTGCATGATCGGCCACTGCACCGTCGTCGCTTCCCAGCGCCGCTGCGTTTCGGCCGTCGGCAGCTTCACGGCCGCCCCGCGCCCTAAATCCATGCACAGCTTCCCGCCCTCCACGTACACCCGGCTCCAGACGATCTCGCCCGGCCGGCTGACCCCGCGCAACGTGCCCCCGCCTAAGCGGAAATACATCGCCGGCTGCCGCATGCTGTCCGCCCCCGCCCATTCCTTCTCAAAATGCGCCGGCGGCGCCGACCCGCTGATCAACAGCACCCACACGTAATCCTTCACCGTGCCCGACTGATCCCTGTCCCCCCAGCGCAAATCGTGCAGCGTCGTTTCCACCGGCTGCCCCATGGCCTTGTGCACCCGGAAAGTCATCAGCGCGTCCAAACCCGCGCACTCGTCCACCTCGTTAAAGCACGGCAGCGGCTCGCCCTCGTATAGGACGCGGTCGCCCTTGCGTGACTTCACCGGCGGGCGGCTGGTGTTGTTCAAAGTCCCTTCCACCAGATCGCTGGCCGGCAGCAGGTCCTTTAACCCCTGCTGATACTGAATGCCGATCGTCGCGCAGCCGAAGTCGTCAGCGATGCGCATGGCCGCGATGTACATCTTGCCTTGCGTCAAAATCTGCCCGTCCGTCAGGTCCGTCTCCTCGTTCGGGCCGGTGTGGAATTTCATCCCCTTCTTTTCCATCCACTGCCGCACCGCCAACGCTTCCTGATCGGAAACCTGCAGCGTTTCGTAATACAAGGCCGCCTGGCTTAAGCGTTCCTTGAACACCCCCGTCGGATGCAGCAGATGATCGGGAATGATCGCGTTGAACATCCCCATGCACCCTTCGTCGAAGACGCCCATGATCGCCTTCTGCTGCGCCAGCTCAGCCGCCAGCGCCTTGCCCGTCTTGCGGGCGCCGGTCGATACCTTGGCCTTTTCCAGGGGCAGGACGTGACTTTGATTGTGATGGCACTTGCCGTTCTCCAGCCACTTCTGCAATTGCTTGCGGAAGTACTCGTCACTGAAGTCCTCGCTCCAGAGCGTGGAATATTTCACCCCCGCCTTGGTCAAGGAGCCGTTTAAGTTCAGCATGCCCACCAGCCCCGGCCACTGGCCCGACCAATTCGCGCACGTCAGGATCGGCCCCTGGTGCCCACAGAGTCCCGCCAGCACGTGGTGCGAATACTGCCACACCGCCTCCGCCACGATCAGCGGCTTCTTCGAGTCGATGCCGCGGAACACCTCCATGCCCTCTTTTTGCGAGCCGATGAACCCGTGCTTCAAATCCATGTTGTAGGCGTGCGCCCGGGTGACGGTATAACCAAGTGCCTCCACCGCCGCCGTCAGTTTGCGCTCCATTTCCCGCTGGGCGGGCCAGCACAACTGGTTGGCGGACAATCGCAGGTCTCCGCTGGCGATCAGTAGGACGTCTTTACCGGGATTCTTGCCGTTGGGTTTTTTCGATGGGCTCATGGTTGTTTCTGCCGACGAGAGTGTGCTGACTACAATTGGCCCGATACTTAAAAAAGGGTGTGCATCCTCACGCAATGGGTAATAACCGGAGCATCATAACCGCTAGGGCCTTTCGACTGGAACCGGCCGACCGCTTTTCAACATTGCTTTGCCGCTATGCCTTTTTGCGTCAGCGAGGATGTATAATTTGCCAATGTCGCGCCGCGAAAAGCTTGACCAGCTTCTACGCAAAGCCCGCGATTTACCCAAATTGCCCGGCGTATATCTGATGAAAGACCCCGCCGGGCTGGTGCTTTACGTCGGTAAAGCCTCTTGTCTGCCCGATCGCGTCGCCAGCTATTTTGTTCCCTCCGCCGATCTGGGCCCCAAAAAACAACAGCTTTTAGAATGGGTTGAAGATTTCGACGTCATCGAATGCGAGGGCGAATGGGAAGCCCTCCTCACCGAAAATCGGCTCATAAAGGACATCCACCCCCGCTTTAACGCCCGCCTGACCGACGACAAAACCTTTCCCTACCTGGTCATCACCACCCGCCAGGATTATCCAGGCGTCTACATCACCCGCGAGCCAGCCAGCCCCGAGTTCCGCGGCAGTCGCGTCTTCGGGCCGTTCACCAGCCCCTACGCTCTCCGTCGGGCCGTCCAATTGCTCCAGCAGGTCTTTAAGTATCGCACCTGCACCCTGGACATCCGCGAAGACGACGCCACCCGCCGGTTCTTCCGCCCCTGCCTGCTCTACGCCATCAAGCAATGCACCGCCCCCTGCGCGGACAAGATCAGCAAAGACGACTACCGCCGCGACATCGACCTGTTCTCCCGCTTCCTGGAGTCCAAGCGCTCCGCCCTGCTTTCCGCCATGCGGGAAGATATGCAGCAGGCCGCCGCCGAAAAAAATTACGAACGGGCCGCCGTGCTGCGCGATCAGATCCAGGCCTTAGAACGCTTAGGCCAGCGCGGCAAACGCTCCCAGCGCTGGCAGCCGGAGTCCGAGTCCTTCCTGCAAGACCCCCGCAAAGGCCTGGCCGCCCTGCAAAAAATCCTGGGCCACGATCAGCCGATCCGCTGCGTGGAGTGCATCGACATCGCCCACCTCCAAGGCGGCGAAACCGTCGGGTCGAAAGTCTGCTTCGTCGACGGGCGACCCCTGAAAAACGCCTACCGCCGCTACAAGATCAAAGTGACCGCCGACACGGGCGCCGCCAACGCGGGGGATGATTACGCCGCTTTGCGCGAAGTCGTCAGCCGCCGTTACCGCGATGCCGGGCAAGGCCAGGAGCTTTACCCGGACCTGATCATCATCGACGGCGGGCTCGGTCAATTGCACGCCGCCCAGGAAGCCTTCGCCCAGGCCACCGTCAAGCCTCCCCTGGTGATTTCGCTGGCCAAGAAAGAGGAACTGATCTACCACCAGGCCCGCAGCGAACCCATTCGCCTGGCGCGCACCAATCCCGGCTTAAAGTTCTGCCAAGCCATCCGCGACGAGGCCCATCGCTTCGCCCAGCACTACCACCACATCCTCCGGCGGAAGAAAACCATCGATCAAACCTCCACCGAAAAAAAGAGGCGTCCAAAGAAAGGCGACTGACGCGCCCTATTCCCAGTTTCTAAAGCGCCGGAAGTGACCACGGGAATAAAATCGGGTCAGCCCCCGGCTCTGCCGGGGGGTGCTTCCGGCTAAAGCCCAGGGAAGAAATTCCTGGGCACAATCTCTATGATCCGCCTGGAATCCAGTACTTTCCATCATCACCCGGCAGTGCGAACATGGCTGCATCATCCAATCTTCCCTGGCGAGAAGTAGGGGGGCTCCCAACCAGCGGCCGGAGCGCTTCCGGGGACAGGGGCTCCACTTCTTCCGGGGGCGGGGCCGGCTCTGCTTCCGGGGGTGGCCACAGCCCCGCACGGAAATGCGGGGCCGGTTTGCACCCTTCCGGTGCCAGCGGCTCTGCTTCTTCCGGGGCCGGGGGCTCTACTTCTTCCGGGGGTGGGGGCGGTGTCGAATTGCAGATCAAAGTCGTCCCCGGCTCCAGTCGCAGTCGGGTCGTTGGTTTGTTAGGAGATCGGCTCAAAATTCAAGTGTCCGCTCCGCCGGAAGCCGGCAAGGCCAATCAAGCCGTGTGCGAACTGCTTGCCAAGGAGTTGGGCATACCCAAACGGCAAGTCGAGATCCGCGCCGGGCAGAGCAAACCCCAAAAAACCGTGTGGCTGGCCGGCGTCACCGTAGCGCAGGTGGCTGCCGCCTTTGGCAACAAGTAGCAGCGACGCCGCGCGGGCCAGCGTGGCGCCACGAGCGGTTAACAGGCCGCCAAGGGCCGGCAAAAAAAAGAGCCGGGCAGCGGGTGACGGCGGCGGGGGTCGCAAGTCTCCAGCTTGAACGCCATAATGCTTCCAGGAGCATCATGTCCACCGCTTTGGTATACAGCGATCGCTTTTTTGAGCACCAGACGGGCCCCGGTCACCCCGAGCAGCCCGCCCGGCTTAAGGCGATCGTCGAGCAACTGCGGCGGGATCGGCTCTGGGATCAGTTGCACCACCTGACCTTTCAAGCCGCCGACGAAAAATGGCCCGCGGCCGTGCATGATGCCGCCTACCTGCGCCGGGTGCGCGAAAGCTGCGCTGCCGGCCGCCCCTTTGTGGACGTGATGGACTCCGCCATCTGCCCGCGCAGCTACGAAATCGCCCTCCTGGCCGTGGGCGGCGTGCTGGCGGCCGTGGACGCGGTGATGGCTCAGCAGGCCGACAACGCCTTCTGCGCCGTCCGCCCGCCCGGGCATCACTGCGAATTCGACCGCTCGATGGGCTTCTGCCTGCTCAACAACGTGGCGGTGGCCGCGGAATATCTGATCCAGCACCACCACCTCGAGCGCGTGGCCATCGTGGACTTTGACGTCCATCACGGCAACGGCACGCAGCACCTCTTTGAGCAACGCCCCGACGTCCTGTTCATCAGCCTGCACGAGCACCCCTCGTATCTGTACCCCGGCACGGGCTTCGCCTGGGAGCATGGCCAGGGCGATGGCGAAGGCGCGACGCTGAATCTGCCCTTGCCTCCGCGCAGCGGTGACGACGACTACCGGGCCGCCTTCGTGCGGAAGGTGATTCCCGCGTTGGAGCGGTTCTCCCCGCAGTTTCTCTTGGTCAGCGCCGGGTTCGACGCCGCCGAGCAGGACCCCTTGGCCCACATGAAAGTGTCCGACGCCGGGTTCGCCTGGATGGGCCGGCGACTCAAGGAAGCCGCCGAGGAACTGTGTGCCGGCAAAATCGTCTCGGTGTTGGAGGGCGGCTACAACCTGCAAAAATTAGCCGTGGGCGTGGCGCGCTACGTCGCCGTGATGTTGCAGCCCCCCGGTCAGGATCCGCTGATGGCTCTTAAGGCAGGACTATAGGGACCTGCCGGTCCTTAAGGAGGTGTACGATGCTGGTACGCGACGGTATGACCAGCCCGGTGATTACCACGACCGCCGAAACCAAACTCCTGGACGTGGGGGAAATCCTCGCCGAAAAGCGGATTCACCAACTGCCCGTGGTGGACAGCCAGGGCAGACTGATAGGCATCATCACCGACCGCGACGTCCGCGACGCCCTGGCGGTGGGCGGCTTTGAAAAACGCACGGTGGCGTCAGCCATGACGGCCGACCCGGAGTCCGTCCGCCCGCAGGACACCTTGGAGGACGCCATTCTGCTCTTGCGGGAAAAGCGCTTCGGCGCTCTGCCGGTGGTCGACGACCAGCAGCGCGTCGTCGGCCTGTTCGCCCGGTTCGACGGCCTGCGCGTCTTGACCGAAGTCCTGGGCGTCGATCAACCCGGCAGCCGCCTGGACATCGCCATCCAGGACTCAGCCGAGGAACTGCCCAAAGCCATCGCCATCCTCGCCCAGAACGAAGTCCAGGTCATCAGCGCCGTCCTGTCCCGCCGCAAGGATAAAGAGGGCCGCCGCCTCTATTTACGCCTTAAATCCATCGACACCCGCCCGCTCGAACGCCTCATGATCGCCGCCGGCTTGCGCGTGGTCGGTCCCACCGGCGATCCGAACGGCACCGACGCCGCCAAGGGAAAACACTAAGAGCCGCTGACAAAATACGCTTAACCGCCATGACGCCAAGCACGCCAAGTTCTGGAAGGTCATGAATCAGCGTTTTTGACTGCCTACAGTATTCCTCTGGGCTGTTTGCTTGGCGATCTTGGCGACTTGGCGGTTCATTGTGTTGGGTGTTCCAAACGATTTTCTCAGCTCCCAGGGTATGATCTTCCCTATCATGATGGACTCGTTTTCGCTCCCCCCCCGGAAGCTCCGGAACCCCCGGAAGCCCCGGAACCCCCGGAAGCGCCTACCCAAAATGCCCCAGGAAAGGGAAAGGAAGTTTTCGTGCAGGGAAATACAACGCCATCGCCAGCCGTCACCCCCAAGCAGGATTGGTATGCCCAGGGGTTGCGTTTTACGTGCACGCAGTGCGGCAACTGCTGCACCGGGCCGGAAGGCTACGTGTGGTATACCGACGAAGAAGAATTAGCCATGGCTGAACGCCTAAAGGTCAGCCGCGAGCAATTCCGCACGCGCTATGCCCACCAGGTGGAAGGCCATTGGTCGCTGATGGAAAAATTCTCCCCCGATGGCTCCGGCTACGATTGCGTGTTCCTCCAACGCACCGAGGAAGGCCGCCGCATCTGCCAGATCTACGACGTCCGCCCCACCCAATGCCGGACCTGGCCCTTCTGGCCTGAGAATCTAAAGAGCCCCGCCGCTTGGCGCTCCGCCGGCCGGCGCTGCCCGGGCATGATCGCCGGCATGGAAGGCGTGGGCAAGCTCTATCCGGTGGAGCAGATCCGCATCATTCGCGATCAGACGCCGCTGCCGTAAGGGACCGAAGCATGAGTCAGGCTGACGATCACGATTCCTGGTCCGCGTGGTTCGCCGCCGCCGGGGCGGAACCGATCTATTCCGACTTAGCCCATCTCTACGAGCGCGTCGATGCCGAAATCGCCCTCCGCAAACCCACCTGCTTTCTCTCCGGGCGCTGTTGCCGTTTCGACGAATTCGGCCACCTCCTCTACGTCACCGGCCTGGAAATCGCCTGGGTGTTAACGCAAGCTAGAAGGGTGATTCCCATGACGGGGAAACGGCCGCCGGCGGGGGTAGAGGTGGTCATAGCCCCGCATGGAAATGCGGGGCCGGCTGGGCAGCACACCCCAGCCCCCAGCCCCCAGCCCCCAGACCCGGATGTTGCGGCCACCATCAATCCGCCTTCGGTCTCTTCCGGGGGCGGCTGCCCATTTCAAAACGGCACCCTTTGCTCCGTTCACACCATCCGCCCGCTCGGTTGTCGAATTTTTTTCTGTGAGGCCGGCACTGCCGACTGGCAGCAGCAGCTATATGAGCGCTTCCTAGGCGACATCCGCCGTTTACACGAAGATCGCCGTTTACCCTATCAATACATGGAATGGCGTGCCGGCCTGCAGGCCGCGCTTCGTGTAAAAACCAACAAGGTCTAGCTTCCCCGGCCTTGCCTTTCCCCAACCCCCAACCCCCAACCCCTAATCCCCAACCCCCAACTCCTAACTCCTAACTCCTAATTCCTAACTCCACCCACCGAATCAGCTCCATGGGCTGATGAATAATCGCCTGGGCCCCGTTCGCCCGCAGCTCTGCCTCATCGCGAAAACCCCACGTCACGCCGACGGTGAACATCCCCGCCCCCCGGCCGGTCTGCATGTCCACCGCCGTATCGCCGACATACACCCAAGCCGCCGCTTCGATATGCAATTGCCGGGCAATCGCCAGGGCCGCGCCCGGGTCGGGCTTTAGCGCCGTGCCCGGCCCGTGCCCCACGACCGCGGCAAAGGAAATATTCGGAAAAAGCGCCTGCACGCACTCTTCGACGAAAAACTGGATCTTATTGCTCAGCACCGCCAGGCGCAGACGCCGCCGGGTCAGTTCCGCCAGTAAATCCAGGATGCCTGGGTAAGCCCGGGTATCCGCCATGCCGTGCCGGGCGTAATATTCCCGGTAAATTTTCAAGCCTTCGGCAAATAACTCCGGGTGGTCCGGCCCGATCGCCTCGGCGATCAGCGCTTCCAACCCCTGCCCCGCCAGGTGGCGATAGGCCGCGGGAGCAAACGTCGGTCGCCCCAGGGCTTTTAGAGCGTGATTACCCGCCTCGGCGATAGGCGCCAGCGTGTCAGCCAGCGTGCCGTCCAGGTCAAACATAATCGCTTGAGGGGTGGACATGATAGGGGTTTATAAGGGACAAACAGGTCCGAGCCAAATCGTCTGCCTTGCTAGTTGGGGCTGGGAGCTTATGCTGATGAGCACTAAAACATAATGCTATTACAGGTAGTGTGTTGGCGCGATGATGGACCAGCAGCAACTCGATTTAGCCAAGGCCCTGGGCCGGATTCCCTCCGGCCTGTATATCCTTACCGCCCGTCATGAAGATCGGCGGGAGGGCATTTTGGTCAGCTGGGTGCAGCAGGTGTGCTTTCAGCCGCCGATGGTTTCCGTGGCCGTGGCCAAGGGGCGCCCGATCATGCCGCTGATCAGCGAATCGCGGCGGTTTGCCCTCTGCCAGCTTCCCGAAGGCGACCGCGTGCTGATGCGAAAATTCGCCGGCGGCGCCACGCCCGGCGAAGACCACTTCCTCGGCTATGAGATGGTCAACCATTCGAAGTTGAATCTGCCGATCCTGGCCGGCTCGCTGTCGTATCTGGAGTGCGAGGTATCCTGTCACATCGACGTGGACGGCGATCACGATTTGTTCGTCGGCATCGTGCGGGCGGGCAAATATCTCGCCGGCGCGCCGATGGTCCATTTGCGCGAGGACGGCATGCGGTATTGAAGACCGCCGGGCCTTTTCTCCGCGTGTTCCAGACGACTAAAGTCCCTAAGAGGTTGCCGACCCGCCCGGTCTCAGCCGGGGAAAATTTCCGGACAATATTTCCCGGAGCATCCGGGCTGGTGGAGGAAATGTTTTCATGACGACCAAAGCCCCGCCGCTGGACCCGGTGGACGCCAAGCTGCTGGACTTGGTGCAACAGGAGATTCCCTACGAATCCCGCCCGTTCGCCACCCTCGCCCAGCGCGTGGGCCTCAGCGAAGAGCAGGCTCTTAGCCGCCTGCGGGCCTTGCGCGACGAACGCAAGATCATCCGCCAGATCTCCGCCATTTTCGACACCAAGGCCCTGGGCTATCAATCCTCCCTCGTCAGCGGCCGATACGACCCGGAAAAACTCGACGAAGCCGCCGCGATCATCAGCGCTCATCCGGGCGTCAGCCATAACTACAAACGCAATCACGCCTACAACCTCTGGTACACCCTGGCCGTGCCGCCGGACAGCAGGCTGGGGTTTGACCGCACCGTGGAACTGCTCCACCAGTTGTCCGGCGCCCAAGTGACCCGCCCCTTGCCGACGCTCAAGCTCTACAAAATCGGCGTCAAGCTGAATCTGGCCGGCGAACATGACGCCTCCGATCGGGCCGGCAACGCCAAGGCGTTTACCGAGGAAGATCGCGAAATCGGTAAAGCCTTCACGCTGTCCGCCCTGGACATCCAGCTTATCCGCGTGCTCCAGCAGCACATGGACATCACCCCGCAACCCTGGGACGCCTGGGCCCGGGAGGTCGGCTGCACCGTGCCGGAGCTGCTGGACGCCTGCCGGCGCTTTGAAGAGCGCAAGCAGATGCGGCGATTCTCCGCCGTCTTGCACCACCGCGAGGCTGGCTTTGCCGCCAACGTCATGGGCGTCTGGAAAGTCCCGGCCGACCAGGCGGATCAATACGGCCAGCGCATGGCCCAGTTCCAGGCCGTCAGCCACTGTTACCTGCGCCCGACCTACGACGATTGGCCCTACAACATCTACACCATGGTCCACGGGCAGACCCGCCAGGACGCCCTTAAGGTGCTCGACGCCATCGAGGCCGAAACCGGCATCACCGACCATGCCGCTCTCTGGAGCATGAAGGAATACAAGAAAATCCGCGTGGAGTACTTCACGCCCGAAACCGCCGCCTGGGAAAGTCGCCACGTTATGAAGCCCACGGATTGAATCCGTGGGTTGCCTTATCTGTCTTGACCAAGTCCAGGCATTTCCGGGGGGCCACGCCTGGGTTGTCTCAGACCCGCATGGAAATGCGGGGCCGGTTCGTTTGCTTCCGTGGTTCGGGGTCAGCCCCCGGCTCCGCCGGGGGGTACTTCGCAGATACTTCCGCCGCAAACCCCACGGATTCCTTCCCCCGGCTCCTTCCGGGTGGCCTCCGCGTGCTCTGTATCGGAAGCCCACGGATTGAATCCGTGGGTTGCCTTATTTGTCTTGACCAAGTCCAGGCATTTCCGGGGGGCCACGCCTGGGTTGTCTCAGACCCGCATGGAAATGCGGGGCCGGTTCAAGGCATTCCGGGGCAAAACCCAGGGAAGAAATCCCTGGACGCGGCCTTGAGTCATCCAAGTTTTTCCCCCAGCCCCCAATCAGGGAATAGGCTAAGCTACCCCCGTGTCCAATCCGACCAACCCTGAATCTTCCTCTCCCCAGCGCCGCCGGTACAAGCTGTTAATCGCCTACGACGGCTCCGCCTTCCGCGGCTGGCAGAAACAATTCCCTCCGCCCTTGGCGCCCCTTACGCCGCAGATCAATCCTCCCCAGGCTGCCTCGTGGTTCCAGGAAATCATCTCCTTGCGCCCCGCTCCGCGCACCGTCGCCGCCGTGCTCGAAGAGGCCATGCAGCTGACGCTCCAGCAGCCGGTCAAGATCGTCGGCTCCTCGCGCACCGACGCGGGCGTGCACGCCTTAGGCCAGGTGGCGCACTTTGACGCCACCACGCGCATTCCCGTCGCACGCCTGGCCCTGGCCATCAACTCCCGCCTGCCTCCGGACGTGCAGGTGCTCAGCGCCGTGGTGGTGCCCGACACCTTTGACGCCATCAGCGACGCCGTCGCCAAGCAATATCGCTATCGCATTTTCAACGCGCCCCATCGCCCCCTGGCCGTGCGCCATCTGGTGTATCACTGCTGGCGCCCGCTGGATGTCGACGCCATGGCCGATGCCGCCGCCCGCCTGGTGGGCACGCACGATTTTGAAGGCTTCGCCTCGGCTGATCACGACCGGGAAAGCACCGTCCGCACGATTTTTGACTGCCATATCCAAGTCCACCCCCTGACCACCCTGGCCAGCACCGATTTCTATTCCCCGCAAGTCCGCCCCACCCCGCCGCCTTCCGCCCCCCCGGAACCCCCGGAACCCCCGGAAGCCACGGAAACCACGGCCTCCCCGGAATCTCCGGATGCCGCCGCGCCCCTCATGACCGGTCCTGAAGGCCACCGCTTTGAACCCCGCGAGGTGCACATCGTCGTGTCCGGCTCAGGATTTCTCTACAACATGGTGCGCATCATCGCCGGCACTTTGGTCGAAGTCGGCTGGGGCCGATTCACGCCGCAGATAGTCGACCAAATCCTCGCCTCCCGCGACCGCCGCCAGGCCGGCACCACCCTGGCCCCCAACGGCTTGTGCCTGGAATGGATCAGGCACGCTCCGCTGCCGGAAAACATGGAAAACTGTGGAAGTCAGGAACCTTCCCATGGCTAACATCCTCGTCGTCGGTCCGCATCCGGACGATCAAGAACTGGGCATGGGCGGGTCAATCGCCCGCCTCATCCAGCAGGGCCACGACCTCATGCTCCTGGACATGACCAACGGCGAACCCACGCCCTTCGGTTCGCCCCAGATCCGCCAGCAGGAATGGACCAAAGCCGCGCAAATCCTCGGCGTCAAAAAACGCCACCTCCTGGGCCTGCCTAATCGCCAAGTCCAACACACCCTCGAAGCTCGCCACGCCGTGGCGGGAATCATCCGCCAGCATCAGGCCCAGATCGTCTTCCTCCCCTTTCCCGAGGACGCCCACCCCGATCACCTGGCCACCACGCGCATCGTCGAGGACGCCCGCTTTGACGCGAAATTGACCAAGATCGATCTTCCGGGGGAACCGATCTACCCCAAGTGGCTGATCTATTACTACTGCACCCACCTCCGCCATGTGGCGCAACCCAGCTTCTGCCTGGACATCTCCGCGCAGATCGACCTGAAGGAACAGTCCATCCTGGCCTACGAATCGCAGTTCGTTTTGCCCGAGAATAATCGCAAGGTCGTCACCTGGCTGCGCCAGATGAACGGCTACATGGGCTCGCGCATCGGCGTGGCATACGCCGAGCCGTTCTGGCTCAAGGAACCGCTGGGCTTAACGGGCCTGGAATCCTTGTCGCTCTGATCGTCGCCCGCGCCTGGGCCCATTGCGAAAACACCATGCCCCCCAGCATCAGCCCGCACCCCGCCAGCGCCCGCGGGCCCATCGTTTCCTGCAGGAAAAGCCACCCGGCTGTCGCGGCGAACACCGTCTCCAGACTCATGATGATCGCCGCGTGCGTCGGCGGCGAACCGCGCTGCCCGGCAATCTGCAGCGTGTAAGCGATGCCGGCCGAGATCAGCCCCGTGTAGAGAATCTCCCACCCGCTGGCCTGCACCGCGGCGAATGAAACAGGTTCGAAACAGACCGCCACCAGCAGACTCAATCCCGCACACGTGGCAAACTCAATGATCGCCAGCGGCAGAATGCGCACGTGCCCGGTCATGTGGCCGATCATCTGAATCTGACCCGCCCAGAAGAAAATGCTCGCCAGCACCAGCAGGTCGCCGTGATTAACGCTCCAATCCTCCGGCACCGCCAACAGGTACAGCCCCGCGATGGCCACGATGGCGCCCAGCCACGTCCCCAGCGGCGGAAACTGCCGCCAGAATAAACCCAGCAGCGCCACCGGCACCACGTACAGCCCGCTGATGAATCCCGCCTTGCCCGCCGTGGTGTAGATCATCGCGTACTGCTGCAGACCGATGGCCAGAAATAAAAACAATCCCGTCAGTGCGCCGCCGGCCCAGAGCCCTAAGTGAAAATCCGCGCGGGCCGGCCGGGCGGAAGCGTCCAACCCGTTGCGCCAGAATAGAAACGGGCAAAGCGCCGCCGCTCCCAGCGCGAAACGCACGCCCGTGAAGAAAAACGGGCTGATGTGAGCCATCGCCGTGCGCTGCGGCACAAACGCCACCCCCCAGATCACCGCCGCCACCAATAAAAGCAGGTCGGACGTGAGGGTGCGTTTTTGCATGATTCTTACTTAGGCCTTGCTCAACTTAACGCCCTCGATCCCGGTCCCCGCGCCGGTCGGCCGTGGGCAGATTTCAAAAACATCAGTTTAAGGATTTTGGCGCTCCTCTGCTGGCCGCTTGGTTTGATCCGTGGCCCCACCGGCTTCCGCGCGGGGGGTTTGCAGCCCGCTTTTCTTTGCCCTACCTTGGGGCCATGGACGTTTTACAGTTCACTTTCGTCGCCTTCGTCACCGCCATCGCGGCAGGCGTTTTAGGCTCTTGGCTGGGCTTAGGCGGCGGCATCATCATTGTCCCCGCCTTAACCATTCTCCTGAAAGTCGACATTCGCTTTGCCATCGGCGCCTCCCTGGTCTCGGTCATCGCCACCTCCAGCGGCGCCGGCGCCGCCTACGTCAAGGAGCATATGGCCAATCTGCGCCTGGGCATGTTTTTGGAACTGGCTACCGCTCTTGGCGCCCTCCTCGGCGCGTTCCTGGCCGGCCTGATCGCCACCCAATGGCTCTATGTGATCTTCGGCTCCATGATGGCCTACACCGCCATCGCCATGTGGCGGCACCAGGGACCGTCCGCGCACGCCGCGCTTCCCGTCGATCATCTTTCCCAGCGTCTGGCCTTGCAGGGCAGTTACTTTGACCGCTCCGTCGGTACGGACATCCACTATCCCGTGCACCGCAGCCGCACCGGTTTTGCCTTAAGCGGTCTGGCCGGCCTGCTCAGCGGCCTGTTGGGCGTCGGCGGCGGCATCGTCAAGGTGCCCACCATGAATCTGATGATGGGCGTGCCCTTGAAAGCCGCCACTTCCACCAGCAATTTCATGATGGGCGTCACCGCGGCCGCCAGCGCCGGCGTCTATTTCGCCCGCGGCGATATCGACCCCTTCGTCGCCGCCCCGGTGGCCATGGGCGTCATGATCGGCGCCACCGTCGGTTCACGCTTCTTAAGCGGCCTGCGCAGCTCCTGGATGCGCCTGCTCTTCACCGTCGTGCTGGTGGTCGTGGCTGTGCAGATGCTTCTGAAAGGCTTGCGATGAATACCTCAACACCGCCCGCACCCGCCGCGCCCCTGACTGCCGACGAACGCGTCCGCCGGATGGAGCTTATGCTCTTTTACCTTCTGCGCATCGGTCTGACGCTCAGCTTCGCCCTGCTCGTGTTCGGCACCGTCCTGACGCTGGTCCACCACCCTGATTACCTCAACTCCACCCAGGCCCTGGCGCAATTGACTGAGCCGGGCGCGGATTTTCCCCACACCGTGACCGACGTCTGGAATGGCCTGTGGGCCGGGCAAGGCCGGTCGTTTTCCATTGCCGGGCTGCTGCTCTTGATTCTGACGCCCGTCCTGCGGGTGGTGGTTTCGGCCGGCACATTCGTTCGCAATCGCGACTGGTTCTTCGCCTTAATCACCACGCTGGTGTTTCTCGTGCTGTTAACCTCATTCTGGCTGGGCATGGCCAAGTAGCATCATTTTCCCTAAAGCCCAGGGAAGAAATCCCTGGGCTGCCTGCGTCGGGTGCCACACAGCATCCCGCAGGGTGCTGTGTGCAACTTCTTTAATGCCCCGGGAAGAAATTCCTGGGCTGTTTAGCCCGCAGCTCCATCGGGTCCGCGTCTGGCCCTCCTGTCGTTACAATGCTCCTATCCTGGCCTTTCTTGATTGGAGACCATCATGCAAGCCCTGGTGCTGGAACCGGACCTGAAGCTGAACATCCGCGAAATCGAATGGCCCGAGCCTTTAGGTCCGCGCGATGTCAAAATCAAACTGCACACCGTGGGCATCTGCGGGTCGGACGTGCACTACTACCAGCACGGGCGCATCGGGCCCTTCGTGGTTAAAGCGCCGATGGTGCTCGGCCACGAGGCCGCCGGCTCGATCGTGGAAGTGGGCCGCGACGTTAAACACCTCAAAGCTGGCGATCGCGTCTGCATGGAGCCGGGCATTCCGGACCCCAATTCCCAAGCCGCCCGCCTGGGCATGTACAACCTCGATCCCGCCGTCCGCTTCTGGGCCACGCCGCCCATCCACGGCGTCCTGCGCCCAACGGTCGTTCACCCGGCCGATTTCACCTTCAAACTTCCGGACAACGTCAGCTTTGCCGAAGGCGCCATGGTCGAGCCCCTGGCCGTGGGCATGCACGCCGCCAACAAAGCGGAGATTAAGCCCGGCGACCTGGCTGTGGTCATGGGGGCTGGGCCGATCGGCATGGTCACCGCTCTTGCCGCGCTGGCCGGCGGATGCTCGCGTGTGATCATGTCCGACGTCGTCCAGCCCAAACTCGATTTAGCTGCCAAGCTCGGGCCTATCACGCCCGTGAACGTAGCCAAGGAAAAATTGACCGACGTGGTCAAGCAGCTGACCAACGGCTGGGGCGCGGACCTGGTTTTTGAATGCTCCGGCAGTCCCAAGGTCGCCCCGACGGTGTTTGATCCTCTGCGTCCGGGCGGGCGCGTGGTGTGGGTGGGCATGCCCGTCGAGCCGGTGCTTTTCGACGTCGTGGCCGCCCAGGTCAAGGAAGCCACCGTGGCTACGATTTTCCGTTACGCCCACGTTTACCCGCGCGCCTTGGCCCTTATGGGCAGCGGCAAAATCGACGTCAAGCCGCTGATCACCGACAAGTTCAGCTTTGCGGATTCCAAAAAGGCCTTTGATTTCGCCGCCCACATGCCGCCGACGTCGGTGAAGGCGCAGATCGAAATGTAATAGGCAAGGAGTTCGGAGTTGGGATTTAGGAGTCAGGCTCTCGTTGAGTGCTAAAGCCCAGGGAAGAAATCCCTGGGCGGATTTCTCCCCGTTTAGCGGGCGATCGAAGATCGCCGTGTCTTGAATCAACCAAGGAGATCTACCATGGATATTCGCCTCGACGGCAAGCGTGCCTTGGTCACCGGCGCCGGTAAAGGCATCGGGCGGGAAATCGTCGGTCTATTGGCCCAGTGCGGCGCGCACGTCGTGGCGGTGAGTCGGACGGAAGAAGACCTGGCCACGTTGGCGCGCGAGGTCGGCTGCCAGACCATTCAAGCTGATTTGGCCGACGCCAACGCGGCCCGCCGCGCTGCCGAGGCTGCCGGGCCCATCGACTTACTGGTTAACAATGCCGGCATTTCCATTCCCCAGCCGTTCCTGGATCAGAGCGTGGAAGCCTTCGACAAAACCGTGGCTGTCAACGTGCGGGCAGCCATGATTATTTCCCAGGTCATCGCCCGCGGCATGATCGCCCGCAAGTCGGGCGGGGCGATGGTCAATCTCTCCAGCCAGGCGTCGCTGGTGGGCATTGCTGACCACGCCGCCTATTGCGCCTCCAAGGGCGCGCTCGATCAGCTCACGCGCGTGATGGCCCTGGAGCTTGGGCCACACAATATTCGCGTCAATTGCGTCAATCCCACCGTCACGCTCACGCCCATGGGCAAGATGGCCTGGGGCGATCCCCGCAAGTCCGAGCCGATGCTGGCCAAGATTCCGTTGGGGCGCTTTGCTGATCCGCCGGACGTGGCCTACGCGGTGGCGTTCCTGCTTTCCGATAAAGCGAACATGATCAGCGGCATCACCATGCCCATCGACGGCGGATTCACCGCGATTTGACTCTTGGAAGTGAAAACTGCCAAGACAAAAAGATGAGCAAGGCAGCTAGGCATGCAAGACACCCAGGCATGGCAATGCCTGGGCTTGGTCAAGACAGAGCGCGCGGAAGAAGCCCGATTATCGGGAGTTTCCTCTCAATAACGGGCGTTCCGCGAACGCTTGAACTGTCTTTGGTGCTTGTGCCGGAATTGGGCGCAGGGTCAGCAGGCCGCGGATGGGAGCGGTCATCGGGTCTTGCCTAGTACGTGCATGAGACAAAGGAAACAAGGTTGCACGTACGGTGCGCCACGGCGTCCTCGGCCCGACCGTCAGCTGTCCGCTCCCGCGTTACGAGCTGACGGGGCAAGGGCCACCCCCGGAAGAGACAGACGCTCGTTCAGCGTAGTTGGCTTCCGGGTGTAGACACACGAGCACCAATGTCAGAGGGAAGAATAAATCGGGGGCCGGGTTTCGGGGTCCGGGGGGGAAGGCACACAGCACGCTTTGCGATGCTGTGTGGCACCCATTCCGGGGAGCCGAAACGGCGGGCCGAATAAATCGTCCCTCTATATAGGGGCGTCGTAGCGCTTTTGTGCGCACAAGGCGCACCTAGCGGAGGCGTAAGATGTTTGTGGGGCTTGGATTACGTTGTGAATTTTTTGCCAATCGACGGCGAGCAAAGTGTTCGGTTTTGTGCGCGCGGAAGATTAGTTGGGATGTGAATCCGGGCCTGAAGGGCCCGGCTTGGGGGCCCTTGAGGAAAGGGAAGGCGTCCTCCGCCCCGCTGGGGCGGGAGATAGGGAGGGGGACGGGGACCACGGGTTGCGCTGCGCCCGCTTGGGGCGGGCGGACGCTTTACCCGTGGCTACAGTCCTTCGCCCCGTTGGGGCGGGGAGAGGAAACTCTCGGCCGTAAATGCGGGGGTGTCCGCGTCGCCCCGGAAGGGACGACGCGGCTCGCGAAGGAGAAAGATTGCCCAGGGATTTTTTCCCTGGGCTTTGGGGGGCGGGAGGGAGGACCGGGGTGTTGTTGGGAGGGTTGCGGAGTTTTATGAGGCGGGGGTCTGGGTTTTGACCGCGCGCAGGGCGAGGAACATGGGGATTTCCTTGCGGGCGGTGTTCTCAGCCTTGGCACGCGGGCCGGAGTGGCTGGTTTTGTGGCTGGGCCATTCTTCCAGACCGTCGACGAGAAAGCCGGCTTTTACCAGGGCTTTGACGTATTTTTCCAGGGGGCGGTGGAAGGTCCAGGTGTAGGAGCCATCCTTGCGCCCCGGGTGGCTGACGATCGGCTGCTTGTGCGGCAGCAGGTAGCGATCCACGCGGCGGTACTGGACGCTCTGCTGGGCGTCCCAGCCCCAGGCGGCGGCTTTGGGGCCGCGGAAGGCCGGGTGCATCATGACCAGGGCCAAATTGCCGCCGGCGCGCAAGGCCCAGGCGGCGTTTTCGAACACGGAGTTTATCGGGTCGATGTTCTGAATCGCCAGCACGCACACGGCAGCGTCAAATGAGCTGGCCTTCAGGGCTTTGCAGGAAACCAGATCGCGGGCGTCGGCCTGGTGGAATTCGATGGCGGGGTCGCTCTGCTGGCGGGCCAGCTCGAGCAGGCGCGGCGAAGCGTCGACGCCGACGACGACGGCGCCGCGCTGATGCATGAGCCGACTTAGCGCGCCCTGGCCGCAGGCGATGTCCAACACGCGCCGGCCGGGGGCGAGCTGCAGCATCTTGAGCAGGCCTGGGAAAACCACGTGCTGCTGATATTCGCTGCCTTCGGGGCCTACGAGCTGGTCATACCAGTCAGCCACGCGATTCCAGTCGGTGGGCTTAGGGTGGGCGTGGGCTTGGGCGGAGCGGGGCTTGGGGGGATGATGCGGCATGACGGAAAGTTCAAAGGGGCAAGGTCACTTAGCGGGCGGGGCTATCGCCGCGAGGCTGATGACGTATTTAAAGACGGTGACGTTGGCGGGGTATTGGCTGGGATCTTTCTTGGCGCGGATTTCAATTTCCAGGGCGGAGCGCATGCGATCGCGGACTTCGTCGAGGGAATCGCCCTGGAGGTGTTTATTAAGGTCGGGGGAATATTCGTGGTATTGGCCGTCAGCCACCCAGGAGAAGCAGGTCAACTGGAGCAGTTCCCGCCGAACTTCCTTGATGGAGGGCACTTCGACGAGGCGGACGATGTGGTCGCGCAGGTCCAGGGGATTGACCAGCTTGCGCAGGCTGAGGTTGACGCCGGCGCGCATGGCCTGGTATTCGAGCTCGTTATCCAGCGAAGCGCAATAGAGAATAATGGGGGTGTGCTGGTAGCGAGTGGTGGCGCGCAGTTCGCGGGCGAGGGTCAGGCCGTCGCCGTCGGGCAATTCGTAGTCGATCAGGAAGAAGGTGAAGATCTGGGCGGCGATGGCGGCGCGGGCTTCTTCCAGGGAGCTGACGGCGCAATAGTCCGCGATGGGGGAGAGGGCTTTTTCCAGAA
This sequence comes from Phycisphaeraceae bacterium, assembly GCA_020851735.1. Lineage (GTDB taxonomy): Bacteria > Planctomycetota > Phycisphaerae > Phycisphaerales > Phycisphaeraceae > JADZCD01. The sequence goes on from JADZCD010000003.1 coordinate 134,009, forward strand.
GCTTCTGCGAAGTTTTGCTTTTGTCGATGTGCAGTAGCCGAATGTCATCCATCGGCTAATCCTTGGTCCGGTGGAGGCGAAAAGGGGCATCTCTTCCGACGGGTTTTTGCCGGGGGAGGAGAACGTTGGGAACATTGTATGGTTTACTTAGGCAATACCCAAGGCGATGGGGATGCGGATGGCTGAGCCCGGAGACAAGGAGCTATTGGTTTCCGAGCCGTTGGCTCCGGTGGCGGGGTCGTTTGACGCCCAGGCGATGGCGCGGGGGGAGCCGGGGCTGCCGGGCCGGTTTGTCTGGCGGGGGCGGGAATATCGGGTGGTGGAGGTTTTGGAGGAGTGGAAGAGCAGCACTCCGGAAGGGGGGTCGGGGGAGCTTTATCTCCGCCGGCACTGGTTTACAGTGGGCGTGGTGCGGACGGAGGTTGGGGAGAGCTCGGAGCCGGCGACGGAAGGTGGGGGTACGTCGGAGGTATCGTCCGGGACTTTGCGGATGACGATTTACTGCCTGAGGCAGACGCCGCGCGGGTCGTCGAAGCGGGCAGCGAAGGCCCGCTGGTGGGTGTACACGGTCCGAGCGTCGGGCGATGCTTGAATGCGGAAGGGGAATGGTCGCGGACGGAGGCTGGGCTGAAAATCGGACGAGGTTATATACTGGTCGATTATGGCCAGGAATTATCAATTTGACTGTCTGGTGGCGGGTACGTGCGTGTTGGATTTGCTCTGTCGGCCCGTGCCGTTGGATCAGCCGATCGGCAAAGGGGTGCTGCTGGAGGTTGGGCCGATGTCGGTGTCGGCGGGGGGGATTACGTCCAACTCGGGCATCACGATGGCACGCATGGGGTTGAAGGTGGGGCTGTTTTCCTACGTGGGCGACGATCCGTGGGGCCAGATACTGCGGGGCATATACGAGAAGGAAAAGCTGGAGGTGGGGGCGTTGGTGAATCACCCCACGGCGGCCACGTCGACGACGGTGGTGGCGATTGACACTTCGGGGGAGCGGTCGTTTCTGCACTGCATCGGGGCCCCGCGGATGTTGGACGCCAAGGCGTTTCTGGATCGGCTGGATTTGTTCGCGTCCAGTCGATGTCTGCTGGTGGGGTACTACGGCCTGTTGCCGAATCTGGAGCATGATCTGCCGGAGGTTTTGGCTCAGGTTCGCAAGACCGGCTGCATGGTGGCGATGGATTCGGCCGGCAGCGGCGGTGAAATGAAACCCTTGGACCGGATTCTGCCGCACTTAGACGTGTGGGTGCCTTCGCTGAATGAGGCCAAGCACCAGACGGGGCTGGAGGATCCGCAGGCGATTATTGATTTATTCCGGGGTTGCGGGGCGCCGGGCTTGCTGGGCGTGAAGCTCGGCGGGACGCGGGGGGTGCTGCTGAGTCCCAAGGCGGGAGAGTATGTGCACGTGGAGAGCTGCACGCCGCCCGGGCCGGTGGTGGACACGACGGGCGCGGGCGATAGTTTTTACGCTGGATTGCTGACGGGGTTAATTAAAGGGTTGCCGTTGGCGCAGGCCGGCAAGCTGGGCACGGCGGCGGCGGCGTGTTGCGTGACTGTTCTGGGCGGGAATGCCGGGGGACGCAGTTACGAACAGACGGCAAGGATCGCGGGGATATAGGGGGATCCGGGCCTGAAGGGCCCGGCTTGGCGATCCATGAGAAGACGCTTGGGTTCGCACACAGCATTTGCGGAGGACCGGAGCGTGCTGTGTGGCACCCGAAGCGGGGATTGTGGGGGGTGGGTGATTCACCGCTTGCTGACGCGCGCGGCTCGTCGATGCCGGTACTTCCGGGGGCGGGGGTTACTCAGGCTGGCCGCTGCTGCAGTCGTAGATCCAGGTTTGCACCGGGCGGTCGTAGGTGACGATCTCGCCGGGAGCGAACCAGAGGGCCAACTCGGAGGCGGCGGTTTCGGGGCTGTCCGACCCGTGGATGAGGTTGAAGGTGTTGGACACGCCGAAGTCGCCGCGGATGGTGCCGGGCTCGGCTTTGGAGCCGAAGGTCGCGCCCATCATTTTGCGGCTGATCTCGATGGCGTTGTTGCCGCGGATAGCCATGACGAAGACGGGCGAAGCGGTGACGAAGCGCAGCAGGCTGTCATAAAACTTCTTGCCCTGGTGGACGGCGTAGTGTTTTTCGGCCAGTTCCCGGCTGACCATCATCAGCTTGGCGCCGACGATCTGCAGGCCTTTTTCCTCAAAGCGGGTGACGATGCGGCCGATGAGCCCGCGCTGGACGGCGTCGGGTTTCAGGAAGATGAGGGTGGTTTGCATCAGATGATTCTCCAAGGGGGGCTGCGAAAAGTTGAGGCTGACCGGCGCCGGAGGGCGGCGGGGGTGGGTTGGGGTGGCAGGAGTTATCGTCGATTCGAGCGGGGGATGCAAGGCGGGGCAAGGGGCGGGAAAACGACTGGCGCGGAATCAGGATGGGATGGCCACGGGCAGGCGGCGCGATCCCCAATGCCCGGGCTGGGCTTCAAACAGGCCGGGGATCTGGCGACCGCAGGCGGCGCAGGCGCCGGCCTGGATGTGGTAGGCGCCCAGTTCGTACCAGTCGCGCTCGATGAGCAACTGGCCGCAACCGGGGCACCAGGTGCTTTGGCGTTGGACGTCGTGGACATTGCCGGTGTAGACGTAGCGCAGGCCGGCGCGCCGAGCCTGGGCGCGGGCCCGGGCGAGCGTGGCGGAGGGGGTGGGCGGATGATCGAGCATTTTGAAATCGGGGTGGAAAGCTGTGAAGTGCAGGGGGACGTCGGGGCCGAGGTGGTCGGCGATCCAGGCGCACATTTTGGCGACTTCGTCTTCGCTGTCGTTTTCGCCGGGGATCAGGAGGGTGGTGATCTCAAACCAGACGTTGGATTCGTGCTTCAGCCAAAGGAGCGTGTCCAGGACGGGCTGGAGATGGCTGAAGGTTACGTCGTGGTAGAAGCGTTCGGTGAAGGCTTTGAGGTCGACGTTGGCCGCGTCGATGAATTCGTAGAACGCCGGGCGGGCCTCGGCGGTGATGTACCCGGCGGTGACGGCGACGGTCTTGATGCCTTCCCGGCGGGCGAGGCGGGCGGTGTCGATGACGTACTCGGCCCAGGTGATCGGATCGTTGTAGGTAAAGGCGATGCTGCGGCAGCCGGTGCGCTGGGCGGCGGCGACGATCATTTCCGGGCTGGCGATCTGGCCGGCGCGGTCGACGTCGCGGGCTTTGGACATGTCCCAGTTCTGGCAGAACTTGCAGCCCAGGTTGCAGCCGGCGGTGCCGAAGGACAGCACGGCCGTGCCGGGCAGGAAGTGGTTGAGGGGTTTTTTCTCGATGGGGTCGATGCAGAAGCCGCTGCTGCGGCCGTAGGTGGTTAAGACCATTTGCCCGGCGACGTTCTGGCGGACAAAGCAGAACCCGCGTTTGCCGTCGGCCAATTCGCAACGGCGGGGGCAAAGATCGCAGGCGATCTTGCCGTTCTGGGAATGCCACCAATGGGTTTGCGCGAACATGGCTAAGGGCTTGGGAAAGGTCGTGGGTCCGGTTACGAAAAAAGATTCCGGCTGGCGTGCCACCGGTTGATTGTAGGCTGAGGATTGCGGAAAACCAAAGGCGTTCCCGGCCGGCGGGGCGGCTGGGCTTTGCGCTGGCGGCGCGCGGTGTTTACGCGGGGCGCGGGATCGGAGTGGAATTCGTCGGACGGGGTGGGTCGCGAGGGGATTCGGAGGGCTTGGTGGGATTTGGGGCGGGTCAGGTGGAAGCAGGGGGCGTGGGAGGAGTGGAGGGGGCCTGTTCCTCGACGATCAAGTCGGCGGAAATGCGGGATTCGACGAGTTCCTCGATGGCGATGGTCTGGGGGCGATCGTACTTCCAGTCGTCCAAGACGATGCGTCGGGTCGAGCCATCCGGATGGCGGTAATGCGCCACGGCGATGCCTTTGGACTTCCACCGGCGTTTGTCGAGTTTGACGATGGCGGAGAATTCCGCGCGATCACCGCGGTTGGTGAGCAGGGCCTGGCCGTCGACGGCGACCCAGCGATTGAGGTGGGTGAGCAGGAAATAGGCCATGAGCAGACCCACGGGGATGAGCACATAGCCCAGCCCCTTTTGGGTTTGAATGTCCAATTCCGAATGTTCGCTGCCGGGGGCGCGGCCTTTGAATTCCACGGGCCAGCCGTTGGCGGCGGCGACGGTTTTCCATTCCGCGTCCACCTTTTCCGGATTGTTCGGATTCTTGGTTTCCAGCTCCTTGTAAGCGTGGAAGATGGCGGCGTTGTGGGGGTATTTGACGTAGCCGTCGTACAGAAACCACCCGCTGGCGCCCAGCGAGGCCAAAGTCAGGATCAGCAGGCGTACAAGGTAACCCTGGCGAATACTGGCTTTCTGAAGCATGGGGGAAGTTCCGTACACAAGCGGGTTGGAGGAGCGGGGCATTTTACGCGTCAAAACCGACGGCCTTAAGAGCATTGGCCCACCAGCGGGCGGCCAGGCGCCGGGCTCCGGGGTGGGCAAGCAGGTTCGCAAATCCGCCCTGGGCCACGGGTCGGGTGGGGATGCGGGGCAGATGCCTTTCTTGACTTAGGGCCCAAGTCAGGAAGGCGTTGGTTTCTTCAATCATCCGCCATCTTAACTCACACCCGGTGATGTCATAGCGACGGCGGTGAGGATGGATCAAAGGGGCCACAGGTCAGGCTCCGGCAAAGCAGGTCAGCCAGGATGCATGGACTGTTTAGAGCATAGTTTAGGCGATCTATCGTCGTTTGGGGAGCCCCCTTGGGGTCGGAAGCTTTTTTTCATTTCGTCTTAGGCTGATTTTGGCTGGTTAGTCTCCCTGTGGATCGGCTTCGTCCTGATATAGTGGGGAACCGTTTTTGGGAAACGGCTGTCCTTGGGGGATGAGTTTGGGGCGCCCAGAGGCTGCTGACAGGAAGGAATCCGCGGATGAATTGGAGGATCCAGACCTATCGGCGGGAGTTTGTCCCGGGGATTTGCCGGGCCTTCAATCGGGAAGTCGAGGGCCTGGACTTTATCGTTCCCCTGCACGAGCAGCGGTTTATCGAGCTGGTGGAGCAGAAAAGCTACTTTGAGCCTGACGGTTTCCTGGTGGCGACGGCGGCGGACCAGCCGGACGAGGTGTTGGGGTGGGCGCACGGGTGCGTTGCGGGCAACACGGAGGTCAGGGAAGGGCCCGGCACGCCGTTGCCGCGGGTGGAGATGGTGATTTTTCCCCGCCGGGACATGGCGATGGGGATGGCGCTGGGGGAGGAACTGACGCGCTGGCTGAAGACGCGCAGCGAGGAGCAGGTCACAGCGCTGCATCCGTACCACGGCTATCCGTTTTATCGGGGGTTGTGGCTGGGTGGTGAGCCGCAGATGCCTCTTTGGCTGCCGCACGTGCAGGCGTGCCTGGCGGACCTGAATTTTGAAACCAGCCATGAGGATCTGATCCTGGTGGCCCGCATGGACAGTCCGCCGCGGGTTTTTGAGGCGCACGCGGGCGCGGTGGAGTATGTGAGCCTGGCGGCGCCGATGGCGCATGAGCTGATGCGCGAGTCGTGGATCGGCTTTGAGCCGCAGTTGATTCGGGCCATGCTGGGCATGGAAGTGGCGGCGCAGATCGGCTGGGTGTTGATCCCGCAGACCAGCGAGGGCATGGGGGCGGTGAGCATGAATATTTACAATCTATGGACCCAGGACAAGTATCGCCGGCAGGGTTTGGCGGCCGCCCTGGTGAGCCGGGCGATGCACCAGGCGTATGCCCAGGGGGCCCGGTGGGGGAACGTCTGCACGCAGGTCTGGAACGCCCCGGCCCAGGCGACGTACGGCAAATGCGGATTGTTTGCCTATGGCATGGTGAACGGGCGGACCCTGCGGGCGAAGAATCCGGGCACATAAGGAGAGCGTGACGTTGAGCCTGACTATTCACACTTATGAACGGCGCTGGCTGGAAGGCATGGTGGAGGTCTACAACCGCGAGACGGCGGAGGAACGGTACATTGCGCCGCTGACGGCGGAATTATTTCTGCAGCTGGTGGAGCCGAAGAGCTATTTTGATCCCAAGGGTTTGTTCGTGGCGGAGGAAGGCGGGGTGGTGTTGGGTTGGATTCACGCGTGCGTGGCGGCTGGTTCGGAAAGCTGGCAGAACGTCCAGCAGAAGGACGCCCGCATCCGCATGCTGCTGTTTTCGCGGCGACGTCTGGACGTGGGACAGGAGCTGGTGCGGCAGGCGACGGCGTGGCTGAAGCAAAGCGGGCGGGAGAAGGCGCTGGCCATCGACGCCAGCCGGGGGTATCCGTTCTATCGCGGGTTGTGGTGCGGGGGCGAGCCGATGCTGCCGGTGACGCTGCCGCACGTGCAGGCGGTGCTGGAGATCGGCGGGTACAAGACCAATCAGCAATCCATTCTGCTGACCGCGCAGATTGATTCCCCGCCCCAGGTTCCGGCCACAGCCCCGGACGTGGCGGTGGAATACCGTGAAGAGATGACCCCGATGGCGCACGAGCCGATGCGGGAATCGTGGGTCGGTTTTGAGCCGCGGTCGATTAACGCCACGATCCAGGGGCAATACGCGGGCTCGATCGGGTACGTGCTGATTCCGCACACGCAGGCTCGCCTGGGATCGTCTTGCGTTAACATCTGGGGGTTGGGCGTGGACGAGAGATTCCGGCGCAAGGGCATCGGGGGGGCGCTGATCGGCCGGGTGCTGGAAGCGGGCTATCGCTTAGGCGCGCGGCACGCCACGGTGGGCACGCAGCTGTGGAACGCCGGTGCCCAATTGACGTACGCCAAGCTGGGCTATGAACCGGCGTGCGTCATGGTGGGCCGGGAGTGCTCGCTGGTTGAACCGGCCCCCAACCCCTAATCCCCAATCCCCAACCCTTAATCCCTTATCCCTAATCCCCAGCCCCCCAATAAACCATGAAAACCAAAGTTGCCGTCGTACAGGTAGGAAGCGTGATGTTCGATGCGGCCGGCGGACTGGCCAAGGCGGTGGAGTGGCTTAAGCAGGCGGCGCAGACGGGCGCCAAGCTGGTGGTGTTTCCGGAGACTTTTATTCCCTGTTACCCGCGCGGGCTGGGATTTGGGACGGTGGTGGGCACCCGTCAACCTCATGGGCGGCAGCTCTGGCAGCGATTTCTGGAGCAGGCGGTGGTGGTGCCGGGCCCGATCACCGAAGCTTTGGGCAAGGCGGCGCGGGAGGCGGGGGTTTACCTGGCGATCGGCGTGACCGAGCGTGATCAGCAGTTCAGCGGCACGACGTTGTACTGCACGCTGCTGTATTTCGGGCCCGACGGCACGTTGCTGGGCAAGCACCGGAAGCTGAAGCCCACGGCGGCGGAGCGGCTGATCTGGGGCGAGGGGGACGGCAGCACCTTGCCGGTGATCGAAACGCCCTTTGGGCGGATGGGCGGGCTGCTTTGCTGGGAGAATCTGATGCCCTTGGCCCGCATGGCGATGTACGCCAAGGGCGTGGGGGTGTATCTGGCCCCGACGGCGGATTTCCGCCAGCCCTGGCAGGCGACGCTGCAGCACATTGCCTACGAGGGGCGGTGCTATGTTTTAGGCTGCAATCAGTACGTCACCCGGGCGATGTATCCGGCGGATCTGCGGGATACGGACGTGCTGGCGAATCTTCCGGAAGAGATCAGTTCCGGGGGCAGCGCGATCATCTCGCCGCTGGGGGAATATCTGGCCGGGCCGTTGTTCGGGTCGGAAGGAATTTTGACCGCCGAGGTTGATCCGGCCGAAGTGATTCAGGCGCGTTTTGATTTCGACGTGGCTGGGCACTACAGCCGGCCGGACGTTTTTCAGTTTTCCGTCAATGAATCGGCGCAACGTCCCGCGCATCTCCGGTAGGTCTAACACTGCTTGCGCCTAATGCCGCCATGAGCCAACCCGCCTTAAGCATGTCGGAAGTGGAAGTAGAGAAGGATCGCTTCTGGTCCCGGCTCGCCTGGGCGGGGGTGGGAGCGGTGGTGGTGATGGCGGTGTGCTATGCGTGGGTGGATCAGCCGGTGGCGCGGTGGGTGGACACGTTGCCGGGGCGGGTACGAGCGCTGGCGCGGCAGGCCAGTCTGCTGGGAGAGGCGCCGGTGTATCTGGTGCCGTTGGCGCTGGGTTTTCTGATCGCCCGGAAAAAGGGCTGGAAGACGGGGGCGGAGCGCTGTCTGTACCTGTTTCTGGCGGTGGCGGCGGCGGGGATATTCGTGCACGTGCCGAAGGTGCTGATGGGCCGATATCGTCCGCGATTTCTCCTAGAGCGCGGGGATTATGGTTTTTCCTGGCTGTCCTGGACGCCGGAGCATTACGAGAAGACGTCGATTCCATCCGGGCACGCCACGGTGATGTTCGCGCTTGGCGCGGGCTTGTGGTGCCTGTACCCGCGTTGGCGCTGGGTGTGGGTGGCCGGCGCCACGGTCATCAGCTTAGGCCGGGTGCTGAGCAACAATCATTTTGTGGGCGACGTGGTGGCCGGGGCGTATCTGGGCGCGGGGTGCGCGCTGGTGATCGCCCGGATCATGGCTGGGCGGGGCAGGTTGGCGGTTAATCTTTCTCCTGGTCGCGTTTAGCCATGCGGTGATCGAGCATCAGCAGCATGCCCTTGTTTTCGCCGGCCAAGGCGAGGAGGTCGACGAGTTCCTGCATGGATTTTTCTTCCTCGACCTGTTCGTCAATGAACCAGTGCAGGTGGGTTTGGGTGGCGTAATCGTTTTCCGAAGCGGCCAGGGCGTAGAGCTTGTGAATGGCGGCGGTGTTGCCCTGTTCCAGGGCCAGGCTCTTGCGGAAGATGCCCAGGGGGGAATCCAGGCCGTCCGTGGGCGGGGCGACAGGGCGCAGCTGCACGGAACCGCCGCGGTCGTTTAGATAATCGAACAGTTTCATGGCGTGTTCGACTTCCTCTTTGGCCTGGTGGCGCATCCAGCCGGCAAACCCCGCCAGATTGTGGGATTCAAACCACGCGGACATGGCCAGATAGGCGTAGGCGGCCTGGAATTCATGCTGAATCTGCTGGTTAATCGCTTCGGCTAACACAGGTTTGATGGTCATCGTCGGCTCCGGGTAAGGTCGTGGGGGGCGAAAAGTGTTCGCTGGGTCACATGGTAAATAAGCGGTGTGCCGCTGGATTGTAGGCGCCAGCGCGGGGCAAAACATAGGTGGCGTGAAAAGACTATAGAGCCCATCGGGCGCGGCGGGCGGGGAACAATTATGTTCCTGTGGATTTACGAGCCGGTGATTTAGGTGTCTCAGGCTGAGGGAAGGTCCGAGGAGGCTTGCGGGCCTTGCGGACGGAACACCATCAGGCTGGCGGTGTGGGCGTGCAGAAAGGATTTGCCGCCGACGGAGCCGATTTCGCCGGCGGCGAAACAGCCGGCCAGGGGAATGTCGCCCAGGGCCTTGCGGACGAGGGAAGCGTCGGTGTCGGGCTCTTCAAACAGGCGGGTGCCGCGGCCGTTGCAGGAAAACAATAGGGCGCCGGCGGCCGGGCCGTGAAGTTTCTGCAGATCCAGCAGCAGTTGGAAGTCTTCCGCGGCGGTGCGGCGGTCGCGGACGTGCAGTTGGACGGTCTGGCCGACGCGGACCTGGGAATCGCCGATGGCGATGTAGCCGCGCTCGCGATCGACGCCGACGATGGCGCGGATGAGGAAATCGCCGCGTCCGAAGCGCGGCTTGTATTCGTCGATGACGCGGCCGATTAACAGGCCCTCGGATTGGATCAGCTTCTGATCTTCTTCAGTGGTTTCGGAGGCGATTTCCTGGACCACCTCCAGGGCGTTGCGGCCGGCGAGCTGCTGGACGACGTGGCGCTGGGACTTGGTGATGACCAGGGGGCGGCCGATGGCGCGGCAACCCTGGCTGACGGTGGTGTGCACCGCCACGGGGCCGGAGATCGCCAGGCCGATGGCGCCTTCGCTGGTGACCTGGCCGCTGAGCATCAGGCGATTTTCGTTGGGCTGTTGCCCGCCGCTGGCCATGCCGCCGATGACGGGCACGTTGGGGAACGCCTGGTTAAAGAGGCTAAGCAAGCGGGCGATGGGCGTGCTGAAGGGGTCGGCCAGGAGCAACAGGGCGCTGATGGGTCCGTTGCCGACGCCGATCTGCTGGCGCAGGGAGTCGGGCTGATCGAGGACGGAGAGCCAGTCGATCTGGGCGTAGCGGAAAGGCTCTAAGTGAGCGTCGGGCAGGGAAGCGGCCAGCACGGAGATGCCAGGGCAGCGTTCGAGTTCCTTGCCGATGCCGATGACGCCCTCGGCGGTGACGGCCAGTTCGACGCGGGGATTGATCGTGGCGCTGAGGGTCTGGTGGATCAGGTCGAACTGGGCGCGATGGTGCGAGGAGACAAAGGCGATAGCCAGGTCGACGGGGGCGGTTAACTGCCCCACGAGGGATTGGGTGATCTCGCGCAGGGCGTCAGTGGTGTTCTCGAGCGCGCTGACGGCGGAAGCGAAACGAAGCTCGGTAGCGGTTTGGGTCATGGTGATCGGCGCTGCTTTCGAAAGCAATCATAGCCGCAGGAGGCGGAGCAAGTGACCGCGAGGCGTGGCCGGCGGTTTTTCGATTACCGCAACTCTATTCGATGGAACAGCTTAAGAGCCGTTCACAAAAAAACGATTAACCGCCATGACGCCAAGGACGCCAAGTTACGGAAAGTCATGAATCAACGGTTTTGTGGCCTGAAAAATATTCACCTTGGCTGTTTTCTTGGCGTTCTTGGCGACTTGGCGGTTCATTTTGTCAGGGGGTTCTAAGGAATTCGCGCTGGTTTGGATATTTGGCGATGGCCTGCGGGTTAGCGCAGAGGTATGGCGCGAGCGCCTTGGGCGGGGCGGGTGATGAAGGCGGTGGCGGTGATGGTGGTTTGTTTTTGGTAGCCCTGCAGCACGTGGTCGGCGATGGCCTTGGCTTGGTCGGCTTGGACCAGGCCGACGGTGCAGCCGCCGAAGCCGCCGCCGGTCATGCGCGAACCGAATACCCCGCCGGCTGAGCCGATCCGGGCGGCCAGGTCGACGAGGATGTCCAGCTCCACGCAGCTGACTTCGTAGTCATCGCGCAGGGCGGCGTGGCTGGCGTACATCAAGGCGCCAAAGCCGGCCCAGTCGCCATTTTCCAGACATTGGGCGCCCTTGGTGGTTCGTTCGATCTCGCCGATGACGTGGCGGGCGCGGCGGAAGACGACCGGATCGAGCTGGGCGGCGTTTTGTTGCAGTTGGGCCAAGGTGGCGTCGCGCAAGGCGCGCACGCCCAGGGCGGCGGCGGCGGCTTCGCATTGTTTGCGGCGCTGGGCGTATTCCCCGCCGGTGAGTTCGTGCTTGACGTTGCTGTTGATAATCAGCACGGCGACGGAAGGGTCGGCCATGGGGACCAGGCGGGTTTGCAGGGAGCGGCAATCCAAGAGCAGGGCGCTGCCGGCCTGGCCCATGACGGAAATGGATTGGTCCATGATGCCGCAGGGGACACCGGCGTAGACGTGCTCGGCTTTCTGGCAGAGCAGGGCTTTTTGGGCCGGGGCGAGGGTTTTGCCGGCCAGCTGTTCGAGCAAGGTGGCGGTGGCGACCTCGAGCGCGGCGCTACTGGACAGGCCGCTGCCGACGGGTACGGTCGAGTCGATCACGGCGTTAAAACCACCAGGAAGAGTGAACCCAGCGCGGAGGCAGCCGTCGACGACGCCGCGGACGTAGTTGGACCAGCTTGGCTGGCCGGGGGGTATGCCGGGCTGGGCTGGGAACTCAGCTTGGCCGTCCAGTTGGGTGCTGACGAGGCGGATGCGTGGCTCGGAGGCGGGGGCGGCGACGATCAGGGTCTGGCGTTCGATGGCCATGGGCAGGACAAAGCCGTCGTTGTAGTCGGTGTGTTCGCCGATCAGATTGACGCGGCCGGGGGCGGCGGCGGCGAGGGTGGGGCGGCGGCTGAAGCGCTGTTGGAAAAGGGCAACCGCCCTTTGAATCTGGGCGGCAAGATCAACGTCCTGGGTCATACTTACCTCCATGGCGAGGGGGGATGATACCCGTTTCCTAGGGGCTGGAAAAAACGGAGAATACGGTTTGATCGCTGTGATCGGCGTGCGGATACGGCGTCAAAAACGGTCTGTTGTGTTGCTTTCGCCCGCCGGGACGGCTAAACTCGCCGCCGTTTGGAGACCTTTAAGGATAGAGAGTGCGTTTTGAACTGATTGATCGCGTTCTGGAACGGCAACCGGACCGGCTGGTGGCAGTCAAAAGTGTGACTGCGGCTGAAGAGTATCTGGCGGACCACTTCCCGGGTTTTCCCGTATTGCCCGGGGTCATGATGCTCGAAGCCCTGGTTCAGGCCGGCCGACTGCTGGCTGAGGGACAGGACGAGCAGGCGGTTTCGGGGCGAAAAGGTTCAAGCCACCGCTGGGTGTTGACCGAGGCGAAGAACGTTCGCTATGGGAATATGGTCAGGCCCGGCCAGAGTTTATGGATTGAAGTGACGGTCCGAAATCGTCAGGCCGACCAGTTGGAACTGGCCGGCCTAGGAAAGGTGGAAGATCAGGTGGCCGTGCAAGGCCGCTTCACCCTTTGTGCCCTCGCGAATGAACCGGCAGGACAGGACGTCTAGCCCGAAAGAAGATGCAACGGAGATCGCCCCTATGCCAATCACTCAGGAAGAAGTATTCAGTAAGGTTCAGACGGTGCTGGTCGATGCGTTAGGCGTCGACGAGGAGGAAGTGGTGCCGACCGCCAAGCTGGTGGCGGACCTGGGGGCGGAGTCGATCGACTTCCTGGACATCGTCTTCCGTCTGGAGAAGGCGTTCGGGATCAAGATCGACCAGAACGAGCTGTTTCCCGAAGCGCTGCTGAACGATCCGCAATACGTGGTGGAAGGCAAGGTGACGGACAGCGGCATGACGGAATTGCGCCGCCGGTTGCCGCACCTGGAATTCGGGGACTTTGAGAAGTCGCGGGCGGTCAGCGCTTTCTCGAACCTGTTCACGGTGGACGCGATCGTCAAGTTCGTCAACGACAAACTCGCGAAGCAATAAGCCCCATGCGCTGGATCTGGATTGACCGGATCGTGGAGTTGGATCGCGGCCGCCGTTGCGTGGCTCTTAAGAACGTTTCCCTGGCCGAGGACGTCCTGCACGATCATTTTTCCGCGCGGGACGGGCGTGGGCCGTGGCCGGTGTTTCCGCAGACGCTGATCATCGAAGGCATGGCCCAGACGGCGGGCATTCTGGTGGGGCACGCGCGGGATTTTAAGGAAAAAGTGATTCTGGCCAAGATCGGTCTGGCCCGCTTTACCGCTTTGGCGCGGCCGGGGTTCACGTTGCGGTACACGGCGGTGCTCGAGCGCATTGACGAAAGCGGGGCGGCCACGGGGGGCGAGGTGGAATTGATCGATCCGGGCACGGGGGCGGTTAAGCCTCTGGCCAAGATCGATCTGTTATACAGTCACATAGATCAGAATCGCGCGGGGTTGCAGTTTCCCGAGCATAACTTTGTCTTTACCGGCCAATTGATGGAAATGTTGCGGCAAAGCGGGTTGCCCGCGCCGGGTTGAGCGAACGCCATCTCCGCGGAGGGTCCGATGGAATCGGTCCGCATCCACCGCTTGTTGCGCCTTTTCACGCTGCTGCAGAGCAGCCGGGCGCGTGGCGCCAAGGAGCTGACCGCGGAGCTGGGCGTGAGCCGGCGGACGCTGTTTCGGGATTTAAAAGCGCTGCAGGCGGCGGGCATTCCGTGTTTTCACGATCCCCAGCGCGGCTACCGGATCGCCCAGAGTTTTTTTCTGCCGCCGATCAGCCTCAACGTGGCGGAAACGTTGAGCCTGTTGCTGCTGGCGCAGACGGCGCGGACGGGGCCGCTGCGGGCTTCGGCGCTTTCGGCCATCAACAAGCTGATCACCTCCGTGCCCGAGCCGATCCGTTCGACTTGCGCCCAGATGACGGCGCAGGTTTCGGTGAACGTCGGCCCGCAATCGGTGGCGCCGGTGGCGGTGGATCACTATCACCTGCTGCAGCGGTGCATCGATGAGCGGCGAGCTTGCCGGCTGAGTTATTTCAGTGCCAACGACCAGCAGACGCTGGCCTGCGAGCTGGAGCCTTACGCGCTGCACTTTTCGGCGGTGGCGTGGTATGTGCTGGGCCGGACTGATCTGCACGGGGAAGTGCGGATATTCCACTTAGGCCGGATCAAGTCTTTGGAGCCTGCCGACCGCCTGTTTGAGCGCCCGCGGGATTTTTCGGTGGCGCAGAAGATCGGGCAGGCGTGGCGGATGATCCCCGAAGGCAAGATGTATCACGTGGAGCTGGAGTTTTCCGCCCGGGTGGCGTCCAATGTCACGGAAATCCGCTGGCACGCCTCGCAGCGTCAGCGCCTGTTGCCCGACGGGCGCTGCCTGATGGAATTTGACGTGGACGGGTTGGGTGAGATCGCCTGGTGGATCTGCGGGTATGCCGACCAGTGCGTGGTGCGCAAGCCGGCGGCCCTGCGGCAGAGGATCCGGGGGATGCTGGCGTCGGCGTTGGGGGCATATGAATCGGATCGGCGTCTGACGGCGCTGTTGGCGGGGATGGCAGGGTCGGTTCTGGCGCAAGGCAAGGCCCGGGGTGGCGAAGAGCTGTGAGTGGGGTTGAGGCAGGGCGGGGCGTGGGAAAAGGGGGGATCGAACGTCTGACGCGGGTGCCGGCGGATACAAGTAATACGGATGGGGGCCATCGCGCAAGCGAAAGAGCTCTCGCTTCCGCGAGCGGGACCCGGCCGACGGAGCGGCCGGGCTTTTGTCTTTGGACCTGCGGTCATCTCACAATGCGTATAAGATGGCTTATTAAGGGGCAGGCGGAACCCCCGGGAACCCCCCGGGAACCCCCCGGAAGCCCCGAAACCCCCGGAACGGGGAGAGGAGCCCGGGGGCGCCACCCACAACGGGGCGTGGCATCCAGGCGGGAAACCAGAGATGGCGGAAACCAACGGCATGGTGGCGGAGTTTCGCGGGGTGGAGAAGGAATATCGTCCGCACGCGGCGGCGCCGGCGGTGCAGGCGCTGCGGGGGGTGGACCTGGCGATTCCGCGTGGGCAGTACGTGGCGATCATGGGGCCTTCGGGCAGCGGCAAGAGCACGATGATGAACATCTTCGGCTGCCTGGATCGACCCACGGGGGGGCAGTATTTTCTGGCGGGGCGTGATACGCGGGAATTAAGCGATGATGATTTAAGCGCCGTGCGCGGGCGGCACGTGGGTTTTGTGTTCCAGGCGTTTAACCTGATTCCGCAATTAACGGTGGCCAAGAACGTGGAAGTGCCGTTGTTTTATCAGGGACTGCATCATCGGCGGCGGCGCGAGCTGGCGTATGAAGCGATCGCCCGGGTGGACATGACGGATCGGGCGGAGCACCGGCCCAGCCAGTTGTCCGGCGGGCAGATGCAGCGGGCGGCCATCGCCCGGGCGCTGGTGGGATCGCCGAGCCTGATTCTGGCGGACGAACCGACGGGGAATCTGGATTCGGCCACGGGCAAGACGATTTTGGACATGTTCGACGGGCTGCACGCCCAGGGGCTGACGATCGTGATCGTCACGCATGACGAAATCGTGGCCCGGCGCTGCCAGCGGGTGGTGCGTTTGCGTGACGGCCTGATCGACCGTGACGAATACCATTAAATGCAGCGGTGCTGGCCGGCTAGGCGGCGGTGGGCGAAGGGGCTGGCTGACGGGGCTTGGGGGCGAAGATGCGCACACAGTTGCGTCCGGCGGCCTTGGCGGCGTAGACAGCCTGATCGGCGGCCTTGATGAATTGTTCGGGGTTGGTGAACCCCTCGGCTTCGGCGGTGGCGACGCCAGCGCTGACGGTGACCTGCAGGGTTTGTCCGGGGTTGCCGGGGAAGGGTCGTTTGGCGATCTGGCAGCGGGTTTGTTCCGCCCAGCGGGTGGCGTTGGGGCGATCCAGGCCCGGCAGCACGACGACGAATTCCTCGCCGCCGTAGCGGGCGACCAGGGCGGCGGGCGGGGCGGCTTGACGCAAGGCGGCGGCCAGCTCGGCCAGCACGCGGTCGCCGATCTGATGCCCGTGGGTGTCGTTGAAGGACTTGAAGTGGTCGGTGTCCATGATCACCAGGCTCAGCGGTTCGCCGGTGGCGTCCAGGTCGTCAAACTGCTCTTTAAGGAACTCGTTGAACATGCGCCGGTTGGCCACGCCGGTTAAGGCGTCGGTGCTGGCCATCTGGGCGAGCTTGCGATTGCGCTCTTCGAGTTCCACGGACTGGCGCTGCTGTTTGAGGCTGATCTGGGTGAGGGTTTCGTTGGCCCGGGTCATGATGGCCGAGGCCGAGCTGAAATCGCCGGTGGGCACGTCGAAGAGGCGCTTAAGTTCGACGGTGTTGTTGTGGATGGCCTGCAGGAGCGGCTGGGCGTAGGACTCGGGCAGGTTGAACCAGCGGTTGGACAGCTGCAGATAGCGGTGGACCATGCGTTCGGTGTCGTCGCCGATGAGGATTTCGGCCGAGACGTTGCCGAGGGTGACGCAGCGCACCAGGGCCTGCAATTCCGGGGGGGCGGCGCTGGGGGTTTCGTGAAAGCGGATGGGGGCGAGCAGGATGGTGGGGATGTGCCAGGCCTTGCCGAGGGCTTCGCCCACTTCGGTGTGGTCCAGCTGGAGTTGTTCGCGTTCGAGCTTGAGGAGCTGGCGATGATTGCCGTGGGCTTCGAGCGCCAGGCGGCGATACTCGCGGCCGAGGGTCTGATCCAGGGCGAGCATGCCCAGGTCCTGGAGCAAGGCGCCCAGGAAGGCTTCCTGCTCATGGATCAGCTCGATTTTTTTGGCCAGCACGCGGGCGGCGGCGGCGGCGTATAGGCTGCGCTTCCAGAATGTCAGGTGGTCAAAGCCCTCTTCGGCGGTGGCCTGGAGGTTGCTGACGAGGCTGAAGCCCAAGGCCAGGGTTTTGACGCTGTTTAAGCCCAGAATGACCAGGGCGTGGTCGATGGAGCTGATGCTGGTGGTCTGGCCATAGAAGCTGGAATTGACCGTCTTAAGTATCTTGCTGGACAGGGCGGGATCGTGGCTGATGGTCTGGGCGATTTGCCGGACCGTCACGTCGTCGCGCTGCACCAGTTCGATGACTTCCACAGCGATCGTCGGCAGGCTTGGCAGCCTGGGCGAGCAGAGTATGCGATCGAGCAATTCTTGGTTCATCCCCTCAGCTCGCAACTAGCCCGGAAGCGCGCGGATGCAGCCATATCGTGGTGGACACAGGGAGTCAGCCTACGTTGAAAAGGATCGACTGTTTGGCTGGCGGTCTTGACCAAAAGCGACCTCGTACTGTTATAGAATGGCAATTTTCCTGCAACCAACGAATATTCCTTTCCAAACCCTTGCCGTTGTCTGCCTTTTCGCTTTGCGGATTGCGCACGGAGCGTTAAGGAAGGGTCAAAAAACAGTCTTAGGAAGATCGGACCGGCTTGGACTGAATTGGGTCTAAAACCAGGAAAAAGGATTCATAGGATTGAAACGAGTTCTGATTTGCAGGGCTAGGCAAGCTGCGTAGACTGGCCGCCTGCGCGGGGGCTTGTTCTAGAGCGCTGACGATGGCTTTTACATGGAGTTTTTCACATGGCACGCACACGAACGGGTTCGTTTCCGATCGGGTTTCGGCGCGGGTGGAGCGATTGGCAGCGATCGCTGCCGGGGTTGATTGAATTCGCCAGGAAGAACGACTTTGAAGCCATCGACGTGGGGCCGATGGGGGAAGAGGAGTTAAAGACGATTCCCGCGGCGGGCTTGAAGATCGGATCGGTGGACCTGACCCAGTGGACGGATTTGTTTTCGCCGGATGCCGGCAAGCGCCGGGCGGCGGTGGAAGCCAACGCGCAGCTGGTCAAGATGGCGGTGAAGCTGGGGGTCAAGGCGTTTTTCTGCGTGATTATTCCGGAGGACGCCAAGAAGCCGCGGCAGGAGAATTTCGACCTGGCGGTGGACAGCTTCAGCCGGCTGACGACGGCGCTGGCGGGGACGGGGGCGAAGATCGTGCTGGAAGGTTGGCCCGGCAATGGGGCGAACTTGGCGTGCACGCCGGCGGACTATCGGGCGGTGCTCAAAGCGGTGGGCGGCGACGTGCTGGGGGTGAATTTCGATCCGTCGCATCTGATTCGGATGGGCATCGACCCGGTGCGCTTCGTGGCGGAATTCGCGCCTAAGGTGTATCACGTGCACGGCAAGGACACGGAGATACTCGAGGACGAGCTTTACGAGCACGGCAATTATCAGCCGGCGACGTTCGCCAAGGGGCACGGCTTTGGCGGCCAGCACTGGCGCTATACGCTGCCGGGGCACGGCTGCGCCCGCTGGACGAAGATGTTTTCGATCCTCAAGGACGCGGGGTACAAGGGGTATGTCAGCATCGAGCTGGAGGACGAGAACTTCAACGGCAGCGAAGAAGGGGAGAAGCGCGGGCTGATCGCGTCGCGCGATTATCTGGCCAGCGTGTGATGGGCGGAGGCCAC
Organism: Phycisphaeraceae bacterium; assembly: GCA_020851735.1. Lineage (GTDB taxonomy): Bacteria > Planctomycetota > Phycisphaerae > Phycisphaerales > Phycisphaeraceae > JADZCD01. The sequence continues at coordinate 152,434 of JADZCD010000003.1, forward strand.
GGGTAAGCGACGACCCAAAGACAATTCACCACGGAGCGGCTGTGTTGAATGTCAAGGGTTTGAGGGTACGAGTTTGGGATTCCAATGGGACTGAGTTTTGACCATCACGTTGAGGATCGTCAGGAGCTTGCGCATGCAGGCGGTGATGACGACCTTAAACCGTTTGCCGCCGGCCTTGAGGCGGTGGGCCATGGCGTGGATCAGGGGGTTGCAACGCATAGCGGTGAGCGTGGCCATGTAGAGGGCACAGCGGACCGAAGCCCGACCTCCGCGGATGCAGCGTTGGCCGTGCCACTGGCCGCTGTCGCGGTTGAAGGGCGCCAAGCCAGCGAGGGCGGCGATCTCTTGGCGGTTGAGGCGGCCCAGTTCCGGCAGGTGGCTGAGGAGCATGGCGCTGGTGGCCGGGCCGACCCCCGGCACCGACCGAAGGATGGCGTCGATCTGTTGGCACAGCGGGTCCTGACGGATGGTGTCGGAGACCTGGCGGTCGATCTGGTCGATCTGGCGGTCCAGCAACTTCAGCACCGAGTCGATGGAGCAGCGGACGACCTTGGCGGAGGCCTGTTGCCGGCGGTTGGATTCCATGGTGCGCATGGTCAGCAGTTGGCGACGGCGGGCCACCAGGTCGGCCAGGGCCTGACGCTGGGGGTTTTCCGCGGTTTTGACGCGGGGCTGCACTTGCTGGGCCAAGCGGGCCAACAAGAGGGCATCGAGGCGGTCGGTCTTGGCCAGCTGACCGGTAGCCTTGGCGAAGTCGCGGGCTTGACGCGGATTGACCACGGCGACGGGGAGGTTGGCGGCCAGGAGCTCGGCGACCAGCGGGCGTTCGAGACCGCCGGTGGCTTCCAGGACGATGAGCTTGGGAGCCAGGGCTTGCAGATGGGCCCCAAGAGCTTGCAGGCCAGGCGGGTCGTAGGTGAACTGGGAGGTGTGGGCTTGGGGCAAGACGGCGCAGTCCAGATGTTGTTTGGCGACGTCGATACCCACGAAACAAGCAGACACGGTCACGGCGGGAGAGGTGGTCATGTCGGCTGCCCTTTCTTGCCTATGCGAGCTCGAGGCCGCGAGGGGCGATCGGCTCCGGCGGCTGTGCGGGCTGCGACGGGAAAGTCGGCGGCGATCCAGCTCCGTGGCGGCGTTGGCTACGCCCGAACACGATCGATCTGCCGCCGACCGCTGTCTTGGCCCCCGGCCGGGGGCCAAGACAGCCCCTAAGACCACCATTGAACCAGGATGCGATTGCTTAGTAAACATGGTAAAGAAACATACAAGA
>JADZCD010000004.1 GCA_020851735.1 Phycisphaeraceae bacterium
ATCGGCAATCGGCAATCGGCAATCGGCAATCGGCAATCGGCAATCGGCAATCGGCAATCGGCAATCGGCATTTGGTGGCGGGGGGATATATAGAGACAATGAAATCGACAGTGATTTGAAGGATTCTTTGTTTAGCTGAATCCGGTGGCTGGTTTTTTTTTGCGGTCTGATTCCGGGCTGGAGAGATGCGATGAGCTTGCCATACCTGCCTGCGGACGTGATGGAGAGAGCGGATTGGTTTGTGCGGGATCGGTTGGGCATGTTTATTCACTGGGGGCTGTACGCGATCCCGGCGGTGGGCGAGTGGGTGCTGAAATTCAGCGGCCTGCCGTACGAGGAATATCGCGCGTTCGCCAAGCGGTTTAATCCTGTGCAGTTTGACGCCCGGCAGTGGGTGCGGATCGCGCAGGACGCGGGCATGAAGTACATGGTGTTCACCACCAAGCACCACGACGGGTTCTGCATGTTCGACAATCCGCACACGGAGTGGAAGATCACGCGCACGCCGTTTGGGCGCGACGTGACGGCGGAGCTGGCGGAGGCGTGTCACGCGGCGGGGATGAAGCTGGGGTTTTATCATTCGCTGATCGACTGGATGCATCCGCAATACGCGATCTGCGACAATCACCCGCTGTGGGGCGACGCCAAGGCGCGGGCGGAAAAGCGGGAGCACGGGCAATACATCGAATACCTGCATAACTCGGTGCGGCACCTGCTGACGCATTACGGGCAGGTGGACGTGCTGTGGCTGGACTTTACGCCGCCGATGAAGACGTCGGAGGATTGGGGAGCGGGGGAACTGATGGCGATGGTGCGTAAGCTCATGCCCAAGGTTTTGGTGAATGATCGGCTCGATCGGCACAGCGGGGGCAACGAGGCGCCGAAGTTTCCCAACGATTTATCGTTGGCGGAGCAGGTGCTGCCGTCGGGCCCGATGACGCTGCAGGGGCGGCGGCGGGTGTGGGAGGCGTGTGTGACGATGAACGAGCACTGGGGATATGCGGCGGCGGATCGAAGCTTCAAGCCCACGCGGGCGCTGGTGCGCATGCTGGCCCGCTGCGTGGGCAATGGCGGGAACTTGCTCTTGAACGTCGGGCCGGACGCGCTGGGGAGGATTCCTAAGGAATCGGTGGAGCGGTTGCAGCAGATGGGCGCGTGGCTGGGGGATCAGGGGCAGGCGATCTACGGCGCGGGTCAGGAAGAAGAGCTGACGCCCCCGCCGGGGTGCATTTATACGCGGCAGGGGCGGCGGCTGTTCCTGCATGTCTTAGAGTGGCCTTATATGTGGATCCGATTGCCGGGGCTGCAGGGGAAGCTGAAGTTCGCGTCGCTATTGCGCGATGGGTCGAAGGTAGGGACGATTGACTGGGCGAGCACGGGGCAGGATGTGACGCTGGCGCTGCCGTTCGATGAGCCGGACGGGCTGGACACGGTGATTGAGCTGGAATTGGGGTGAGAAAACTTAAGCGTTGATGGCTCTTACCACAGAGATCACGGAGAACACGGAGAAAGACCCAAAAAATTCTTGGCTCGACTCCGTGTTCTCTGTGATCTCCGTGGTGAACATTACTTCGGCGGCGGGGGCTGTGGGCTAATTGCCCAAAACCATCCAAAGCGCTAGACTTGGCTCCCCCCCCGGCCCCCGGAAGCCCCGGCCCCCGGAAGGCTGGCCCACGGAAGCCCGGCCCCGGAAGGTTCGCCCCCGGTGGGCTGGAATTGGATTGGCCCCCTTCGGAAGGTCTTTATGAACTATGTGCAACTGACCACGGAACAGCGCCAAGAGATGCTCGCGGCCATTGGGGTCGGCGGGGTGAAGGATCTGTATGCCAGCCTGCCGCCGGAGTATCGCCTTGGCAGCGATTTGAAGCTCGAGGGGTTACCCAAAGGCTTAAGCGAGCTGGAATTGCGGCACGCTCTTAATGAGCGGGCGGGCGGGAACAATCCGGCGGCAGAGGGCACGGGAGCGGGCGGTGGGAACCTTTGCTTTTTAGGCGGCGGAGCTTACGACCACTTTATCCCGCAAGCGGTCAACTATCTGGCTCATCAGAGCGCGTTTGTCACGGCGTACACGCCCTATCAGGCCGAGGCATCGCAAGGGGCGCTGCAGGCGTTTTTTGAGTTTCAGACCCAGGTCACCCGCTTGACGGGGTTGGAGGTTTCCAACGCGTCACTCTACGAAGGCGCGACGGCCGTGGTGGAAGGCGTGCTGATGGCGGTGAATTCCACGGGCAAGCGCAAGGTGCTGGTGGCTGGTTCGCTGCACCCGGATTACCTGGCGGTGTTGCGGACGTATCTGGGCGACTTGCCGGTGGAGCTTGAGGTGATCCCGGCGGAGGGCGGGCGGATCGCGGCCAAGGAAGTGGAAAAGCGCGTGGCCAGCTTCCGGGGGGACGTGGCGGCGGTGGTGGTGCAGTCGCCTAACGTGCTGGGGCTGATCGAGGACTGGGAGGCGATTTTCGCGGCGGCGAAGAAGCCTGTGGAGGGGCATACGGCGTTGGCGGTGGCGGTGTTTAATCCGATCGCGTGCGGATTGCTCAAGCGGCCGGGCGATTGCGGGGCGGACATCGCGGCTGGCGACGGGCAGCCGCTGGGCATTCCTCTTTCGTTCGGCGGGCCGTATTTGGGATTGTTTGCCGCCAAGGCGGCGCTGATGCGCAAGATGCCGGGGCGGCTGATCGGGCAAACGGTGGACAAATCGGGCCGGCGGGGATTCTGCTTAACGCTGCAGACCCGCGAGCAGCACATTCGCGGGGCCAAGGCGACGAGCAATATCTGCACCAACCAGGGCCTGCTGGCGATGCGGGCGACGGTGTATTTAAGCGCCATGGGCCCGGCGGGCTTGCGCGAAGTGGCCGAGCAGTGCTATCACAAGGCTCACTACGCGGCGGAAAAAATCGCGGACGTGCCCGGATATAAGCTGGCGTACAGTGGGGCGTTCTTCCATGAGTTTGTGGTCGATACGCCGGTGCCGGCCCAGAGCATTATCGACTTAGGCCGAGCGCGAGGCATTTTGCCGGGGCTGGACGCGGCGAAGCTGGGCATCGGCCATGAACGGCAGTTGCTGGTGGCGGTGACGGAAAAACGCACGGCTGGGGAGATTGACGCCCTGGTTGAACTATTAACCGACGCAACGAAAAAGAAATGAGCAGCCATGAGCAGAGGATTCGCGGGTCGATTTGAGCACGTTGGGCAGGAAGAAGTTTCGCCGCTGATTTTTGAGCGCTCCGTGCCGGGGGCGCGGGCGGTGGACTTGCCGGCGTTGGACGTACCGGCGGCGAAGATTCCCGCGGGAATCGCGGCGGCGCAGCCGGCGGACTTGCCGCAGGTCGGGCCGATGGAGCTGGTCAGGCATTACACGCTGCTGGCCGCCCGCAATTTTTCGGTGGACGCTAATTTTTATCCCCTCGGCTCGTGCACGATGAAGTTCAACCCGCCGGTGAATGAAGCGGCTGCGGCGCTGCCGGGGTTTGCCGGCCTGCATCCGCGCCAGGACGACGTGGACGTGCAGGGGGCGCTGAAGCTGCTGTATGAGTTGCGGCTGTGGCTGGCGGAGATCGCGGGGCTGGATGAAGTTTCGCTGCAGCCTTGTGCCGGCGCTCATGGGGAATACACGGCTTTGAAAGTCATTCGGGCGTACTTTAAGGACCCCAAGGGCGGCAACGCCCCCGGAAGAACCAAGGTGCTGGCGCCGGACACGGCGCACGGGACGAATCCGGCTTCCTGTGCCATGTGCGGGGCGAACGTGGTGACGGTGCCCTCGAAGGATGGGCGGGTGGATTTGGATGCGCTGCGCGGCATGGTGGACGGTGAAACGGCGGCGATGATGATCACCAACCCCAACACAGCGGGGTTGTTTGACGACACGATCACGCAGATCGCCAAGATTCTCCACGACGCCGGGGCGCTGCTCTATTTGGACGGGGCGAACATGAACGCCATTGTCGGGGTGTCGCGGCCGGGGGACTTTGGCGTGGACATCATGCACTTTAACACCCACAAGACTTTCTCCACGCCGCACGGCTGCGGCGGGCCGGGCGCTGGGCCGATCGCGGTGCGGAAGTTTTTGGCGCCTTATCTGCCTGTGCCGCAGGTGGAGAAGAACGGGGCTGGGGCGCCTGGGACGAGTGGCCCTGCTTACTATCTTTCCTACGATCGGGCCAAGACCATCGGCAAGGTGCGCAGTTTCTTTGGGCAGTTCAGCGTGCTGGTGCGTTGCTGGGCGTATATCGCCGCGTGCGGGCCGGTGGGGCTGCGCGACGTGGCGGAGTCGGCGGTGCTCAGCGCCAATTACCTGGCGGCCCGGCTGCGGGAACGGTTTGAGATGCCGTATTTTGATCCGGGGGCCAAGAAATTCTGTGCGCATGAATTCGTCACCGTGCCCAAGACGCTTTTAGCCACCGGAGTGACGCTGATCGACGTGGCCAAACGGCTGATCGACCACGGCATTCATCCGCCGACGATGCACTGGCCGGTGCACAATTGTCTGATGATCGAGCCGACGGAAACTGAAAGCCTCCAGACGCTTGATCGCTTTGTGGAAGTGATGCTCAATATTGCCGATGAGGCCCAGAGCAATCCCGAGCTGGTCAAGGCGGCGCCGCACCTGGCGCCGGTGCAGCGGCTGGACGAGGTGGCGGCGGCGCGCACGCCGGTGTTGACGCATGGGGGGTGAGGAGGAGGGGATTGGGGATTAGCGGTTGGGGGTTGGGTGAAGGGAAAGGGAGTCAGGGCGGAGCGACTCGGTCTTGTGGCACGGCGGGGGGGAACCTGCGAAAATCAGGGGCGGAGGTTCAGCCATGAATCCACTATTAGATGGGTTGCTGGGACAGGCGATGGCGGGGAACTATGGGGGCATTCCCAGCGGCGGATCGAGCGGCGGCGTTTCTTCCGAGCAAGTCGATCAAGCCAAGCGGCGGGCGCTGGAGGTGGATCATCGGCTGTCGAAGCTGAGTTTGATCTGCATGGCGATGTGGTCGCTCTTGCGGGAAAAGACGGGGTTAACCGAGGAAGAGCTTTTGGAGCGGGTCAAACAGATCGACCTGCTGGACGGGAAAGTGGACGGGCAGATCACGCCACAGATCGCCCGCTGCGCCCAGTGCAACCGGGTGATGAACCCCAGGCATAAGAAGTGCATTTATTGCGGGCACGAGCGGCTGATCCTAAGCGCGTTTGACACGCTGACCTGACTGGACGTAAAAGGCCGGGTCTTGAATCGAAAAAGGAGAATTGAACATGGCGAAAATCGGTGTCATCGGCCTGGGCATGATGGGGCGGACCCACATCGAGGCTTACGAGCATATTCCCGGCGCGGAACTGGTGGCAGTGGCGGATGCGGACCCGCGGCGGGCGGCGGGGGACCTCTCGGGCATCTGGAGCAACATCGACACCAGCGATAAGAGCCGGCTGCCGATGGATCGGATCAAGGGCTTTACCGACTATCACCAGTTGCTGGCCTTGCCGGAGGTGGACGTGGTGGACATCTGCCTGCCCACGCCGGCGCATACGGAAGTGGTGCTGGCAGCCCTGGCGACGGGCAAGCACGTGGTATGCGAAAAGCCGCTGGCCCGCACGCTGGCCGAGGCGCAGAAGATCGCCGCGGCGGCGGGCAAGGCCAAGGGATTTTTCATGCCGGCGATGTGCATCCGCTTCTGGCCGGCGTATGTGTGGCTGAAGAAAGCGGTGGTGGAGAAGCGTTACGGCCGGGTGCGCTCGGCCATCTTCCGCCGCCGGGGCACGCTGCCGCCGGGGTGGTTTATGAACGGCAAGATGTCCGGCGGGGCGCTTTTGGACCTGCATATTCACGACACGGATTTTGTGTATTACCTGTTCGGCATGCCGCTGTCGGTTTCCAGCCAGGGGTATGTGGGCCCGACGGGTGAAATCGACCACGTGCTGACGCAGTATTCCTATCGCGACGTGCCGCTGGTGGTCGCGGAGGGCTGCTGGTGTTTGGCCAAGGGCCACCCCTTCAGCATGACCTATCACGTGAACTTTGAGCAGGCCACGGCGGCTTTTGAGCCTGACGGGAAGGTGACGCTCTACCGCGACGGCCAGGCGGAAGTGATCGACGTCGGGTCGGGCATGGGCTACCAGGCGGAGTTGGAGTATTTCTTAGGCTGCGTGCAGCGCAATGAGCGGCCGACCCAGGTGACGGCCCAGGACGCGGCGGCGGGAGTCCGCCTGGCGGAGGCTGAGGCAGCCAGCGTGCGCACGGGGCGGCCGGTGTCGCTTAACGCGGTGAAGAAGGCTCCAGCGGCCAAGGCTAAGCCGGCCCGCAAGGCGGCGAAGAAAAAGCCCGCGAAAAAGGCTGGGAAAAAGGCGGCTAAGAGCAAGGGCAAGAAGAAAAAGCGGGGGTAAATAAGGGGGTTTTCCTTTCGCCTCTAGACACTCGTAAAATGACAACCGCGCCAATACCTGTTGGCGCGGTTTTTTGTTTGATGCGTCAAGCCGGCGCGGGCTTGGGGCTAAGTTTTCAAGCCTTAGCGGAACGGCGGGGAAAACATCTGGGGCACGCTGCGCTGTTCATTCAAGGGACATGGGTAACAGGTGTACAAGGGACATGGGTAACACTGCGGGCCATACTGGGGGCCCCCTGTGCGGAGGCTGCCCATGCCTTGGAGGAACCTGCCG
>JADZCD010000005.1 GCA_020851735.1 Phycisphaeraceae bacterium
CGTGCCCCCGGCCACGTTCGCGCAGGCTCAGGCCACGCCAGGCTCCGCTCCGCTACGCCTGGCATGTCCTGAGCCACAACCCAGCCAGTGCGCATAACCACTGGTACAAAATCTGGGGTCAGACCAGTGTGCGTTTGTGCGCGCGGGGAAGTAGGGTACGGGGTACAGGGTAGGGGGTAGAGGGGAGAAAGGAGAAAATTGAGAGTTGAGAGGAGAGGGAAGGGGAGACGTCCTCCGCCATGCGAGGGCGGGGAGGAGATTAAGACAGTCCCTCACAGCCGCAGCGGCGGCTTAGCCGCTGGACCTGTTCCGTCCACCGCCCGCATTGCCTGATCCCAACCCACTCTTTCTCCTCACTGATCCAGGCGTTTACCCGCCTCTTCCGGCAGGATCAGGTCGGCTGTCCGCTCAGATGCTGGGGCCAACGGGGGCAAGTTGCTGGTGGGCGTATCCAGATAGAAATAAGCGCAGGCACACCAGTCGTCAGCCCGTTCAAACAGCGAACCCTCCGCCGCCAGGTCGACGGGCGATTCGCCCATGTACAGCACCGTGCCCTGATCGACTATCTGTTGAAGCTTTTCCCGCGGGCCCCAGCCGATCTGCTGGATGGTCACGCGCACGTCCTGATGGAAATAGATCGGGTCCGGCACGTGCAGGCGATAGAACCCATACTGCATGCGCCCGCGGTCCGCCAGCGTGCAGCCTTGATAGGCGTGGGCATAAAATTCCTGCCCCCAGCCTGTGCCGATGTAGTCCTCCGTGCCCGTGCCGCAAAGCGTCGGCAGGGCGTCGTCGCCGTCGAGATAGACCTTCACCTCGCCTTCGCCCCACCAGGTGTCCAGATAGCGATTCATGTCCGCCCGAACGCCCAGGTGGCAGCCCAGGAAGCGCCCCTTGCCTTGGACCTTGGGCAGGATTTCAAAGTCGCGCAGCAGGCGCGTGGGATTTTCGCGCCGCCAGGAGGTGTGGAAGTAGAGAGTGTCAGCCGGGTGATCGTCGCCGAGCGTGAAGTCGACGTCGAAGAAGATGCGCGGCTGGAGAACGTCCAATTCGTTGGTGACGGTGATCTTCATGCCCGTGCGAAAGGGCATGGTGACGTAGCAGTTAAAGCTGCGGCCTTCAGGTGAGGAAAACAGCGCGGATGCAAACGTGCTCATCCGCCCTAACGTGTGCCCGAAAAAGTCGCCAAAGGGAGCGGAGACCGCCGGTTTGGCGCAGCCGTCCCAGTACATGTCCACACGCAACCCGCGTAACCGGACAGGCCGGCGGTTTTCAATCGTGGCCCAGATGCGGTGGACGCAGCCCGGCGATCCGTTGGACTCGGCGATGATCAGCGTCTCCCCCGGCTTAATCGGCACCGCGGGCTTGCCCTTGCGCCCGCGCCCAGCCTGGCCCGCGTAGCCCTTGCCAGCCTTGAAGTTTTCCGGACTGGCCCAGCGGGATTGCACGGCAGCGTAACGATGCAGGGGCAGGTCGAGCATGCCGGTATTTTAGGGAACGCTCCTGAAGAATGCTTCCTGCGTTCCGGTCGCTACACGTCCAGGCGCTTTTGGGGTTTCTTAGGATCGATCAGGTCAGCTAAGCGGGCAGCCAGGGGAAGCAGCGGGGGCAGGTCGTTGGCCGGTTTGTCCAGATAGAAGTACGCACACACGCACCAGTCGTCCGCCCGTTCAAAGAGCGAGCCCCTGTCGATCTGTTCATCGGTGAGTTTGGCGTTGCCGCGGCGGAGATCAACGCCCTTGGCCTGGACCGCCCGGAGTTTGTCGGCCATCGCCCAACCCATCTGCTGGATGGTGACGCGGATGTCCTGGTGGAAGTAGATCGGGTCCGGCACGTGCAGGCGGTAGAACCCGTATTGCATGTTGGCCTTGTCAGCGATGTGCGAGCCCTGATAGCGCCCGGCGTAAAACTCCTGGCCCCACCCGGTGCCGATGTAGTCTTCCGTCCCTGTGCCGCAGAGCGTGGGGAATGGCTTGTCGCCGTCCAGGAAGACCTTCACTTCGCCTTCGCCCCACCAGATGTCCAGGTACTTGTCCACGTCCGCCCGGGCCCCCATGTGCGAACCGAGAAAGCGGCCCTTGCCCCGCACCAGGGGGAGGATTTCAAAATCCTCGCCTAAGCGGGTGGGGTTTTCGCGGCGGAAGTGGGAGTGGAAATAGAGGACCTCGGCTGGATGCTGATGCCCTAAGGTGAAGTCGACGTCGAAGTAAATCCACCCGTGGTCCTGGTCCAATTCGTTGGTGACGACCACCTTCATGCCGGTGCGGAACGGCATGGGGATATAGCAATTAAAGCTCCGACCTTCGGGTGCGGCAAAGAGCTCGGACTCAAACCTGCTCATCTGGCCTAAGGTGTGCCCGAAGAAGTCGCCGAACGGCACGCTGACGGCAGGTTTGGCGCAGCCGTCCCAGTAGATGTCCAGACGCAGGCCGCGCAGCCCAGCGGGGGAACGGTTTTGGAGCGTAGCCCAGATGCGATGGACCAGGCCATGACTCCCGGTCGGGCAGGTGACGTCGGCAAGGACCAGGGATTGATGGGCGTGAATGAAAACGCAGGCGCTGCCCTTGCGTCCGTCGTGCGCTTGCCCAGCCTGGCCTTTGGCGGCGGTGAAGTTTTCCGGGCTGGCCCAGCGAGTCTGGAGGTGAGGGGCGTGTTGGTAGAAGGCAGTGGGGGCGGGGGGTGTGGACATCAGCGGATTCCTGATTAGGGGTGATTTAAGTAAGACGGGCCGAAAGGATAGCACGGCAGTGTGGATAATAAATTCCTTTGATTTTGCGGTTGGGGCGAGGGGGAGGTTCTTGAGGGTTTCGGTCAGAGCCAACCGTGGCTGACGAGCCGTGGCTTTAAAGGTCGGCCAAGGGACGCAGCCCCCGGTTGCCGGCAGGGAATCGTCCGCAGAAATATTGTCGTAAACAATTGCTGGGAATGCGATTGCGATATCGGGTGTCGGTTAGTCTCTCTGAAATGAACTAGTCAGCCTCCGCGCAGGTAATAAGGATAGGGGTGGGTGGTTGTGGATACCTAGGGTATCCATTTAGACCCATAAGCGGTTTGGCCCTATAATCAGGTTTGCGGCAGGCTTGGGAAGTCAATCACAGGGGAGAAGCAATACAGTTGTACCCCCATTTGCATGAAAACAAATCAGTTCTTATAATGCTGGACTTTTGGCGAGCGGCGGCGTGCAAGGGACACACCCATCCCCAGACAATACAACTCTATGGCTAGCTTGATCGAGGTGATCCATGCACTTTAACTTCGTGCGCGATTACTCCAAGCACGGCGATGCTTTGACTGTGCCTGACCTTGTCGAGGTGCAAACCGCGTCCTATCGGCGGTTTGTGCAAACCGAGAAAGGTCGCGACGGTCGGGACACGAGTATTGGCTTAGAAGCCTTGCTCCGCGAAGTGTTCCCGATCGAAAGCTACGACGGCAACATGAAGCTCGAGTACCAGTACTACGAACTGGACGAACCGCGCTACACCCCCGACGAATGCCGGGAGCTGCGGCTGACCTACGGGTTGCCCTTCCGCATCGGCGTGCGGCTGGTCCGTAAGGACGCCTCGGCCATCGCCGAGGAAGAGATCTACCTGGGCGAAATCCCGATCATGATGGGCGGCGGCGAGTTCATCATCAACGGGGCCGAGCGGGTGATCGTCAACCAGCTGCACCGCTCCCCGGGCGTGGACTTCTCCATCGCCTCGGCCGAGGGCGACCGTCCGCTGCACTCTTCCCGCATCATTCCCGAGCGCGGCTCGTGGATCGAGCTGGAAGTGTCCAAGCGCGACGTGCTGCACATGCGCATCGACCAGTCGACGAAGATTCCGGCCACCACGTTCCTGCGGGCCATCGACGAGAAAATGTCCACGGCCGAGGGGCTGCTGCGGTTGTTCTACGACGTGCAGACGCTCGAGACCAAGAAGCTCAAGCCCGAACACGTGGCGGCGGCGACGATCATCGACAAGGAATCGGGCGAGGAACTGGTGGCGGCGGGCTGCGCCATCGGCGAGAAGATCGAAAAGGTGATGGCCTCCAACCTCAAGTCGGTGGTGGTCATCCCCAACGTCAGCGACGAACTGATCCTCAACACCATCGCCGAGGAACGCTCGGTGCAGGTCGAGGGGCTCAACGTCACCGAGCACGAGTCCGCCCTGCTGCACCTGTACGCCCGCCTGCGTCCGGGCAACCCCCCGCAGGTGGAAAAGGCCCGCCAGCTTTTCGCCGAGAAGTTCTTCGACGAAAACCGCTATCGCCTGGGCAAGGTCGGGCGCTTCCGCATCAATCGCAAGTTCGACCTGGACGTGCCGGAAAACGTCATGACCCTGCGGGGCGAAGACTTCCTGCACGTGATCAAGTACATCCTGGACCTGCGTTCGAGCCGCAACAAGGCCCGCGTGGACGACATCGACCACCTGGGCAATCGCCGCTTGCGCACCTTGGACGAACTGGCGGTCGAGGAGCTCCGCAAGGGCTTCTTAAAGCTCCGCCGCACGGTGCAGGAACGCATGAGCGTCAAGGAGCCCGACGAGCTGGCCAAGATCGCGGACTTAATCAATTCCAAGAGCATCAGCTCGGCCATCGAGCACTTTTTCGGGCGCAGCGAGCTGTCGCAGGTGGTCGACCAGACCAATCCCTTAAGCCAGCTGGTCAACGAGCGGCGTCTGTCGGCCATGGGCCCCGGCGGTTTGAACCGCAAGCGGGCGGGCTTTGAAGTGCGCGACGTGCACATCAGTCACTACGGGCGCATCTGCCCGATCGAGACGCCCGAAGGCACGAACATCGGGCTGATTTCCTCGCTGGCGCTGTATTCCAAGATCGACGCCTACGGCTTTTTGCAGACGCCCTATCGCCCGGTGCATCACGGCAAGCTGCAGGACGCGGTGGCGTATCTGCGGGCGGACGAGGAAATGAAGTGCACCCTGGCGCCGACCGACGCCCTGGAAGCGTCGGGCAAGCTGCCGACGGGGGCTGTGCTGGCCCGCGTGGACGGCGACCTGTCGCAGGTTGACAGCAAGGAAGTGCAGTTCGTGGACATCAGCCCCAAGCAGATCGTGGGCGTGTCCGCGGCCCTGATTCCCTTCCTGGAGCACGACGACGCCAACCGGGCCCTGATGGGTTCGAACATGCAGCGCCAGGCGGTGCCGCTGATTAAGACCGAGCCGCCCTGCGTGGCCACGGGTCTGGAAAAGGAAATTCCCAAGTATTCAGGCATGCTGGTGCGGGCCAAGAACAGCGGCACGGTGACCTACGTGGACGCCCAGCGGATCATCGTGGACAACGCCGACGAATACGAACTGCGCAAGTTCGTGGGCCTCAACGAACGCACGTGCCTTAACCAGCGGCCGATCGTTTTCCTGGGCCAGAAGGTCAAGAAGAACGACATCATCGCCGACGGCGCCGCCACCCGGCAGGGCGAATTGGCCCTGGGCAAGAACGTGCTGGTGGCCTTTAACACCTTCGACGGTTACAACTTCGAAGACGCCATCGTCTTCTCCGAGCGGCTGGTCAAGAAGGACGCCTTCACGTCGATCCACATCGAGGAATTCGACGTGGAAATCCGCGAGACCAAGCTGGGGCGTGAGGAATTCACCCGCGACATTCCCAACGTCAGCGAAAAAATGCTGTCGATGCTGGACGACAACGGGGCGATCCGCATCGGGGCGTACGTCCGTCCGGGCGACATCCTGGTGGGCAAGGTCAGCCCCAAGAGCAAGAGCGAACTGTCCCCGGAAGAGAAGCTCCTGCACGCGATCTTCGGGCGGGCCGGCGAGGACGTGAAGAACGACTCGCTGGAAGTGCCGGCCGGGACCGAAGGCATCGTCATCGGCGCCAAGCGGTTCAGCCGCCGCATGCACATGAACGAAGAGCAGAAGCGGCAGCTCCGCCGGGAGATGCGCGAATACGAAGTGGCGATGGACACGCGGGCGTGCGATCTGTTCCGCCAGATGGTCGAACAGGTCAACGAAGTCACCGGCTCGCCGCTGATCGACCCCTCCACGCGGCAGAAGGTGGCGGCTTCGGACATCACCGAAGTGGTGATGGAGCAGATTGACTCCTTTAACCTGGACTGGATCAAGGGCTCCAAGGCCGCCAAGCAGCAGGCCGAGCAGATCCACGGCCAGTTCTGGCCGCGCATCATGGCCCTGCGGAAGGAAAAGGAACGCAAGCTGGCCCACATGAAGCGGGGCGACGAGTTGCCCAGCGGCGTGCTGGAAATGGTCAAGGTCTACATCGCCACCAAGCGGCAGTTGTCCGTCGGCGACAAGATGGCCGGGCGGCACGGCAACAAGGGCGTGATCGCCCGTATCGTGCCGGAAGAAGACATGCCGTTCCTCGAGGACGGCACGCCGGTGGACGTGCTCTTAAATCCCCTGGGCGTGCCCAGCCGCATGAACGTGGGGCAGATTCTTGAGACCCACCTGGGCTGGGCGTGCGCGGTGCTGGGCTTCCAGGCGGTGACCCCGGTATTTGACGGGGCCCGCGAGAAGGAAATCCATGAAGTGGTGGAAGAAGCCAACCGCCACGTGACCGAGCGCGTCAAGGACCTGGATCAGAAGAAGCAGGCCCCGCGGCCTGATGAAATCCTCGTCAAGATGCCGCCCGGCGGCAAGGTCCAGCTGCACGACGGGCGCACGGGCGAACCGTTCGACCAGAAGACCACCGTGGGCTACATGTACTTGATGAAGCTCCACCACCTGGTGGACGACAAGATTCACGCCCGCGCCACCGGGCCTTACAGCCTGATCACCCAGCAGCCCCTAGGCGGCAAGGCTCGCACCGGCGGGCAGCGCTTTGGGGAAATGGAAGTGTGGGCTCTGGAAGGTTACGGAGCGGCGTACATTCTGCAGGAACTCTTGACGGTCAAGAGCGACGATGTGGAAGGCCGGACGAAGATTTACGAGTCCATGGTCAAGGGCACCAACACCCTGGAGGCCGGCATGCCCGTGGCCTTCGACGTGCTGTGCAACGAGATCAAGGGCCTGGGCCTGAACATCACGATGGAGAAGTCCTCGCTGGAAGGCGCGGCCAGCCCGCTCTAAACCGTCCGAGGAAGATCGTCGTCCGGGCCTGACATTGACGCGCCAGGGCGCCCCGCGGGGCGCCGGATAATCGGGAGCAATCGAACCATGGCCGAGACCCTCTACGATCGCGTGAACGAATACTCGTCGGTGAAGATCACCCTGGCCAGCCCCAACGACATCCGGTCGTGGAGCTTCGGCGAGGTCAAGAAGCCGGAGACCATCAACTACCGGACGTACCGTCCGGAGCGCGACGGTCTGTTCTGCGAGCGCATCTTCGGGCCGGAACGCGACTACGAATGCGCCTGCGGCAAATACAAGGGCACGAAGTTCAAGGGCATCATCTGCGATCGCTGCGGCGTGAAGGTGACGCACTCGCGCGTCCGCCGCAAGCGCATGGGCCACATCAACCTGGCCGCCCCGATCGTGCACATCTGGTTCTTTAAGAGCATGCCCAGCCGGCTGGGCAACCTGATGGGCATGAAGACCAGCGACCTGGAAAAGGTGATTTACTTCCAGGATTACGTGGTCATCGAGCCGGGCGACACGCCGCTTAAGGCCCGCCAGGTGCTGACCGAGGATGAATACCGCCAGGCCGTGGAGAAATACGGCACCGCCTTCAACGCCATGATGGGCGCCGAGTCGGTCAAGGAACTGTTGGTGCGCTTTGATCTGGACGCCACGGCGGCGGATCTGCGCAACGACCTGAAAAACACGCGCTCCAAGCAGAAGATCAAGGAGCTGTCCAAGCGGCTGAAGATCGTCGAGCAGGTGCGCGGGTCGGGCAATCGGCCGGAGTGGATGGTGATGGACGTGATTCAGGTGATCCCGCCGGACCTGCGGCCGTTGGTGCTCCTAGAGAGCGGCAACTTCGCCACCAGCGACTTAAACGACCTGTATCGCCGCATCATCAATCGCAATAACCGCCTCAAGAAGCTGATGGACCTCAATGCTCCCGAGGTCATCATCCGCAACGAAAAGCGCATGCTCCAGCAGTCGGTGGACGCGCTGTTTGACAACGGGCGCTGCCGCCGGCCCGTGCTGGGCTCGAGCAATCGGCCGCTGAAGTCCCTGACGGACATGATCAAGGGCAAGCAGGGCCGGTTCCGCGAGAACCTCTTGGGCAAGCGCGTGGACTACTCGGCCCGCTCGGTGATCGTGGTGGGCCCGGAACTGAAGCTTCACCAGTGCGGTCTGCCTAAGAAGATCGCCCTGGAGCTGTTCCAGCCGTTTATCATCCGCAAGCTCAAGGAACACGGGCTGGCGGACACGATCAAGAGCGCCAAGAAGATGCTCGAGCGGCGCGATCCGGAAGTGTGGGACATCCTCGACGAAGTGATCGACCACCATCCGGTGCTTTTGAATCGCGCTCCGACGCTGCACCGCATGGGCATTCAGGCCTTTGAGCCGGTGCTGGTGGAAGGCAACGCGATCCGCATTCACCCGTTGGTGTGCACGGGCTTTAACGCGGACTTCGACGGCGACCAGATGGCGGTGCACCTGCCGCTGTCCGTCGAGGCCCAGGCTGAAGCGCACGTGCTGATGCTTTCGCCGCATAATATTTTCAGCCCGTCCAACGGCAATCCGATTATTTCGCCTTCGCAGGACATCGTGCTGGGGGTGTATTACATCACCTCCATGCCCGAGAAGCCGGCCGATCCGGCCAAGTGCATGGCGTTTAAGGATCCGACCGAAGCGATCATGGCGTTCGATCTGCGGAAGATCAGCATCCATCAGCCGTTCTGGGTCCGTCTGCCCAAGAATCGGTTCGCGAGCATGATCGAGCAGCAGAAGGGCGTATCCAAGCCGCTGCCGGCGAACCTGCGCGTGCTGACCACCGTGGGCCGCCTGCTGTTTAACGACATCCTCCAGCAGGGCATGCCCTACTACAACTGTGCGCTGGGCAAGAAGGGCTGCTCGCGGGTGATCGACGACACGTACGCCATCAAGGGCCGACCCGCGACGATCGACCTGCTGGACAACCTCAAGGAAATCGGCTTTAAGCGTTCGACGCTGGCGGGGCTTTCCTTCGGCGTGACGGACCTGCGCATTCCCGCCCGCAAGCCGGAGATCATCGGGGCGACGCAGAAGAAGGTCGATCGCGTCGAAAAGGCGTACCAGGCCGGCGCCATCACGCACCGCGAACGGTACAACCAGCTGTTGGACCTTTGGACGCACTGCCGCGAAGAAGTCACCAAGGAACTGCTGACGGAACTGGAAAACGACCGTCGCGACGAAAACGATCAGCCCCTGCCCCTGGCTTCGACCGAAGGCAAGCGTTATCTGAACCCGGTGTGGCTGATGAGCGACTCGGGCGCCCGCGGTAACGTCAGCCAGATTCAGCAGCTGGCGGGGATGCGCGGCTTAATGAGCAAGCCCAGCGGCGAAATCATCGAAACGCCTATCCGGGCCAACGCCCGCGAAGGCTTGAACGTGCTGGAATACTTCTCCTCGACGCACGGCGCCCGCAAGGGTCTGGCCGATACGGCGCTGAAGACGGCCGACTCCGGCTACCTGACGCGCAAGCTGGCCGACGTGGCCCAGAACGTCTTTATCGCCGAGAAGGATTGCGGCACCAAGCAGGGCATCACCAAGCGGGCGATCTACAAGGGCGAGGAAATCGACGTGCCGCTGCGCGAGCAGATCATCGCCCGCACGGCCCGCGAGACCATCCGCAATCCGATTACCGATCAACTGATCGTCGAGGAAAGCCAGGTCATCACCGAGGCGGCGGCCCGGCAGATCGAGACGCTGGGCATCGACAGCGTGATGGTGCGTTCGCCGCTGACCTGTGAATCGCGCACGGGCGTGTGCGCCAAGTGCTACGGCAACGACCTGTCCACGGGCCGGCTGGTGGAAGACGGGCTGGCGGTGGGCATCATCGGGGCCCAGTCCATCGGCGAACCGGGCACGCAGCTGACCATGCGTACGTTCCATACCGGCGGTATCGGCCACCGCACCCTGGTGGAAACCGATTACCGTTCGAATTACGCCGGTTCGGTGCAGATCCGCGACGCCAACGAAGTGCCCACCAAGACGCCCGAAGGCGTGGACGTGATGGTGTCCTTAAAGCGTAACGGCGAACTGATCATCCTGGACGCCAAGGACCGGGAGCTGGAGAAGTTCAAGATCAGCTACGGTTCGTACATTCTCGTCAAGCCCGGCGAGCAGGTGAAGAAGGGCCAGATGCTGGTGCAGTGGGACCCGCACCGCACGCCGATCCTGGCCGAGAAGGCCGGCAAGGTGCGTTTCGAGGACGTGGTGCTGGGCGAAACGGTGCGTCCGGAAAGCGAAGCCCAGCCGGCGGCCGGGCGCGGCGGAAGCAAGAGCGTGGCCAAGGGCGAAGCCCTGGTGGTCATCGAACACAAGGGCGAAATGCACCCGCGGATCGTGATTGAAGACAACGACGGCAAGATTCTGGACTTCCACTATCTGCCGGCGAAGGCTCGTATCGAAGTGACCGAAGGGCAGATGATCGAGGCGGGGCACATGCTCGCCCGCCAGCCGCGGGAAGTGGCCGGCTCGGCCGACATCGTCGGCGGTCTGCCCCGCGTGACGGAAGTGTTCGAGGCCCGCAAGCCCAAGGACCCGGCGGTGCTGGCGGAAATTTCCGGCTCCGTCGAGCTGCGCAGCGACAAGCGCCGCGGCAAGATGACGATCATCGTACGGTCCGAGGCGGGTCTGGAGAAGGAACACCACGTGCCGCAGGATCGGCACCTGCTGGTGCACACGGGCGATTACATCTCGGCCGGCGATCCGTTGATCGAAGGGCCGCTGATTCCGCACGACATCCTGCGCATCAAGGGCGAGGACGCGCTGTTCTCCTACCTGCTGGACGAAGTGCAGAACGTCTATCGCTCGGTGGGCCAGGCGATCAACGACAAGCACATTGAGATTATTCTCTCGCAGATGTTGCGCAAGGTGCGCATCGAGAACCCCGGCGATTCGAACCTGCTGCCCAACGAAGTGGTGGACAAGTTCGTGTTCCGGGCCGCCAACGAGGGCGTGGCGAACCTGGCGCGGATCAAGGATTCGGGCGACACCAGCCTGCCGGTGGGGGCGCTGGTGACCAAGACGGAGATCAAGGAAGCCAACGCGCGGGCCGAGGCTGACGGCAAGCAGGGCGCCAAGGCCACGCGGCCCAAGCCGGCCACCGGCAAGACGCTGCTTTTAGGCATCACCAAGGCCAGCCTGCAGAGCGAGTCGTTCCTCTCGGGCGCGTCGTTCCAGGAAACCACCAAGGTGCTCACCGAAGCGGCTCTGGCGGCGCGGACGGATACGCTCGTGGGCCTGAAGGAAAACGTGCTCTTAGGCCACCTGATTCCCGCGGGCACGGGCTTTAAGCCTTATGTGCAGGCCCGGGTGATCAAGCTGGCCGAGCCGCCGGCCGCGGAACTGCCCAGCCGCGAGGAAGATCTGCAGGCGGCGGCGGTATCGGCCGAGGCGGCCGGAGCCGAGACGCCCGAACAGATCACCACCACGGTGGGCGAATCACGCCTGGTGGCGCAGCTGCTGGGCGAACTGGAACCGGGCAACACGCCCAAGAACTAGAGCTGACGGCCGACAAGCCCGATGGACGATTTGAACCACAAGCCCTGGGTGAAAGCACCCGGGGCTTTTTCTTTTTGCGATGGGCGCTAACGAGTTTTAAATGGAATCGACAGGCGTGACTCTGGACCGGGCACAGAGGACGACGATGACGCCGTCCTGCGGGCTGCTTTCATCGTAGGGCAGGACCAGGCCGGTAAGTGTTTGCGGCTGGCCTTCGATGGTCACCTGGATCTGGCAAGGGCAGATTTTTTCACCGCGCAGCACGCGTGCCAAGGCGGCATCCAGATCAAGGACATCCATGGCCAGGGAGAGATCGGCTCGTAAGCGTGCCGACTCCCGCGGGTCTAAGACAGAGGGATCGGACTGACCTAAAAGCAGTTGAGAATGATTGGTAAGCCGGGACATGACCTGGCGGGCGTAGTCGTTCCACTGCGCGAGGCGGACGCAGGCGGTCTTGAGCATGTCCAGCGAAGGCAGGGGAAAATGATCGTCCCGCGCATCATTGGCGGCGGAGTGGTTTGGATCCCGGTGGGGAATTTCCTTAAGGGAGATCCAAGGCTGGGACTGATCGGATTCACCCAGCGGGCAGAGTCCGTCGCGGATGGCGATGCGCGCCAGTTGCACGCGGTTGCGCACGCCGAGTTTACGGCCGATCGCCTGACGGTGGCTTTGGATGGTCTTAAGACTACGATGCAGCAACCGGGCGATTTGCGGGCCGGACAAACCCCGGCCGATGAGAGCGAGAATCTCCTGCTCTCGAGGCGTCAACTGGTTCAACGTTTTCAAGTGGCAGCCTCACTACGGACTGCCCCCCAATCCGACATTGTGATTCTCGGTTCGTCCCCCGGGGCATATGGGTAGACTCCTCTAGGGCGAACAGGGCAGTGCTGTTCTTATTCAATTATAAAACCGCATGGTCGCGGCGAATCGGTAAATCGCCTGAGGCAATCGAAAAGAGATAGGTTTGGCAGAATGGCTAAAATGGATTTATTAGTCTTGTTAAGTTTTCGCAATCGGGTAAATATTTGTTACTGAATTTGGTTTTGACGGATTGGCGTAGGTTCAGTTCACGTGCAAGCGACTATCCGGTAAGAGGTTCGACGATGACCGCTGAAAAATCGGCTGGGAACGATTCTTAGTTGGTTTGGTCACTTAAGCCAAGTTCACAGGGTTTTGCTGTGGATGAGCGGATTTGCCAGCAGGATGCTGGCGAGATGGAATTGCGCGTAGTGATGATCTGGGCAATTTGGGCGGCATCAACAACGCAGACTGTTGTCGGCGTTATTTGTTTGATCGCCGCCAGTTCGGTGATGTGCTTTTGGGGGCGATGGCGTGGGAAGAGTGGGGAATCCAGATGCGTAAAGGTGCCGGCGGCGGCGGGGGGGACGGGGGTTACTTCTGAGTGACTTGCTCGAGCGAAAGCGCGATTTGTTCCTGTCGGTTGACGACTTCATCAATGCGGCTGGTGATGTCCAGCAGGCTTTGGATGGGCGAGCCGTTGGGGCCGACGAGTTTGTGCGCGGTGCGGCGGAGGAGTCTTTCGGTCAGCAGGCGTTCGAGTTCATGGCCGGCCCGCGGGCCGAATTTGTTGATAAGCGACATCCAGTTGTGCAAGGAAGAGATTTCCTGTTCGCCGGCCACGGCGAGAATGCCGATGGGCGTTTTGGCCGCATCCAGAAGCACCGTGCCCAGGAAGGAATCAGCCTGCAAGCGCTGGATAAGCGGGTCGTTGGGAAACCGGTTGCGCACGCCCTTGGGGATGAATTCACTGTGCTGAATCAAGAGGGAGTGGCAGGGGCCGGGGGCGATGGGGAACAGGCAGTCCTGCTCGTCGTTGCGACTTGGTTCCGGCCAGACGGCGACCAACCGGTATTGCCGGCGATCGGGCAGGGTCAGCTCGGCGATGAAGGCGTGGCTGGCCTGCATGGCTTTGGCGGCGCAGCGGACCAAGCGGCGGAGAAACTCCGGGCCGACGGCGCCGGCGGTGTCGCCGTCGATCCAGCGCAGGAGTTCGCCGGCCGGCGCGGATTCCCCGGCCAAAATGGAAGAGGGGGGCGCGTCCGCGGAGGCGCTGTTGAACAGCGGAGACAAGCCGGCGGAAATGGCCAGGCGGGCGAGTTCCACGCGATTGTGGACGCCCAGCTTGCGGCCGATGGACAGGCGATGGCTTTGGACCGTCTTCTGACTGCGGTGCAGACTCAGCGCGATCTGGGCGGTGGAGCATCCCTGGCCGATCAGAGCCAGCACTTCTTTTTCACGGGCGGTCAGCAAATGGATGCTCTGCAAGGTTGATTACTCCGATCGGAAGGTTGTCATGACGACGCAAAGTGCTGATTGGGGCGTGAGCACACGGACGCTTCGAATGCGAAAAAGGAACAAGGGCGGCAATTGTCATGATGATTCGGGCAATGCCGGCCGAGGGTTAATTCAAATAATTTAGTCGTTTTAAAAATCGTATTGAATCAGGCTAATAGCGTATTTAGGTAAATATTTTTGCGTATAAAGCTACACGCGAGTCCTGAATTCGATGCCGCGCGGAGTGATGAGGAAGGGATCGCGGGTGCGAAGGATGCGGAGCGAAGTCGGGTTGGATTTGTTAAGGCAACGCTAAAACACCTTGTTTTAGGCTGAAAAGCGAGGGGGTGAATCCTGGATTCTGCGCAAACACAAAGGTTCGCTGCGCAAACATGCCTGAGGGCTAGGGCTGATTTTCCAGCAGCGCAGGCGGGCGATATTAACCGTAGCGATTCAGGCGGCCGATGGGGGGGAGTGGGACTGTCAGGTCCGTAGCAGGGTGTGGAAGGTCGGAAATTGGGTCTTTCCAGGTTATTGCCATGCCGTTGCCAGCGCGTCAAAATTCCGCACCCGCCTCAGCCGTTGCCGGCAACGAACGGTCTCGGCCGATGTCGGCCAGCAACATCTCCGGCTACAACGTTTGTCTTAAGGGCTTGGCGGCGGAGTTTGAGCATCCGGGCGGAGGCGTCGCCCGCCGGCAGGTGGACGTGCACTGGTTTTCGGCTGACAGCCTGCACCTGACGTTGCGAGGTTATCTGCACCAGGGCTCGATCTGTCGGATCGAGCTGCCTACCTTTGAGGGGACCGAGCGGATCATCATTACGGGGATGATCGTGTCCTGCCGACACGCCGAGGGGGATCGGCACGAAGCGTTGGTCGCGTTCGACCAGAAGGTGGACCCGCGGGATTTTCTGCCGGAACTGCACCCTTCGGCCCGGGACCAGGGCGAGAAGCCGCCGGCGGAGCTCTTGGAAATCGACGGGGATATTCTGCTGCTGGACGATCAGGAAGCGATCGGCCGGCTGACGGCTCACCACTTGCGGCAGACACGTCTGCAAACCGTGGCGGTCAGTCAGTTGACGGCGGCGGAAGCGATCATCAAGGAGCGTCCGCTGCGGCTGGTGATCTGCGATCTGGAGCTGGAGGGCATCGCGGATCAGCAGGTGATTCGCCCGCTGCGGGAGGCGGGTTATTACGGACCCATTCTGGGCTTGTCAGGCAAGTCGATTCCTCCGGCGGCGGTGCATGACGTGGCTTATATTCTGACTAAGCCGTTTACCGCCAAGGAGCTTTACGGAGCGATTTTGGAGGTTTTTCGTAAAACCGAAGGTGCTAAATCACAGGGACCTATCGATAGTCCCCTGCGGCATGATCCCGCGGCGCAACCGTTGCTGGACTGGTATCTGCCGCGTCTGCGGGAACTGATGATCGAGCTGCGCAAGGCCATGGCGACGGTGAATACCGGAGAGGCGCTAAGAATCTGCCAAGTGCTGCGCGAGACGGGGGGCGGGTTCGGGTACGCGGTGGTGTCGGTGGCGGCCCGGCAACTGGCCGAGCGCATCGAAGCCAGCGGGTCCACGGAGGAGTGCGCGGTGCAGATGGAAGTGCTCGAGAACATCTGCCGCCGGCTGCGCTGAGCGTTTAAACGATTCCATTTTGCCGAATTGCCAAGTCGTTACAGACCCTCGCGGAGCGGACCGGCGCGGGCTGGAAGTCATGATTTTGAACGGTCTTGGGCGATAGTAGGGGTAGAATTATCCGCAGGCAGAGCCTAAGAACTCTGCCGACTGCTACCTGCCTGCACGCTTTATTTCCGGCACAGTTAACCATCCGTACCGGCCATGGCTGAGCAAGCTCCCGAAAAAACTTCGCCCGGACCGTTGCCCGCCGAGACCATGCGTTTTGCGTGTCCTCATTGCGGAATGAGTTACCGCTTAGCGAGCCGGTGGAGCGGTTGCGCGGTGATCTGCACGTCCTGCAGCGGTCATTTTCGCGTGCTGGCGGCCAGCGACGTGGTGCAGCCGCGCGTGGGCACGCCGACGCATCAGATTTATTACGTGCCTTCCGATGCTCTGGCGGGGCAGGAGGCTTTACCTGCCGACAAGCCGAGCCCTCCGCCGACGGGCGCCGCTGGGCCCGTGGCGGCAGGGAGCGGCACGGGGTCGCTGCAGATGCCCGGCGGCGTGGTCATGGCGTCCAATGGGTCTAAGAGCCAGGACTCGGACAGCAAGACGCAGGATCAGCCGGTGGAGACCGCGGCCGGCTGGCGCATGCTGTTTCCGCCGGTGGTGCTGATTTTGATTGCCGGCTACGGTCGGGGACTGCGCCGACACCCGGTTTTGACCGGTGTGGGCACTTTGGCGGCGGCGGTGATTTTGAGCCTGGCGCTGGTGCCGACGCTGCGCACGGATTGCCCTGCCTATATGGAGAACCTGTGGAGTCGAACGCTGGCTTACCTGGGGGTGGAATATGGTCCGTATGTAAGGCCGGAGCAGGATAGTTTTGTGCGCCCGCTGAGCTTGACGCCGCTGGGGGGCGACATTCATCTGCCCTCGATCGATCAGGGCCAGTTGTCCGGCGGTGAGCTGGGGAATTCGCAGGCCATGGATCGGCCCAGCGCCGTGTCGAGCGTGGGGGGTGCGGTGGCGGGAACGGAGGAGAGGACGGCGGGGAATACAAGCGGGACGGGGCTTGGCGCGCGGCCGACGGGGGGCGCGGCGGAGCGCGGCGAGGTGGAGGGCAATCGTTCCGGAGGGGTGAATCATAAGACTCCGCTGGCGCCGCTGGAATCGTATGAAATCAAAGCCATCCAGGTGGCGCAGTCTATCACGCCGGTTCCGGACGATCTGGCGGCGCAGGGGTATGTGTCGGGCGAAGGGCCGATCCGTCTGGGCGACGTGGAGATTCGCATTCGCTCGGTGGGGGTTCGACGGGTGCCGCTGCGGCTGGCGGGGATCAACCTGACGTCGCAGACCGACCAGGTGATGTTGATGATCGACGTGCAGATCACCAACTTAAGCCAGGAACGAACGATGGAATATCTGACGTGGGCGGGGGAGGAGATTTCGTTCGTGCGGGATTACGCGTCGGTAACCGACCAGTTGGCGACGATGTATCCGCGGGTGACTTTTGACCAGCAGCGTCTGCCGGAGGGGCGGGTGATCCGCAAGACGCTGACGGCCGGGCGGATCACGTCGGACATTCTGGTGTTCAAGGCTCCGCCGCCGTCGGTGACGTATCTGAAGCTGGAGCTGCCGGGCGGGAACGTGGGCGTGCGTAACGGCATGGCAAAGGTGTTTATTCCCGAGGGCATGGTCCAGCGGTAAGGTCGGGTTGAAGGCGGCATACGGGAAAGTCCACGGCCTGCTGACACTTAGCGTCCCCTCTAATGCGGAGTGCGGTAATCTCACGGGCCAAGGACCGCCTGCTCACCCGGCCGGCGGAGCGGCCGGGCTTTACTTTTCACACCTGCGGCATTTTCGCAGTGCGTATTTGCCCGCTGCTTTATGGAACCAGAAATAAAAACGCCCACCAGTTGACTGGCGGGCGGTAGCAATGACCCCTACGGGATTTGAACCCGTGTCTCCACCGTGAAAGGGTGGCGTCCTAGGCCGGGCTAGACGAAGGGGTCAAGGCAAAAGGCGAACCCCTGGCCTAGGGAGGGGGAATGATAACGTATGAGGGGATTTTGACCAAACGGGGGGGATTGGGGATTAGGAACTGGGGGTTGGGGGCGGAGAATGAACAAGAAAGCCCAGCCATGGCCATGGCTGGGCTTCCTATTTTCCATATCGCCATCAACTTCCAGTTCATTACTCTCGTCAGGTTCCATCGTGCAACATCGGCTGTCACTTGACCCAGGGCAGTTCGGTGACGCGCAGGTTGGTGCAGCCGTAGGGCAGGAGTTCGATTTTTTCGGTCGGCTCGCTGGAGGCAAGCGGGCTGTGCGGCGGCGCGGCCGCGGCGTGGTGGTCGATGTCCCAGCCGGGCAGGCGCTTGGCGGGAACGGTGGCGCGCAAGGGGGCGCCTTCGGGGGAGAAGGGGCAGCTGCCGAGGGGTTGTTTTTTCAGCTCGATCGAGCGCCCGGGATCGGCAGGGTCGACGGCCAGGGCGTAATTCCAGGGCGTCGTCGGGAAAGTCTCCCAGGTGGCGTGCGGCAGTTCGCCATGGTGAAGCTTCCACTGGTCGCCGATGTTGAGGCTATAGACCAGCGGCCCACGATGGAGAGTCAGGGCGTTGTGGTAGCGGTGTTCCGCGCGCCAGGTCATGGGGAGCTTAAGGGTGATGTCGGTCGTGCTCGACCAGTTGCGGTTGAGGGTGAACATCGTGCCGGCGGGCGCGGCTTGGGCGGCTTCGCGTGCGACTTGCACGGTGGCGCCCTTGGCCCAGGCGGGAATGCGCAATTCCAGGGGGAATTGGGCGGGTTTGTCGGTGGTCAGGCGGATGGTGATGGTGTCGTCGAAGGGGTATTCGGTCTGGACGCTGACCTGGACATTCGCGCCGGGTAAATTGGCGCGGATGTCGGCCGGGGCGTAGGAGAGGGCGGTTAAGCCGCCGCGGGGATTGGCCATCCAGAGGTGCGCGGCGAACTTCGGCCAGCCCTGGTGCATGTTGGCGGTGCAGCAGCCGAAGTTGGACTCCAGGCCGTACAGGTTGGCGTCCTGCATGTTGTTGGTAAAGACGCGGTCGATGCCGATCTCGCAGATGACTTGATTGGTCTGCTGATCGTACTGGCGGGCCCACATGTCGGGCTTAAAGGGCGCGGGCAGGGCGTTGAAGGCGATCAGTTCCAAGCGGTCAGCCAGGGCTGGTTCGCCCAGGGCGCAGAGGAGCACTTCCAGGGAAAAAAGGTACTCGACCACGGCGCAGGTTTCGGTGCCCTGGGAGGGGTGATTCAAGGCCAAATGCTCGTCGCCGCTGAACACGCCGGTGGCCTGGCCGTGGACGGTGTCAAGGACGCGGATCATGTTGAAGATGGCGTCGTGGTCGGCCGGGTCTTGCGATTGGCGCGACCAGAGGCCCGGCTGCTTTAGGCCCATGGCGTTGTTGACCACGTGGGTGGCGTAGTAGTCGGCCGGGAGCCAGTCGCGCTTTTGTTTTTGCTTGAAGGTTTCCTTGCCGGGCTGATCGACTTTGAAGTCGTAGATGAAGTTTTCGAAGTTGGCCCGCCAATCCAGGGCCTGCTTATGAGCCTTGGCAGCCAGCTCCAGGAGCCAGGATTCGCCGGTCTGATCGAAGAGCCAGTGGATGCAGTAAAGCAGGTCGCCTTCGCGGGCCCAGGCCCAACTGGAAAGCGGCTTATTGTCCAGTTGGGTGTTGAGCGTGCGCAGGAACTTCTGCATGGCAGGGATGACGCGCGGGTCGGCCGTGACTTGGTGATGCTGGATGAAAATCTTTAGGGCGATGAAAACGGGCCAGGGGTCGCGCTCGGTGTGTTTGCCGTCGGTGATGGGGCCCAGCCAGCCGTCGGGATGCTGGTGAGAGAGGATATAGTCGACCCAGTGGGTGGTCTTGGCCTTAAGCGAAGGATCGTCGAGCAGAATGGCCAGGGGGTAAGCGCCGTCGAGCCAGTAGGGCCCGCGTTCCCAGCCTTCCGCCTTGCCGCCGATCCATCCGGAGTCGCGGATGTCAGCCCAGAACTCATCGAGGTGACCGGTCAACCCGTCAGCCTGGATGCGGAGTTGAGTCTTAAGCCAGCCTTGGGGTTTGATCGCGCCCAAGGGCAGAGGCGACAAAGCCAGAGGGGCAAGCGCGGCTGGGGAGGAGCTGGACATAGACAAAAGCCCTTAAATGGGGTCAATAGGTTCGATGATGAGGAGCCATAGATTGGCTAATGGACGGAGTCTGTCAAGCCAAGGGAATCCGGGGGGAATCCGGGGGGAGTCCGGGGGGTGTCCGGGCGGAAGTCGACGGGAGTGACTCTCGCGGGCAGGAAGTAGGGGGCCAAAGAAGTCTTAAAGTTGAGATTTTGTTGTGGCTGAACGAGGCGACATGCTGAACGGTAAGTTAGAATCCGGGTTGAAGTTGGCGAGTGCTTGGGCGTCCATTTTGCATTCATAGTTCAGCGGACGACGGGGAAGTGGGCAGGTTACAGCAGAGGCTGGGGGAATTGGAACGAGGCATCCATATGACCCACATGCGGATCAAACTGGTGGTGGCCGCGGTGGTGCTGTTATCCGCGGCAGGGTATCTGGCGGTGGCGGGGATCGGGCGGGGGTGGATTTACATGCTGCCGGTGGATCAATTCCTGGCCGACAGCCAATATCACAGTCAGCGGGTGCGGTTGACGGGAATCGTCAGTCGAGAGGAACTGGACGCCTCGCCGGGGAAGGCGACGGCGCGGTTTCGGATCGCGGGCGAGAAGGAGTCGCTGGCGGTGGTGTATCGGGGCGTCTTGCCGGACATGTTTCGCGCGGACGCGGAGGTGATCGCGGAGGGTCGGCTGGACGCCAAGGGGACGTTTGTGGCCGACACGCTGATGACCAAGTGCGCGAGCAAGTATGAAGCGCGCCCGGCCAATCATCCGGCGGCAACGGAGCAGAAATAATGACAGCGGACGTGGGGCACCTGAGCCTGGCGGCGGTGGTGTTGGCGGCGGGGTTGGCGTTTTTGTCCGCCATGGCGGCGGGGCGTTTTGCGATACCGGGGTTGCTGAAAGTGGCGCGGGGTTTGACGCTGGCGGCGGCGGGTTTTTATACGCTGGCGGCGTTGGCGCTGTGGACAGCCCTGGTGAATTCGGATTTTTCACTGCAATACGTGGCCCGATTCACGGAACGGGCGCTGCCGACGGGCTATAAGCTGGCAGCCTTCTGGGCGGGGCAGGAGGGGAGCCTGCTGTTGTGGGGCTGGCTGGTGGCGGTGATGTCGTGGCTGGTGCTAAGACAAGAGGACAAATACAACGCGGCGATCTTCGATCGCCCGCTAAACGATCGGCAAGATGAGGGAAAAAGGCACGTCGCACACAGCACCCTTCGGGATGCTGTGTGGCACCCGAATCAGGCATTTCCGGGGGCAATTCCGGGGGCAGTTCCGGGGGTGTTGGCGTTGGTGTGGGGATTTTTCGCGGTGTTGATGTTGTTCGCGGCTGATCCGTTCGCGGTGTTTGCGTTTCCGCCGGAGGACGGGGGGGGCTTGAATCCGCTGTTGCAGCATCCGGCGATGATCGCGCACCCGCCGCTGCTTTTTGTGGGATATGCGGGATACACGATTCCATTTGCACTGATGGTGGGGGCGCTCGTGGCCGGTCGGAAGGACAACCAGTGGATCGCCCAGAGCCGGGTGTGGCTGCTGGGGTCGTGGATATTTTTAACCTGCGGGATTGTGCTGGGGGCGTGGTGGGCGTATCTGGAACTGGGCTGGGGGGGGTATTGGGCGTGGGACCCGGTGGAGAACGCTTCGCTCTTGCCGTGGCTGACGGGTACGGCGTTGATGCATTCGGCGATGGTGCAGCAACACCGGGGCATGTTGAAAATCTGGAACGCGGTGCTGACCGCGTTGACGTTTTTGTTGTGCATTTTCGGGACGTACCTGACGCGCAGCGGGGTGATTCAATCGGTGCACGCGTTCGGGGAGTCGCCGGTGGGGGATTATTTCCTGACGTTCCTGGGCATCGCAACGGTCGGGTCGATGGTGCTGCTGGTCGTACGGCGGAAGCTGCTGGTTTCCGAGCGCCCGTTGGAAGGATTGGTCGGGCGCGAAGGGTTTTTCATGGGGGCCAATCTGCTGCTGACGATCATCATGGTCACGACGCTGGGCGGGACGGTTTCGCCGATTGTGGCGGAGTTGGCGGGGCGACCGCAGTTTAAGCTGGAGGCGGGTTTCTACAACAACGTGGTGGTGCCGATGGGGCTGATTCTGGTGCTGCTGATGGCCACGGGTCCGCTGCTGTCGTATGGCGCGGGCGGTGACCAGAAGTTAAAGCGAGGCTTGTTTGTGCCCATGGTGTTGGCGCTGGCGGGGGTGGGGATCGCGGTGGCTATGGGACTGCACAGGCCGCTGGCGTTGTGCAGCGTGGGCGTGGGGGTGCTGGCGGTGAGCGTGGTGGTGTTGGAGTATGTGCGGGCGTGTCTGGCGTGGCGGAACATCGAGGGGGAAATGCTGTTAGTGGCGGCGGGGCGTGTGATCTCCGCCAGCCGGCGGCGCTACGGGGCGCAGTTGTGCCACGTGGGTGTGGTGCTGATGGTGGCGGGGATCACGGGGTCGGGACTGTTTCAATACGAGAGTCTGCTGGATCTAAAGGCTGGGCAGGAGCAGCAGGCGGGTCGGTATACGCTCAAGCTCGAACGGGTGAAGGAATATCGGCACGAGAATTACAGCGCTTTGGATGCGGCTGTGCGGGCGACGGATCCGGCGGGGGGTTCGATCGTGCTGCACCCGCAGTTGCGCCACTATCCCAGGTCGGATCAGGTCAGCGCGGAGGTGGCGGTGCGGCCGGGCTGGCGGGAAGATTTGTACATGACGGTGGCGGAAGTGACGCCGGACGGGCTGATGGTGGTGCTGAAAGTGATCATCAGTCCGCTGGTGAGCTGGATCTGGATCGGCGGGGCGGTGATGTTATGCGGCGGGCTGCTGTGTGCGCTGTCGATCTCGCCGGGGATGAAAACGGCGGGGACGGGTTTGCCGGTGAATGAACGAGCCGGGGCGAAGGCCGGGAAGGGCCAGGCGAAGGGGCAACGGCGGATATCCTTGATTGATACGTGTGAGCAATCCAAGTAGGCCGGGCCGAGGCGCGGAAACCATTACTTTTCTGGAGTGCGACGGTGCTGCGAAAACTCTTATTGGCGTTGTTGGCGGCAGGTGTGTTTTCGTCGGTAGCTTGGGCGCAGGCCACCCAGCCTTCGGAGCCCGCGGCGGCGACGGCGGCGGGAGAGCAGGCGCCGACGCTGCCTAAGGGCCATCCGCCGCTGGAGGGGATGGGCGGGAAGATGGGCGGCGCGCTGCCGGAGGGGCATCCTCCGATCGGAGAAGGCGGTCCGGGCGGGGGAATGCCCGAGGGTCACCCGCCGATCGGGCCGGAGGAGCCGATGCCTGCCACGCCTTATGTGGCGAACCTGGCGATTCAAGCGGTGCAGGGTACGGCCGGCGGACCGGCGCCCGCGGGCGAGGACGTGACGGTGGAGTTTTTCGACGGCCGGCAGATTATTAAGACGCTGCAAGCCAAGCTGGACGACCACGGCGTGGTGACGCTGGAGAAAGTGGATCTGGATTATCCGGTGCGCCCCATGGTGACGGTCCGGCACGCGGGGGTGGACTACCAGGCGGACGGCGAGGTGCTGGATCCGGACAACACGCAGGGCCGGGTGGACGTGAAGGTGTACGAGACGACGGACACCGAGCCGGCCTGGACGCTGGTGATGCGGCACGTGCTGGTGCAGACCAGCCCGCACGGGTTGCACGTGCTGGAGGTGATGGCGGTGGAAAATCCCGGTGACCGGGCGTGGCTGGGCAAGCCGACGGAAGACGGGCAGAAGGAGACGGTGGTGTTTCAGATCCCCACCGGGCTGGAAGGGGTGCAATTGCTGGGCGGCTTCCATGACTGCTGCACGCAACTGACGGCCGGACGGTTAAGCAGCCGGATGCCGTTGCTGCCGGGCACGGTGCAGTACCGGATTTCTTACATGCTGCCGGTCAAGGACCAGAAGGCGGTGCTGAAGTTAAGCAGCCAGGTGGCGACGGAGCGGTTCATGCTGGTGGCGCCGGACGACGGCTCGACGATCACGGCCCAGAAACTGCAGGCGGCGGGGGCGATCAAGATGGGGGCCAAGTCCAGCAGGATGTTCAAGGCGGAGCAGATTCCCGCGGCCGAGGAGATTGTCATCAGCATCGAAGGTTTGCCGGAATCCACGCAGCCGATGCCGGGCCAGCCGCCGGCCGGCGACCAGGCGGCCGACATGGGGCCCATGCCCGCGGGAGCCGCGGAGGCGGGGCCGGTGGCGACCACGGCGGTGCAGGGCCAATCCAAGTTGATCGCGGCGATCGGCGGGGGCGTGGCGGTGCTGGCGGGATTGGCCATGCTGCTGGTCAAGAGCCCGCGCAAAGCGGCGTAGGCCGGCGCGGGGGGTGCGAGGTCGGGGCAGACGGGGCGGGGAACAGTTAAGGACCAGACGCGTGGCGGTCGATTCAGCCAGTCCGACGATCCAAGGCAGCGCGGCGGGGGCCCCGGCGGGCGCGGCGGCGGTAGGCGCCAAGGGGCTTTGGCTGCGCATCGACGAGCGGGTAATTCTGCGGGATATTCAACTGGAAATTCCCCGCGGGCAGTTTGTGGCCTTGCTGGGTGCTAACGGCGCGGGCAAGAGCACGCTGCTGAAGCTGCTGGCCACGCTGACGTATCCCAGTGCCGGGCAGCTGTGGATGTTCGGGCAGTTGGTGAAGCGCGGCGGAGCGGGCCTGCGGGCGAAGATCGGGATGATCGGGCATCAGGCGATGCTGTATCGGGATCTGTCGGCGCGGGAAAATCTGCTGTTTTTCGGGCGGTTGTACGGGGTGGATCAGCCGGGTCGGCGGGCGGGGGAATTGCTCGAGCGGGTGGGCCTGGCGGAGCGTGCGGATGATCCGGTCAAGGCGTTTTCACGGGGCATGGTGCAGCGGGTGGCGATCGCACGGGCGCTGATGCACGGGCCGGAGATATTGTTGGCCGACGAGCCGTTCGCGGGTTTGGACGTGGCGTCGACGCAAAGGCTCGAGCAACTGCTTGGCGAACTGCATCAGGAAGGCAAGACGATTGTCCTGTCCAGCCACGATATCCCGCAGGCGCTGCGCTTAGCGGAGCGGGTGGTGGTGTTGCGGCGGGACCGAAGCGTGGAAAAGAGGGTTTGGCGGGGCGGGATGGTGGTGATGGATCAAGCGGCGCGGGAGACCGACGAACGCGCGGTATTGGCGGAGATTTCAGGGCCATGAGGCGATTGCTTGGGCAAATAGTGACGTTGACGGGCAAGGATCTGCGCATTGAGGCGCGGACGCGGCAGGCGATCGGTCTGGTGGTGGTGCTGGGGCTGTTGATCGTGGTGGTGCTGGGACTGGGGTTGAGCCCGGAGCAGATGGGTGGGGGGATGGGCGGGGGCATTTCCGGGGGCGGGGAAGCGAAGGGCGACACCCTCACCCCAGCCCTCTCCCTCAAAGAGGGCGAGGGGGCTGCAACTTCCGGGGGTGTAGCTTCCGAGGACGCAGCTTCCGGGGGCATTTCCGGGGGCGGGGGCGATTCCGGGGGCGGGGGGGGGTTCGCGGCGACGGCGATTTTGTGGGTGGCGTATCTGTTTGGCGGGGTGCTGGTGTTTGAAAAGACGATGGCGGTGGAGCGTGACGACGGGGCGTTGGCGGGGCTGCTATTGGCGCCGGTGGATCGGGGCGTGATTTTTCTGGCCAAGCTGCTGAGCAATCTGGTGCTGATCGCGGGTTTGGCCGCGGTGGTGACGCCGGCGGCGGTGCTTTTTTTCCGGTTTGACCTGTCGGCAGCGCCTGGCTCGTTCGTGCTGGTGATGGCCTTAAGCATTCTGGGTTTCGCGGCCGTGGGGACGCTGTTTTCGGCGGCGGTCAGTTCGACGCGTCTGCAGGGCGGGTTGCTGGCGGTGCTGCTTTTTCCCATCAGCTTGCCGCTGGTGATCGCCTCCACGCAGTTATTGGCCCGCTTATTCCGCGACGGGCAGGCGATCGGCGGCCTGGGGCTGGGAATCATTCTGGCGTTTGACGCGATGTTTCTGGTGGTCAGCTGGATCGTGTTCGAGCTGGTTTTGGAACCGTAAAGGAGAGACGCGATGTCCACGCACGCGGGGCTGATTCGACTGTACTGGG
Organism: Phycisphaeraceae bacterium; assembly: GCA_020851735.1. Classification (GTDB taxonomy): domain Bacteria; phylum Planctomycetota; class Phycisphaerae; order Phycisphaerales; family Phycisphaeraceae; genus JADZCD01. The sequence goes on from JADZCD010000005.1 coordinate 25,650, forward strand.
CGCTGACGGCGGCGACGTTTGCCGCGACCACGGCGATGGTGTTTCTGTACACGCCGGTGGAAGCGACGATGGGACCGGTGCAGAAGATTTTTTACATTCACCTGCCGTGCGCCATCAACACGTTTGTGGCTTGCCTGGTGGTGTTCGCCGCCAGCGTGGCGTATCTGGCGACGCGGCAGAGCTATTGGGACGACCTGGCCTATGCGGCGGCGAAGCTGGCGGTGTTGTTCTGCGCGGTGGTGCTCTTAACGGGCATGCTCTGGGCCCGCAGTGCGTGGGGCATCTGGTGGACGTGGAGTCCGCGGCTGACATTTTCGCTGCTTTTGTGGCTGTTGTACGTGGTGTATCTGGTGATCCGCTCCGCGGTGGAGTCACCGTCGCGGCGAGCGGTGGTGTGCGCGGTGTATGGATTAATCGCGTTTCTGGATGTACCGCTCATTCACCTGTCCACGCGCTTGATGCCGGACATCCATCCGGGGTCGATTCACCTGGACCCGACGATGAAATTGACGCTGGGACTGTTTTTCGTGCCGGTGACGATGCTGAATATCGGGCTGCTGATGGCGGGCCTGGCGATCAACCGGAAGCGGCGGGCGCTGACGTGGACGGATGAAGAGGACGTGGAAGGGCAGTTAAAGGAGAGTGTGGCGTGAATGATCCTGGCATGAAATTCGTGGTGACTGGTTACGTCATCGGCATCGTGCTGCTGTGGGGATATGCGCTCTGGCAGTGGTGGGTGCTGCGAAAATTGGCCGAGAAGGAGGAACGCTAGGCGGATACCGGGGGGTGGCGTCCCGGTTTGGCGAATTGGGCGGGGCGGTTTGGTGATCGTGTTTACGCGGTGGCGCTGGGGGCTGAGCACTCTTTCTCGACTTGCTCAAGCAGGGCGGTGCGCAGACGGCGGGTGATCGGGCCGACCTGCCCGTCGGCGATGGTTTTCTTTTCGACTTTGGTCACGGGCAATAGCAGCCAGGAGGAGTTGGTCAGGAAGACTTCGTCGGCCTCCAACAGGTCGGAGATGGCGAGCATACGTTTTTCGATGGGGATGTTCAGGCTGCCGGCTAATTCCAGAATCGCCGCCCGGGTGACGCCCGGAAGGACGGGCGCGGGCAGGGAGCCGGCCGTCTCTTCGCCATGGGCGATGGGGGTAAGGAGTTGGCCGGCCTTGACCAGGAAGACGTTGCTGACGGCGCCGGAGGCTAAGTGCTGGGTGAGGTTGAGCCAGATGGCTTCGCCGGCGCCGACGGTGGCGGCCTGGCGGAGCGTGCGGAGGCGATGCCAGTAGTTAAGGGTCTTGTGGCCCACGGTGGGGTCGAATGGATTGGCGGCCGGCGGGGCGACCAGAACGGTGATGCCGCGCTGGAAATAGGCTGGGTCGTATTCGGTGGGCGGGGTAGCGACGACCAGGACGGTCTGGGGGACCGGTTCCTGGACGGGGGGGTTTTTCTTGCCGGCGGACAGCAGGGACAGGCTGCCGGGGGTCAGCGTTAAGCGGACGCGGGCGTTCGGGAGGTTGTTGGCCGAGAGCGTTTGTGCCACAGCGTTCGCCAAGGCGGGCAGATCAAGCTGGGGGGCCAAGCCCAGCTCGCGGGCGCTTTGTTGGAGGCGATGGAGGTGGGCCTGGAGGCGAAAGACCTGCCCGCGATGGGCGAGCATGGTTTCAAAAAGGCCCACGGAATGCTGGAAACCAGCATCGTCAAAGGGGATACGAGCCTGGTCGGGGGGCAGGAGGCGGCCGTTATAGTAGATGAGCATGGGAACCTGTCGATTAAGAGGGCATGGGGGTAAAAGGGCCTTTGGGGGGCTGCCTTGTGGGACGTTGGGCAATGATTATAATGTGGGGCTCCCTTTTGAACCGGCTGAATGCTGGAATGAGGCAGTGATGAAACCGGACATCCACCCTAAATACGTCGAATGCAAGGTGGTTTGCGCCTGCGGCAACCAATTTACCACCCACAGCACGGTGCCGAAGCTGCACGTGGACTTGTGCAACAAGTGCCACCCGTTCTTCACCGGCAAGCAGAAGTTCGTGGATACGGCTGGGCGGGTGGAGAAGTTCCAGCGGAAGTTCGGCGGGTCGTATTTCTCAAGCAAGAAAAAGGGTTAGTGACGCTAAGCCCGTGACGACCGCGGCGTTTTTTGACGCTGCGGTTTTTTCTGCGCCCAGATCCAGGCACGCGTGTTGAGAAACGGGGGGGATGACGGCGGGAAGTCGCTTCCGGGCGCGGGAGTGTCCGCGTCGGGGACGACGCGGCTCACAAAAGGCGGGGGAACAGGTATGAGGCAAGAGGTTAAAGAGACTGTGTTGGGCAAGCTGAAGGCTCTGGCGGAGCAATTCGCCGAGCTTGAGAGGCAATTGTCCGACCCGGCGGTGGTGTCGGACCATCAGAAGGTGCGGAGCTTGGGGATCAAGCGGGCGGCTTTGGAGGGAATGGTGGGGCGGTACCTGCGTTACGAACGGCTGGGCCGACAGATCGCCGAACACAAGCAGATCGTGGCCGAGGGAGCCAAAGGGGGCGACACGGAGCTGGCAGCCATGGCGGCCGGGGAATTGCCGGGCATGGAGCTGGAGGCCCAGAAGATTCTGGACACGATCGCGGACGACCTGGTGACGGCCGACGACCGGGCGGTGGGGGCGGTGATACTGGAAATCCGCGCGGCGGCCGGCGGCGACGAAGCGGGCTTGTGGGCCGGCGACGTGTTCCAGATGTACCAGCGTTACGCGACCCGGCGGGGCTGGAAGCTGGAGGTGATGGAATTCTCGGCCGGCGAACAGGGAGGCATGCGCCAGGTGGTGACGACGGTGGAGGGGCCGGGAGTCTGGCAGGGCTTGGGATACGAAGGCGGCGTGCATTGCGTTAAGCGCGTGCCGGCCACCGAGGCCCAGGGGCGGGTGCATACGTCCACCGCGACGGTGGCGGTGCTGCCGGAGCCTGAGGAACTGGAAATAGAGATCCCCGAGTCGGACGTGAAGATGGACATCACCACCGCCCAGGGGCCCGGCGGGCAGAACGTCAACAAGGTGGCCACGGCGGTGAAGATGGTGCACATCCCCACGGGGATTGAGGTGCGCATGCAGGAATCCAAGAGCCAGCAGCAGAACCGGGTGAAGGCCTGGCAATTGATGCGGGCCCGGGTTTACGACTATTACCAGCGGCAGAAACAGGCCGAGCGACGGCAGGAGCGGTCGGCGATGATCGGCAGCGGCGAGCGCAGCGAACGCATTCGCACCTACCGCTGGAAGGAAAACATCGTGGTGGACCACCGGCTTAACGCTTCGTTTAACTTAGGAAAAGTGTTGCAGGGCGAGCTGGAAGAGATGGTGTCGGCGCTGGTGTCCCAGGACAAGGCGCAACGATTGGCCGCGCTGTGACGGACCTGTGGCATACGCCTGGAAGTCGGTATCGGAAAAACAACCAAACAACGACCAAGGGCCGGGCCGATATAGAGCGATAGAAAGCAAACGACAAGGAGTAAGAAGGATATGCACAAGTCAGCTGCCATGTCGGTGATCGAAGCGATGCTCAAGAACCAGGAGCGCTTGACCACCAGCCACTACATCGCCCTGGAGGATGAGTTTGGGGCTAAGAACTACAAGCCGCTGGACGTGGTGCTGGCCCGGGGGCAGGGGATCTGGGTGTGGGACGTGGAAGGCAACAAATACCTGGACTGCCTGTCGGCTTACTCGGCGGTGAACCAGGGACACTGCCACCCCAAAATCGTGGCCACGATGATCGCGCAGGCTCAGAAGCTGACGCTGACCTCGCGGGCGTTTCGCAACGATCAATTGGGGTTGTTCTATAAGGAAATCTGCGAACTGACCGATTCGCACATGGTCCTGCCGATGAACAGCGGCGCCGAGGCGGTGGAATCGGTGCTTAAGGCGGTGCGCAAGTGGGGGTATCGGGTCAAGGGCGTGCCCGAAGGCCAGGCGGAGATCATCGTTTGTGAGAACAACTTCCACGGGCGGACGGTCACGATCGTGGGGTTCAGTTCCGAGGCCCAATATCGCGACGGCTACGCGCCATTCACGCCGGGATTCATCCGCGTGCCCTTCGGCGATGCCGAGGCGATGGAAAAAGCCATCACGCCGCGCACGGTGGCGGTGCTCGTGGAGCCGATCCAGGGCGAAGGGGGCATTATCGTGCCGCCGGCGGATTATCTGGCCACGGTACGGCGGATGTGCGATCGGGAAGGCATCATCATGGTGACCGACGAGATCCAGACCGGCTTGGGCCGGACGGGCCGGATGCTGGCGGAGGAACACTACGGCGTGCAGGCGGACGTGACCTTGATCGGCAAGGCGCTGTCGGGCGGGGTGTATCCCATCTCGGCGGTGCTGTCGAACAAAGAAGTGCTGGGCGTGTTCCACCCCGGCGACCACGGCAGCACGTACGGCGGCAACCCGCTGGCGTGCGCGGTGGCCAGGACGGCGATGCGGGTGCTGGTGGAAGAAGGCATGATCGAAAATGCCGATCGCGTCGGCGGATATTTCCTTGAGCAATTGCGCGGCATCAAATCGTCGGTCGTCAAGGAAGTTCGCGGCCGGGGTCTGTTGATCGGCCTGGAGCTCGTGCCGCAGGCTGGCGGAGCCCGGCGGTTCTGCGAGGCGCTGCGGACCAAGGGCCTGCTCTGCAAAGAGACGCACGATCACGTGATCCGCTTCGCCCCGCCACTGATCATCCAACGCCCGGAAGTGGATTGGGCCCTGGAACGAATCGCCGACGTCCTAAAAACCAACTAACACCCCCCCCGGAAGTTCCCCCGGAAGTTCCCCCGGAAGTAAAACCACCGGAGGTTGAAACCACGCTCCTGGAATTGTCCCGGGTGTTCCCCTGGAAGTTCCCCCGGAAGTGCCCCGCCCCAGGGAGGGTCTTAATCGGGTGCCACACAGCAGGCCGAAGGGTGCTGTGTGCCGAGTTCTTTTGCCCCGAAAGTTCTTTGCGGATGGGTGCCCTGGAAGCATCTCTAAATAAGCATGCGGGCAAAGGCTGCGATCGCCCCCTCTTCCCTGGGCAGTAAGCGCAGCCTAAGGCAGGCCTTACCGCCGCGGCCAGTGTTGTAGAGCCAAGGGGCGAAGACCCGATAACGTATAGACAGATGAGCAGGCGGCTCGTGTTGCTGTTGTGGTTTGCGCTGTCTGGGCTGACGGCTGAAGTTGTGGTTTGCGCCCAGACGCCCAGCCCGGAAAGTCACCCGGCGGTCGGGCCCGCGGCTTTGCCATCCTTGGCGGTCACGGGCGAGGGGACGGGTGGCGGAACTGGAGCCTTACCCGCCCGTGCGGATGTGCCGGCGGGCTGGCGGCTGATCCAAGCATTTGATTTTGAGGAAAAGTCGCGCGGCAATTACGAAGACCTGCCGCAAAACTGGTACGTCATGGGCCGGCCTCCGGATACGCTTGAGCCCAACTTCATGCTCCAGCCTCTGCACGTGGCCCTGGTGAACCAGGGGGGATTTCCCGCCTATGCCGTGGCTCGTATTGAAGATCAGGCGAAGGTCAGCGGCAAGGAAAGTTTCTACCTGGGCGTCAATGGCGGCAGTGCGGGCGCCTTTCTGGAAATCGGGGCGATTCCCGCCGTGCCCGACAGCGATTACCACGTGATGGTGTGGGTGAAGACCAAGGAATTACGCTACGCCCGGGCGCGCCTGGTGGCGTACCTGGTGGACGACCATGGCCAGAAGATCGAAGGCAGCCCGGTGGTGGTCCAGGCCCCGCAGCGGGAGGGCGAATGGCAGGCTTTAGGGGCCAGAATACTCGGCGATTATCCCCATGCGGCATGGATCGGCCTGCAACTGGAGGTGGCCCAGCCGCAGAAGCCGGCGCACTCAGCCTTGGGCGGGCACGAGGTGCTGTATCAGGATGTGCGCGGGGGGGCGTGGTTTGACGACGTGGCGGTGTGGCAAGTGCCGCGAATCATGGTCGGCACGCAAAGCCCGGTGAACGTGATCCACAAGCCGGACGTGCCGCGATTGGAAGTGCTGGTGCGCGATCTGACGGGCCAGGCGGTGGAGGCCCGGCTGCGGGTGTATGACCACGCCGGACAACTGGTCGATCAGACGCAGCGTCCCTTAGGGGAAAGCCGCTCGGGCAAATGGTGGTGGCAACCGCGCCTAAAACGCCTGGGTTGGTATCTGGTGGAGTTAAGCCTTCACCACGACAAGGCCACGGGCTTGCGCCCGCCAGCGCGTGGATTGGCTTCCGGGGGCGGTGCGGCTTCCGGGGGCGGGGGTGGGCGGAACATTGAAAACGAACACGTTGAATCCAGCGGGGAAGCGTTCTGGGACAACGTGACGGTAGAGATAGCTGCGCAGGACGAGGACAGCGTTCTAGAGAAGGTTTACGGCTCGGTTCTCTGGCTGGGCACGGACAAGGAGGATTGGCACGACGAGCGTGTGCGCTACGTGCTGGACGCCCAGGGGCGGGCGATGCAGGAAATCCAGCTGTTGCCCGAGCTGCTGGACGCGCTGCAGATGCACGCGGCGGTGATCAGCTGCTGGCAGCCGGACACCACGCTGGAAAACCTCGAGGCGTCGTTGGCGGCCCTGGATCAGATCTTAAGCAAGCTGGACAAGCAGGACAGCGAAGTGACGTTGAGCCTGGCTCCCGTGCCGACGCTCTTGGCCGAGGCGGTCAAGGTGGACGCGGGCGGGCCGATGTGGCTGTTCTCACGCCCGCAGGACTTGTGGGCGGGCTATGTGGCGCCGGTGTTGATCAGCCAGGGCCAGCGGGTGAAGCGCTGGCAGTTGGGTGCTCCCAATCAGGCCAGCGGTTTTTATTCCAGCGATCTGCCCAGCCTGCTGGCCCACGTGGATAAATCGCTGCGTGAATTAGTGCCGGGCCCGAAGGTGGTGCTGCCGTGGCAGCTGTCGCAATCGCGGCGGAAGGACGTGGGGCTGGACGTGGGCTACGCCATGGACGTGCCGACGTCCATTTTGCCGCAGCACATCGGGGAAAACCTCAGCGATTGGGTGGGCAAGGACGGCGTGGACGACCTGGTGTTGTATCTGCGGACGCGGCGGGCGGGGCAGATGTCGCATCCCCGGCGGATCGACGACCTGGTGCGAAGGATGCTCTACGTCTGGCAGACGGAGCCAAAGAACATGGCCCTGCGGGCGCCCTGGACCGTGGGGGCGGATCGGCGGACGCAACTGATGCCCGATCCCCTGGCGGGGGTGTTCGCCACGGTGGGCAAGATTCTGGCCGGGCGGCGCTACGTGGATCGCCTGCCCTTAAGTGAGGGCGCGGTGGGGATGATTTTCTATGGCCCGCGCGGCGGACTGGTGGCGGCCTGGAATGAGTCGGCTGACCCGGCCCGGGCGGTGCTGGACGCGTACTTGGGCGACAAAGTGGAGATGGTGGACGTCTGGGGCAATCGTCAGCCGGTGCCGATGGTCAACGGGCAGCACCAGTTGGTCTTAACGTCCACGCCGGTGTTCATCGAAGGGGTGAATCCGGAATTGGCGGCGTTCCGGGCGGCGTTTCGCGTGGAGCCAGCCATGATCTGGTCGACGCGCGAGCCGCATCCGCGCGCGATTCAGATTTTCAACCCCTGGCCGCGGACGATCAGCGGGAAGTTTCTGATTCTTGAGCCGACCAACTGGGACATTCAGCCGCGGCGGATGAGCTTTTCGATTCCCTCGGGCAAAACGGTGGCGATTCCGGTGTCGATGTCGTTCCCGATTTCGGAACTGGGCGGCACGAAGATGCTCCAGGCCCGTTTTGAATTCGTGGCGGATCGGCCTTACGACGTGAACCTGACGGCCCCGATGGAAGTGGGCCTGCCTTACTTAGAGTGGGACGCGCTTTTGACGCTGGAGGAAACGCCGGACGGGAAAGTGGACGCGGTGGTGACGCAGGTGGTCAAGAACAAGGGGGACAAGCCGCTGGACCTGTTCGCCTTCGCCACCATGCCGGAGTTCACGCGGCAGGAGCAGACGATCTCGCAGTTGATGCCCAATCAGTCGACGATCCGGGTGTTTCGCTTTTCGGACGTGGGCAAGCTGGTGGGGCAGGAGCGCATCCGCGTGGGCATCCGCGAAGCCAACGGCCCGGCGCTGCTGAACAAGATGCTGCCGCTGTATTGACGCTTGTGCCGTAATGGCCGTCAATATAATTGCTTATATATTTTTCGGATTATTTTCCACATATTTTTCTTGACAATCTACTTTTTATAGCCGATAGTTTATATGGAGACTCGGCCTCGGGGCTGCTTTCGGGTGGCTCCAAAGGCATTGTCTCCTTTTTTATGCGCTTATCTTGCTGTGTAGGGATCGGGCACGTAAACGATTCCGTAGATCGGATAAACGCTTCCATTCTTGCAGGTGTCGCCACGGAATTGGAGTTGATCTAGCCACGGCCTGAATTCTGAGGCGATTTCTTCTCTAATGCACGCGTTCATCCGCCCGGCTAACCGAAACCCCCAGTTAACGCAATAGATCGCCAAGTCTGCCGCTTGGACAGGATATGTCATATCTGAGGAGACAAAAAAAGGCGTCGGCACGATCCAAACCGACCGATGACGTCCCGTCTGCGTCTTTGAAAAATAACTTTCGAGCCTGCGCACAAATCGCCGATCAGATGTTTTTTCTATTTCGTCCATGACAAGTAAGCCATGCTGCTTTTCACTTTCAAGAAAACAAAAAAACCGCTCCAACAGGAACACTTGATCCTTTCGCAAAAACTCCTCGGCCTCATATGTGGTTGGCCGAACCACATCTTTTGGAATCGCGGCCGCGAATAATTTCGCTTTATGATCCCGAAGTAATTGAAAGACTCCATGGGCCATCTCAATACAAGCCTGACCGTAGGCCGTGAACTCGTCTATTGTCGGGGGTTTCTTTTCGAGTCCCTTATTCAGGAAACTTCGGCAGTTCTTACATCGCTCCTCATCTGACATTTTCGGTTTTTGCGCTGCCCACTTAAATCGGTCTTTGTCCAGAAGCTTGCACCCTTTGATTTCTATTCGAAATTGGTGCAATGTTGCCCCAAACGCCGCCAACTCCAGACGTTGTACTCCTTGCACGAATGGCCACAGCTCGCCAGCGTGAAGTGCAATTCCCCCGCGCACTTCATAGGGCATCGTCGTGTGGTCGTGGCCGCTTTCGTCAAGAAATAGTAACCAACTCATCCCCTCACCTTTTCAAAAATCAATAATAAGGGCCTTAAGCTCGCACGTGGCTGAATCAAAACACCCTCTCCAGCACCTTCTTGGCCCATTCCCGGCCGCCGAAGCCGAAGGCGATCACGAAGGTGATGCCCAAGGCGACAAACACGATGGCGAACAGGATCAGGATAAACTCGCTGGGGAAGGCCAAAAGGTTTAAGACCAGGATGAAGGTGAACACGACTACCGCCCACTTCATGATGCCCGCCTGCAGCCCGGGATTGGGGGCCTTGAGGTTGCGGGCGGTGGTTTCCACCAGGCGCCCGATCAGCAGGCTCACCAACAGGCCCAGCACCAGCGTGACAAACGCCATGGCCACGGCGCCCAGGTAGTAGACAATCTGATCGGCACTGCGGGCGATGACGTGCAGGCTCAGCGCCTGGAACGCGGTGATCCAGGTGATGAAGATGCCGACCCAGAAGAAAAACCGGCTGACCCATTCGCAGGGCGTCAGGCCCACGCCGGCGTCCTTGAGCATCTGTGCGATGCCGGCGCTCTCGGCGATTTTGTCGCCGCGAATGGCGTCCAGAAAACTCTTGACCAGGAACATCACCAGCTTGGAAACCAGCCAGCCGATCAAGAGGATGCCCAAGGCCGTCACCAGGCTGGGGATGAAGCCGATGATCTGAATCAACAGTTCCTTGAGCGGTTGGCCGACGAGCACGTTCCAGTCGATCGAATTGCTGCTGGGGGACAGGTATCTGGTTTCCATGAGTTCTCCTTTCGGAGAATACGGTACCAGAAAGTCCCATGAGGGAGTTTGCCTGAACGTGTCAACGTTTCGATGTGGCTGCGGCTTGGCTGTAGGGGTTTCGTTTCCAGAAATAGCCTGTAAACATGCCCACAGTTCCCCACTGGATCGAGCCCAAGAAGCCAAACCATAGGGCATAAAGACTATTTGACCATGGACGGCTTGCTTCACACACGATCCGGGGAACGCCAATAGTCTCATAAAGGGGGAAGTTTAGGATGCCAGCTGTGATTTCCCAGCCAGCCTCCAGCTCGCCGCCACCGATCAGGCGCAGCACGATCTGATTGAAAGTCCAATAGGCGAAAACCAGTATGAGGTAGACCAATACAAACCAAACAGCGAATCTTTTGCCCCTCTGTGTTCGTTCCCGAAATTGCTCAGCAGTCATTGGGGGGCTCCGAGTGATTGGTGGTCGGTGGGGCATTGAGCAAAATGGGGGCGACCACGATCGATTCACGACTGTGATTTGAAAACCTATACCCTCACCGTTCGGCTGAGCTCACGGCCGAAGCCCTGCCCTCTCCCTGGGAGGGAGAGGGTGTGGAGCATGTGTCTACGGCTTGCCCAGCAGCCGAATGACTTCATCCATGTCCTTATCGCCGCGGCCGGAGAGGTTGACCACGATTGTCGCGTCCTTGGGCAGAGTCGGAGCGATTTTCAGGGCCTGGGCGATGGCGTGACTGGATTCCAAAGCCGGGATGATGCCCTCTTGGCGTGTGAGCGTGGAGAAGGCCTCGAGAGCTTCCTTGTCGGTGATCGAAACGTATTGCACGCGCCCGGTGTCTTTCCAGTAAGCGTGTTCCGGGCCTACGCCGGGGTAATCCAGGCCCGCGGAGATCGAGTGCACGGGAGCCGTCTGCCCGTCGTCGTCTTGCAGGATGTAGGACCGCGACCCGTGCAGCACACCGGGCTTGCCCTGGCAGAGCGAGGAGGCGTGTTCGCCGTATTGGCTGGAGCGTCCGCCGGCCTCGATGCCCATCATTTTGACGGAGGTGTCGCCGACGAAGGGATAGAAGATGCCCGCGGCGTTGGAGCCTCCGCCCACGCAGGCCAGGACCATGTCAGGCAACTTGCCTATCTGAGCTAAGCACTGCTGGCGGCACTCGCGCCCGATGACGGATTGGAAATCCCGGACCACCATCGGAAACGGGTGCGGCCCGACCACGGACCCGATGATGTAGTGCGTGTGGTCGGAGGATTCCATCCAGTCGCGCATGGCGGCGTTGGTGGCGTCCTTGAGCGTGCGCGACCCGGACTCCACCGGCACCACGCGCGTGCCCAGCAATCCCATGCGCAGCACGTTGGGCCGCTGGCGGCGCATGTCTTCCGAGCCCATGAATACGTCGCACTCTAAGCCCAGCACCGCGGCGGCCGTGGCGGTGGCCACGCCGTGCTGCCCAGCCCCGGTTTCGGCGATGACGCGGCGCTTGCCCATGCGCAGCGTCAGCAGGGCCTGCCCCAGGGCGTTATTGATCTTGTGGGCTCCGGTGTGGGCCAGGTCCTCGCGCTTTAAGTAGATGCGGGCCCCGCCGGCCTGGGCGGTCAGCCGCGCGGCAAAATACAGCGGCGTGGGTCGGCCGACGTAGTGCTCTAAGAGCCAGGCAAACCGCTGCTGAAATTCCGGGTCGCGGCGGGCCTTTTCGTATTCGACCGCCAGTTGGCTGACCGCGGCAAAGAGAGCCTCGGGGATATACGTGCCGCCAAAGGCGCCAAAATAGCCGCGGACATCAGGCACAGCAGAAGAGGCGGAAGTACTCATGCCCCAAGTGTATCGGAAGCGACCCGGCGCGGCTAAATCGAGCGGGGAAGTTGCGGGTTTTTTACCGTCGGCAGGCCCCACGCCTAGGTGAGCTGGAAAAAGGGGTTATGGCTAATCATGCCCCAATGGCGGGGCCGTCGGCAGATCCTGGACGGCAACGCAATTTTTACGGTTGTCTTTTGTTTAAGCTTGACCAAGGGGGCGGCCGATGATATATTTGACTAGTCAAAATTTAAGTTTTGAGTACTATTGATTGTGAGTATTAACTACTCCAACATGTATCAGGCTTGCCGCTTAGAGCATATGACCTGGGCAATCGCTGCGGGGAATGGTTCGGCTTCCGTGGGCTTTACGACCACTGCGTTCCGTTGGATACCAGCCCGCGCAGCGCATCGGCCTTGGATGAAAACTCAATCATGACGCCGCAGTCCCCCATCCTCGAAACTCCTCCGCGCCGACGTCGCCCCCTGGTGGAAAATCATGCCGGCATGGCTGACGCGGATCACATGCGCTCGCTGCCCGAAGCCCATCGCACCATTCGCGTGACGACCCAATTCGAAGGCGGTCGGCCCTGGTGGCGCACGATGCTGGGATTCGCCGGCCCGGGCTTCATGGTGGCGGTCGGATACATGGACCCGGGCAACTGGGGCACGGACCTGGCTGGCGGCAGCAAGTTCGGCTACGCCCTGTTGTGGGTCATCCTGGCGTCGAACCTGATGGCGATTTTTTTACAGACGCTCTGCGCCCGCATGGGCGTGGTGACGGGGCGCGACTTGGCCCAGAGCTGCCGGGACTACTACAGCAAGCCCACCTCGGTGGCGCTGTGGATTTTGTGCGAAATCGCCATCGTGGCCTGCGACTTGGCGGAAGTTGTCGGCTCGGCGGTGGCGCTGAATCTGTTGATGGGTATTCCGCTGGTGTGGGGCGTGGTCATCACCGGCCTGGACGTGTTGATCCTTCTTTTGCTGATCAACTTTGGCTTCCGCAAGCTCGAGGCGGTCGTGCTCACGTTGGTCTCGGCCATCGGCTTGTGCTTTGCCTACAACATTTATCTGGCCGGGCCCGACTGGGGCGCCGCAGCCCAGGGTGTGGTCGTGCCGTCCCTGCCCAACACCGAGGCGCTATTCATCATGCTGGGCATCCTGGGCGCGACGGTGATGCCGCACAACCTGTACCTGCACTCCTCGATCGTGCAGACCCGCCGCCACGACCTGGACGACCAGGGCAAGCAGGCGGCGATTTTCTACAACACCATCGACACCGTGGTGGCCCTGGGGCTGGCGTTTTTCGTCAACGCGGCGATTTTAGTGCTGGCGGCGGCGGTGTTTTATCGCAGCGGCACGGAAGTCCAGGAACTGCAGCAGGCCCATGAATTACTTAAGCCCGCCTTAGGTGGCGCAGCCGCGACGGCTTTTGCGGTGGCGCTGCTATGCTCGGGCCAATCCAGCACCATCACCGGCACCTTGGCTGGGCAGATCGTGATGGAAGGCTTCCTGCGCATTCGCATCAAGCCCTGGCTGCGGCGGCTGATCACGCGCGGGCTGGCGATCATCCCCGCCCTGGCGGTGATCGTGGCCACGGGAGGCAAGGACACGGTGCTGCTGCTGGTGGTTTCGCAGGTGGTGCTGTCCATGCAACTGCCCTTTGCCATCTTCCCGCTGATGTCGATCACCTCCAGCAAAAAGCGCATGGGCCGATTCGTCAACCCGCTGTGGGCCCAGGTGGTGGGGTACGCCGTGTGCACGATCATCTCCGCATTGAACATTTACCTGTTGTGGAGCACGATCGGGCCGCTGTGGGTGAGCTTGATAGCGGCGGTGATGCTGGGCTTTGCCGCCTGGGTGAAGTGGGGGTACAAGCCCGCGCAGGTTGACGCCACGGCGGCGTAAGTTTGCAGGGATGGGGCGACGGAAGGCTAAAAGGAAAGCGGGCCCAGGGAAATCTTCCCTGGGCTTTTGTTTTGCGGCAAACAAGGGATGGGCCCTACGAGAGACGATCAGGCTGACTCGGCCAGGGACAATTCCAGGGGCACGTCAAAAACCATCGCGACTTGTTGGGTGTCGCCGAAGCTTAGACAGCGCACGATTGTGGCGGTGTGCATGCTCTCCGCCTCGATCAGGGCCTGACGCTCGGTATGCGCCATGCCGAAGCGGATGCGCTGCCCCGGCTGCAGGCGATAGGAGGCGGGCAGTTCGATCAGCGATCCGCCCGGCGACAGATCGCGCGACCTGCCGGCCAGGAAACGGGCGCTGGATTCGTGGTAAATTTTGATCGGCCGATGGAACGTAAACCGAGCGAAACGGCGGCGTTCGAGGTTTTGCATATTTTGTGATCTCCGCCGGGAAGAATCCATATAAACTATCGGCCCAAAAGGCTATAAGGCTTGAAGCGGTAAGATGGCGGCGATCAGGGGACTTTGGGGAGCAATGGAAGAACGCGCCATGCCCAGGATCGAGTCAATAGTGACGGTGACCTTAAACACCGCGGTGGACCGGGTTCTGCAAGTGCCCGGCTTGGCGGTGGGGGGGCACCTCAAGGGGCGGCGGGTCAGTCGCTACCCGGCCGGCAAGGGGATCAACGTCAGCCGGGCCCTCCAACGGCTTGGCGTGGGGAGTGTGGCCACGGGCTGGGTGGGGGAAAATGAGTTGGCTGAATTTGAGGCGTTTTTGCGGGCGGGGGCGGAACGGAGGGAGGACGAGGCACACAGCACGCTGCGCGATGATGTGTGGCACCCATCGGCGGATTCACATCCGGGGGCGGGGGTGGATAGTCAGCTATTGCCGGTGCGGGGATCGACGCGGGAGAACATCACGCTGATTGATCCGCAGCGCCACACGGACCTGCACGTGCGCGAAGAGGGATTTGCAGTGACGGCTGCGGATTTAGAGCGCATGCGTGATAGGCTGGGGGAATTGTCCAGGCCCGGTACGGTCGTGGCGTTTTGCGGATCAGTGCCGGCAGGCATGGGTGCCGAGGAATTAGCTGATTTAGTAGAAGTGGCAGGGGCAGGTGGAGGCGAGGTGGCGTTGGACCTTGGCGGAGAATTATTGCGCCAGGTGCTGGCGCTTTCGCCCGGGACGATCTGGCTGGTGAAGCCCAATGCCCAGGAGCTGGGGGAAGTCTTGGGCCAGGCGCCGGCTGCGGACTTAGCGGCCGCGGTGGCGCAGGCTAAGGCATTAACCAAAAAGGTGAGTTGGGTCGCGGTGACGTTAGGGGCCGATGGAGCGGTGCTGGTCGGACGCGAAGGGCAGTGGGGCGGTTGCCTGCCGATTCCCGCCAGCGAAGTATGTAATACCGTTGGGTGTGGTGATTGTTTTCTGGCCGGCGTGCTGGCCGCCGCCGCCCGCAGCCAGGATCCAGCGGATATGCTTAGGCGCGGTTTAGCGGTCGCGGCCGCCAATACACTTGAGCCGGGGGCTGCGATGTTCGATTCCAAAAGGGTGACGGAACTGGAACGCAAAGTCGAGGTGGTGATCCTTTAATGGGGCAGGGAATCCGCTACGACATCATCGTGATCGGCGGAGGTCACGCCGGCGTGGAAGCCGCCTGGGCGGGGGCGAACTTAGGCGCCCGCGTGGCGCTGGTGACGATCGACCCGACCAAGATCGGCGCGATGAGCTGTAACCCAGCCATCGGCGGCCTGGCCAAGGGCCAGATTGTCCGCGAGGTGGACGCCCTGGGCGGGTTGATGGGCTTGGCCGCCGACGCCACGGGCATTCAATTCCGCATGCTCAACTTGTCCAAAGGGCCCGCGGTGCAAGGCCCGCGCTGCCAGTCGGACAAATACCGCTACGCCTGGGAAGTGCAAAGGCTGCTGGCTTGCCGGCCGCAGATCGACGTCATCGGCGGCACGGTGACGGCGATCGAAGTTGACGGCCACAAAATCGTGGGCGTGGAGGTGGCGCCTTCCGCGGGGGCCGTTTATTCCGGGGCGACTTCCGGGGTGACTTCCGGGGAGACTTCCGGGGCGACTTCCGGGGGCCCTTCCGGGGGCGTGGATGAATCCGCGATTCTGGGCCAATCGCCGTATGAACGCTTGCGCCGCCACGAGCTGACCGGTGACTTAAAGCCCGCCGTGGAGCTGTCCGAACCCACACGCCTATGCGCCGGCGCGGTGGTGCTGACCACGGGCACGTTTATGCGCGGGCTGTTACACACCGGCCCGCGCCAGGTCGAGGGCGGGCGCATTGGCGAAGCGCCTGCCAACGCCATCAGCGATTCCCTGCGGGCCCTGGGATTTGAACTGGGTCGACTCAAGACCGGCACGCCGCCGCGTCTGGACGGCAAAACGATTGACTTTTCCAGCCTGCCCGTGCAGCCGGGCGATGACCACCCCGTGCCGTTCAGCGATATGTCGGGGCTTAAGCAGGAGTGGGGGGGCCAGGCGAACGCGATCTATCAAAACGTTGCGGAGCGTTTCCCCGTGCTGGCGCAGCGGCCGTGCTGGATCACGCAAACCAGCGAGCCGGTGCATGAACTGATTCGCGCCAATCTGGACCGGGCTCCGATGTACAACGGGCAGATTCAGACCACCGGCCCGCGCTATTGCCCGAGTATCGAGGACAAGGTGATGCGCTTTAAGGACAAATCGTCGCATCACGTGTTTTTGGAGCCTGAAGCGCTGGATACGGACGAAATTTACTGCAACGGCATTTCCACCTCCCTGCCGGCCGACGTGCAGGATCAGATTGTCCGCCAGTTGCCCGGGTGCGCGCAGGCCAGAATCTTCCGCTACGGTTACGCCGTGGAATACGACATGGTCTGGCCGCACCAGATCGACGCCACGGGCATGACCAAGCGCGTGGCCGGATTATTCCTGGCTGGGCAGATCAACGGCACCAGCGGGTATGAGGAAGCCGCCTGCCAGGGGCTGCTGGCCGGTTTAAATGCCGTGCGCTTCACGCGCGGGCAGGAGTTGATCCGCCTGCGGCGAGACCAGGCCTATATCGGCGTGCTGATGGACGACCTGGTGACCAAGACGCCGCGTGAGCCGTACCGCATGTTCACCAGTCGGGCGGAGTTCCGCCTGTCGTTGCGGGCCGACAACGCCGACACGCGCTTGACGCCGCTGGGCCGGGAGTGCGGCTTGGTCGACGACGCCCGCTGGACGGTTTATCAGCGTCAGCATGAGGCGGTGGAATCCTTACGGGAATGGATGCGGAGTCAGCGCCATGACGGTGTGCGTCTAGCCGATTGGGCCAAGCGCCCGGAAGTGACGGTCCAGCGGCTGCTGGAGGTGCTTGAGGGAGTTCGACGGGCTGCACCCTCACCCCAACCCTCTCCCTTCCAAAGGGAGAGGGAGTTGAAGGCCGTCGCCAAGTTGCTGGCCGAGATTCAATACGCCGGCTACTTGGCCCGCCAGACGCTGGACATGGAAAAACTGGCCCGCCAGGAATCCGAACCGCTGCCGGTGGACTACGATTACCAGCAGGTGGCCGGCCTGGGCGCGGAGGCTCGCCACGCCCTGATGAAATATCGCCCCGCGACGCTCGGACAAGCCGGTCGGCTGGCCGGCGTGACCCCGGCGGATTTGATGGTGCTCAGCGTGGCGATGGGTCGATAGAGCCTTGGGACCGCTGATGTTTTCGGTGCGGCGGCCGCAGTGGAAAGTCAACCTTCTGGCTTGATGATGGGGACAGAAAAATCACATGAAACCTCCGAATGAAAACCTGGCCCCCTGCCTGATCGTGATCTTCGGCGCGTCGGGCGACCTGACCGCCCGAAAACTGATCCCGTCGCTTTACGATCTTTTCGTCGGGGGCTTCATGCCCGCCCAGACCTCGGTCTTGGGCGTGGCCCGCACCGCGATGTCCGACGACGACTTTCGCACGCGGATGAAAGACGCCGTCGCGAAGCACAGCCCCGGGTTTGACGCTAAGACGTGGGATTCCTTCGCCGCCAGCCTGCATTACCTGGCGGCCGACCCGACCGCGGAGGCGGAGTATCCGCGTCTAAAGGAGCGCATGGCCCGGATCGCCAAGGCCCACGGCACGGGCGAAAACGTGCTGTTTTATCTTTCCTTGGCCCCGCAATTCTATGAGCCGGTGATCGTCAACATCGGCAGCCACCAGATGATCACCGAGGGCAAAGCCTGGTGCAGCATCAATCGCCAGGAGCGCTCCTGGCAGCGGATCATCGTGGAAAAGCCGTTCGGGCACGACGTGGAATCCGCCGCGTACCTCAACCGCGCCTTAGGACGCGTGTTTGAGGATGAAAGCGTCTTCCGCATCGACCACTACCTGGGCAAGGAAACGGTGCAGAATCTGCTGGTGTTTCGCTTCGCCAACGCGATCTTCGAGCCGATCTGGAGCCGGCAGTACATCGATCACGTGCAAGTGACCGCCGCCGAGACCGTGGGCGTGGAAAGCCGCGGCAGCTATTACGCCTCGGACTCCGGCGGAGCGATGCGGGACATGATCCAAAGCCACCTCTTGCAGGTCATGGCCCTGGTGGCCATGGAGCCGCCGGTGACCATGCGGGCCGAGGACATCCGCGCGGAAACCACCAAAGTGCTCAACGCCGCGCGCATCCTCAGCGAGGATGAGATTTCCGCGTGTGCCGTGCGCGGGCAATACGTCGCCGGCAGTATCGCCGGCCAGCCGGTGAGCGGATTCAAGGATGAAAAAGGCGTGCCGGCCGACAGCCGGGCTGAAAGCTACGCCGCCCTGCAGGTGATGATCGACACCTGGCGCTGGAACGGCGTGCCGTTCTATCTGCGCTCCGGCAAGCGCATGGCCAAGAAAACCACCGAGATCGTGGTGGAGTTCAAGCCCACCCCCCACGGGCTCTTCGGCAAGGGGCGCGGCGGGCCGATGGCCAACAATCAGATCGTCATCAACGTCCAGCCCAACGAGGGCATCCGCCTGCGCTTTGAAGGCAAGGTTCCGGGCATCGGCATGAAGATCCGCTCGGTGGTGATGGACTTTGACTACTGCCGGCAATTCCAGGCCCAGCCGATGGAAGCCTACGCCACCCTGCTCCTGGACGCCATGCGCGGCGACCAGACGCTCTTTAAGCAGCGTCAGGAAATCGAGCAGTCCTGGCGGATCGTCCAGCCCGTATTGGCCTACTGGGCGGAACACACCCAGGAACCCCTGCCGGTTTATCCCGCCGGCACCTGGGGGCCGCCGGCCGCGGATATCCTCCTGGCCCGCGAAGGTCGGCAGTGGCGGAATCCCCCCCCGGAAGTTCCCGAATCCCCAGTGACTTTGCCTTAAGATGCAGCTCCCATGGAATTGACCGGCTCGGTCATCATCGCCGAATCCACCGACCAGTTGTACGACGATCTGGCGGCCGTGTTGTTTCGCGCTGCCATGCGCTCGATTCACAATCGCGGGGAATTTCATCTGGCTTTAAGCGGGGGTGCGACGCCGGAACCGTTCTACATTCGGCTGATGATTGACCCGCGCTATCGACTCTTCCCCTGGGGCAAGACCCACCTCTGGCTCGTCGATGAGCGCCTGGTTCCGCCCGAGGACGACCGCGCCAACATCAAGCTCATCCGCGAGACCATCGCCGATCACGTTTCCATGCCCCGCCGGCAGATTCACCCCGTGCCCGTGGATGAGGTTGACCCCGCCGGGGTCTATGAAACATCGCTGCGCGAGTTGGTGTCTGCCCAGACACCCCTCGCGGGCGAGACCTCCGCGCCGGGGCATGTTTCCGCCGCCTCTGGCGATGTGCCGCGTCTGGACTTTGTGCTCCTGGGCATGGGCGAGGACGGGCACACCGCCAGTCTGTTTCCCCAATCGCCAGCGTTGAAGGTGACCGATCGCCTGGTGACAGCCAACGACGGCCCGACGGTCACACCCCCGCCACGCGTCACCATGACCTATCCCCTGCTCAATGCCGCGCGCGAAATCGCCATCCTGGTGACGGGCCCCAAAAAAACCTCGATGCTTCAGCGCGTGCAGCAGTGCCTAAAGCATTACGGGCCCGACGCCAACTCTCTGCCGATCACCGGAATCGCCCCTCACCATCCGGATGCCGAGCTTTCCTGGTTTTTGGATGCCCCCGCCGCGGGGCAAGAGGCGCCATAGTCATGCCAGCGGCCGTGGCCTGGGCCCATGTAGACCCTTGGCCGCCGCGACGGTCACTGCTCCCGGGCGCAGGGCTATCAGGCTCACCGACCACCCGGAAAGGCATCCGACCATCCCGCTCTCTTTTTTATTAGAATGATGGCTTCGTCTTCCGGATTCATTTGGGCCTTGCCGCGGTGAGGAAAAAAACGCAGAGTAATGACCACTACCCCTTCACCTAATCGCCCCAATCTCAAGACGCTGCTGGTCGGCAAAGCCCGCGATCCGCTGGACCGCGGGGTGTTCCACCGCCTGTCGCTGGTGGCGTTTTTCGCCTGGGTGGGCTTGGGGGCTGACGGGTTGTCGTCCTCCTGCTACGGGCCCGAAGAAGCCTTCAAGGCCATGGGGGCCTATCCGCACCTGACGATCTTTGTCGCCCTGGCCACCGCCTTGACGGTTTTCGTCATCAGCACCAGCTATACGCAGATCATCGAACGCTTCCCCGCCGGCGGCGGTGGTTACGTGGTGGCCAGCAAGCTGCTTTCGCCGAAGGTGGGCATGATCTCCGGCTGCGCCCTGATTTTGGACTACATCCTGACGATCGCCATCTCCATCGCCAGTGGCGTGGACGCCATGTTCAGCTTCCTGCCGCTGGGCTGGCAGGAGCTGTACCCCTTGGGCATGCCCTTTAAGCTCCTGGCGGTCTTGGTCTGCCTGGTGGGCCTGACGCTGCTGAATCTGCGCGGGGTCAAGGAATCGGTCGTGCCCCTGGTGCCGATCTTTCTGACCTTTGTGCTCACCCACCTGTTTGTGGTCGGTTCATCCCTTGTGGCCAGGATGTCCAGCGTGCCCCAGGTCATCCAACACACCCAGGCTGATTTGCAGGGAGCCACCCAGGCGGTGGGCTGGATAGGCATGGTCGGCCTGCTGTTGCACGCCTACAGCATGGGCGCCGGCACCTACACCGGTATCGAGGCGGTCAGCAACAACCTGGCTATTCTGCGCGAGCCCCGGGTGCAGACCGGCAAACGAACCATGTCCTACATGGCTGTTTCCCTGGCCCTGATGGTTCTGGGGCTGATGCTGGCCTACCTGCTTTTCCGCGTTGAGCACGTGCCGGGCAAGACCCTTAACGCGGTGCTCTTTGAACGCTTCACCGCCACCTGGCCCTCTTCCCTGGGCCATTCGTTCATCTGGGTGACGCTGCTGTCGGAAGCCGCCATTCTGATGATCGCCGCCCAGGCGGGATTTCTCGGCGGACCCAGCGTGCTGTCCAACATGGCCCTGGACGGCTGGATGCCGCGCCGCTTCGCCACGCTCAGCGACCGGCTGGTGACCGAAAACGGCATCCTGCTCATGGCCCTGTTCGCCGGGCTGACCCTGCTTCTAACACGCGGGTCGGTGGGCACGCTGGTGGTGCTCTACAGCATCAACGTGTTCATCACCTTCGTGCTTTCCCAGGCCGGCATGGTCCGCCTCTGGTGGCATGAGCGCCTTCAGCCCCTGGCCCATTGGAAAAAGGGCATCGTCATCAACGGCACGGGCCTGGTGCTGTGCCTGTTCATCCTGGTTTCGATCGTCTGGATCAAGTTCCATGAGGGTGGCTGGGTCACGCTGCTGGTCACCGGCCTGTTCGTGCTGGCGGCCGTGGGTATTCAGCGGCACTACCGCAATACCGCCAAGGTCCTCCGCCGGCTCGACAGCTTGGTCGCCGTGGCCGACAGCACCATGGCCAGCCAGACCGCCGACCAGCCGCAGGCGCCCGAGCCTCCTTATGATCCGACGGGAAAAACCGCCGCGGTCCTCGTCGGCGGATACAACGGCATCGGCCTGCACACCGTGCTCAACGTCGTGCGCCTGTTTCCAGGCTCGTTCAAGAATTTCGTGTTCATCTCCGTGGGCATCATCGACGCGGGCAACTTCAAAGGCGCCAACGAACTTAGCCACTTGCAGGAACACGTGAAGACGCAGGTGGATAAATACGTCCACTTCGCCCAGCGGCAGGGCTTTCACGCCCAGGCTTTCACCGCCATGGGCATGGACGTGGTGGCCGAGGTCGCCAACCTGGCGCCTCGCATTCTCGAGCAGTACCCCGACACGGTCTTCTTCGGCGGGCAGTTGGTCTTCAACAACGAAACCATGCTCACCCGCCTCCTGCATAACTACACCGTCTTCGCCCTCCAACGCCGCTTCTACCAGGAAGGCATCCCCGTGGTGGTCCTGCCGATTCGGCTGTGAGGCGAAAGCGCTCCGTGGCCCTGGTCATATTGGGCGACAGGCTGCCATGCCTTTGCGACTCGGATTCCCTACGGCACCAGAATGCTGAAGGCGATCGGCGGCAAGCCCGTGACGGCGTAGTAGATCGCTCCCACGCAGGTCCAGAACACCGAGATCAGCAGTTCGCCGATCACCAGGCCGAACATCAGCGGCAGCACCGCGTGGTACGTGCGCACGCCCCCGAGCTTGACCACGCTCAGCTTGATCAGCCAGCCCAGCAAAAACGAGTAGTGCATGTGCATGGCCGGATGCGTGCCGAACACCATGAACATCACCGGGTGCAGCGGCCACCACGCGAAGCGCAGCCGCGCCAGGGCGGTGCCCATCACCAGCGCCAGGCCGACGCTGATCCACCCGATCGCCCCGGGGCGGGGCCGGGCCTGCGTGAAGCGATCCCATCCCTGGACCGCCGTGGCAGCCGTCAGCTCCTGCCGGGCCGCCAGCTCGTCGATCGTCGTCACCGTCACGTCCAGCGGGCGTGAGGGAAAAGTCTTAAACGCCCACTCGTCGGACAGATTCACCCCCATGTTGTACTGAAACCAGAACGTCACCAGCAGGGTGGCGATAAAGCCGATCGCCAGCATCCCGGCCAAAGCCGGCGCCAGCTTCCGCGGTTGGGTCTGGGTGCGGTCAGCCATCTGAAACGCGTTGGCCAGAAAGGGCGTGAGCGCCTCGCGGCTCTGGGCGACCAGGACCGTCCCGGTCATCGCCACCAGCAGGCAGCCGGTGGGCCCCAAGGCGTTATCGCCCAGCAAAGAGAGCAGCACCGCCGAGGGCAGCCATTCGGCCAGCACGAAAAACATGCCCGTTTCCGCGTTGATCCGGGCGATCATCATGACCGTCAAGCCCACCAGAAACACCGTCAGAACGCTTAAAGGCCAATCCATCCCGGCATGAATCAGCAGCCACACCGCCGTCCCCACGCACAGCAATAATCCCCGCGCCGCCCAGATCGACAGCGGCGGAACATCCCGCCCAGCCGCCAACCCCACCATGCCTTTGACCACGCCCAGGTAATACCGCCGCCCCACATAAAGCACGATCAGCGCGCCGCCCAGCCAGGCGCCGAAAAGAATCAAATTCGCGTTCGCTCCGCTGGTCGGATCGTATTCCACCGCGATGCCGTTACGGAACATCAGCGAGGCCATGATCATGTACGCCAGCCCCACCAGCCCGATGCTCAGCGAGATGCCCGTGGGCAACAAAAACGCGAAGGCCACAATGCTGAAATAAATCCTCGGTAAATACACCGCCCAGAAAAGCGGCGCCCGCGACGCCACCGGGAACAACACCGTCAAGGGTAGAAAGTTGTAGGCAACCGGAATGGAGATGAACCCCGGGAACCAGCGTTGGATGCCGTTGACCAGGTGGATGCTGAACACCACCGCCGCCCCCAGCCACAGCAGGCGCGAGCGCAGAATCACCGGCCAGCGTGAGCCGGGCTCGGTTTCCGTCAGCTCCTGGGCGAAGCGGGCGATGGGGTAGGGCAGTAATTCGCGCTGGGCCCATTGCGGGTGCACAATCAGAATCAAAAACAGGCTGGCAAAAGCCAAGAGCAGCCCCAAACCGCACCACAACACCAGCGTGGGCCACCACAAACGCCAAGGCAATTCGGAGATCCCCAACCGGCCGTGGCCATCCCAGCCGCCCAGCAGCACCCCCGTGGCCAGCGGGTCTTCTTCCCCGTCGGTCAGCAGCCAGCCCTCGCCTGCCGGCTGCGGAAGCAGGGCCTCCGGCATCGCCGTCACCAGCAGTTGCCGCGTCAGCCGGCGATCCAGCGAATGCACGATGCGCTGGTCCGATTCCACTTCCAGCTGCCCGAGCTTGATCTGGTGATTGACGCCATTGACAGGCTCCGCGACTCTCTGGATCTCATCCGATATCGCCCGCAGGCTGTTCAGCAGCTGCGCGGTGTCGCCTCCCGTGGCGCCGCCGTCCGCGGGGGCCGACGCCGCGGGCTGACGCAATTGTTTTTCGATAGCCATCCGCTGGGCGTCGAGCCTGTCGAGCTCAGGCTGAATTCGGCCTGCCAGCTCTGCCTTTTGCACGTTAAGCTGCGCGACGCGCGCCTGGTTTTGTTCCCAGCTCACCTGCTGGGCCTGCTGGCGCTGCCGCATCTCCTGGGCGCTGGCCTCGGCCAGGAACGGAGCGAAAGCAGGGGCGTGGGGCAGGTCGCCTTGGCGAATCAGTTCATTGAGCCAGTTTAAGAGCCGCGCGCCCGACGCCTCATCGATCGCGTGGCCGTCGCGAATCACCTGGCTGATCGTCGCCCGGACGTCTTCAGGCATCCGCTGCCAGAGCTCCGCCAGCGCCGGGTTGGCGTCGGCCTCCGCGCCTTCATGCAGGCGGCGGACCAGCTTGCCCCAATCGCGGATATGTCCCCCTGCGATCTCCGGCGAAGCCCCGGGCATGTAGGAAAGCACCTGCGTCCCCTGCCAGGCCGGCTTGTCGCGCAGCAGATTGGCCGGCATCGCCACATATCCCGACAGCCCGCGGAAATAATTGCTCGGCGGCCAACTGCACGCCGCCAGGCCGATCGCCGTGGCGACCACCAGCTCACGCGGCCCCAGCCGCTTGGTGCCCAGGAACGGATTGATCAATAGCACCCACAGCGTCAGGGCGGCGAAAATCGCCATCGGAAACAGCCCGCCGATGAACGCGCCCTGCTTGATGATCGCGTCATTGAAATAGGTCAGGCCGCTGACCATCAGCCCCAAGGCCAGACCCAGCAATAAAGATCGAATGCTCAAGGCTCACCTGCCGCCGGTTTGTCCCCAGCGGGCTGTCCCGCCATGGGTGTGGTTCCTTAGCCAGAACGGTTCGCCGCCAGGGATTCCGGGCAGCTAATGAGTACCACAAGATACCGTAACCGCTCGCGCAGGGGTAAATGGCCTGCGCTAAAAATGAATATTGAAATGGCAATAAACAGTCCCCCCGGCCCCCGCCATCCCCGCCTTCGCCTCATCCTCTAAACCGCCGCTCGCCGCGCCGCCGGCAACGGAATCGGGGCCGACCCCGCCATCGCCGCCGACGCCGGCTGCACCATCTCCGGCACCGCCTGGTGCAGGGCGTCGAGAATCGCCTGCCGGGAAGCTAATTGCCAGGGGTGATCCACCGAGCGCCCCCCGCCGTTGCGCAACTGGTCAAACGTCGCGATGATTGCCTGCATCCTGCTCTCACGCGGCGGGCTGCTCCGCCAGATGCGCACCGACTGGTGCGGCGTGGGAATCATGTCCTCGCCGTCGTACGCCAGCTCTTCGAACAGCTTTTCGCCCGGACGAATGCCGGAAAACTCGATCCCCACGTCCACGTCCGGACGCAGGCCCTGGGCATGCAAAAATCGCCTGGCCAAATCCAATATCCGCACCGGCTCGCCCATGTCCAGCAGGAAAACTTCGCCCCCCCCGCAACCCCCGGAAGAAGGAGAGGCGATCCCCTCGCCATCACCCTGTTTAGCGGGCGATCGAAGATCGCCGCGATCGTCACCTGTCGCTCCCCCTATCCCCGTGAACGCCGCTGACTGCAACACCAATCCCGCCGCCTCCGGAATCGTCATGAAATACCGCTGCATCTCCGGATGCGTCACCGTGATCGGCCCGCCGTGCGCCAATTGTTCCTGCCAGATGGGCAACACGCTGCAGGCCGACCCCAGCACGTTGCCGAAACGCACCATGCAGAAACGCGTGTCGCTGCGGGCGTTGAGGTATTGAATGTAAAGCTCCGCCAGACGTTTGCTGGCTCCCATCACCGAGCTGGGATTCACCGCCTTGTCCGTGGAGATCATGACAAAGCGCTCCGCCGCTGTCGCCGCCGCCGCGTCGGCGATCGACCGCGTGCCGAAGAAGTTATTCTCCAGAGCCTGGGCCGGGTGCTCTTCCATCATGGGCACGTGCTTATGCGCCGCGGCGTGGAAAATAACCTGCGGCCGATGCTGCTTCAGCAGGTTCAGCGTCTGCGTGGCATTGGTCACGTCGTGCAGCACCGCCGCCCGGACCAGCCCCGGGAACAACCGGGCGATCTGCCGGTCGATCTCAAACAACGCGTTTTCGGACCGCTCGACGAGGATCAGCTTCTTAGGCCCAAAGCCAGCCACTTGCCTGGCCAGCTCCGACCCGATCGACCCCCCCGATCCGGTAATGAGCACGCACCGCCCCGCCAACACCTGCCCAACCGCCTGCTTGTCGATCGGGTGCAGTTGCCTCTGCAGCAAAAACGCCCCCTCCACCCACGTGGCCGGGGCTGACTCCTGCAGGGTTCGCAGCGAAACGTCCGACCCGCCCGGCAATTGCCGCACACGCCCGGACAGCTGGTCCGCCAGGGTGGGAATCCACCGCCAGGGTATTCCCCGCTCCGCCAGCCGCTGCGCCACCGGACTGGCCAGGCCCGCCATCGACGCCGGCAAGCTAAATAACGCCAGGTCAATGGCTTTCTGCGCTAAGACGCGATCCACCTCCCCGGCTTCCATCGTTCCAAGCACCGGGCATTCGACCTCCGGCCGCTCCGCCGTCGCCGACGCCGTCAACAGGCAGCCGACCACCTTGGCTCCCGTCGGTTGGGCCGCCAACATGGCCTGAAGCTGGTTCAACGCCGTCGCCGTGCCCGCCAGCAGCACGCAACCGAGCTCCGCCGAGTGTGGAATGGATAGATCCGAGGCTTCCGGGGTCAATCTCAGGTCCGTCATGAAGCTTCTCCAGCCAAGTTATCGGCCGAAGACCATCCAACCCTTGACTGACAGCCGCAGCCGCAAAAAAAGAACTCCACGGATTGTGCAAAGGCCTTAAACCCCAATCATCTGCGCGACGATGGAAAATACATCATGGTGCCATTTCGGATCCTAAAGGCTGACCATCCCTGAGGAGTTGTCGTGATGCCACGCCTGGATGCCGGCGATCAACGCGAGTGCCCGCGCTTAAAAGTCCCGCCGATGTACACACTCGTGCGTGTTCGCCCGGTGGGGGAAAAGCGCTACCGCTGGCTCGGCTACGTTCACGACGTGAGCGATAAAGGCATGCGCTTTGAGCTGGATTGTCCCTTGCCCCCCGGCAGTGAAGTCGAAGTCCGAGCCATGCTCCCCGGCCGCTACCACATGACCTTCCGCGCCAAGGGCCGGGTCGTGCGGATTCACGATGACCTGGAATTCCAAGGCCCGATGCGCATGGCCATGATCTTCGATGAGTTTCCCCGCCCCGTGGATCTCGAACGCCTGACGATGTACCTGAAACTGGCCAAGCCCGCCCTGGCCGCTTAAGCAGCCGCGGACGGATCGGCCGGTGATTGGATTTCCTACTCTGGGCTCACGGTTTTTAGCCGTGGGCTTTTTTTGTTAACGCTTGTTGGTTAGTTGGTTACCAGAGTGGCGCGATTGGCCTGCAGGCCGCTGGCAAAGGCCGCCAGCTCGGACATGTTCGCCAACGTGTGCAGATTCGCCGGTCGGGTCGGCGGCAGGTTCACCCACCCGCGCCCGCCAATGACCACCTGACAGCCGCATCGGCCCAAGTGCTCCGTCGCCGCCAGCAGCTGCTTGTGCACCTGCTGTTGGGCCGTCTCGCTGCCGGGGCAGATCCACGAAATCCAGACCAACGCTGCTTCCTGACGCTCCGCCTCATTGGCCAACAGGTCGATCGGCAGGTCCGCACCGTAGTTTTCCACCGCAAAGCCCAGATCCGCCAGCACCAGCGCCGCCATCAGCGAGGCCAGGGAATGGCTGTCGCCGCCCACCGCTCCACCCACCGCCCGCAGCGCCGTCCCCGCCGGCTTGGGGATCAGTCCCCGCAGGTTCTGCAGCGCCTGCGTGCAGGTATCCGTGGCCCGGTGCTCGATCACGATGCCGTTCAGGTCATTGCGCCACAAAGCACCGATCTTCTGCATCGCGTCGCTCAGCGGCCCGTCGAAAAAAGCGGACAAGGGTTCCCCGTCCAGATACTCGCCGACCATCAGCCCCTGGGCGGCCGGCCCATCACCGGACTCAAGAATCAGCCGCAGCACGTCCGCCTTGCTTTGCCCATCGCCGTTGCCGTTATCCGAGCCGTTGTGCTTGTCCGGGCCAACCTGGCCGGCATGATCCAGCGGCCCTTTTCTGGCGCTTAACGTGGGAAAACCCAGCAAATCCGGGCGCACCACGCTCAGCCGACTTTGCCGAATGAAACGCAACGCTTCTGACAGCGGAATACGTCTGTGCCCCCCGGAGGTCCGCGCCACGTGAATCTCACCATCATCGACCCACCGTCGCACCGATGATTCGCTGGCCCCGACCACCACAGCGAGCTGTCTGGGGGTTAATAGGGGTTCCATGGATCATCTCCATTGTGGAAGTTTTGACAGATTATATATTAATCCTTTGAGTTTGTCAATAATAATTAAGTCTTTTAAAATATTCGGAAATTTTCGGTATTTATTGGCAAAATGCAGATTGAATCAGCGATTTTTAAAACTAGAACATTTATAAAATCATAATTAAAAACACGTGTTTTGGAAGATTTTGTGTGGCTGGACACGACGCAAGTTCGCCCTTTGCCAGAGCGCTGTGATACCGATCACGGCCATATTGCAGGCAAAAGCCCACCCGCTCCCGCAGCTGGGAACCGTCCCCCGGAACTCCCCCGGAACTCCCCCGGAACTCCCTCCACAAGTCCCTATCCAAGATGATCCAGAATCCGACGAGCCAGGTAATCCAGCATCGGCTCAAGCGCTTTCCGCCCATGTTCCGCGCTGGCCTGCCGGGCATCCTCTCCCATCTGGGCGAACAGGCCGTCGCGCACATCGCTGCGCGTGCAAGGATGAATGGTCTGGGCCGTGGCGGCATTTCCCTCCGGCCAGTGCTGCTTAGGATCACGCCCCGCCGTCAGAGCCTTTAGATCCACCAGTTCCGGCAACAGTGCCAGGCCAAACGAAGTCTCTTCCTTGGCTGCATGATCCCCCCGACACGAAACCGCCGGCCGCGCGATCGTCCCCTCGTGCCCATAGAGCATCAACACGCCCCGCCTGGATGCTTCCTCCTTGGCCGTGGCCAGGTATTTATCCAGAATCTCCTGCCACGGATAGTGTCCTGCCAGCAGCACAATGGCCCGAAACCCGTAGCGCATCAATTGGCCGACTGTCTGCGCGACAATCTCCCCCGCCGCCTGGGGTGACTGGTAATGCGTCCACAAAAACGGCCCGTGCCCACCTTCGCCTCCCCACCACATCACCGGCAGCACCACGCCGCCCACCCGCTCCGCCAGCTTGATGCTCAATTGCTCCGCTTTCAGGCCGTCGAATCCGATCGGCAGGTGCCAGCCGTGGTGCTCTAAAAGCCCCAGCGGCCAGATCGCCACCGGACGCGCGTCCACCTGGGCCCGCAACTCGTCGGGCCTGAGCTCTTCATACCGCCGCCAGGGAAACACCAGACCAGACATGGCAAGCCTCCACGCCCCCATCAGGGTAGTCGGAATATCCTGCGCGCATTGGCGTCCGCCGCCGCGATTAATTCCTTTTCCGCCAGCCCCCGTATGCCGGCAATGTGCCGGGCCACATAAGGCACATAACACGGCTCGTTGGGCCTGACCTTCCGATGCGGCTCAGGCGTCAAGTAAGGCGAATCCGTCTCGCACAACAGCCTGTCCAGGGGCGTGAGCCGGGCCGCCTCCGCCACCTCCAGAGCATTCTTGAACGTGACAATGCCCGTAAATCCGATGCTCGCTCCCAAGGCCAGGATTTTTTCCGCTTCCGCCGGCGTGCCCGTAAAACAGTGAAACACAAATCGCTCGCCCGCCAGTCCCGAGGCGGACAATCGCTCAATCAACTCGTCCGTCGCCTTGCGATTGTGGATGATCATCGGCAGATCCGGAAACTCCCCAGCCAATTCCAATTGCCAGTCCAGCACCCGGCGCTGCATCTCCAGCGGCGGCTCCGCGTAGTGCTTGTCCAGCCCCATTTCGCCCAGCGCCACCACCTGCCCCGCCCCCGCCAACGCCCGCACGCAATCCACCACCGCCTGCCGGTCTGGCGACTGATCCGCGTGCAGCGGGTGTACGCCCACCGTGGCAAACAGGTGCTTGTGGCGCCCGGCTAATTCCACCGCCCGCTGCGCGTCCTGCGGCGACGTGCCGACGGTGATCATCTGCTCCACGCCCGCGCCGGCCGCCCGCGCCAGTACCGCGTCCAGTTGGTCAAACAGCGGCGGATACGTCAGATGGCAGTGCGTGTCGATCATAGAGTGGGGGGGTTGGGATTAGGGGTTGGGGATCAGGGATAAGGAACGTGGCCGCTTAAGCATAAGTGGGGGGGGGTCACATCGCTGACACCCTCCGCGTTGCGCTTAGTCTTGTCAAGTTTAAGAGGGCAAAATCGTCAGCGGCATGCGGAAAGTCCCCGGCTTGCCCGCCTCCGCCTCTGCCGCGGTCTGCAATTCCATACCCGCTCCCTTACGCCCCGGCGAGGTCGTTTTGCCAAACAGGTCTCGACCCAACGCCAGCGCCCGCAAAAGCGCGAATTGCATGTGAATCATGCCCGCCCCATGTTGCTCCAGCGGCCCGGCGAAAGAGCGCAAATCGCGGCCGGCGCGGCTCAGGTACTCCTCCTCGCCCGTCTGCTCGTACAGATCCAGCAGATTGTGAATCATCTGGCTGTTGCCGCTGGAAATCGCCCCGTCATACGTCGCCCGCACGCGCACCAGCAGGTCCGCCTGGTTCGCCAGCGTGTCAAAGTACCCGCCCGCGAATCCTCCGCCGGTCGCGTCAAACAGCTCCACCGCCTTGGCCATCAGCTCCCGCGCATGCCTAAGCCAATCCGCGTGTTTAGTCGCGCGATACAGCTCGATAAAACCATGCGTCAAAAACGCGTAGTCCTCTAAAAATGCGGGAATTTTCGCCGTTTCCTGTCGCAACGTGCGCCAAAGTGCCCCGTCCGCCTGGCGCAGGTGTTCTAAAATCGTCCGCCCCGCGCGTTCCGCCGCCTCGGTGTAGCGTATTTCTCCCAACAGCCTGCCCGCCTTGGCCATGGCCGCGATGGCCATGCCGTTCCACGACACAATAACCTTGTCATCCGTGCGCGGCTGCGGCCGCTGCGCGCGGGCAGCCAGCAAACGTTCATTGATAATCCGGCGTTTTTCCAGAAGCTGGTCGAGGCTCAGCCCCCTCTCCCCAGCCACCTCATCCAGTCGCCGCGGCAGAAAAAGCACGTTCGCCGGCAGCGCGTCCGCCTGATGCGGATCGCGAAAGTTCGGCCCGCCCTCCAGCCCATACAGCCCTATCGCCAGCTCCGCCAGTTCCTCTCCCCCCGCCCGCCCCGCTAGGGCCGCCGTTATTTCCTGCTTCTGCCACAGGTAATTCTTTCCTTCGTAAGCGTTCACCTCCGCATCCTGAGCGCTATGAAACCCGCCATCTGGACCGACCATTTCACGCCGCAGATACTCCGCCGTCTCCCCTGCCACCCGCGCGAACATCCCCGGCTCACCCGCATCGGGAATAACCTCCTGGGCCCACAGATACGCCTCAATCAACTGCGCGTTGTCATAGAGCATCTTCTCAAAGTGCGGCACCAGCCATTTTTCATCCACGCTGTAGCGGTGGAACCCGCCGCCGATTTGATCGCATATCCCCCCCCGGGCCATGCGCTCAAGCGTGTACCCCAATGCCTTGGCCAGCTCCGGTTGCGGCGTATCCTGCTGGATGCGCAAAAGTAGCATCAAATTCGACGGCTGGGGAAACTTCGGGCCCCCTCCGAATCCACCGTGTACAGGCTCATAGGCGTGCAACAGTTGATTGGCCGCCCGCTCCACCGTCCGCACGGAGAGCGCCGGAATCTCCTCCTCGGTTTTAGCCCCAAAATGCTGGCGCAAAGCGCCGGCGATTTCCCGCCCGTGTTCGAGGATCTGCCGCCGCTGCGTCCGCCACGCCTCGGACAACGACAAAATCACCTGCGGAAAACTGGGCATCCCCCCGCCCCCGGAAGCTAATCCCCCGCCCCCGGAAGCTGTCGGCGGAAAGTAAGTGCCCGTGAAAAACGGCGCCAAACCTTGGTCGTCCTCCCCTGCGGCCTTGGGCGGAGTCAAAAACACGCTCATCGGCCAGCCGCCCCGACCCGTGGTCAACTGCACCGCCGCCATGTAAATGTCATCCAGGTCCGGCCGCTCCTCGCGGTCGACCTTGATGTTCACAAAATGCTCGTTCATCAGCGCCGCGATGGCTGGATTCTCAAACACCTCCCTTTCCATCACGTGGCACCAGTAGCAGGTGGAATAGCCGATGGAAAGAAATATCGGGCGCTTCTCCGCCGCCGCCTTGGCCAGCGCCTCCGGACCCCACGGATACCAGTCCACCGGATTGTGGGCGTGCTGCCGCAGATACGGCGAAGTTTCCCCCGCCAGCCGATTCTGCGTCGGCCTATGGCTTCCCGCCTCCGCAACAGAACTTTTGGTCTCTTGAGTGTGGTGGCTTTCGGTCATGCCCGGATTCTAGGGCGCGCTTACTTAAAGATCGCGTAATAGCCCAAACGCCGAGCCACGTTTCTTACCCGCTGCTGCGCGTGGAAGCGCGCCGGCGGAAACGAAACAAACCGGCGGATCGGTGAAGGCTGATCATGCTGCTGCCCGGGATTCAGTAAACCCGCTTCCTCCGCCTCCGCCAGCCAGTCCTTGGCCACGCCCCCCGCGTGAAAACACTTCGCGTGCGCCAGCGGCTCCGTGCGCAGAATCGAAAGCGGCTTAGCCCCGCAGCGCAGCGCCAGCCGCTTCCACTGCGTCCGATGCCAGCAGATCCAGCGCTGCGGGTCCAAATAGCCTCCGCCCATCCGCATCGCCAAAGCCGCCCAGACAATAGCCTCCACGTGCATCATCCGGGGTATCGCCGCGCCGCCCAGTCGGCCGACCAGCCAGTTAAGCCATTCCTTGTCCACCGGCCCGCGCCACTGCGCCACCCCGATGTCCACGTGGTCCGCCAGCGCCGCCGGCGCCGCGAAACTCGCCGCCACCGTCTGCGGCGGCAACAGGCAATTGGGCCGCTGCCACATCAGCACCAGCTCCTGCGCCGGCGTGGACTCAAACGTAAAGCGATTAGGAAAATACACGTCCGGGTCGAGAATGATCATTTCCTCGCCCGCCGCGGCAAACAGTGGGGGGTCCGTCACCTTCCGCCAGCACGGGTGCCCGTCCCGCCGAAACCTTAATAGATCTTCCAGCCCCCGATACTGCTCCTCCGCCCGCTCCCCGGCCTCATCTTGATCCCACACCGCCCACACGTGTCGGCCCTGGTGCTCCAGCTTCCCCACCGCCTCGGCCAGCGTCTCCTTGTCCTGCCGCGAATCCGTGATCAGCCGAATCGACAGCGGCTCCAACGCGTTGCGGAACAAACTGCCCATGCAGGGGCCGGCATAGCGCAACGAACGTGGACTGACCAGAAAATAAACATTGCGCATCGCTTCGCCTTGTGGTTGCATCGCCCGCTTACCCCTGCGATCCACCGTATACATCGGCCATCGTTATGGGAATCTTCTGTAACCGCCAGACAGGCCCCGCCGCGCCCCTTACCCCATGCCCTCAGGAATCCTGCAATTTAAGCGCCACCTCGAGTCCTCCGCCGGCACCTGCTCCGCCGGGACATTTTCCATGCACTTAAATTTCGGCAGTTGCGGCCCGACCACCTCCGCCCAGATCCTTTCAATCTCCGCGAAAGAAAGCGGCTTGCGCTCCGCCGGCGCGTGTTTGGCATATTCCCCCAGCAATTCCCCAGCCTTCCGGCCCAGGTACTCCACCTCATCGGCCACCATCCGCTCGCCCACCCGCCGATCGGCCATCCGCGCGCTCTTGCCCATCGCAAAGTGCTTGCCCGGCTCGCCCTCCGCCGGGAAGCGCGAAACATCCACGCACTCCGGCCGCAGCGCCCACAAAAGCGACGTCTCCACCACGCCCGCGTGATCCGCCACGTGCTTCCCTTGCCCGTCAAACCCCTTCGGGCACGCCTCGTAATCCGGCAGACCGTACAACCGCATGGCAAAGTGCGGCTGCAAGATCCCCAGCAGCTTCTTTAGGTCCAGCCAGTTGGGCCCATAGTGCCCCGTTAGGATCACCGCCGCGTGAAACCCCAGCGCGTCAAACGCCCGCAATTGGTAAGTCACAATCTTAAAATGCATCCACACCGGCATGGCCGTCATCCACGGCCGCGCCTCGCCGATGTTGTCCCGCGCCCACGTCGCATACGCCCCCGTTTCATGCACGTGCCAGAAGTCCGGCGGGCAGACGATCCCCCCATGCTGTTTGGCCGCCGCCACGCAGACGCCCCAGGCCTTCAGCGCGTCTAAGCCCACCGCGTTCTGCGGGCCGTGCGGTTCGCACAAGCCCTGCGGCAACCACACCACCGGGCACTTGGCAAAGGCCGCCTCCAGCTCGTCCGGAAACATCCTCTCCCAACGCACTTCGTCGCGCATGACGGATCGCTTTTTTCTTTTAGGCTTCCCCACCGCCGAAGATCGCCTGACCGATGCTCACCAGATTCGCCCCCGCCGCCACCGCCGCCTCAAAACTGTGGTCTTCCCCCATCGCCAGAATGTTAAAGCTGCGCCCGCCGATCTTTTCCGACAAGAGGTCCTGATACAGCTCCGCCCCCCGCGCGAAGGTCATCTCCAGCTCGCCCGGCTTCATCCCCGGGCGGGTGTTGATGCACAGCCCCCGCAGCCGCAGGTTCACCATCGAGTCGATCTGCTCAGCTAAGTGAATCGCCGCCGGCGCCACCACCCCGCTGACCTGCGGATCGCCCAGCACGTTCACCTGCAGCAACACGTCCAGCACGTCCACCGGCTGCCGCGTCGGCCGTTCCGCCGCTGCCCCCTCCGCCTCCACGCCCGGACTCTCCAGGCGCCCGGCAAAAGCGTGCAGGTCCTCAGCCACCCGCAGATTGTCAATGCTGTGGATCAGCCGCACCAGCGATACCAGTGGCTTAATCTTGTTCTTCGGCACCGGTCCCAGCAGATGCCACCGCACCTGCGGATTGGCCCCCGCCGGATTCGCTCCCGCCGCCGGCACCTGCACCGATGGCCCTTGCGCCCCGCCCGCCGCTCCGTGGCTCGCTCCCTCGCCCTCAGGCCGCGGACGCAGACGGGTCAAAAACCTCCGCCGCCCTAAAAATTCCTGCAGTTGCAGCGCCCGCTGCGGCAGCTGCGCCACCGTCGTTTCGCCCAAATCCACGTGTCCTAATTCCACCATCTGCCGGATCTGATCCGGGCTGGCCTGATCCGTCACCGCCACCACCACGATGCTCTCCGGCGGGCGTCCGTATTGCGTGGCCGCCTCCGCCACCTTGTCCATCACCCGGCGGTAGCGTTCCCGCAGTTTGCCTGAATCAGGCTTGAGCGTGGTTTCCATCATTCGTTCAGCATACTTCCGCCGCCGGCTTTTGTCTTGCCCCGTCCAATAAAAAACCCAGGCTTACAAGCCTGGGCTCTCTTTTGGAAGTATTGTTGCGGGGTTTCCCCTATCTCGTTCCCCTAGCCGGGTTTCTTCTGCTCGCTGGGCATCGGCTTCTTGCTGGACTGCTGCACGATCAACCCGATCAGCGCCGGCACGAACACCAGCACCGGCAGGATGGCCGCATGCGCCGATACCCCTTGCGTGATCGGCCCGCGCCAGGCGGGGATCATCTGCAATAGCAGCGCGATCGCCCCCAGCACCACCAGCGTCGATCCGCTGACCGTCGTGAAGAACACCACCGACAGCTTAAACAATATGAACGCCAGCATGCCGAAGATCACCGCCCCCACCAAAGCGCCGATCCAGTAATTCCTGGCAATGTTCTCCGCCGCCGCGCCGTGTGACGCCACCAGCGAGATCGACGTCCAGGCGTTGGCTCCCAAAAACGCTCCCGCCAACGCGCCGAATCCCGCCACCGCCCAGCGCATCAGCGGCATGCAC
Organism: Phycisphaeraceae bacterium; assembly: GCA_020851735.1. GTDB lineage: Bacteria > Planctomycetota > Phycisphaerae > Phycisphaerales > Phycisphaeraceae > JADZCD01. Next base: position 61,498 of record JADZCD010000005.1, read on the forward strand.
GATATGCCTAAAAGCAGCCCCAGCGACGCCGCCACGATCTCCTGCGCCCGGATCTTCTGCCCCAGGTAATAGCCAGCCAGAATGCCCAGACAAATCCCCGCGATCACGATCACCCACTTGTACACCTGGTACCCGTTCAGCAGGCACACCAAGCCCGCGATCAGGAACACCACCGCCCACACGATCGACAGATACTGCAACTCCGTCAGCAGCGTCTGCGGATGCGCCAGGGCGTCAAACCGCGAAAACACCCGGTTGACCACGTCGCAAACGTTCTGCGGGGAACTTTCAGCAAGTACAAATCCGAGCATAGCCATGCTCCTTATTTCTCCTCTGCCTCTTCCCCAACCCCTCTTCCCCAATCCCCAACCCCTAATCCCCAACCTCTATTCCCTTATCCCTAACCCCCAACTCCTGCCTCAATCACTTATCGGCTCGCTTCCGCCACACGGTCCATTGGAAGCCTACCCCCACCGCCGTTATCAGACCCACCGCCGCCACCGCCTGTCGCGGATTCCCCAGCCAGGTCGTTAACCACGCAAATCCCTCTCGTTGCGCCAGCCAAGCCAATACCCCCACGATCAGCACCGACCCCACCAGCGCGCAAGCCGCCGCCGCCGCGCGATACGGAAACAGCAAACCCACCAATAACCCCAGAATCGCCCCCCCGATCGCCAGTCCCGTCGCCGTGGCTGCCTCCGGACCGTCCAGCGACTTCCACCACTCCAAAGCCGAGTTCTGCGCATCCGTCCACCACGCCTTGGCCATCTCCTCCGCCTGCTGGCGATTGATGCCCAATCCTTCCGAATTGGCCGTCTGCGGCAAGGTCACCGCCGGCGCCGGTGGGGGCTGTTTGCCCTGCCAAGCCATATACATCGCCGGCCCGCCCGTGCTCAGCACGATGGCCAGCAGAATTCCCACCCAGATGCGGAACAAAATCCACGCCAAAAGCGCCCCCGCCAACGCTCCCCCGACCAGGTACATCAGCCTTAATTCATCCGTCGCTTCCGGACCAGCCAGCGCCGCTCCCCCCGCCAGCCCGAACAGCATCCCGCAGGCCGCCCCGCACGGACGCGTCAGCTTCTTACCCAATAACCACAGCACCGCCCCCAGGACCAACCCCGCCCCCGCCAACGCCATCTGTGCTGTCGGTCCATATTCGCTGAGCATAACCACCCATTCCCGCCCCAAGCTTCGCAAGTCCGTTCGCCTCGTTCAGCCCCCGGCTCTGCCGGGGGGTACGAGTCTCGACTTCCAGCCCCCGGCTCTGCCGCGGGGTACTCGGGGCTATATCCCCCGCCCACCGCTCCGCCTATTCCTTTCCCCTTTATCGCCAAAACCTTACCGCCTGCGTTACAATGCACCCTTGTTATGCCCGAAAAAACCCCCTCCAACGAGGTCGAAACGCTCTTAGCCCCGCTTCGCGCCCGCATTGACCAGCTTGACCGTCAATTGGTCGACCTGCTCAATCAGCGCGCCCAGATCGTCATCGAGGTCGGCAAGGTCAAGCAGCGCGACAACACTCCCGTCTACGCCCCCGACCGCGAACAGCGCGTCCTCGATCAAGTCCGCAGCTACAACCAAGGCCCCTTGCCCGACGCCTGCGTCGAAGCCATCTGGCGCGAGCTCATGAGCGGCTCCTTCGCCCTCGAGCGCCCCCTCCGCATCGGCTACCTCGGCCCGCCCGGCACCTTCTCCCACTTGGCTGCCCGCCGCAAGTTCGGCGCCAGCGTCGAATACGACGGCGTGGTCGACATCCCCGCCGTCTTCGAGGAAGTCACCCGCGGCCACATCGACCTGGGCGTGGTCCCCATCGAAAACTCCACCGAAGGCGGCATCAACGCCACCTTGGACGCCTTCCTGGATTCCCCTCTGCGCATCTGTGCCGAGGTCATCATCACCATCCACCACAATCTGCTTTCCCGTATCCCCCTGGACCAGATCAAAAAAGTCTACTCCCACCCCCAGCCCCTCGCTCAGTGCCGCCGCTGGCTGTCCGCCCAGCTCAACCACGTCGATCGCATTGCCACCGCCTCCACCACCCGCGCCGCCGAGTTGGCCGCCCAGGAATCCGAAGCCGCCGCCATCGGCTCATCCCTCGCTGCCGAGCTTTATGGCCTAAACATCCTCTTTGCCAATATTGAGGACAATCCCAACAACGTCACCCGCTTCCTGGTCATCAGCAAGCAAAGCCCCAAGCCCACCGGCGACGACAAGACCTCCATCACCTTCACCACCGCCCACAAGGCCGGCGCTCTCTCCGAGGTGCTCGACGTCTTCCGCGATCACAACCTCAACCTCACCCACATCGACAAACGCCCCAGCCAGCGCGTCAACTGGGAGTATTACTTCTTCATCGACTGCGAAGGCCACGAGCTGGACCCCCACGTCGCCCGCGCCATCGAAGCCGCCCGCAAGCACTGCCTGCAACTTAAAGTCCTCGGCTCATTCCCCCGCGCCAAGGACGTGCTCTAGCCGCCTCACCCCGCCCGCGCCATTTTTTTGCGGAGTCCACCTATGCCCCGCGCCTGGACGGTTCCGCAGCTTCTCGAACTCGCCCGCGCCTTTCAGCCCGTCTGCGTCCTCGCCGCCGCTGCCGACCTGGAAATCTTCGACGCCCTGGCGTCCAAACCCGCCCCGCAATCCGCACCCCAATTAGCCTCTGCTCTCTCCCTGAACCTGCGCGGGCTGACCATCCTCTTAGACGCCTTGGCCGCCCTGGAATTGCTCGATAAATCCCCTGCCGGCTATGCCCTCCCGCCCACGCTGGTGCCCATCCTCACCAGTTCCGGCAGCCAATCCGTCCTGGCCATGGTCCAGCACCAGGCCAACTGCCTGCGCCGCTGGTCCCAGCTCGCCCACGCCGTCAAAATCGGCCGCCCTCTGCCTCCGACCCCCAGCGTCCGCGGCCACGAAGCCGACCACGCCTCCTTCATCCAGGCCATGGACGGTTTATCCCGCGACCACGCCCCGCGCCTGGTAGCGGAGTTTGGCGATCTGAAATTCAGCTGCCTCCTGGACATCGGCGGCGGTTCCGGCACCTGGACCCTCGCCTTCCTGCGTGCCTTTCCCCAAACCCAGGCCATTCTCTTTGATCTGCCTTCCGTGATCCCCATGGCCCGCCGCCGCCTCTCCTCCGCCGGCCTACTCGACCGCGTGCGCCTCGTGCCCGGCGATTTCTACACCGACCCCCTCCCCCCCGGCTCCGACTTAGCCCTGCTTAGCGCCATCATCCACCAGAACTCCCAAGCCCAGAATCGCGCCCTGTTCGCCTCCGTCGCCTCCGCTCTGGCCCCCGGCGGCCGCCTGCTCATCCGCGACGTCGTCATGGACGAATCCCGCACCTCCCCCGTCGGCGGCGCCCTTTTCGCCGTCAACATGCTCTCCGCCACCCCCGCCGGCGGCACCTTCACCCTCACCGAACTCCAGGACGACCTGCACTCCGCCGGCTTCTCCGACATCCGCCAACTCCGCACCGACCCCTGGATGAACAGCCTGGTCCTGGCCCGCAAATCCGGGTGAAATTCGCCGCATCTTCCCCGCGCCCCGTTTAGCGGGCGATCAAAGATCGCCGCGTCATATGTCTGGCATATCTCCGCCATACCACCTGTAATCTGAAATCTATATAGTCCAATGCGAAATAGAGAGTCGCCCCTCCGCCGCCCTCGCCTCCCTGATCCGGCAGATTCAAACCCAAGTGACAAATCAGAACCAGCCCCACCTTCCCAGGTGGGTCACTGCGTATCTGCCTTTCCCTAATCCCCAACCCCCAACCCCTAATCCCCAACCCCATGTCTTTCCCGCTAAACGGTGTGTGATCCGGGATACGTCGATCGGTCTCAGAATGGCGTTGTCGGTGGCAGATGTGTCAGGTGCCAAGCTCAGGCGACATTCCATAAGTATTTGACTTGCAGATCGTTACATCCATGTCAGAGAAGGTGGCCTGACATGGTAACCATATGGGCAGAGTCTGTTCTCTACCGCACCATTGACAGGGGACGGACACTCCCTAGCGGCCGGATTCCCTCATTTCCCGACATTGTCTTGGGGGGTGTCAGGTGTGTCGGATGTTGTTCTCGAGTCGATTCTCGAGCGCCAAGGCCTTGGGGAACAGCACGTTGTTCTCTTTGTGGACGTGCTGGTGCATGTCTTTTTCAAGGCGTTCGAGCCCGTCGAGCATGGCCCGATAAGTGTTGCACGCCCAATCCGGGGGCTGATAGTCATCGGTGGCCCGCCGCATGACCGCCAGGGCGTCGCCGGCCCGGTCGTGCTCAAGCTCCATCTGACGGATTGGATTGGCGATCGTGCCGCAGTGGAAAGTCAGGGGACCGTCGGCGCGTTCGAGTTGGCGGATCAGGGGGAAGAGGATCTGCTCTTCCTTCATCA
>JADZCD010000006.1 GCA_020851735.1 Phycisphaeraceae bacterium
TACAGCTGACGGGGCAAGGGCCACCCGGAAATGGCCTATTGGGCTTGGCCCAGGCGACAGTGGCAGGTTCTCTCTGCCGTTCACTTCCGTGTAGACACACGAGCACCAATGTCAGAGGGAAGAAGAATCGGGGTCCGGGTTTCGGGGTCCGGGGGGAAGGCACACAGCACGCTTTGCGATGCTGTGTGGCACCCGAGCCGGGGAGCCGATACGACGGAGCCGAAAAAATCGTCCCTCTATATAGGGGCGTCGTAGCGCTTTTGTGCGCACAAAGCGCACCATGGCGAGGCGTAAGATGATTGTGGGGCTTGGATTACGTTGCCAATTTTTTGCCAATCGACGGCGAGCAAAGTGTTCGGTTTTGTGCGCGCGGGGGCTGCGAAATTGAGGGCTGGGGCTCTGGGGTGAATCGAGGAGGACCGCCTCGCGGACGAGGCGGCTCACTAAATGCGTGCCTGCTTGCCTCGGTTCTCATAGCCCCGCATGGAAATGCGGGGCCGGTTCGATGTCTTCCGGGCGAAGCCCATGCATATTCGGGGGCCATACCTGGGTGCCTTGATTGCCTTGGGTTGTTTCCCTTCCGGGGGCCGGGGGCCGGGGGCCGGGGTTGAAGATGATGTACACAAAAAAAGCCCCGCAAGGTGCGGGGCGGAGTGGAAGTTCTTAGTGTTCGCGAACCAGCCCCACGTTTCCACGTGGGGCTTAATGATTCAGACGCCGACTTTCACTTCGACCTTGTGCTTGGCACCGCTGGGGTCGAGGGGCAACAGGTTGCCGGCCACTTTCTGGCCGTCCATCACGACCTGGACGCCCTTGAGCGAGCGGTCGCGGGTGATGTTCACGTCGTACCAGCTGCCACGGAAGTAGCGGGTGACTTTCACGTTGTCCCACTTGGTCGGCAGGCAGGGGTCGATCAAGAGGCCCTGGTGCGTGCGGCGGACGCCACACATGCGTTCGACCGTCTGGTGCAGGTACCACCCGGCTGACCCGGTGACCCACTGGCCTTCGATGCGTCCGGGCTTGATGTACTGCGGCCCGTAGTAGCTGTTGGGCAGAACGTAGGGCGTGGCGCCGGAGACGGAAGTCGGATTCACGCGGTTGCAGGGGTGGATGGTTTCGATCAGTTCCAGGGCGTGATCGGCAGCGCGAATCTTAAGCATGGCGGCGTAAACGAAGGCGTTGGCGTGGACGTACACCGCCGCGTTTTCGCCGGTGCCGGGGGGCATGCCGGTGATGCGCCCGATGGAGGGGTCCCAAGTGGTAAAGGCAGGCGCGAGAGTGAGGTAGCCGTAGGACACGCGCAATTCGTTTTCCAGGGCGGCAAGCACCTTGGGGGCGCGCTGGGGGGTGGCGACTTCGCCGATCAGGGCCCAGCTCTGGCTGTTGATAAAGCAGCGGCCTTCCTTGGCGGTGTGGGTGCCGAGGGGGGATTTATCGTCCTTAAAGCAGCGGACGTACCAGTCGCCGTCCCAGGCGACTTTGTTGATGCGCTTGGCCATTTCGGTGTGCCACTTGCGGGCGGTCTTGGCCTGGGCGGGCAGCCCGGTGCCTTCGTAAAGCTCGATGAGTTCCAAAAGGGCCCAGCAGAGAGCCTGCCCGATCCAGACGCTTTCGCCCACGCCCTTCTCGCCGACCATCGAGAGCGAGTCGTTCCAGTCGCCTTGGTGAATTTTGGGAATGCCGTGCGGCCCGACGTCGGTGAAGGCTTTTTCGCAGCCCTTTAGGAGGTGTTCCCAGACGGGGCCAATGCCGCCGTCACGGTAGGGAAGCTGGCGGTGGACGTAGGCGGTGTCGCCGGACTCTTTGACGTAGTCGTTGGCGGTGTAGCAGAGCCAGAGGGCGCTGTCGGCATAGCGCTTGGGGCTGAAGGGCGCCCACCCGCGGACGCAGAAGCCGTCGCGCATCTGCCAGGTCATGGCTTCGGAGAGGTTGCTCTTCACGCGGGCGTGATCCCAGTAGGCAGCCCCGTGAGTCTGCTGGATGATGTCGCGGTACCCGCGCCAGCCCCAGCGGCCCCACCCGGCGCCCAAGGCGACCTGCTGCTTGGTCCAGACGTTGATTAAGCGATTGAGGTTCTGGCTGGGGGTGTCGATGCGTGGGGAGACCAAGCGGCTGGCGGCGTCGGCGGTGACGCCTTCGATGATCTTGGCTGGGCCGTTGCCCTTTAAGTATTTTTCGATGTAACCGGCGGCTTCGTCCGGGTTGGCGACGATGCCGGCCAGGAGATTGAGCGTTTTGCTTTCACCGGGGGCGAGGGTGATTTTCTTATGGAAGCAGGAGGCCATCGGCTCGCGCGAGGCCTGGGCGTTGGGGCAGAGGCCCTCGGCCACGGCGACGGGGTTTTCCAGATTGCTGTATTGGCCCATGAAGGCGTTTTTGGAGCCGGACCAGGAATCGGGGGTGAAGTCGCCGGCCTGGAAGGCTTTGTAGCGGGGGTGAGGCAAGGCGGGCGCGTTGTTCTGGAAGAACAGGCCGTTGATGTCCTTACGAAATGCCGCCTGGCAAAAGTGGATGTACCCGTGCGTCGCAGCCCCGCGGAGGGAGACGCGGCCATAGGTAAAGGCGCTGATCTTGCGGGGGCGGTCGGATTCGTTTTTGACGGTGACCTGCCAAAGCTCCACGGGGTCGGAACCCATGGGGACGGTGATGTAGAGCGAGCCGCGGATGCCGTCCTTGATGGAGGAGATCTCGGTGTAGCCCAAACCGACGCGGCACTTGAAATCGGTGGCGCCGGCCTTGGGGAAGGTGGAGACGGACCAGTAATCGCCGGTGTCGTCGTCGCGGAGGTAGACGTAGCGGTTGTCGTCGCGTTCGAACATGGCGGTCAGGTTCCAGAGGAACGTGACATAGCCTTCGCGGGTGTGGAGCTTGGACCAGCCGCGCCCGAGGTGATCGACGACCGAAAGGTAGCGGTCGTTGAAGAGGTAGTTATCCCAGGGCAGGGGGGTGTGCGGCGTGGTGATGACGAATTCGTTGCGGGCGTCATCAAAGTGGCCGTAGTGGGTCCAGTCTTTGGCGGACTTGGAGCTTCCGGGGGCGGGGGCAGAGGCGGAGGTTTTGGTGGTAGTCATGGTTTTATTTGCATAAAGGGTAAGGGGTACAGGGTACGGGGTACGGGGTGGGCAAGGCGGGTGACGATGCTTATTCCAGAGCCACAGGGCAGGCATTATTTGCCACCCTGTACCCCGTACCCTGTACCCACTTTCATCAGGCCTGGGTCATGATGTAGTTGAGGTAATCGGCGGCGCTTTCCATGGGGATCTGGTAGTCCAGGTCGGCTTGGAGGGAAAGCGTGGCGGATTTGGATTTGGGGGCGTCGACCTTCACGACGATGTCGACTTGCTTAAAGTCGGCGAAGGAGAGTTCCTCGATGACGAAGTCCTTGCCTTTTTCGAAGGCTTTGGCGTCGATGGTGATCTTCTTGGCCTTGCCGGCGGGGACGGGGCCCAGGTCCTTGCTGCCGACCTTGACGCGGCTGGCGGCGCTGGCTTTGACGGTCAATTCGCAGGAACGGATGCGCCCGGTCTTGGGCAGAACGACGGGGACGCTGAAGACGGCAGGGCCCTGAAACGGGGCGGTGCCCAGATTGCCCTTGCCGACCTGGCCTAAGAGGGTTGCGGGTCCGCCTTTGCCGGCCGCGACTTGCGTCTGGGGGCCAAGGGTAACGGTCATCTGCCGATCGGTCATGGTGGATTCGCTCACGAGGGGACTCCGTAGGGGGGGCGTGTGAGGCGGAAGGGGGGTGGGGTATGGGGTCTAGGGTCGGGGGTATAGGGTAGGGCACTTCCGGGGGGAGGAAGCTAACTTTTTGGGGGGATAAATGCAAACTTTGCGGAAGTTTGGCGAGGTAGGCTGGGGAGGGGAATAGGACGGAGCGGACGGCCCAGGGATTTCTTCCCTGGGCTTTAATGCGGATAGCGTCGTACCCCCCGGCAGAGCCGGGGGCTGACATGAAAAGCCAAGGCGAGGCGCGGCTGGGGTGGAGGCTTGACCGGGGTGGCGGTTGGTTGCATAGTCTGGGCCTCGATCGCCTGTGTTTTGTCGTTTTAGGCAGTGAGGGTGCCGATGCCAAGTCTATCCACGCCGCAGAACCACCCGGTGGAGTTCACGTTTACAGCCCAGAAGCCGGTGGAGGACCCGTTTAACCAGGTGGAGCTGAACGCTTTACTGATCGAGCCGGGGGGCAGGCAGAGGCGGGTGCCGGGGTTCTGGGCGGGGGGGCAGACGTGGAAGGTGCGGCTGAGCGGGCACGAGGTGGGGGAATATCGATTCCAGACGCTGGCCAGCGTGGCAGACGAGGGGCTGCATCACCAGGAGGGGAAGTTTCAGGTCACGGAGTACAAAGGTGAGAACCCGCTGTATCGGCACGGCCCGGTGCGGGTGAGCGCGAACAAAAGGTACTTGGAACACGTGGACGGCAGCCCGTTTTTGTGGCTGGGGGACACGTGGTGGATGGGGTTGACCAAGCGGTTGCCGTGGCCGGGGGATTTTCAGTGGCTGGCCAGGCATCGGCGGGAACAGGGGTTCACGCTGATCCAGATTGTGGCGGGATTCTGTCCGGACATGGACGCATTCGACCCGCGTGGGGAAGGGGACGGAGGATTTGCGTGGGAGAAGGATTTTGCGCGGGTGAATCCGGCGTTTTTTGACGCGGTGGAGGGGCGGGTGCGGTGCCTGATTGACGAGGGGCTCTTGCCTTGCTGGGTGGCGTGCTGGGGGTATTACCTGCTGCGGATGGGCATGGCGCAGGTGAAGAAGCACTGGCGGTATATGATCGCGCGGTGGGGAGCGCTGCCGGGGGTCTGGTGTCTGGCGGGCGAGGGGGAGATGCCGTGGTACAACTCGACGACGTTTGAGCAGGATCGGCAACTGCAGCGGCACGGGTGGGCCGACGTGGCCAGCTATGTGAAGTCGATCGACGGGTACGAGCACCCGGTGACGATTCACCCCACGACGTCGTCGAAGGTGCAGATCGTGGACCCGAGCCTGTTGGACCTGGACATGCTGCAGACCGGCCACGACGGCTGGCCGAACCTGCCGAACACAGCGCGGAGGGTGATTGAGTCGCGGGCGAACGATCCGCGCATGCCCACCGTCGTTTCGGAGGTGTGCTACGAGGGGATCATGGAATCCAGTCGGGACGACGCGCAGCGGTATGCGTACTGGTCGAGCATGTTGAGCGGCGCGGGGGGATTTACGTATGGGGCCAACGGCATCTGGCAATTCAACAGGGCCAACGACCCGTACGGAGCGTCGCCGCACGGGATGACCTGGGGCGGATTGCCGTGGCGGGAAGCGGCGATGTTGCCGGGGGCGAAACAGCTCGGGCTGGCGAAAAAACTGCTGGGTCGCTACCCATGGCAGAAGTTTTCGCCGCGGACGGATTGGTTTTCACCGGTGTATACGCCCACGGAGCCGTATCTGGCTTTCGCGGCAGGGGTGCCGGGCGAGGTACGAATGCTGTACATGTCGGGGACGGGATTCTGGCGGCAGCCGTGGCTGGCCAAGCATCTGGAGTTGGACGTAAAGTATCGGGCGTTTTTCTTTGATCCGTGCACGGGAGAGGAAATCGCCATCGGGCTGGTGGAGACGGCGAGCGATCAGTGGGCGGTGCCCGCCAAGCCGCCGCGGATTCACGATTGGGTGCTGGTACTGGAGAAGGCCAAGTAAGACCGAATACAGGAAAGGTATTTTCGATGACGTATCGCTATGCGTTCACAGCCGATTCGCGCGAGTGCTGGCTGGATTCGCCGGAACCCAATCGCCCGTTTCACAACATGCTCTTTAACCGCAGCTATTTCACCATGATCGACCACACGGGCTGCGGGGCAGGGCGGTATCTAAAGGCCCACGCCAAGGGTTGGTATACGAGCAACATTATTAAGGGCGAGCGGATTCTCTACGTCCGCGATGACGAAAGCGGGCAGTTTTTTTCGGTCGGCTTCTGGCCGACGTACCGGAAGTTGCAGTCCTTCCGCTGCGGAGCGGGGCTGGGGTATCAGATCATCGAAAATCAGACGCTGGACTTGAAGGTGACCTGGCGGATCTTCGTGCCCGCGGGCGACGATCCGCTGGAAGTCTGGGACGTGCGGGTGGCGGACGCATCGCGGCGACCCCGGAAGGTGAGCTTGTTTACGTACGGGGAGATGCACTGCGACGGGACGGATTCGTACACCGGGTCGCTGTCGCGGATCGCACGGTTTTATCCTCAGGTTAACGGGGTCATGGTGTGGCAGGGGTCGCAGACGTTTGAGGAGATTGATTTTCCGCTGCACAACGGGTTTATCACAGCGGATCGCCCCGCGGTGGGGGCGGACCCGAACATGCGCGTCTTTATCGGCCTGCGGCGGACGGTGATTAATCCGCTGGCAGTGGAAACGGGGCGATGCAACGGGCGGCACGCGTCGATGCAGACCGCCACGATCAGCCTGCACGTGCCGATGCAAGTCCAGGCCGGCGGGCAGGAGGACACGCGCTTTCTGGTGGGGGCGTGCTTCGACGAGCAGACGATTCGCCAGCGGCGGGAGAAATACCTGGGGGGGAACCTGGACGGCTGCGCGATTTTTGACGCCCTGGCGGCTGATCGGGCGGGGATGATGGCCAACATCCAGCTGCGCACGCCGGACGCTTCGATTGATCACATGATCAACGTCTGGGCGAAGCAGCAGATTCACTTTGGGGCGACGTGGTGCCGATGGGGATGGTTCGGGTATCGGGACATCGTGCAGCAGACCCAGGGGGTGCTGACGCAGGACGCGGGGCTGGCGCGGGCGGCGCTCTTGAAATCGGCGGCCCATCAGTACAACGACGGTTTTGCCTTGCGCGGGTACAACCCGATCGACCCGATGCGCTACGCGGACAGCGCGCAGTGGATGATCTCGGCGGTGACGGAATACATCAAGGAAACGGGCGATCTGGCGATGGCCAGGGAAGTCGTGCCCTATTTTGATGGCGGGCAGGACAGCGTATACGGGCATCTGCTTAAGGCGATGGAACGGCTGCACACGGATCGGGGGGCGCATGGATTGTGTTTGATTTTCTTCGGCGACTGGAACGATTCGCTGACGGCGGCGGGGCGCAAGGGCAAGGGGGAAAGCGTGTGGCTGTCGATGGCGTTCTGCCGGGACGCGATATTGATGGCGGAACTGGCTGAACAGCTGGGAAAGGCGGAGGACGCCAAGCGGATGCGGGCCTGGCACGCGGAAATGGCGGAGAATTTGAACAAGCACGCGTGGGATGGGCAGTGGTATCTGTGCGCGCTGGACGATGACGGCAAGCCCATTGGATCGGCAGGCAATGAGGAAGGGAAGATCTTCCTGAACATGCAGAGCTGGGCGCAATTGGGGAAGGTGGCGGACGACGGGCGGTTTAACACGGCGTGGGCGGCGTGCCAAAAACATCTGGATTCAGGCTGGGGACTGACGCTTAACTGGCCGACGTACACCAAGCCGCAGGCGAATATCGGCAGGTTGGCGTATCTGCGGCCGGGCATTTGCGAAAACGGCAGCGTGTACACGCATGGCAATGCGTTCATGTTCCTGGCGCTGTTGGAGCGCGGGCAGGCGGACGAGGCGTGGGCGGTGTGGCAGGGCGTGCACCCGGGCAATCCCAAGCGCCCGGTGGCGAATCCGCCGTTGGTTTTTGTCAACGGGTACTTCGGCCCGGACAACGACATTGAAGTCGGACGGGCGGAGCACATGTGGGTGACCGGGTCGGCGGCGTGGATGTTCATGGCGGTGGTGGAATTCATGCTGGGGCTGCGAAGGACATACGCGGGGCTGGTGATTCGACCTTGCCTGCCGAGCAGTTGGGAAGGGGCGGCGATCACGCGTGTGTATCGGGGCTCGACGTATCGGGTGACGATGACTAAGCCCAAGGGGAAAGTGGGCGTGAAGGTCAAGGCGATCACGGTGGACGGCAAGGCGCATCCGGTGAATGAGCCGCTGCCGATGGACGGAAGGGAGCATGAGGTGAAGGTGGCGGTGGAGGGGTAGGAGTTGGGAGTTGGGAGTTGGGAGTTAGGGGAAGGCAATACGCGGCGATCTTCCGGGGGCGATCTTCCGGGGGGCGATCGCCCGCAAAGCGTTGCATCCCTGACTCCTAAATCCCAATTCCTAACTCCTTGTTTCATCCTCAATCTTTACTTTTGGGGCTGGTCCGCTACCATCCGTCCCCCAGCGCCACGTAGACGGGAGAATTCTTATGCGCGTCCGCTGGAACTCACTGGGTAAATTTGAATACGAAAACGGCAAGACCTTTGTCCCGTACGGAGGGGTCTATGCTAATTTTCTGGAAATTCACAAGGCGGGGATCAGGCCGGACCGCAAACGCCTGGACCAGGGCAAGGCGGATTGGTACGCCCAGGGGATTCTGGAATTTTCCGCGGCGACGGACGACGAGCTGCGGCAGTGGCTGGGGTATTTGAAGAAGGAGGGGATGAACTTCACGCGCATGTTCTGCCGGGGAGAGATGCGCCCGACGCAGGACCCGCTGGACATCGGCGGAAAGGTGAATCCGGGGCTGTGGGGGAAGATCAAGCATTACCTGGATTTGCACGCCCAGATGGGGATGCACGTGCATTTTGTGGCGTGCCAGGAGCCGCGCTGCAGCGTGTATATGGGTGAAGAGGTGCTGCGCGAACGGGCGCTGCCGCACTATGGCCCGGGGGAGATGGCCACACTGGCCCCCCACTGCCGGCGGTGGCTGGACCCCAAGACGCCGCGGGCGACGTATGAAAATTATTTCACCGATCCGGATGTGCTTAAGTGTCATCTGGATTATCTGACGGACTTGGCTAAGCATTTAAAGGATCACCCGGCGCTGTTGAGTCTGGAGATTTACAACGAGAGCCAGTGGGGCTCGTTTCATTGGAATGTCCACGATCAGGAACTGGCGTGGTCCAAGGCGATCATTGAGCACATGCATAAGGTGTTTCCGGGGGTGCCGGCGTGCATGTCGATCGCGGGGTTCGGCATCGCGGCCCATGACGGGTTGCTGTGGTCCGAGCGGGTGCCGATGGACTTTTTCAGCCCGCACGCGTATCCGCTGCTGGCGGGGGTGTCGGCCCGGGCGGACTTCGCGATGCTGACCGACGCGATTTTGAATTACACGCAGACGGAGCGCCCGACGTTCATGGGGGAATGGGACCCGGGGACGTTTCCGACCGACGAGCCGGCGCGGCTGCTGACGCGCGACGTGGCGTGGCTGAGTGTGCTGTCCAATTGCCCGGGATTCGGCATGTGGATGTGCCGGGGGTACGGGGAATTTGAGCTGGCCCGGCAGATCATGGAGGGGATTGACTTTGCCCACTTTAAGCCCAAGGAGCCGATGCTGACGGTGGACATCAGCCAGCAGGCGGCGTTCTTCCACGGCATTGAAAAGAAGCCGGGCGAGTGCTGCCACCTGCCGGAGGACGTGTGGTGTCCGCACCGCGACAGCGACAAGGTGCACCGCTATTGCGTGAAGATGCAGAGCGAGGAATTGCAGGACATTTTTAACTTCGCCCGGTTCGCGCTGATCCGGGGGGTGAGTTATCGCTTTACGCGGCACCCCCGGAAGTTCGCATCGACGTGGAAATTAGAGCACATCGGGACGCATCACCTGGAGAAGATTCGTCGCCCGCTGGTGCCGACCGAGCGGTGCGCGCAGCTGAAGTACCTGTCGGCGGCGGATGACAGCGTGCACGTGGCGTATGTGCGGAACGGCTTGCCGTGCGGGTTTAATCACCAGGCGGGGCGGTGCAAGGGGCCGGCGCATCCGGTGACGATCGACACGGATTTGGACGGCGGGCTGGAGTATGAGCTGGAGATATGGAACCTGGACACGCACCAGTGTGAGAAGCGGACGGTGGCGGCGAAGGGGAGGATTGATCTGGGGGTGACGGCGGATGATTTTGCCCTCGTATTTCGCAAGCACTAAACTCGATGACATGTTGACACTGCACGCTTACTTTTGTCCGGTCACAGGCAAGGGACTGGAGTCCCGCGATTGCGTGAGGCGAGGTCGGCAATTGATCAGCCCGTTTGCGGACCGCAAAGTGGTGTGGTCAGGATGGGTATTTTTATTCGTAAGCGTGTTTCTGCTCCTGGTCTGCATGATGATCTTGTCCGATTATTTTGAGTTGCTCTGTCTGATTGGCGCGGCTATTGCGGCATGTTTGGCAATAGTGCGATTTGTGAGGCAGTATCGCGCGATTCGTCGTCATTCGCAGATTAAGTAACGGGGGAGAGGAAAGTTATGGGGGAGAGACGGCGCGGCGATCTGCGATCGCCCGCTAAACGACAAGATTTGGGGGTGGAATTGGCAGGGTGGGGGGAAGAGAGAGTTAAGCGGGGCGGCGTACTTGACAAGGACGCCGGCAACGAGGATAAGGGCCGATTCTGCCGACGGAAAAGGGTTATTTTGGCCCCATGAGCCGCGGCGCCCCGCCTCGATCATCCACGAAAGGATTTATACCGTGAGTAAGATGCTGGCAGCCGTACTGCACGATTTTGACAAGCTGGTCCTGGAAGACGTGCCCATGCCGACGCCCAAGGAACCGGGCGACGTGGTGGTGAAGATCGTCTCCACGGGCATTTGCGCCACGGACTACAAGGCGATCAAGGGCATTCGGCGGAACGTGAAGTTTCCGTTCATTCCGGGGCATGAGCCGGCGGGCATCGTGGCGGCGATCGGCCCGGGGGTGGTGCATTTTAAGGAAGGCGACGAGGTGATCTGTCAGCCTTCGGGTTATTGCGGGTACTGCAAGCACTGCCGGGTGGGCAACACGCACTATTGCGATCACGCGTTCACGACCGGCGGCGACGGCCCGGAGGACGTCTGGGCGGGGTCGTTCGCGCAGTACATGCGGACGAAGGAACAGTGCCTGTTCGCCAAGCCGAAGAATATTTCGTTCGAGGCGGCGGGGCTGACCGAGCCGCTGTCGGGGGCGTGGAAGGGCGTGGTGCAATACAGCCAGATGCGGCTGGCCGACGACACGGTGGTGATCGGGGTGGGGTCGATCGGGCTGTTGTGCATGATGGTGGCCAAGGCGGCGGGGGCGGGGCGGCTGATCGCCATTGACCCTTCGGCCCATGCGCGGCAGATGGCGCTGAAGCTCGGGGCGACGCACGCGATTGATCCGTTTGACGGGGACACCAAGCGGAAGGTTTATGACATTATTCCCGACGGCCCGGATTTTGTGATCGAAGCGGCTGGGCCGATCCAGGCGGTGAAGCTGATGGTGTCGCTGTTGCGGCGGGGGACGAAGTGGAACGTGTTCGGCATCACGACGCACGAGAAGTTTGAACTCGACGGCGGGCTGACGCACTTCTTGGAAGCGCGCATGGACGCGAGCTTCGGGACGACGCCGTTGGCGATGCAGAACGCGATTCGGCTGATGGAAACGGGGCTGGTGGACACGCAGAAGATCATTACCCACAAGTTCCCGCTGACGAAGATCCACGAGGGTCTGGAGATGATGGCCAGCCCCAATTCCAACAAGGTGTGCATCCTGCCATGATTCCCCTGAAACCCTCCAATCCGCCGCCGGCCATACCGACGGTGCAGGAATTTACCGGCAAGGTGGCGCTGGTGACCGGCGGCAGCGACGGCATCGGCAAGGGCATCGTGGCGGCGCTGGTGAGCGTGGGCGTGCACACGTTTTTCTGCGGGCGGCGCGAGGACGTGGGGCAGGCGACGCAGAAGGAGCTGGGCGAGAAGGCCCACTTTATCGCCTGCAACGTGCGCGAGCCCAAGCAGATCAGCGCGCTGGTGGAACAGGCGGGGCATTTAAAGGGACACATTGATTACCTGGTGAACAATGTGGCCATGGACCCGAATATTCCGGTGGCCAACGTGACGCTGGAAAAGTTCATGGAGGTTTTCGAGACCAATCTCCGCTCGTATTACCTGACGACGCAAGACGCGCTGCCGTACCTGGAAAAGGGCCAGGGCAAGGCGATGGTGAATCTGGGCACGACGAATTACATGAAGGGCATTCCGGGGATGACGGCTTACAACGCGACCAAGAGCGGGATTGTGGGCTTTACGCGGTCGCTGGCGCGGGAGCTGGGGCCGGCGGGGATTCGGGTGAACATGATCTCGCCGGGCTGGACGGTGACGGAAAAGCAGCTCCGCCAGGGCATGGACGACGGGGCGGGGCGGTACCTGATCGACACGCAATGCGTGAAGGAATTGATGTATCCGGAGCACATCGCGTCGGCGACGCTGTTTCTGTTATCCAAGGCGGCGACGGGCGTGAGCGGGCAGAATCTGATTGTGGATGGCGGGCAGGTGGTGCAGTAGGGATGGGGTCTGGGGGGACGAGGATCGGGTTCCGGGGATCGGATTCCGGGGATCGGATTCCGGGGGGGAAAACTTTCGCGGGGGGCGCACAACTGTGTTGTTGGGGCCAACCGCGGGCTTCTGCCCGCGGCTATTGTTGTTGGGAATAAGTTGTTGTCTTTTCCCCAACGCCTAATCCGCTGCTCCTACTGGCAGCAGGAGCAGGGAAGTTGGGATTCGATCCACTGGGCGACTTTTTGAGGGTCGGCCGGATCGTCGATCTTGGGCACGCCTAACCACTGCCATTCCTGGGTGAATTGGTATTGCTCGCCGACTTTGAGTTTGAATTCGGGGGAGACAGGCTCGACTTCGATAAAGTCCGGGGCGATCCAGGGGACGAAGTGGCTGGCATCGTAGTGGGGATAGGGGCCATCTTTGGAAAGGGGGAAGCGGAGGAGCATGACGCCGGCGGGTTGGCCGTCGCGGTCGGCGGTGACGATGCCGATCCACCCGGATTGGAGGTTGATCTCCAGGCCCGCGCCTTTTTGCGTGCCGGGGCGGAGGACCAAGTAGTCCCCCACGGCCGTCAGGCGGTCGGCGGGTTCGACGGTGGTGCCGTCGCGGTTTTTCCAGCCGGCGGGGAAGGCGGGCGATTTTTTGGCTTTGACGATCAGGTAGCCGCCCTTGAGGGGCATCATGGCGCGTTCGGTGACGGTCCAGCCGGCCTGTTCGTCGCCGCTGACGCGCTGGACGGCGAAGGTGTAGGTGAGCTTCTTGCCGTCGGCGGAAAGTTCGTAGTGTTTGGAGGCGGACAGGCCCAGGTCCTGGTTTTCGGGGCTCTGCATTTTGACGCTGCGCGGGGAAGACTCCACGACTTGCCAGGGGTGCAGCCAGAGACCGGGCCATTGGTTGCGGCCGTCGCTGGTGCGCTTGATATCGGTGGCGTTGCCGTCCCAGGGCATCCAGGGGACGTCGGAGGGCAGTTGCTTGCCGTCGAGGTTGGGGTCCTGGCGCAAGATGTTGCCGGCACCGAAATCGACGACGCTTAGGCGGCCGGCCCAGGCGGGTATGGCCACGACCTGCGTATCGGCCACTTGCAGTTGCACGCAGCCGTCGAAACCGCGGTGGGTCATGATTGTTTCCTCACTGCCGACTGCCCCGGCGGACATGACGGTGACAGCCACGATGATTGCCAGTTGGGACCAGGGGCGGCCTAGACGTTTCATCGAAAAATCTCCTGGTAAAGCGCGGGCTCTGACCGTGGTTGGGACAAGGGCCATGATAATCCCCGGGAGGCCAAGAAGGAAAGCGGCGCTTTCTCCTGGAATGAGCGCAGCGGCGGCGGGACTATCCTGGATCAGGATGCGCCTGACGCGGATTGCGGCAATCGCGCAGGCTAAAGCCCGCCCGCTCCCGCAAGTTGGACCCGGCCGACGGAGCGGCCGGGCTTTTCTCGTTATGCCTGCGGTATCTCCACCTTGCGCATGACGCTGAATAAAACCAAAGGAATTAGAGGGCCATAGGGGGTCGGCTGGGGCCGGCGGATGACAGTTTTAACGGGCGAGACGCCCGTTCGTTCGGCCGGGTTAATTGTTCGGCAGTTGCAGGAGCACCACGCGGGAGTGGCCTTCGACGGAGATGCGCAGGCGGACGCCTTTGGCCAGGTCCTGTTTCTTAAGGGCTTGGACGAAGGTATCGATGGAGTCCACCGGTTCGCTCATCACCTGGGTGATGATCATGCCGCGGCGGATGCCGCCGGCCCAGGCGGCGGAGCCTTCGCGCACGGAGCGGACCAGGACGCCGGGGACGAAATCCAGGCCGGTCTGTTCGGCCACGTCCTCGGTCATTTTGGACAAGGCCTGGAAGCCGAGCTTGGGCAGGACCTGGTCCTGGGGAGCTTGTTCTTCCTCTTCCTGGGGAGCGCGTTTGCCAAGGCGGGCGGGTTTGGCTTCGTCCTCCAATTCGCCTAAGACGACGGAGATTTTGATTTCCTTACCGGCGCGGACGAGGGTCAGCTCGACTTTTTCGCCCGGGGGCATGGCGGCGATGGATTCGCGGACCCATTCGGAATTTTCGGCGGGTTTGCCGTTGACGTGGGTGATGATGTCATCGGCCTGGATGCCCGCTTCGCCGGCGGGGCCATCCTTGCGCAGGTCGGTCACCAGGACGCCTTTACCGGAGAACCCGTAGGTCTGGGCGAGCTGGGCGGACATGTCATCGATGTATACGCCCAGGTAGCCGCGGGTGACTTTGCCTTTTTCAATCAGCTGATCGACGACTTTGACCACCATGTCCGAGGGGATGGCAAAGCCGATGCCTGCGAAGCCGCCGGTGCGGGTGGCGATGGCGGAGTTCATGCCCACGACCTGTCCGTAAATGTTGGTCAGGGGACCACCGGAGTTGCCGGGATTGATCGCGGCGTCGGTCTGGATGTAATTTTCATAGCCCTGCTGCTGCTGGAGCAGGCCGACCTGCCGGCCCTTGGCCGAGACGATGCCCTGGCTCATGGAAAACTCGTTGCCGAAGGGCGAGCCGAAGGCGAAGACCAGTTCGCCCTGCTCCACTTCCGCGCGGGAGACTTCGGCGGGCTGGAGATTGTCGCTTTCGATCTTGAGCACGGCCACGTCGGTCTTGCGATCGGTGCCGGTGAGCACGGCGTCGTGCTCGGTGCCGTCAACGAACTTGACCACGATGCGGTCGGCGTCCTCGACCACGTGGTAATTGGTGACGATGTGGCCGGCCTGGTCATAGACCCAGCCGGAGCCGTTGCCGCTGGGGCGGGGCACGTTGTACTGGTCCATCGACTCGTCCTCTTCGTCCTTATCCCTGGGCTGGGCGCGGGGGTCGCTGTCGCGGAAGCCCGGGGGCGTGGGGCCAAAGAACCATTCCTGCAGATCCTGCATGCGGCGGCGGGGGTCGTCGGCGCGATTGCGTTTCTGAAAGACTTCCACGTGCACGACGCTGGGCTCGACGACCTTGGCGACTTTGCGGAAGGCTTCGCTTAACGCGGCTAAGCCGGAATCGCCGGTGAGGTCGTTGCGGATGGCGGTCAGGCGGGCATCGGTCTGGGCCGCGGCGACTTTGGAGGTCAGGCTGGGGCTGAGGATCAGCAGGGCCAGCATGACGGCGGCGAACATGGCGCTGAAGGCAATCCAACGAGTTTTAGGCATGGTGGTCGCTCCCTAGACGAGGCAATTCGTAAGCTTATGTATCCAACCTCGCCCCAAGGGCAGGGGACTGGATAATTCCTTATTACGTGTTCTACAACCACAGGTTCGTTTTGTCCGGGGGGTGGGTGATATTTGGCGCCGTTATTCTAAACCCAACACCGGCCCCACGTTCTATGTAGGGCGGGGACGCGGTTCTGCGAACCGCCGCTAAACTCTTCAATTCCTGGCCCGCCGCCCTAATCCTAAACAGCAACCCTCCCACTCCTTTTTATTCGCCGACTTTGTAGGGGTGATCGTCCAGCAGATATCGGCCGGACTCGGCCAAGTCCACCCATTTTTCCACGGCCTGCTGGATTTCCTGCCCGACGTGGCCCAAGACGGGGGAGAAGGGAGCGTGCCAGTCGGTTAAGCCCAGGACGTCGTGGAGCACGACGACGTGGCCATGACAGTCAGGCCCGGCGCCGCAGCCGACGACGGGAATGATGGATTCCTCCGGCTGACCGGGGGCGGCGACGGCGGCGATGACCTGGCGGGAGACTTCGGCGGGGACGGCTTCGAGGAGGAGCATGACGGCGCCGTTCTGGACTAAGGCGCGGGCTTCGGCGACGGTGCGTTGGACGTCGGCGGCGGAGTGATAGACGGTGCGATAGCGGCCGTGGGCTAAGCGCTGCTGGGGGCGGGAGCCTAAGTGGGCGACGACGGGCACGCCGGCGGAGCTAAGGCGCTTAACGAGGGGGGCGAAGGATTCGTCGACTTCCATTTTGACCACGTCGGCGCCGCCTTCGGTGAGGAAGCGCATGGCGTGGGCGATGGCGGCGTCGTCGCCGCACTGGTAGCTGCCGAAGGGCATGTCGGCCATGACGAAGGCCTGGGGCGCGCCGCGGCGGACGGCGGCGGTGAGGGTGACCATGAAATCCAAGGAAACGGGAAGGGTGTTTTCGTGCCCGAGGACGAATTGGGCGGCGGTGTCGCCGACGAGGAACGTGCGCAGGCCGGCCTTCCAGAGCCAGGCGGCGGTGGCGGCGTCGTAGCAGGTGAGCATGGCGAAGCGCTGCTGATCGCGGACCCAGCGGCGGAGGGTGCTTAAGCGAATGCGCTGATTGGCGGGGGTGTGTGGCATAGGGGAACAATTATACGGCGGGGAGCGGAAGGGGTGGGTTTTGGGAAGCTCTTGGGCAAATTGGCGGTCGAGGCAAGGCCAAGACCGGCCCCACCTTTCCAGGTGGGGCTTTCGCAGTCCCCGGAAGGGTCAGTCCAGTTCGCCTTCGCTGGCGCGGACGAATTGGCGGTAGAGGTGGGCGTAGGTGCCGCCGGTGGCCAGGAGGTCCAAGTGGGAGCCGCGCTCGATGATGCGGCCGTGGTCGAGGACCAGGACGACGCTGGCGTGGCGGATGGTGCTTAAGCGGTGGGCGACGACGAAGCTGGTGCGTCCGGCCAGGAGGATGGAGAGGGCTTTCTGGATGCGGGCCTCGGTCATGGTGTCCACGGCGCTGGTGGCTTCGTCGAGGATCAGGATGCGCGGGTCGGCGAGCAGGGCGCGGGCGAAGCAGATCAGCTGGCGCTGGCCGAGGGAGACGTTCTTGCCGCTCTCGCCGACTTCGGTGGCAAAGCCTTCGGGCAGGGCTTGGAGGATGTCCAGGCAATCGAGCTTGCGGGCGGCGTCGACGACTTCCTCGTCGGGGGCGGAGGGTTTGCCGACGCGGATGTTGTCCATCACGGAGCCGGCGAAGAGAAAGTTCATCTGCAGGACGATGCCCATCTGCCGGTGCAGGGACGGGGAGGTGATGCGGCGGATTTCCTGGCCGTCGATGAGCAGGCGGCCGGCGCAGGGGAGGTAGAACTTGGAGATCAGGTTGATGATGGTGGTCTTGCCGCTGCCGGTGTGCCCGACCAAGGCGACGGTCTGCCCGGGCTCGGCGATGAAGCTGACTTCCTTTAAGACCGGGCGGCCCGGCTCGTACCAGAAGGTTAAGTCCTCAAACTCCACGCGTCCGGCGATGGGCGGAAGGTCCAGGGCCTGGGGGTCGTCGGTCCATTCGGGGGGGGTGTCCAGGAGGCGGAAGACGCGCTCGGCGCCGGCCATGGCCATCAGGGCCGAGTCGTACATGTTGCCGATGACCACCACGGGGGTGAAGAAAAGCTGGGCCATGAAGAAGAAGCCCACCACGGCGCCGACGAGGGCTTCGCGTTCTGCGGTGGTCTGGGCGAAGTAGAAGATCTGCGCGCCGGCGGCTAAGAGCATCACGCTGATGAACAGCGGGCGGACGAATTCCAGCAGGGGCAGGAAGACGCCGCGGGTGCGGGAGGCGTAGACGTTGTACTGGGAGTGGTCCTGGACTAAGTCGCCGAAGATCTCGGCGTTAACGTCCTGGCGGACGTAGCCCTGGGTGACACGGATGCCGTGGACGGATTCGGCAAGCATGGCGGTGACGCGGCTGAAGGATTCCTGGATGTCGCGGTAGGCGGAGCTTAAGAGGGGGTGGAAGTGGCGGTGAATGCGCCAGAGGATCGGGGCCAGGGCGACCAGGACCAGGAACAGGGCCCAGTCGTACCAGAGCATGAAGACGGCGGAGAAGAACATCTGCCCGGCCTGCACCAGGCTGATGAACAGGACGTCCTGCACGCCGGAGCGGACGGTTTCCACGTCGCTGTTCATGCGGCTGATGATGCGTCCGAGCTTGGTTTTGTTAAAGAAGCTCATGGGCATGCGCTGCAGATGCGCGAAGATTTCGCGGCGCATGTCGTAGACGATCGATTCGCCCAGCTCCAGCGAGAGGCGGGAGCGGAAATAGTGGTTGACGTGGGTCCAGAGGGACAGGGCGGCAAAACCGGCCACGCCCCAGGTCAGGGCGTGAAAGATCGCGGTGTAGCTGGCGGTTCCGCCGGCTAAAGCCTGCAATTCGCCGCGGCGGATGGGCCCGTTGATGACCAGCGTGGCGACCCAGGCCACGGTGGGCAGCTGGATGGAGCGGACGAGCACGGCGGCGATCAGCCAATTGCGCTGGCGGCGGTAGGGCTTAAAGTAGCTCCACATGCGGCGGATGAGGCGCATGTCCAGGGGGCGGCGCTCGATCTCGCGATCCTGATCGCGGCGGATCTGGGTGAGCGTGCGGGTGTTGGCGGTGATCTGGCCCATTACGCCGGCTCTCCTACGCCCAGCAGCCGGCGGCTTTCGGCGTCGGCGATCTGCAGACGCGCGGCCCGCAGGTACGGGCCCTTGAGGTTCATCAGTTCCTCATGCGTGCCCCGCTGAACGATGCGGCCCTGCTCGAGGACCAGGATCAGATCGGCCCGGCGCAAGGTGCTTAAGCGGTGGGCCACGACGAAGGTGGTGCGGCCCTGCATGGCGTTGTCCATGGCGGTGAGGATTTCGTGTTCGGTTTCCGGGTCCACGGCGCTGGTGGCGTCGTCAAGCAGAAGGATCGGCGGCTGGAGCAGGATGGCGCGGGCGATGGCCAGGCGCTGGCGCTGCCCGCCGGAGAGGTCGCAGCCGTGCTCGCCGATGACCGTTTCGTAGCCGTGGGGCAGGTCCTGGATGAAGTCGTGGGCGGCGGCGATCTTGGCGGCCTCGATGATCTGTTTGGCGGTGGCTTCCGGATGCCCGAAGGCGATGTTGGACGCCACGGTATTGCTGAAAAGGAAGCTTTCCTGGAAGACCAGGCCGACGTTGCGGCGCAGGTCGTCGACGTCCAGCTGCTTGAGGTCCGTGCCGTCGATTTTCACCCGGCCGGCGACGGGATCGTAGAAGCGGGGAATGAGGCTTAAGAGCGTGCTCTTGCCGGACCCGGTGGCGCCTAAGATGGCGACGCATTGGCCGGGGGCGATGTCGAAGTTGACGTCCTGGAGCACCGCGTCGCCGGGCTGATAGGCGAAGGAGACGTTCTCGAAGGTTACGCGGCCCTGGGCGCGGTCCAGGGGCACGGGTTTGGGGGGGCTTTGAATTTCCACGGGCGTGTCGAGAACTTCAAACACGCGATGGGCGGCGGTTAAGCTGTGCTGGATGGTGTTGGTGATGTTGGCCAGTTGGTTGACCTGGGAGGAAAACCCGCCCAAAAGGCCCATGAAAACGACCAGGCCCTGCCCGAGGGTGAAGCGCGGGTCGGTGATCACCAGGTAGCCGCCGAAGCCCAGGAGCACGGCGGTGTTCATGCTGGAGATGCCCTCGATGGTGGGCACAAAGAGGCTGGTTAAGCGGAAGATTTTGCGCTGCTGCCAGCGGATGCGGCGGCTGGCGCGGCGGAATTTTTCGCTTTCGCGCTCCTGGCGGCCGAAGCACTTGACCACGTGCATGCCCTGCACGTTTTCGGACAGCACCAGCACCAGGGCGTCCCACAGCTGGCGGGCCTGGCGATACCAGGGGCGGACGGCTCGGGAAAAGAGGACGGAACAGAGCCACATCAGGGGCGTGGCGGCCATGCAGGCCAGGGCGAGGGTCAGGTGCGTCTTGAGCATGTAGGTGGCGTAGACCACCAGGGTCAGGACGGTGACGATCACCTGGATGACCACGTTGTCGATGAACATGCGGGCGGCCTGGACGTCGCCGGTGACGCGGTTGATGATCGACCCGCTGCTGGAGGCGTCGAAGAAGCGGAAGCTAAGACGCTGAAGCTTGTCGTAGACGTCCTTGCGCAGCTGCACGACGATCTGCTGGGTGAGCAAGGCGGATTGATAGATGGTGGCGAAGCGCAAAAAGGCTGTGCCCACGGCCACCAGGAGCATGAGGGCGGAGATAAGGCCCAAC
The DNA here is from genome assembly GCA_020851735.1 of Phycisphaeraceae bacterium. Taxonomy (GTDB): domain Bacteria; phylum Planctomycetota; class Phycisphaerae; order Phycisphaerales; family Phycisphaeraceae; genus JADZCD01. The sequence goes on from JADZCD010000006.1 coordinate 20,176, forward strand.
ACCGCCAGCGGGGGCCAGGCGGCGGGCGGCGCGAAATTCCACGGCCAATGCGGGACGCGCACGGCGGGATTGATCGCGTGACGCATCGCGTCCAACGCCAGGCCGAAGGCGGTTAAGCCCACCAAACCCACGGCCGGCGAGGCTAATTGCAGAACTAACAGGCCCAGACAACCCCGACGATAACGCCAAGTTAACTTCAGCAACCGACTGGCCAACCGCCAATTTCCCCCGCCCCCGGAAGTGCCGGCGGAAGCGCCGGCGGTTTTACTGTCGGACTTACCGCTACCGGAGCGCGGGCTGGATGAGCCATTCCAGTTGGTGCCCCGCTCGCGTTGTTTTTGTTTGCTTGTCACGTCAGTACTTCCCCCCCCGGCCCCCGGAAGTAGCCCCGGAAGCGACCCCGGAAGCGACCCTCCGGGCAGCAGTCCCCGCGGGGTTGTGCCGTTCCGGAAAGTGATGGTTCGGTAACGACGCGGTTAAGGATCGTTACGAATTGGCGGATATCTTATCGTTTCCTGCTCTGCCCTGCGTAACGGGGGAGAAATCCACCCGTGGAGGCTGGCCAGGCGCGCGGTGCGTAAGAGCCTGTTTACATGGTGGGCGGTAACATGTGCGGCGGTTGGAGATTTGCTCATGCCTATGGCGATATGCGTTTATTGTTCGTCGTCGAATGCGGTGGAAGCGCACTTTGTGGCGGCGGCGCAGCAGCTCGGCCAGGAGATGGCGCGGAGCGGGCACACGCTGATTTACGGCGGGGGCGACATCGGCCTGATGGGCGCGCTGGCCCGCGCGATGCACCAACATGGGGGGCGGGTGATCGGGGTGATTCCGCATTTTATGAATCAGCCCGGCATTGTTTACGAAGCGGCGGACGAGTTGATCCTGGCGGACAACATGCGGCAGCGCAAGGACATCATGGAACAGCGGGCGGATGCGTTCGTGGCCTTGCCGGGGGGCATCGGCACGCTGGAGGAACTGGCGGAGATCATCACGCTCAAGCAGCTGCATCAACATCAGAAACCGATTGTGATTCTCAACACCAAGGGGTTTTACGATCCGTTGCTGGCTTTCCTGCGGCAGTTGACGGACCTGAAGTTTGCCAAGCCCAGCTTTCACCAGCACTACCGCACGGCGGCAAACCCGCATGAAGTGCTGAGCATGCTGGCGGAACCGGGCACTTAAACCAGCGCAACCAAGACCTGATGACAGAAATACGATTAACCGCCATGACGCCAAGGACGCCAAGTTCTGGAAAGTCATGAAGCAACGATATTCTGGCTTAGACTATTAATCTTGGCTGTTTTCTCGGCGCTCTTGGCGACTTGGCGGTTCGATTTATTAGGGTTCCAGGTGTTTGTGCGGGCCTGGCCAAACGGTTTGACGGGCGGGCGCGCGGCCCGTAATTTCGGGTATCATCGACCTGGAGAACAGCCAAAAACTTCTACCTCTGCGAGGAATAAATATGCCTGCCGACGCCAAGATTTTCTTTAAGCAACGCGTGATGACCCCCGGCCCGACCGACGTGCCTCCGGCCGTGCTGCTGGAGATGGCGCAGCCGATCATCCACCACCGCACCAAGCAGTTCCAGGCGATTTTTGTGCAGATGACCGGCAGGTTGGCCAACCTGTTTCGCACCAAGGGTACGGTGCTGACGCTGGCGGGTTCGGGCACGACGGCGTTTGAGTCGGCGATGATTTCGCTGGCTAAGCCGGGGTCGAAGGTTATCACCATCGCGGGCGGGAAGTTCGGCGAACGGTGGCAGGACATTTACGATCAGTACGCGCCGTCGCTGCAGGTGGAGAACATCAAGATCAACGTGCCGTGGGGCCAGGCGGTGACGGCCCAGCAGGTCGCCGACGCGTTGGCGGCCAATCCGACGGCCAGCGTGGTGGCGCTGGTGCATTCAGAAACGTCCACGGCCACGGCGTGCGATCTAAAAGCGATCGCGCAGGTGGTGAGCAAGAGCAACGCGGTGCTGATCGCTGACTCGATCACCGGCGTGGGGGCGCTGCCGATGAGCATGGACGAATGGGGCGTGGACTGCGTGGTGACGGGCTCGCAGAAGGCGCTGATGCTCCCGCCGGGGTTGGGATTTGTGGCCCTGGGCGCCCGGGCGCAGGAGAGGCTAAAGGAAGTCAAGGCGGGGGCGTATTACAACCTGGACCTGCGGCGGTGGGTGAAGGCCATGGCGGATAACGATCTGCCGTTCACCGCGCCGGTGAGCTTGATCCGCGGTCAAAACGTGGCGCTGGAACTCATTGAAAAGGAAGGGTTGGAAACGATCTGGGGCCGCGTGGCAAAACTGGCGACGGCGAGCCGGGCGGCGTTTGCGGCCATGGGACTGAAGCTGATCAGCGCAAGCCCCAGCGATTCGGTGACAGGCGTGTTTTATCCGGCCGGGGTGGAGGACTCGAAATTCCGCGGGGCGTTGCGGGATAAGTACGGACTGCACGTGGCTGGCGGACAGGATGGGCGCGGCGCGAAGTGGAAGACGAGCATTCTGCGCATCAGCCACATGGGCTATGTGGACGCGGGCGACACGCTGGCGGTGCTGGCGGCGATTGAAGCGGAGCTGCGCACCTTAGGCCAGAAGATCGATCCGGGCTGCGCGTTGGCGGCGGCGGCGAAGGTGCTGGCGGGGTGAGATATTCACCACGGAGACACCAAGCATACCGGACAGAGGGAGCCTGGAAGACGGAGGCTGGATGGGGCAACATTGTCTTCTTGGTTCAATGAGCTTGCGGTATTGTGTTTTCATCTCGATGAACGGAGACTCGGCATGGGTTGCACGCAGCGCGTCGTCGTCTTCCTGCTGCTGGGCTTGCTGATGCCGGCGACCTCCTGCCTGGCCGACGGCAAAGTCTTCGCCACCGAAGCGATCCAGACGAGCATCCCCCGTCAGCAGGCTCTGCTCTGCTACCGCAACGGCGTCGAGACCCTGGCCATCCAGACGGAGTTCGTCGGCAAGGGAAGTGAATTCGCCTGGGTCGTGCCCCTGCCCACGCCCCCGGAGGTGACGCCGACCACGACGGGCTTGTTCCCGACGATCGACGCGCTGCTTGTGCGCGAGCTGCGAACAAGCCCGCCCTACGCCAGTGTCGTGGCGGCCCTTGTAGCCTGCGTCGTGCTGATGAATGTTCACGCGGTCAACGTTCGAATTGCGGCGGGACTGGTGATCATCGTCATTCTGTTAGCCATCAGCGTCTTTACACCCTCTCTCGGCCGTGCGGGTGGGCCCGTCGCGGCTGGGGCTACGCTCCTGGACCGTAAACCCATCGGCTCTTACGACGTGGCGACGCTGACCGGCTCAGACTCCAAGCAAGTGGTGCAATGGCTCGCCGGCCACGGCTTTAAGGTGCCGCCCGAGGTGATTCCCGGCTTGGACCACTACATCCAGAAGGGCTGGTGCTTCGTGGCCGCTCGGTTGCGCACGGATGCCGTGAGCGATCAGCCGATGACGCCGCACCCGCTGGTCTTTCGATTCAAGGCCAGCGAGGCGATCTATCCGATGTATCTGACCACCCTGGCCAACAGCCAGCCGCTGCGCCTGGACCTCTACGTGCTGGGGGATCGCCAGGCGGAGGCGAAAGATCTCCGCACGGTTCAGACCCGATTCGCCCTCTATGACTCGTCCGAGCCGAGTGAGCACAAAGCACGTTTGCCAGTGGATACTGAGTTCCCGGTGGCACATCCGTCCCTACTTCAGATCGCTGATCACGCCCCCTACTTGACTCACCTGTCCACCACCATCCAGGCCGGCGAATTGAGCGACGACGTCGAGCTGAGCTGGCGACGATTCGAGCTGTATCAACCGACGCTCTACACGTACAGAGCCCGCAGACTGCTGGCGATGGATGCGGCGCTAACCCTTCTGATCATCGGCAGCCTTGTGGTCTATCTGCTGACGCTCGACGGCAAGATCGCCCGGGCGAAGGCACCGAGGTTCTACGGCGTAGTCCTATTCGTCGCCCTGGTCCTCGCCGTGACGATGTGGATGGCCCTCCCCGCCGCCGCGGCCGGACATGCCCGCTGGTACCACAGGTCACTGCGGCCGCGCACCCTCTACATTGTTCAAGAGACGATCCAGCCAGCCATCGCTGAAGTGATGAAGTCAGATCCATCCCTGCAGATCGACTACGAGTGGCTCCACCGTTTCTTGTTCACTGAGGAAGGAGCCACCCTACCTCCTCAAAGTGTCCTCGAACGCCCGCTCCGTGAGGAGGATTCCCCGGCAGGCTTCAATCTTCGCACGACGGACGAGGGCTTCGAGCTGGTTGGCTTCGATCGCGTTGGCCGCCCTGATGTGGTGGCCTTCCGTGTGCCCGCCACCCCGACGACGCAACCGGCTGAGTAACGGTAAAGGCCAGCCGATTCCTCGGGTCCGACGTAGGGTACGCATCCTGCGTGCCGATGCATGAAAACCATGGCAGGCAGGACGCCTGCCCTACGATTTCTTCGTGGCCTTCGTGGTTTTTCTTGCTCAGCCTCTTCTTTTGTCGCCCTTGGTGTCTCCGTGGTCAATTGGATTTTCACCGCAGAGGTAGGCGTAGGCGTAGAGAAACATCGAGAAATAATACTTGTCCAATCGTCCCGGCGATGTCGTCTCAACGCGCTCTGTGCGCGACGACGAGCGCGACTGGGTCAGGGAGTGGTGATGGGACAGCGAATTCACACATGCTTGTTGCTCATCGGTCTGGCCGGCCTTTCCTGGCTGGGCATGATGGCGGTGCATGAAGCGGGACACGTCGGGGCTGCGTGGCTTACGGGCGGAACGATCGAGCGCGTTGTTTTTCACCCGCTGGCGTTTTCGCGCACGGACGTGTACCCCAATCCCCATCCTCTGATCGTGGTATGGGCTGGGCCCACGGTCGGCGTGGGGCTGCCTGTCATCGCAGCGGGACTGCTGTGGGGGCACCGTCGGCCGGGGTGGGCTATGGCGGTTTTCCATGCTGGTTTCTGCTTAATCGCCAACGGAGCGTACATCGGCGCAGGCGTGGTTGACCCTGTTGGCGATGCGATGGACATGATCAGGCTTGGGTCGCCAAGATGGCTGCTGTTGGTATTTGGCCTAGGCAGTGTGATGGCCGGCATCTGGTGCTGGCATAAAGTCAGTCCGGCGCTGGGCGTCGGCCGAGGGGCCAGGCCAGTTCGAGCGAGTCAGGCGTATGCTCTGTTTGCGGTGGCGATCGTGGTGTTTGTATTGGGCTGCGTGCTGGCGGGGTGAGATATTCACCACGGAGAACACAGAGAACACGGGGCATGATTCATAAGCAGGACTCCTGGATTGGCTCCGTGGTCTCCGTGAACTCCGTGGTCAATTGAATTTTCACCGCCGAGAGCGCCGTCTTCGACCCTGAGGCTGAGTCTTGGGCTCAGCCCCGAAGGGAGGACGCGGAGATTTAGCCGCAGATAAACGCAGATGAACGCAGATCAAACCAAGACTTTTCGTACCTGACACTTGATGGTGTCAGGCTCTGTATATCTGCGTTCATCTGCGTTTATCTGCGGCTTATTTTTTGCCTTTCTCTGCGTTCTCGGCGGCCTCGGCGTCCTCGGCGGTGAATGTTTTTTTAGATTGGCGCGCCTTGGGGGAAGCGGTCCTGGGCGGTAAAGCCGGCGAGGATTCGGCCGGGCGCGGGGTCGAAGATGGCGTGGTCCACGGGGACGCCGGTGGCAAAGAGCAGGCCGAAGCGCCCGCCCTTTTGGCCGACCTGTTCGCCGGCGGTGCCGGGCTTGCCGGCCAGGCCCGCTTCGGCGCAGCAGGCAAAGCAGCGGCCGGCGTCGGCGGGACTGATGTAAAAATTCTGGGCCCCCTGGTGCCGCCGAATATGCTCCACCGCGGCCGCGTCGCGCGGCATCCAGCCTAAGCGCACGGCCAGGACGGACAGGCCGTGGGCGTGGGCGTACATGCGGCCCATTTCCTCGGCTAAGAATTTTGAGAGAGCGTAATGATTGGTCGGGGCGGCGCCATGTTCGATGCGCAGGAGGCTGTCTTGCTGGTGGATGCCGCTGACGACCTGCATGCTGCTGGCCAAAACGACGCGGGCCAGGCCGGCCGCGCGGGCGGCTTCCATTACGTAATAGAGGCCCAGGTAATTGTTGGGCAAAATGGCGGTGACAAAATCGCCCATGTCCGGCTGGGCGGCTAAGTGCACCAGGGCTTGGCGGTCGGCCATGGCTTTCGTGACTAAGTCAAAATCGGTGATCGATCCGACGAAGTTTTCCGGCAGGCGGGAGTTTTCTTTCAGGTCCAGGCCACGCACGTGATGGCCGCGGGCGAGAAGTTCGGCGCAAACGGCGCGCCCCACGGCTCCGGCGGATCCAGTGACTAAGACGTTCATACCCCTGCCTCGCGTCATAAGTAAATAACCGCCAAGTCGCCAAGAACGCCAAGAGAACACCCAAAATGGATGTGCCTGCGGAACGAATCATGGCATGATTCCACGAGCCTTGGCGTCGCCGGCACGGAGGATGATTCTATCCGTTCGCAGAGCGTGGGGAAGGATTGATTGAAACAAGCAAGACAATCGCCCGGGAATTCCGCCCCTGGTTTTTGGCGAAACCGCACACAGCAGCCTTCGGCCTGCTGTGTGGCACCCAAAACCTGCATACCCCCGGCGCCCCGGATGAGGGACAACCTGCACGGCGGCTAGAACGCCTGCTGGTACAACGCGACGATCTGGGCGGCGTTGGGCACGCGGGGATTGTTCTGCGGGCTGCCGGAGGCCAGGGCGTCTTCAGCCATCTTGCCGACCTGGGCGTCGAATTTCTCCCGCGGCACGCCCTTACACTGACCTAAGCGCGGCACGGCCAGGTCGTGGTTGAGTTTTTCCAGGGCGTCGACGAGTTTGGCGCAGGCGGTTTGTTCGGTGTCGATCGGGCTGGCGACGCCCATGGTCCGCGCCACGGCGGCATAGCGATGTTGGGCCCGGGCGGCTTCGATGCCGTCGCCGGCGATCGACCAGCGGGTGACGGTGGGCAGGAGCACGGCGTTGGACAGGCCATGCGGGAGGTGGAAGACGGCGCCGATGGGCCGACTCATGCCGTGGACGAGGCAGACGGAGGCGTTGGCGAAGGCCATGCCGCCCTGACAGGCGGCCAGCATCATGCCTTCGCGGGCGACTTCGTGGGTCGGCTGGGCATAGGCGTGCTGAAGGTGCTTGGCACAGAGGCTGATGCAGGAGAGGGCGATGGGGTCGGTCAGGCCGCTGGCTTTGCGGGAGACGTAGGCTTCGATGCCGTGGGTGAGGGTGTCGACGCCGACGGCGGCGGTGAGGGCGGGGGGCATGGTCATGGTGAGCTTGTAGTCAACGACGGCAGCGCGAGGCAGAAGCAGGGCGTCGAGCATCATCATTTTTTCCTGACGCTCGGTGTCGGTGATCACGGCGACTTTGGTGACTTCGCTGCCGGTGCCGGCGGTGGTGGGGACGGCGATCAGACCCGGCAACTGCGAGGTGTTGATTTTGGCCGGCGCGGCGGCTTCGGTGAATTTGTGATAGCCCTTGTATTGCCGCATGGGTTCGGGGAAGGCGGACAAGAGGGCGATGACCTTGGCGCAGTCCAAGGCGCTGCCGCCGCCTAGGGCGACGATGGCCTGGGCTTGGGCGTGGCGCAGGGCGGTCAGGCCGGCGCGGACGTTTTCGTCGGTCGGATCGGGCTGCACGTCGGCGAAGACGGCTACTTCTAACCCGGCGGCGCGCAGGGAGGATTCCATCTTGCCGGCCACGCCCATCCGCACCAGGCCGGGGTCGGTGACCAGCAGGACGCGGGAGGCGCCCCAGCGCCTGGCGATTGGGCCGGCCTGATCGCTGGCACCGCCGCCGACGAGGATGGTGGAAGGTACGTTGAATTGCGATGCGACTGCGGGCACGGTCATGATGCGCTCCTCTGTCCCCCTGCCGATCTTTGATACCGGTATCTTCGCTAAAACCCGTACCCCCCGGCACCCCCGGAACAGCCGGGGGCTGATATTGATTTCTGAGGCTGGCCCTGCTTTTCCATGTGGGGCGGTGACGCGCGGTAGTTCGATTAGTCCAACCGCGGGCTTCCGCCCGCGGCTATTTCCCGTGGAAATCGGATGCCTTTCCTTAGGCTCTCATCCCTAATTCCCAACTCCTGATTCCTGACTCCCCCCCCCACTGCTTACCAGCCTTGGGTTCTTCGATATTCGCTGTCCCAGCGGGAGAGGACGACCTTTTGGCGGGTGTAGAACATCACGCCTTCGTGGCCCTGGACGTGGAGGTCGCCGAAGAAGCTGCGACCCCAGCCGGAGAAGGAGAACAGGGCCATGGGCGCGGGCACGCCGACGTTCACGCCGATCATCCCGCACTGAATGCCCAGGGAAAACTCGCGGGCGTGACGGCCGCTGGTGGTGAAGATCGACGCGCCGTTGCCGTAGGGGCTGCGATTGGCCCAGGCGAGGGCTTCTTGCAGGTTTTGGGGGCGCATCATCGAGAGGACGGGCCCGAAGATTTCGTCCGCGGCAAGCTTCGATCCCGGCTGCACGTTGTCGAAGAGCGTGGGCCCGACGAAGTAGCCTTCGCTGGGCAGGCTGCCGGGTAATTTTCGCCCGTCGCGGACGAGCTGGGCGCCTTCTTTTTGGCCCAGGTCCAGGTAGGACAGGATGCGCTGTTTGGCGGGCGCGTCGATGACCGGGCCCATCTGGGCGGAAGGGTCGGCCGAGGTGTCGGCGACCTTCAGGGCGTCGATGGCTTCGGCGACGCGTTTCTGGACGGCGCTGGCGGTTTCGCCCACGCCCATGAGAATTGAACCGGCCATGCATCGCTGCCCGGCGCAGCCGAAGGCGGCGCCCATGACGGCGCGCAGGGTGGAGTCCGGCTCGGCGTCGGGCATGACCACCATCACGTTCTTGGCGCCGCCGGCCGCCTGCACGCGCTTGCCGTGCTGGGTGCCGAGGACGTAAACGTGTTCGGCGATTTTCGTGGAGCCCACGAAGCTGAGCGCGACGATGCCCGGATGCGTGCAGAGGGCGTCGACCACCGCCCGCCCGCCGTGCACGACGTTGAGCACGCCTTCGGGGAACCCGGCGGCAAGGAATAATTCGGCCAGGCGATTGGCGGTCAGGGGCACTTTTTCGCTGGGTTTTAAGATAAACGTGTTGCCGCAGGCGATGGCGATGGGGAACATCCACATGGGGACCATGGCGGGGAAATTGTAGGGCGTGATGCCGGCGCAGACGCCGATGGGCTCGCGCATGGTGACGCCGTCGATCTGATCGGCCACGCGGGGGAGGCTTTCGCCTTTGGCCAGTTCGCCGATGCCGCAGGCCAGTTCGACGACTTCCACGCCCCGGCGCACGTCGCCGCGGGATTCGTCGAGGGTCTTGCCGTTCTCCAAGGTGACGATCTTGGCCAGTTCCTCAAAATGTTCCTCCAGCAGGGCGCGGTACTTGAACATATACCCGGCGCGTTTGGTGGGCGGGGTGACGGACCAGGAGGCGAATGCCTTTTGCGCGGCTTGGACGGCGGCGTCCACGTCGGCGGGCCCGCCCAGGGGCACGCGGGCGATCAACTGTCCGCGCGAGGGATTGAAGATCGACCCGAACTCGGCGACGGTGGGGTGGACCCACTGCTTGCCGATGAGCATGGGGACTTCTTGGATGGTCGTGGTCATTTTTTTACTCCCGCCCCCCCAAGGCCGCGATTTCCGCGGCTAGCCAGCTTGATAGTATCCCCCCCCCACTGCTCCCTCCCCCTTTCCGTCAGGACCGGGCATCCTATCACATCACGCGTATCTAACGCATTCAACCATCTTGCTCTATCCTGTGGGGATGCTGCCTGGACTTTTGCTGCTCTTTTTGTGGACGGGGTTGATCGTGGGCGCGCTTTGGACGCTGGGGTTGTATTACCGTCTGACGCATCCGTACCGGCGCACCACTGGCTGGGCGCTGGCGAATGACTTGCCGACGGACCCGGGGGATCTGGGGCTGGCGTATCGGGAGGTTCAATTTCAATTGCCCGACGGCCACGCGGCCCCGGGGTGGTTGATCGCGGGCAAGGATGCGACCGGCCCGGTGCTGGTGGTTTCGCATGGCTGGGGCGACAGCCGCTACGGCCTGCTGCCGCGCTTACCGCTTTGGGCTGATTTGTTTTCCAGCGTATTGCTCTATGACCTGCGGGGGCACGGGGACAGCGACGCGCGGGCGTCGTTTGCCGGCCCGCCGGAGGTTGAGGATCTAAAGGCTATTCTTGGACAGCTGGGGGAGCACCTAAAGGAGTCCGGTCCGGTTGTTCTGATGGGCTTATCCATGGGGGCGACGATTTCGCTGATGGCGGCGGCGCAGGATGGCGGGGCGGCGGGACCGGCGGCGCTGATCGCCGAGGGAATTTATCGCTATCGCCTGGCACCGGTGGCGGCTTATCTGCGGCGGCGACGGTGGCCGACGTTCCCGTTTTTGAAATTGATCGGCTGCTACCTGCGTTTACGACCCGGCCGATTCAGCCTGACGGATCGCCTGCCGTTTGCCGAGAAATTACGCTGCCCGGCACTATTTCTGCATGGCAGGCTGGACCCGATCTGTCCTGTGGCTGACGCGCTGGCGATGGCGGAGGCGGCCGGCCGGCGCTGGGCGCAGAGCGGCGTGGTGATTTTCGCGGACGCCGGTCACCTGGATCTGGCTGAGCTGGATCCGGATTCATACGCGGCAGCCCTGCGGGATTTTCTGGGCAAGGTGAAAAGGGCCTGACACTTTCGCCTGAGCACGGGGGTTGTTATTTCTATGGCTATGGACATTGCCTGCCGCATCGACCACACGTTGTTAAAGCCTGAAGCGACGGCTGAGGACGTTAAGCGCATCGTCGCCGAGGCCATGGCCCACGGGTTTGCCAGCGTGTGCGTGAATCCTGTCTTTACCGGGCTGGTGGGGCGACTGCTTAAGGGCTCGGCGGTGAAGAACTGCGCGGTGATCGGCTTTCCCTTGGGCGCGCACAAGGCGACGGTCAAGGCGATGGAGGCGGTGGCGGCGGTCAAAGAGGGGGCGGAGGAACTGGACATCGTGGCCCATCTGCCGCTGGTGCTGGCTAAGGACCTGGCGGGCATCAGGGGGGAACTGGCCGAGATCGTGCCGCTGGCCAAGGCGGCTAATCCCAAGGTGGTGATCAAGGTGATCGTGGAGTCGGCGCTGTTGGCGCTTAACGTGGAACCGGCGGAGGCTGAGGAGCGGATCGCTGTCGCCTGCCGGGCGGTGAAGCAGGCGGGGTGCGAATACATCAAGACGTCCACGGGATTTCACCCGGCGGGGGGAGCGACGGCGCAGGCGGTGGGCTGGATGAAAAAGCATGCCGACGGGCTGCGCGTCAAGGCTTCGGGGGGCATACGCAGCTATGCCGACGCCCAGGCGATGATGGCGGCGGGGGCGGACCGTCTAGGTTGCTCCGCCGGGGTGGCGATCGTGCAGGAGGCGTTGGGGCGAAAGTAGAAACAGCCGGGGGCCGGGCGGCCTTGGTTGGTTACTCGAAACCGGGCACTTAATCCTTTAAACTCTTGGCTATGAACACCATCAAGGTCGCTGACCTTACCATCGGTCCCCGCCAGCCGCTTTGCGTGATCGCGGGGCCTTGCGTGGCTGAGTCGCTGGAGTTGTGCCTGCGGGTGGGCGAAACGCTGCGCGACCGCTGTGCGAAGCTGAAGCTGCAGTTCATCTTCAAGGCCAGCTTTGATAAAGCTAACCGGTCGTCGATCAAGAGCTATCGCGGCCCGGGCCTGGAGGAAGGGCTGGCGCTGCTGGAGCACGTGAAGTCCGAGCTGGGCGTGCCGATCACCACGGACATCCACCTGCCCGAACAGGCCCAGGCGGTTCTGCCGGTGGACCTGCTGCAGATTCCCGCGTTTCTCTGTCGCCAGACGGATCTTTTGCTGGCGGCGGCGGCGACGGGCAAGCCGGTGAACGTGAAGAAGGGACAGTTCGTTTCACCGCAGGAAATGAAAAACGTGGTCGACAAGCTGCAGGCCGGCGGAGCGGGGGGCATCATGCTCACCGAGCGCGGCACGTTCTTCGGGTATCACCGGCTGGTCAACGATTTTGTGGGCTTAGGCGACTTAATGGACTTAGGCTGGCCGGTGTGCTTTGACGCCACGCACTCCACGCAGCGGCCCGGCGAAGGGGAGTCATCCGGCGGGCGGCCGGAGCGGGCGCCGTTGCTGGCGCGGGCGGCGGTGGCGGCAGGTGTGCCGGCGGTGTTTATCGAAACTCATCCGGAGCCACGCCTGGCACGCTCGGACGCGTCTTCCATGCTGCCGCTGGAGATCACGCTGCCGCTGTTAGACGAATTGGCGCGGCTGCACCAGGCCCTGGCGGCGGCCCCGTTGTGCCCGTAACCCCCCCCCGGAAGATAAGCCCGCCCCCGGAAGGTGCCTCCCACCTCCGGAAGGTAACCACCGGAAGATAATCGCGCGGAACATGATCGCCCGGAAAGTGGATTCCGCCTTACCTGCATGAATCGCTCGCCTGAACCTGGAGGCCCAGACCCATGCCCACCCTCTTTACCAAAATCATCAACGGGGAACTGCCGGCACGTTTTGTTTACAAGGACGATCTGGTGGTGGCGTTTCTGACGGTCGCGCCGCTCAAGCCCGGGCACACGCTGGTGGTGCCGCGGGCGGAAGTGGACCACTGGATTAATCTGGAGCCGGCGGTGGCGCAGCACTTGATGGTGGTGGCGCAAGCGGTGGGGAAGGCGATTCAGAAGGCGTTTAAGCCCGCCAAGATCGGGCTGACGGTGCTGGGGCTGGAGGTGCCGCACGTGCACCTGCACTTAGTGCCCATCCAGCGGGAAGCGGACATGCACATGGCCAATCAGAACCGCAACCCCGACCCGGCGGACATGGACCGCGCGGCCGAGGCGATTCGGCGCGAACTAAAGGCGGCCGGCGTGGCCGGCGTGAGTTCCTGACGCTCCGTACCCGACAAAACGAACCGCCAAGTCGCCAAGAACGCCCAAAAAACAACTGCGACAAGTTGAGGCCATAGAACCGCAGCCTCAAGACTGTTCGTCACTTGGCGTTACGACCGTCCATTCGTGGTGCGCAGCGCTCAGCTGGCCTTGTGAAACTGGCCGACCAGCTCGATCTGGACCAGTTGGATCTTGAAGCCCATCTGGTGTTCGAGCTCGCGCAGAACGCTGGGGGAGATCTGTTCCAGCAGCTTGCTGCTGAAATCCTTGGGCACGTCGGCCACCACGCCGGTGCGGCTGCAGCGCAGGTGCAGGTGGTTTTCCACGGTGGCGTCGTAACGGGCCGACCCACCGCCGCGCTTGGCGGACCCGCCGCTGGGCAGACGCAGGGCCAGGCCCGCGTCGCAGAGGGCTTCGAGGGTGTTGTACACCGTGGCCAGGCTCAGCCCCTGCAACCGGGGGCTGACCATGTGAAACAAGTCGTCGGCGGTGGGATGCGACTTGGTCGCCTCCAGCGCTTCGTAGATCGCCCGTCTTTGCTGGGTAAACCGTAATCCTCGCTGGGTGAACAGCGATCGAATCTGCTTTGTCTTTTCCATGGGTGTTTAACTACATAAAAAAGTTCAAGGGTCCACCATCCACACACTACGCTGTCCCGGCCACCGGAAAAACGTCCACCAACGACCACCCCAGGAAGCCTCCGAAAAGCCCGAAAATCACCAGATACCTACGACCCGAAAAGTCCCCTTGAATCTCGCCCTCTCCCTCAACTCGATCGCCTGACCACAATGCAGTGATACCGTCTTGCTAATTTTCCACCACCGAGCCATACCTGGGCATTCGTCGTTTAAAAGCTAGGGTTAAAGCAGATCAGGTCAATACGCCGCAATCCAAGAATTATTACATTTTAAACTCTACACTATTTTTTTCAAATGTCAGCCTAGTTTATCTTAAAATCTTTTTACTTTACTTCCCCATTGCCGACAAATCCTCGCTGGATTACCATCGCCTTATGCCCGCTGACGATGGCACAATATCTGCTGAACTTTGTTCGGCAAATTTTGCTAATCAGTTTTCCCCAAATTCCCCACTTGCCGACATTATCGCCCAGCAGGTCCGGCGGACGTTCAACCCCAGGGTTCTGGATCTGGACGGTTTTGCCTCTTTTCGTCTGGACTACAACGAAAAGCTCTTTCAACGCAATTACCGCGACCCGGTGCTGATCTCCTGCGCCCGCAGGCTGGGAGCCAAGGCTCGCCTGGCTGCCCAGCTAGGCTGCTACGACACCATCGGCCAGGATGCCGTGGCGTTGACGGTCAACGACCTGGTCGCCCGCGGCGCAGAGCCGCTGTTTCTACAGGACACGCTGGCGTGCCAGGGGCTGAATCAGGCTCAGATCGCGTCCCTGGTGCAGGGGATAGCGGAGGGCTGCCAGCAGGCGGGCTGTGCTTTATTGGGCGGCCAGACGCAGGCCTCGGTGCATAATCTAAGGCCCGGGCAATTCGATCTGGTGGCATTTGCCGTCGGCGTAAGCTCGCTGAGGCGGCTGATTCAGCCCGAAAGGTCGCTGGTGGGCGACGTGGTCTTAGGGCTGGCGTCCACGGGCCTGCACGCCACGGGCTACGGCAAAGCGTTGGCGATTCTCCAGGAGGCGGGCCTGCCGCTGGATCAGCCGTGCGCAGAGCTGGACGACCCGCGATCGTTGGGGCAGATTCTGCTGACGCCCTCGCGAATTTACGCCCGGGCGATTCTGTCCGCGTTGAATGCGTACAGCGTCAAGCGGCCGGTGTCGGCGATGGCCAACGTCGGTAGGGGCGGCCTGGGGGGCTGTCTGGCTGGGCTGCTTAAGGGCACGAATCTGGACCTGAAGCTGGATGCCGGGACATGGGCGCCGCCGGCGCTTTTTCAGCTCTTAGGCAAGTGCGGGCAATGGTCCACGCAGCAGATGTTTTCGTCCTTTAACATGGGCGTGGGGTTTGTGCTGCTGGTGCGGCCGCATTTCGTGGCGGCGCTGGCGCAGAAGCTGCGGCGGCGCGGGGAGAAAGTTTTCCGCTTAGGAAAATTGACCCGCGGCGCCGGCCAAGTCCTGCTGGCCTAGACTGCCCTGTCGATCGTTAAGTCAGACCCGGACGCATGGGGGGATGGACGTGTTTTTTTGTCTTGTGCGGGCTTGGGGGGGGAGCTTCCGGGGGAGCTTCCGGGGGACGCGGCGATCTACGATCGCCCGCTAAACTTGCCGGGTGGGGACATCAACGCCCGGAGTGATGACTGGCCACGATCATGTTGTCCGCAGGCCGCAGCGGTGTTGCGTATGGGCAACATACCGGCGTGACCACGCTCAGGGCCAACGGCAGCCTTGCCGCCGCGTATAATTCGTAAGGCTATTTTTAACAGATATTTACAAAAAGAAGGTCAAGATAACCAGTTTGGCACGCGGGCTGGCAAGGGCCTTGTGATAGCATGGGTAGTCGCGGCATTGCTCCCACCCCCGCGGCTAGGGAGAAAGCACCCATGGATGAACAGACCTTCCAAACTAAACTGACCGAACTGATGGGCGAGATTTCCGCTCTGCCCAAAGATGAACGCGAAAAATTGACCGAAATCGCCAAGCAGACCCAGGCCCGTCATGCCAAGCTTCGCAAGACCGTATCCGACCTTCAGGAGAGCCTGGACTACCTGCGACTTTCGATCAAATATCTGGTCTTCGACCTGGAAGCCACCCGCCGGGAAAACTCCTGCCTGCGCAAGATGCTTGAAGAAAAGCAGACCGGCAGCGACGAAGGCTATGACCAGGAAGATCGGGCCTAAGAACAACCAACCACGTTTTCCTGTTCGCTTTGACTCCGCCCTGTTCCACGGAAAAACCAACCCCGTTGATGCGAGCCGCTCTCCCGCGGCTCGTATCATTTTCACCCCCCCCCGGAAGTGACCCCCCAAGTGAACCCGGAAGTGAACCCGCAAGCAGCGAATTGCGAGTGACGAATGGCGAATGAAACCCAGGGGCAGGACTAACGATGGGGGAATGGGCAGAAGGATTGTATTCGGCATTCGGCATTTCCCGAACGCAGCCCCGCATCCCCCCCACTTTCGAGCCTGGCGCAGGCGGCAGTGTCCCTTGGCCGACAATTTGGCGATTTTCTCCTAAGCCCCCGGCTGGCTATCATTGGGCCCACGTTGTCAGTCCCCTTTTGATTGTGGAGACGGAACCTAAACGATGACTACGCCCTTCAACTCCCACACCCCCGCCCCCGCCCCCGGAAGTGCCCCCGGAATGACCCCCGGAATCATCCACGCCATGGCCTCCGGAATGGCTGCTGGTATCGATCCCCGCATGGACCCACGCTTCCCGATGAGCATGCCTCCCGGCGGCGGCGGCTACCAGCGCTATCGGGAAATGACCATCGACGAGATGCTGCTGGAGAACCGGGTGATCTTTTTGGTCGGCGAAATCAACTACTCCTCGGCCACGGGCGTGATCATGCGTCTGCTGCACCTGCAGAGCCAAAAGCGCGACGTGGACATCAACCTGTACATCAATTCTCCGGGCGGGGCGGTGGATGACACGCTGGCGATCTATGACACCATGCGCTTTTTGTCCTGCGACGTGGCGACGTACTGCATCGGCAAGGCCATGAGCGGCGGGGCACTGGTGCTGGCCTCGGGCGCCAAGGGCAAGCGCTACATCCTGCCCCACGCCAAGGTGATGATCCACCAGCCCTACGGCGGGGTGTTCGGGCAGACCACGGATGTGAAGATCCAGGCGGAGGAAATCCTCAAGTCCAAGCGGCAGCTCAACGAAATCCTCGCGGAACACACCGGCAAGCCGTTGGAACAGGTGGAAAAGGATTCCGAACGCGATCGCTACTTCTCCGCCCAGGAAGCCAAGGAATACGGCCTGGTGGACGAAGTGCTCGGCAAGGGCCAGGTGCCCAGCGGCGACGCGACGAATCACATTTAACGGGTAAGAGAAATCTCGGGACGGACATGTGACCCCGGCTGCGCCTGGGGCTGAATCATTCTTTCCCTAATCCCTAACCCCTAATCCCCAACCCCTTCCTCAATTACCCCACCGCTTGTTGCACGCGGGCGAGAATATCGGCCAGGGCCTTGTCGGTCAGCACGGGCGTGGCGCCGGCGTCGTCCACGGTGTGTTCCTTGGCCAGGGGCACCCAGCTGCGGCAGCCGCCGTAGGCTTGGATGTTGGGAATCGTTTGGGGCTTAGCCAGACGGAACACGCGCAGGGCCAGGAGAAACAGCGGGCGATCCGGTTTGTAGTTAAAGCGCATGTCCACCTGCTGGGGCGAATAAGGGTGCAGGTCGTCGAGAGGTTCCAAGCACGCGCGATTGGGCAGGCTCCAGATGCCGGCCGCCTCGGCCACGGCGTGGAAGGTGATGGAAGGCGGCTCGGCAAGAATCTGCACCCGCGGTTGCAGGGGCGGCTTAATCATGGCTGGCTGCTGATGGGCCCAGGAGGGAAAAAGCGCGAAGCGCGGATACTCCAATTCAAAACGGCCCGGCCCGGAGGGTTCGTGGATGCCGCCCTTGCGCAGGAGCAGGCCATAGGAGCCCTCCAAAAGGAGATCGCAGATCACCGCCCATTCTTTTAAGGCTACGTTGAGCATACGCAGATTGTAGGCGGGGATTATTAAAGCCGATTGCGAGCCCCAATTAAAACCGCTAACCGCCATGACGCCAAGGACGCCAAGCTCTAGAAGGCCATGAAGCGGCAATTCTTGCTGCCACAATCATTCCCCACGACGGTTTCTTGGCGCTCTTGGCGCCTTGGCGGTTCATGGGGTTAGGAGCTGAAAGGCCACGGCGGAAAAAAACTACATGCGTTCGATGGTGGCAATGCCCAGCAAGTCCAGGCCTTTTTGCAAGGTGCGGGCGGTCACGCTGCTTAAGGCCAGGCGGCTGTCGCGCACGGCGGGGGAATCGGCGGTGAGCACCGGGCACTTTTCGTAGAACTGGTGATAGAGCGAGGCCAGGTCGTAGAGGTAGCCGCACAAGCGGCTGGGCTCCAGCGCCTGGGCCACGGAGTCGATCACGGCGGGCAGTTGCAGGAGCTTTAACGCCAGGCTGCGCTCGACGGGATCGGTAAAGACAATCGGATAGCCGGCCGCGGCCTGGGGGTCGAGACTGCCCTTGCGGAAGATCGCCTGGATGCGGACGTAGGCGTTCTGCAGGTACGGGGCGGTGTTGCCGTCGAAGTTGAGCATGCGGTCCCAGTCGAAGACGTAGTCCTTCACGCGGTCGATGGCCAAATCGCCGTACTTCACAGCCCCGATGCCCACGGCGTGGGCGATCTGTTGTTTCTCGTCGGCGGAAAGGCTGGGGTTTTTTTCCTCGATGATGCGCCGGGCGCGTTCCTCAGCCTCATCCAGCAGGTCGGCCAATTTAGCGGCGCCGCCCTCGCGGGTTTTGAACGGTTTGTTGTCCTTGCCCAGGATGGTGCCGAAGGGCACGTGCTCAGCCCGCACATTGCCTTGGAGCCAGCCGGCCAGTTCGGCGGTCTTAAAGACCATCGCAAAATGCTGAGCCTGACGGGCGTCGGTGACGTAGATCAGGCGCGTGCCTTTAAGATCGTCCACGCTGTGGCGGAGCGTGGCCAGGTCGGTGGTGGCGTAGAGGAAGCCGCCGTCGCTCTTGCGGATGATCATGGCTGCGGGATTGCCGTCGCGGTCGAGGAACCCGGGGGGGAAGACGCACAGGGCGCCCTGGCTCTCGACGGCCAGACCCTTGGCGTGTAATTCCTCAACGGTCGGGGCGAGCAGGTCGTTGTAGAAGCTTTCGCCGCGGATGTCGTCGTCGGTTAAGAGCACGCCCAGGCGCGCGTAGGCGGTGCGGAAGTGTTTGAGGGACTCCTCGGTCAGGGCCTTCCAGATGGCGACGCTGGTGGGATCGCCGGCCTGGAGCGCCACGACGCGCTTGCGGGCCCGCTCGGCAAAGGCCGGCTCGGCGTCGAAGCGTGATTTGGCCTGCTGATAGAGGGAGTTAAGGTCCTCGATCGGCCGGGATGACGCGGCGGTCCAGCCCTGGTCCAGCAGGTGCTCAAGCAGCATGCCGAACTGCGTGCCCCAGTCGCCTAAGTGATTCTGCCGGGCGACCTGATGGCCCAGGAACATCAGCACGCGGGCCAGGGCGTCGCCGATGCAGGTCGAGCGGATGTGGTGGACGTGCATTTCCTTGGCGACGTTGGGGGCGCTGTAATCCAGGACGACTTTTTCCGGCTGGGCTGCGGGGGCCACGCCCAGGCGCGGGTCGACGAGCATGGCGGCGGTCTGACGCTGGAGAAAATCGGCGGCCAAGCGCAGGTTGATGAAACCGGGCCCGGCGACCTCGGCGGAGGCGACGACGCCGGCGGCGGTGTGGGCCAGCTGGGCGGTGATGGCCAGGGCCAGGTCGCGGGGCTTTTGGCCCAGTTTCTTGGCCAGGCTCATGGCCAGGTTGGCCTGGTAATCGCCCAGCTGAGGATTGGCGGTCGGACGCACCTGGGGATCGACGTCGGCCGGCGCGGAGGGCACGGCGGCGCGCAGGGCGGCGACCAGGCAGGATTCTAGAAGGTGCAGGGTGTCAGGCATGGGAAGAAGGTTGTATCGCCGGGCGTGGCCGGATGCAAAAAAGCAATGCCAAACCGGCCCGGCGATTGCGGACGGGGCTGAGAAACAAAGGCACCCAGGCATGGCGATGCCTGGGGCTTGTTCAAGGCAAATGGGATTTGTTCAAGGCAAATGGGGCTAGTTCAAGACAAACAGGGCAATCCACGGATGCGATCCGTGGGGTTTGGCGGCTGTACCACCTAACCCTTACGCTTCGGTCTGGGCCTGGAGTTCCTTGGAGCGGTGCTGGAGCTGGGCTTTTAGGCGGGCGAGGATGGACGAGTGCATCTGGCTGACGCGGGATTCGGACAGGTCCAGGGTGATGCCGATTTCCTTCATGGTCATCTGTTCGTAGTAGTAGAGCACGACGATCAGGCGTTCGGCCCGGGAGAGGCCCTTGGTGATCAGGTCGCGCAGGTCGTCGCGCTGCACGGCGGAGAAGGGGTTGACCTGCTTGGGGTCTTCCAGCACGTCGATTTCGCGGACGTCCTTGTTGGAGTCGGTCTCGAACCACTTGCGATTCAGCGAGACCACGCCCACGGCGCCGGCGTCCTTGCGGATCTTGGAGAACTCGTCGCGGGAAAGATTCATGCGGTTGGCCACTTCCTCGTCGGTGGGTTTGCGGCCGAACTGTTTTTCCAGGCTCTTGCGGGCGTGATCCACCTGGCTGGTGCGGGAGCGGACCAGGCGGGGCACCCAGTCCATGGAACGCAGCTCATCCAGAATCGCGCCGCGGATGCGCGGGGCGCAATAGGTTTCAAACTTCACGCCGCGTTCCATGTCGAAAGCCTCGATGGCGTCCATGAGGCCGAAGATCCCGGCGCTCATCAGGTCCTCAACGTCCACTTCGTCGGGTAATTTGGTGTGAATTCGTTCGGCGTTGTATTTGACCAGGTGCAGGTAATGTTCCATCAGGCGGTTGCGCAGATCCTCGGAAGGCGCTTTCTTGTAGTCGCTCCACACGCGATCAATGGTGATCTTGTCGACTCGCGGGGGAACGATGATGGGTCTAGCGCGCGCCATGGTCCACTCCTTGACCAATGACCAACGACAATCTGCCTACTCCCCCACAGACCTAAGCCAGACTTCAGGCAGGGGAGTTGCCTGAAGCTGGACAACCTATGCCGCTTCCAGCGTTCCGTCGTCCTTGGCGGGAGCATGGGAAGCAGCGTCCACGGACGGCATCGTCACCGCCTCCCCACCCCGAGGAGGCAGCGGATACTTTTTCTTGTGGGCGTCGATTTCGATCTGCACGGCGTGCGCGGCCACGCCTCCGAACACGCGCCCGACGGCATAGCAGACGCCCATGCACACCAAGGCGCGCCAGATGATCGTGACCGTCGGATTGTCCACCGCCCAACCGACAACCATGGCGGCGACAAAGCCGATCAGGGCGAAGCAAGATGCTATGACTTTAGCAGGTATGGCTGAGCACTCCATTGCTCAAAAGAAAGCCAGATCCGTTGGCTATAGGCCCTGACCAGATCGGGGGTGATTTTATTTTCACCCCATGACATCCGAAACATTCCAAACGATTCCCCCTGATTTCTGGACATGATCCTCCCAAGAGAATCACGAGCCGGATACTCATATTTTTTTACACCAAGGGATTACGTTTGTCAATCCACCAATGAGTCAAACGATGCCAAATTCCCATATCGCGCGGTTCGGCCGCATGGCGGTCCATGCGGTGGGCAAGTTGACCGATGCATAAGCTCGCCTCGCAGCGCGGGTTTTCCAGTACAAACGGAACCCGTCGGCGCACGGCCAGGGATACCCGCGCGTCGAGCATCACGTGCCCGGCAAAGCGCGGCGTGAGCTTGAGGAACCGCCGGCAGACCGCGTCCAAGCGGGTGAAGACCGCGATGGCTTCGTCGGAAGAGCGAACCATGTTCACGAGGATCCGGAAGTCGGCGTCGGGCCGGCGGCGGTAGACGGACTTGATCACCGCGTAGGCGTCGGTAATCGCGGTAGGCTCGGGAGTTGTCACCACCAGTTGCTGGTCGGCGGCGGCCACGAACGACAGCACGTTGGGACTGACGCCCGCGCCGGTGTCGAAGATCAGCAGGTCGGCCTGCTCTTCGAGCTGGCGGAGCTGTTCAACGAGCCGCACGCGTTCGAGTTCGCCTAAGGCGGCGATCTGGGACAGGCCCGAAGCGCCGGGCAAAAGACGAAAACCTCCGGGAGCGTCGATAAGGATTTGCCCTATGGTCTTGCGGCCCGCCACGACGTGGGCGAGGCTGGCCGAGGGGGCCAGGTTGCACAGCACGTCGGCGTTGGCGGTGCCCAAGTCGGCGTCCACCAGGATCACCCGCCGGCCCATCTGGGCGAGCCGGATGGCCAGGTTCACCGCCATGGAGGACTTGCCCACCCCCCCCTTGCCGGAGGTGATCGCCACCACGCGGGCCAGAGTCTGCCCGCGCAGCGGCGAAGTAACGCTAACGATTCGAGATTGACCAGCCAGCGGCGGCGAACGGTGTCCAGCGGATACTGCCGCCGAGGCATGCGATCCTAAGACCGAACCAGTCCCAGCCGCCATTGTCGGCCCAGACCCGGACGAGCTTCCGGGGTTTCCGGGGGTACCGGGGTTTCCGGGGACACTTCCGGGGGCACTTCCGGGGGCGGGGGTGGGGGTGGATTCGGTCACCATACGTCTTAGGGCTTCCGCCTGATCGGTCATCATTCTGCACCCACCTCTCCGAGCACCATGGCTGCCAGACGGTCAGCCCGGCCGACTTCGATATCGTGGGGCACTTCCTGGCCGGTGGTGATGTAGCTTAGGCGTTTGTTGACCTTGCGGGCCACGTTGAACAGAACGCCGAAACTGACCGCCTCGTCCAGTTTGGTGAGGATGATACTGTCCGTACGGATGCGTGAGAAGCGCTCAATGGCGTCAAAAATGGCCGGTTGGGAACAAGTTGAAGAAAGAACCAGGTGAACTTCGTGAGGTTGGGCAGCTTGGAGAGAGGCCTGGAGCTGATCGAGGCGTTTATCGTCGCGCTGGCTGCGCCCGGCGGTATCCATCAAAAGGATATCGCAAGGCCGGGGCTTGGACACCAGATCGTGCAGCTGTTGCAGGTTGGTCGGCACGTGCAGGGGCACGCCGATGATGTCGGCATAGGTTTTGAGCTGATCGACCGCGGAGATGCGGTAAGTGTCAAGCGTGATCAATTCCACGCGTTTTTGCTGTTTGAGCTTGAACTGGGCGGCCAGCTTGGCGATGGTGGTGGTTTTGCCCACGCCGGTGGGCCCGACGAAGGCGACGGTGCGTGGTCGGCCGTCGGGCGCGGTGCCGGGCACGATGCCCTGGTCGTCGGCCGCGATGAGGCTGGCCACCTGCTGACGCAAAATGCGGCGGACGATCGCCGGGTCCGCCAACTGGTGGTTGGATAGTTCCTGGCGGGCCTTGCGGACGACTTCCTCGGCCAGTTCCTCAGCCACTTCCTGCTGCAACAGGCGCAGGTATTCGTCAAAGAGCGACCCGGGCAGGTCCGCGGGGGGCGCGGCCGTCGGCGAAGGGCTGCACTGGCGACGCATGACCGAAGCCACCATGCGTTTGACCGCCTGGACTTCCTGGGCCAGTTGATCGTGCGGCAGGCGCTGATCGCTCGCGGGCGCCACGGGCAGGGGCTGAACGGGCAAGGCGGCCGGCGGCGGCGGATTGTTGCGGGCCAATTCGGCCTTGGCCAGGGCGTAGGTGCGGCGGATCAGATCGCCGGCCGAGGGTTGCTGGGCCAGGGAATTGGCGGAATTGGCCGGTAAAGCCTGGACGGCGGGGGGATTGGAGGCAGGCGGCGCGGCAATCGGCAGTTTCAAGCGCGGGTGCCCGACGCGCTGGCCCACGCCGGCGGTAACCTCAACGACCGTGTGCGCCCTAAAGCCCAGAAATCCCCCTCGTTTGTAGGTGCGGGTGTGCAGGATGACGGCGTGGGGACCAAGCTGCTGACGCACCAGCGCCAGGGCGTCAGCCAGGGAACCCGCGGTGAACATTTTGAGTTTCAACGCACAGATCCTTCCAATGCTCGTGGCTCGGACTTGCCGGTTTCAAGTTGGACTAAGCCAAGGGACTCGACTTCCACGCCCTTGGAGATTTCGTTGTAGCCTAAGACCGCGGCGTTGGGCAGGTGCGGCTCGAGCAGGCGGCGCACCTGGGCCCGGACCTGCGGCGACGCCAGCACCACGGGCTGATGGCCGGCCTGGATCAAGCGCTGCAGTTCGCGGATGATCGCGGACGTGACCCGGGCCGCCACCGCCGGGGGCATGGACATGGTCGTGCCGTCGGCCGCGCGTTCGATAAACGACACGATCTGGTCTTCCAGGGCCGGATCCAGGCTGACGCAATAAAGCTTGGGCGCGGCCAGGAGCGGGCCGTCGTCCTCGCCCAGCGTCCGCTGATCGGTGGGGACGACCATTTCCACGTACTGATTGCAGATGGTCCGGCGCAGGGCATTGCGGACGTATTCGGTGAGCACTTCCAGATCGCGGGTGCGCGGGGACCAGTCGCCCAGGGTTTCCACGATGGTCTCCATGTCGCGGATCGGCACCCTTTCGCGGAGCAGATTCTGCAGAACCTTCTGAATATCGCCGCGCTTGAGCAGGGGCGTTTCGCCGCCGAGCACTTCCTCGACGAGTTTGGGGCTCTTGGACTTAAGCTGCTCGATAAGGTTGTTGGTTTCCTCGCGGGTGAGCAGTTCGTAGGCGTGATTCTTGACCACTTCGGTGACGTGGGTGGCCAGCACGCTGGTGGCGTCGACCACGGTGTAATTCAGTGATTCGGCCCGCTGTTTCTGCCCCTGATCGATCCAGAACGCCTCGAGCCCGAAGGCGGGCTCGCGGGTGCGCCGGCCCGCCAGAGACTCGGCGGCCAGACCGGAATCCATGGCCAGGAACTGCGTGGGATAGACCACCCCGCGGGCCAGGGCGTTGCCGCGGATCTTGATCTGATAGTCGTGGGCCTGCAACTGCATGTTGTCGCGGATGCGCACCGGCGGCATGACCAGCCCCAGTTCGGCCGCCAGCTGCCGACGGATCATGGAAATGCGTTCGAGCAGGTCCCCGCCCTGGGAGGCATCGACCAGCTTGACCAACGCGTAACCGACCTCCAGCTCCATGGCGTCGACGGCCATGACCTGTTCGACCGGCGGGGGCGCGGGCTTGTCCTTGGCGGCGGTCTGGCGGACGGACTCGGTCTTCTGGCGTTTCTCAGCCGAGCGCACCAGCCAGGCGCCGACCCCCATGGCCGAAGCCAGCGAGAGCATGGGCAGGGCGGGCAGACCGGTGAACGCCATGAGCGTTAAGAAGCCGGAGGTAATGGCCAGGGAACGCCAGCGCCCGGTCAGCTGGGTGGTGATGGCGGTGCCTAAGTCTTCCCGTCCCGAGGAGCGGGTGACGATCAGGCCGGCGCCGATGGATATCACAAACGCGGGCAACTGGGACACCAGCCCGTCGCCGATGGTCAGTTTGGTGAAGACTTCCAGCGACTGGGCGAAGCCCCAGCCTTTGTCGAAGAAGCCGACGGCAAAACCGCCGACCACGTTGATGAGGGTGATGATGATGGCGGCGATGGCGTCGCCGCGGACGAACTTGGCGGCACCGTCCATGGCCCCGTAGAAATCCGCTTCCTGGGCGATGGCTTCGCGGCGGCGGCGGGCTTCGCCTTCGTTGATCAGGCCGGCGTTGAGGTCCGCGTCGATGGCCATCTGCTTGCCGGGCATGGCGTCGAGGGTAAAGCGGGCGGCCACTTCCGAGATGCGGGTGGAGCCTTTGGTGATGACCACGAACTGCACCACGATCAGAATCAGGAACAGGATGACTCCGACCACCAGGTTGCCGCTGGTGACGAAGGAAGCGAAGGCCTCGATGACCTTGCCGGCCACGCCGATGGCCTGCTCGGGGGTATCGGCGTCGGCGGCCAGGATCAGACGCGTGGTGGCGATGTTCAGCACCAGCCGATACAGCGTGGTGCACAGGAGCAGGGACGGAAACACCGAGAAATCCAGGGGCGATTCCACGTAGATGGTCGTCAGCAGGATCATGGCCGCCAGGGCCAGGTTGGCGGCGATGAGCATGTCCATCATCACCGGCGGCAGGGGCACGACGATGACGGCCAGCAGCCCCACCACGGCGATGGGCACAAAGAACGCCTGATATTGATTCAGGCGGTTGAGCCAGGGAGGAAAAATGAACTTGGCGCTGGGCTCAGCCATCCATGGCCTTTACGAAAAAAGTTTGGTCATCCTGACCATCAACCCGTCACAAGATAACCGGACGCAAAAAAATGTGTAAGGACGCCATGAAGATTTGTGCATAATTTGTTTACGAGCTCATGCCGAGCGCCGTCCGCTCAGCCGATACACGTAGGCGAGGATCTCCGCCACCGTCGCATAGAACGAGGCGGGGATCTCCTGGCCGACCTCCACCGACCGGTATAAAGCCCGCGCCAGCTCCTGGCGTTCGACGATGGGAATGCCGTGAATGACGGCCAATTGGCGAATGCGCATGGCCAGGAAGTCGGCTCCCTTGGCGACGACCTTGGGCGCGGTCATTTTTTTCGAGTCGTATTGCAGGGCGACGGCGAAATGCGTGGGGTTGGTGACGATCACGTCGGCCTTGGGCACCGCCTGGTTGATGCGCTGCATGGCCAACTGGCGGGCCACCCGGAAACGGCGCTGCTTGATCAGCGGGTCCCCTTCCATGCGCTTGAATTCCTCGCGGATCTCCTGTTTGGTCATGCGCAAATCGCGTTCACGCTGAAAACGCTGGTAGAGGTAGTCGATCAGGCCCAAAAGCAGCAGGAGCAGGGCTAATTTCACGCCCAGCCAGAAGACGATCTCGGCCGCGGCCCCGAAGATGGCCATCGGCGGCAGGGCGGCTAAGCCGATGATGGTCTGCAAGTCGCCGTAAATCACCCAGCAGGCCACGGAGGCGATCAGAAACAGCTTGGCCACGCTCATGCCCAGGCGAACGGCCGAACGGGCATCGAACAGATTCCGCAACCCGCGCAGGGGCGAGAGCTTGGCCAAATTCAGTTGCAGGGGGCGCGAAGTCAGAAGAAAGCCGACCTGGGCGATGCCGGCCAGCACCGCCACCGCCGCCAAGGCCAACACCAGCGGGCCCGCGGCCGACATGACCGCTTGCACGCAATAAAACAGCAGGCTGGGAACGTCGTCGGCCCGGGTGGGATTGTCCGTCGAAGCGCCCGCCAGGAGGGTGGCAAAGGACAGGCGCATGGAGCCCATGATTCGCAGGCCCAGCATGTAAAGCAGAAAGATGGCTGACAAAAGGGCGATGGCCGCCTGCAGATCGACGCTGCGGGCGACGTTGCCTTCGTTGCGGGCCTCCTCGCGGCGGCGTGCCGTCGGGGATTCGGTCCTTTCCTGATCGTTTTCCGCCATGACAGACACTCAACAAAAAGAGCCGCAAAAACTAGTGACCTAAATACGTGGCGATGTCGCGCAGGGTGGACTGCATGATCTGGATGAACACCTCCGCCTTGACCACCACCATGGCGGAGAGCAGGCCGAGCCCCACGACAATGCGCACCGGGAAACCGATGCTCAGGATGTTCATCTGCGGAATGGTGCGGGCGATAAAGCCCATGGCCAGGGTTTCCAGAAACACCAGACAAAGCAGCGGCGCCGAGACGCGCAGGGCCAATTCAAACATGGAGCCTAACAGGGCGACCATCAATTCCATCAGCCGGCCGTCGGCCCGGAAACCGCCTAAGGGAATGGCGTGAAACGAGTCGACCAGCGTGCCCAGCAGGACGCGATGCCCGTTTAAGAGCAGAAAAACCGCCAAGGCCAGGGTAAAGAAGAACTGGCCGACGATGCCGGATTCTTCTTCCAGGTCGGGGTTGTACACGCCGCCTAAACCGAACCCCAGCTGCTGATCGATGATCTTGCCGGAGATCTGCATCCCCACCAGCGGCAGGTTGGACCCAAAGCCGATGATCAGCCCGATCAATAATTCGCAGGCCACCAAAGGCAGCAAATGCCAGAGCGACAGACCGCGGTCGAGCACCGCGGAAATCGACGTCGCCGCCACCGATTGGCTTAGCGGGGGCAGAATCGTCGGCTCAAGCAGGCCCTGGCTCCGAGCCAAAGCCGGCTGGACCTGCAGACCCGTCCCGGCAGCGGTGGCCGGCGGCTCTAAAAGCATGGGATAAATGCAGAGGGAAAGCACGAAAACCAGGAGAATCTTGACCCGGACGGGAATCGACACGCTGCCGAAAACCGGGGCGAGGAAAAAGATCCCCGACAAACGGAAAAAGACCAATGCCCAGGCGGGCAGGTGGTGGAGAAGTTGGACAAATCCTAACGGCAAAAAGACGTCTCCCAGGCAAGGTAAGAGAGCCAACCGTCACCGCGCGAGGCCTCCGCTTAGCCGGCGCCGCTGAACATGCGGGCGGAAAAATCCAAAAGCATCCTGGCCACCCAGGGCGTTAAGAGAACCGCCACCAGGCCCATGCCCAGAATTTTGGGCACGAAGCTGAGCGTCTGCTCCTGAATCTGCGTGACCGCCTGGAGAATGCTGATAAACAGGCCGATGACCAGCCCTGCCAGCAAAATCGGCGTGCTGAGCATCAGCATGACCAGCAGCGATTCTCGCACAATGTCCGTGGCTTGATCGAAAGACATGGCAATTGGGGGTTGGGGGTTAGGGGTTGGGGATTAGGGGTTAGGGTCAGCCCGTCATGACGGGTACGACGTGGGAAAAACTATTAAGCAGGTTGCCGGCCACGAGCCGCCAACCATCCACCAGCACGAAAAGCAACAGCTTAAAGGGCAGACTGATGAGCACCGGCGGGAGCATGAGCATGCCCATGCTGATCAGCACGCTGGAGATCACCATGTCGATAATCAGGAAGGGCAGGTATAGCCTAAAGCCCATCAGGAAGGACACCTTCAACTCGCTGAGCAGAAACGCCGGGATCAGCGAAAGCATGTCCACGTCCTGGCGCTGCAGCTTTTCGGGGGCGGTGGTGTCCACGCCGCGATAGTTGAGCACCAGATACAGATCGTCCTCGTTGCCGGCATATTCGATCTGGCTGAACATGAAATCCCGCAACGGCTGGCGGGCCCGCGCCCAGGCGTCCAACTGGCTGATCTGCCCCGCCTGCAGGGGAGTGAGCGATTCGGTGTTGATCCGGTCAAACGTCGGGCCCATCACCAACAGGGTCATGAACAGCGCCAGGCCCACGATCACCTGGCTGGGAGGCAGCGATTGGGTGCCGATGGCCTGACGCAGCAGGGCCAGGACGATGACGATGCGGGTGAAGCTGGTGCACATGACCAGGAGCGAAGGCGCCAGCGTCAGCACCGTCATCAGCACCAGGATGGACAGCGTGGAGCTTAAGGCCCCGTCCGGGCGCGCCGGCGAGGCGGCCGTGGGAGTGGAGCCGCCGCCCGAGAGCGTGTCCAGGGCCCGCGAAGCGTTCTGCACGATGGAAATCGGGTTGGCCAAGTCCACAGCCTGGGGCGAATTGGCCTGCGCCTGGGGTTGAGACGGCGATTGATTGTTCTGGGCCCGGCAGGGAGCGCTGCCAAACGTCAGTCCCACAACCAGCAAGATCATCCCCAGGCGGAGATGGCTGGCCGCGGCGCGGTTTCTGCCGAAGTTGGGCGACGCGAACGTCATCAGGCACGGACTCCCTTGCGAAGCCTGGAGGCCAGATCGCCCGCGGCACTTTTCCGCGGGACGGACACCGCCGCCACCGCCGACGCGGAGACCTGGGGCACCGCATCCACCGAACTCGACGCCGGGCCGGCCGGCCCCCGACCGATGCGGCTGATGCGGGCCAAGAGCGAAGACAGGTGTTCGCGGGCGCGATCCGTGCGGATCTCCGTCACGTCGCCGCCCTCGTCCACCTGGCGATGTTTGCGGTCGAAATCCGTACCCAGATGCTGCATTAAGTTGGAAAAACCGCGGGACATGCTGTGCGGCCCCTGGCGGGCGTGGGCGGCCAGCAGATCCGCGATTTCCTCAGGCTGATCGATGTCCGCCAGGCTGGCTAAGCCCTGTGGCGATTGGCCGACCACCAGAATGCGGTGGCCTAAGCGCACAAAAATCACGTGGCAGCGCGGAGCGATGCTCACCCGGCCGAGCACTTCGACCATGGCGTTGGCCGCGCCGGCCGGGGCGGCGTTGTTTCCCAAGCGTCGCAAGCCCGAGCGGGCGGCGAAAACCAGCGCGATCACCACGCCCAAGGCGCCGAGCGTCTGCAGAACCCAGGGAGTTTGTCCCGACAAGGCCGACCCCGACGAAGACGCCCGCCCCGCCCCGGCCGCGGACGAGCGCATGATGGGCAACTGCTCCTGGTCCACGCCCGAAGCAGCCGGGGCCGATACCGCCGCCGCACCAGGCGCAGCCGTGGCAATCGAACTTCCAGAATTTCCGGGGGTGCTTCCGGGGGCGACACTTCCGGGGGCGGGGGCGGGGGGAGATTGGGCGCTTGCGGGGAGGGCGAAAGCCAAAAGCAGCAAGCAAGCGCGGAGAGAACGATGGAAAAACAGGGGGAATTGCAGCATGGGGCCATCCTGGCCATCGGGCCGACAAAAAGGGAAGATCGGCTTGCGGGGCACATCCTGCGCCCCGTGGAAAGCAATCAGATCATTTCATCAAGTCGTCTGGGTTTGTACCTCCTGGCGGGCGGCGGCGGTGGCCTGTTCTTCCAGATCCGCCACGATTTCACTGATACGAATGCAGAAGTTGTCATTGAGCACGAGCACTTCGCCGCGGGCCACCAGGCGATTGTTGACGTACACGTCCACCGGGTCGCCCGCCAGCTTGTCGAGTTCCACGACGCTGCCGCCGGACAGCTTTAAGACATCTTCAACGATCATCTCCGTCCGGCCCAGCTCGACCATGACCTGCAGCTCGACGTCGCCGAGCAGATCAATGGTGGTGGCGTGGGCCTCGGATGTGGCGGCCGACATTCCCGCCGCCGGCGTCACTTGCTCGGCGACATTTTGAATATCGCGAATAGAAGCCTGCGCTTCCGCCAGGGCTTCCTCGACGAGCTTTTCGGTTTCCGCGTTTTGGGGAGCAGGAGCGTTCGTCGGTTCTTTGTCGGGTGCCATCCGTGGCTCTTTTCTTTAGGTTGGAGCGTCGAGCCCCATATGCCAAACACTTCCCGCGCAGACTACTGTAACTGAAATTCCGTGAATTTGCGGATCACAATCTGATCCACAATGGCCTTGCCTTCCGTGTCGCGTCCTAGGCGCTGTTCCAGGCGCGCCTGGATCTGGCGTTTGACCGTCGCCAAAGTGGACTCATTAAGTTCCGAACGGTCCGCCCGGCTGATGATCTGGCGGATGTCCTCGGTGATCTGAGCCTTGGAGCTTTCGATGACCTTGCTCGTCTTTTCCTGGTGCCGGCGTTGAACAACGATCAGCACGTCCGCGTCGTAGACAAAAGTTTTGCCCGTGCGCGTGTTGGGAAACTTATCGGACACCAGGGGGATCTCCACCAGACGGGTTTCGTCCAGCTGGGGATCAGGCTCCGCGGAGTGGGCCTCGGCGGGCTTGGGGCCACCCATGAGCATATAAGTGACGCCCACGGTGGCGATTTCTAAGACAACTATTGCAATGACAAGCACTAACGTCTTGCTTGACTTAGCAGCCGGCTGCTGTTCTTGGGTCTGATCGGGGGCAGGAGTTTGCTCAGCCATAGGTCCACCTTACGTTCCGCAGGTTCATTCACTGTCCAACTGACGGAATTCATCGACCAAAGCTTGGTCGACCATGATTTCCACCCGCCGATTCGGTGTTTGTCCCGCCTGGTCGTAGACCCGCTTGACTAAGGGTTCCCGGTCGGCACAGGCCACCAGCCGCAGGCGTTCGGCCGGGATGCCGATCGCGGTGCTGGTCATAAAGTCGCGGACGGCCCGGGCCCTTTCGAAACTAAGCAGGTCCAGATCCGCCAGCGTCCCCCCCTGGGCCCCTTCCATGCTGGAGGTGTGGCCGCGGATTTCGACGATGTTGTTATAGCCGCGGATCAGCTGGGCGACCTTCGTCAGATCCTGGCGGGCTTGCGCGGACAGCTCCGTGGAACGTTCGAGAAAAACGATTCGGCCGCCGACGATGTAGCTTTGGCCCTTGCGGACCACGGTAACCTCCTGTTCGCGTCCCTCCTGGCCGGGGTCCGTGGTACTGGCTTTTAAGGGCTTGTTCTTCTGCTGCTGCGTCGCCACGGTCTGGAGGATCTTCAGCAGGCTGCTGTGCTGGGGATCGTCCTTGCTCGGCGAGGGTCCGCCGCCGATGCCCTCCATGCCAAAGGCCTTTTGAATCTGGTCGACGATTTCTTTGTAGCTGTCGTCCTTCTTCAATTCGCTTAAGGCGGCCAACAGAATGAAGAAGCACAGCAACAGGGACATCATGTCGCCGTAGGTCAAAACCCACTCCGGAGCGCCGCCGGCGGCCTGCTTGGGTTTTTTGATGCCCATGGCTGAGTCCTATGGAAAAAAGGCCGGCCGGAACTCCCTGCCTCCGCTAGGCGGCCTGGCGTTCTTCGTCGTCGCGTGATTTGCGCAACGAAGGAGGCAAGAAAGTCATCAGTTTCTTTTCCACGATGCGCGGGTTGTCCCCGCTTTGAATGGCCATGACGCCCTTGAGAATGATGGTTTTGTTGAGGATTTCCTCGGCCGAGCGGCGGGCCAGGCGGTCGGCCATCGGCAAGGCGAAGCTGTTGGCGATCAGGGCCCCGTACAACGTGGTGAGAATCGCCACCGCCATGCCCGGGCCGATCATCGACGGATCGCTCATGTTGCGAAGCATGATCACCAAGCCTACGAGAGTTCCGATCATGCCGTAGGCCGGGGCGTACTTGGCCAAGGTGTCGAAAAGCGCCTTGCCCTGGTCGTGGCGGTCAATGATGTTCTCTAATTCATTGGTCAGCACGGATTCGATCAGTTCCGGATCGGTGCCGTCGATGGCCATCTGAATGCCGTGGACCACGAAGGTGTCTTCGATGTCCTTGATGACATTCTCCAGGGACAGGATGCCGTCGCGGCGGGCGATCTCGGCATAATAAACCATGTCGGTAATGAGATTGCCGGGCGCTTGGGACTTATGAAAAAGCAGCTGGCGCAGGATGGCGAAGATGCTCTTGACGTTTTCCATCGGGAAGGCAAAAAACATCATGGTGACCGAAGCGCCAAACACCAGGATGGAACTGGCCACGTCCCAATAGGCAATGATACTGCCGCCGCTGAGCAAGGCCCAGACGATGATGATCCAGGTCCCGAAAAATCCGAACAGTAGCCCCAAATCCATCGCGCAGCCCTGTTTTAGATCAGAGAACGAGCCTGTGGTTTCTTATCGGTCCAAAGGGGTCGAAAATTTTAAGAGAAGTCAGGGGAAAAACGCCCGGACGCCGGACATCGCAAAGGCTTAAATCGCCGGAAGTTGAGAATATCTCCGCCGGGGCGATCCCCCCTCGGCCGCGGCGGCTGAGCATTCCTGGAAAAACGCCATGGCCAACCGGCCCCTGAATCGCACGTTCCGGCCGCACGTAAGCTACGTCGGGGGGAACAGATAGCGCAGGCACCGGCCGTATTCGATCACCAGGCGCACCACGTCCTGCATGTTCTCGCGGACAATCACGTGATCGCCGTTGATCAGGGTGATCGTGGTGTCGGGGTTTTCCTCCACCGAGCGGATCAGCTCGGCGTTGAGGACAAAGCGCTTATGGTTGAGGCGCGTCAGCGTGATCATGGCCGGTTAAATCAACGAATGGTGTTCAGCAGTTCCTGGATCAGCTGGTCGGAGGTGGTGATGATGCGCGACGAGGCGGAGAACCCGGTGGAGGCGTTGATCAGGTTGATGAACTCCTCGGAAAGGTCCACGTTGGACATTTCCACCGCCTGGCCCTGAATGGTGCCCGAGCCGTTCTGGCTGGGCATGACGATGCTGGGCGTGCCGCTGTTAAGCGACTGGTTGTAGATGTTGCCGCCTTCCTCCACCAGGCCGGCGTTGTTGGGGAACATCGCCAGCATGATCCGGCCCAGCAGCTTTTCCTTGCCGTTGCTGAAGTAGCCGGTGATCTCCCCGTCGGCGCTGACCGCGAAGGTATTCAATTCGCCGGCCGGGGCGCCGTCCAGGGCGCTGCCGGTGAACGTCGGCGACTGCGAGCCTAAGTCCAGGGCCCGCATGCTGGCGTCGAAGTTAAGCCGGATGGTCAGCGGCGTGGCGGCCGGAGTGTTGTCGCGATCGATCAGAATGGTGCCGCCGGTGTTGGACACGAAATTGCCGTAGCTGTCAAAGCTCAGCGTGCCGTTGGAAACCACCCGATCCAGATCGCTGTCGTCCTCGCTCTGCACGTAATAGCGCCACGTCGAGCCGGCGTCGGCGTCTTCCAGCACGGCGATGACGTCCAGATTCACGTCGCTGCCGATGCTGTCATACACGCTGAAGCTGGTGCGCACCGATTCGCCGTTGGCGGTCTGCGTTTTGGCCCAGCCTAAGCTTAAGGGGGTTCCGCCGACGGTAACGTTGGCGTTGCTGAGCGTCAGGTCGTTGTGCTGCCCGCTGTTGCCGGTGACGACGATCTCGCCGGAGCCGTTGATCGTCACCCCGCCGGCGACGGAGGTGTCGATGCCCAGGATGTCGGTGAGGAAATCCAGGAAATCCTGCACGGTGGTGCCGTTGGCGTCGGCGTCGCCGCTGGCCACGGCGGCCACTTCAAAGGTGTGGGAGGTCAGCTCGACGGTGCCTTCCTGGTTATCCCGGCCTTTTTGCACGCCGCTGACGGTGATGATGTCGTTGGCCGCCAGGACCGGCGAGCCGCCGGCCGTGGTGTAGAGGGAGGTCAGAAGGGTGGTGCCCAAAGCCGCGGTGGTGGCGGCGGCATCGGAGTAAATGGCGTCGGTCTGATTAATCGAACCTTGCGTGGCCACGACGCCCTTGGAATTAAGGCTGCCGCGCATCAGGGCGCTGGAGCTGGCTTCGGCCAGGGGCAGGCCCTTGGGAATCATGATGTTGGTCAGCACGCCCTCGACGACGTTGTAGCTGGAATCGATGCCGAAACCCTGGACCTTGTTGCCGTTGGGCGTGACCAGGTTGTATTCGCTGTCGAGCTTGAAGTTGCCGGCCCGGGTGTAGCGGCGGGCTCCGTTGACGTCGATGATGTAAAAGCCGTCACCGTTGATGGCCATCTCCGTGTCCACGCCGGTGCCCTGCCACGTGCCGGCCTTGAAGTTGCGGGCGATTTCCCCCACCCGCGCCCCCATGCCTACCTGCGAGGCGTTGCGCCCGCCGCTGTTGGTCGAGGGCCCGGACGCGGGCTTGAGCGTCTGGGCGATCTGGGTTTCAAAGCGCATGCGGCTGGTCTTAAACGCCACCGTGTTGACGTTGGCGATGTTGTTGCCCGCCACGTTGATCCATTCGGAGTTGACGTTCATGCCGGTTAAGCCGGTGAACAAGGCGCCATTGAGTCCCATCGATAACTCCCTTCAACGGAAGATGGATCAGCCGGCCGCGGGTCTGCCGCGACCACCGATCCCGGCTGTCTAAGAGGCGGTGCTAAGCTGCCCGCCGGTACGTAGGTTTCGGACGGATGGATTCTCGATGCTGTTGAACGAGGACAAGTCGGCCAACGGGCTGGCCTGCGGGCTCTTCGCCGCAGCCTCGGAAAAATCGCCCTGAGCGGACAAAGCAGCGTCGCCGCCCGCTCCACCCCCCGTACCCCCGGAAACCGCGGAAGACTGGTAGCGTGCCTCGGCCAGCAGCGAATCGAAGCTGCGCTGCTCGATGGGGCTGGCCAGCTCCTGGGCCGATACGCCCGGCAATTGCCGCGGCGAAGGGGCCGGCGAACCGGTCGGGCGAACCGCCGGTTCAAGCATGCGCAGGAGCAGGGAAGAATCAGCCACCAGCGAACTCCATTAAAAACATCACGAACCGGACAATGCTGACGCCAAGTCACCAGGGAAGGTCGTGCTCTTGATCAACTCGCCGAGGGTCTGCCTGGGATGCACGTTGCCGGCGGCCTGGCTGTCGTCGGAGGTCTGGTCTTCAGCCGCCAGGGCCTGGGCCACCTGGGTCACGTTGTCGAACGGCAGCAGCTTGCCGGTGTCCAGTTCCAGGGAAACCACGCCCTGATCGACGCGCACGGAGGTCACCAGGCCGCTGACGGAATTATTGTCGCTGTCCTTGCCCGCCACCTCCCGGCCGATCAACTGCCCGGCCGAGGACAGCTGGCTCTGCAGCACCAGCGAATTGAGCTTATCGATCAAGGAAGTCTGGCTGTCCTTGTTGGTGTCCACCAGCTCGGTGAGCTTGTCCTGGAGGAGCATCTGGCTTTCGACGTTGCGCAGGCTCGAGAGCTGCTCCAAAAGCTTACTGCTGTCCTGGGGATTGAACGGGTCCTGCTGGCGAAGCTCGGTGACCAGAATCTTGACGAACTGGTCGGACGAGATGTTGCCGAACCCGCTGATTTTGTTGGTCACCGACCCGCTGCTGGATCCGACGGCACTGGTGGACATGGGAGAAAACTCCTTGGAATCACAGCCTCGGCGTCCGGTCAGGCGGTGGCGTTGAGCAGAGCACTGTCAAAGTCCGACGCTTCGCCCGGCGGGGTCTGCCGCTCGGACGACTGCTGCCGCTGCTGGAAAAACTCCCCGCGGCTGCGGCTGCCGTCGTCGCCGGCGTCGTTGGACTGCGGCTGACCCTGAAAGTCCATTGGTGTGGAGGACATGGTCTGCACCCCAAGTCGCTCGACAAACAAGCCATGCCCCTGCAGGGCTTGGCGGAGTTCACCTAACTGCTGAACCAGCAATTGGCGTGCCGATTCGTGCTGGGTCATCAGGTTAGCGCGTACCGAGCCCTCGGAAAGATCCAACTGGATGCGCACAAGGCCCAGCTCCGGCGGGGACAATCGCAAGGTGACCGCGCCGCCCTTCTGGCTTAAAGCCGCCTGCAAACCGCGCGTCACCCGGCTTAGGTTCAACTGCGCAGCCGGGTCCTCGGCTTCGCTATTTACATCATTTAATGAAATTGGATTTCCCTGCGTCGCAGCCGACGTTCCGCCCGGCGTCAACGAGGCCAAAAGCGCAGGACTTGCAGGCTCCGACAGCGCAGGATTTACCGCGCCAAAGTTATTCGGAACCGTGCCGGCCGATGTATCCGCCCAGGCCGGCGTGGCGAAAACCGCGATGGGCGGCGCCGGTTTATCCGTGGAACCTAAGAGACTGGCCAGGGACGCCACGCTCGAACCCTGCTTGCCGGATGCCCCGGAATCCGCGGCGTCAGCGGATGACACATCGGCGTCCGCGTCAAAAAACAACGACCAATCCGCCGCGACGGCCGGGGCGGCATCAGACTTGGACACCTGCCCCACGCTCGCCTCGGCCAAGCCGGCCTTCTGTCCCTTGCCCGCGACCGAGGAATTTCCCAGCCCGGCGGTCTGATTGTTCTTCCCCGCTGCGTTCGCCTTAACCGCCACGCCTGCGTCACTGCCAAACAACCCCAGCACCCCGGCCGAAGTCGCCGTGCCAGCCGCGGAGTCTGGATTCGCCGCAGCCTCGGCGGTCTTGGCTGCTGTCTTGGAATCACCCTCCGCAACAGCCTGAGCAGACGCCGCCACTTGCGCGAGATTCAAGTCCTGGTCCGCTTCCATCGCCAGACCGTGCGCAGCCAACCAGCTGGAAGTGGCTTGCGCTGCTTCCGCCAGCTCGATTTCCAGAGCCTGTCCCGCCGCCGAATCCGCTGCGCCGGCCTGATCGGTTGTGGACGAAACCGATGGTTTGAGCATCGCCGTCAAGTCCGTTGCGTCGCTGCTCCAAGCAGCCTCATCGCCCGCCGACGCGGAAAACAATCCGCCGGCCCCGGCGAAGTATTCCTGGCTTGTTTTTTCACTTCCCCCCGCTTCGGTCCCGTCTCCTCCCGCTGCGCCAAGATCGCTTAGCGTAAGTCCGCCCTGCGCACGCGCGAGGGTCGCTGACAAATCAGGCCCCCCCTCGATCGCCTGCCCGCTGCCATCCGTTTTTGCCGTGGATGACAAAGCATTTCCAGAGCCGGCGTCCGCTTCCCCTGTGCTGCCCGAAGATTGCGCTGATGCTAATTCGCCCTCATCCGAACCTAAGGAGCTGCCAGGGCCTCCGCTTTCTTGGTTGCTTCCGAGGTCACTTCCGGGGTCACTTCCGGGGGCGGGGGCGCTTCCGGGGGAGCTTCCGGGGTCGAGCTTAGGGGAGAGGGCGTCTAATTCCGCGGGGGTTGTTTCCGTGACGTCAGCGGGTCTGTCGGCCACGAAGTTTTCCCGCCACGCCGGCAAGGTCTCCGGTTCTCCAGCTGCCTGCCTGGAGGAAGCTGCGTTCGATTTTTCGCTTAGTCGTTTGCCGCGCGGGCTTAGGCTGGCTGAACCATCGCGATCGGCTGATTTTCTGGCCGGGGCGGTCTCGGACGCGGCAGACTGGTTTTGCGCCGGCGTCGAGGAAGCGTCCGCCGCCTGGCGGAATGATTCGGCAAAGGAGCTATCCGCCTGGCGCATAGCCGCGGAGCGCTGGGCCTGGCGAGCGCCGACCGCCGCGGCCGGGCGTGACGCCAGCAGGGAAAGCAGGGATTCGTTGGTCGAAGCCATCAGCGCGTGGTTCCTTCGGTGGCTGCGGAGGCTGGCAGCAGCTCGACGCCGCGGCCGCGGAGCATCTGCATCAGATCCGTGGCGGTCTTGGTTTCCTCGGTGGTCTTGAATTCCTTGATCACGCCGGCCGCTTTGCGCGGCGACATGGCCGCCAGATAAGCGACGACCTGCTCGGTCTTATTTTCCGCGATCAGGGCCCGGAACATGTCCTTGGTCTGTTTGGGCTTCAACTGCTCGTAGAGCTGAACCGTCTGCTGGAAATCCTGGTCATTGCGCAGGGCAGCCTCGCGGGTGAGGGCCTCTTCCAGGGCCTTGCGGTCGGCCGCGTTGCGGTTTTTCTGCTCATCCAGCAGCTGGCGGGCCATTTCCACCTGGCGTTGCAGGGCCCGGATGTCCTCGCGCAAGCGCTGGCTGCGCAGGACTTCGAGCTGTTCCTGCTCGTTCTGCTGGGCCAGTTGTTCGGTGGGTGTTCGCGGTCCCTGGGCGACCTGCTGCTGGTATTGCGCCTGGTCCTTTTCCTCTTTGGCCTTGCGGGCGGCTTCCTGGGCCTGCAATTTTTGCGCTTCCTCCTCCAGGGGAGTCGGCGTGACGATGGCCACGATCTGATGCAGGCGGTCGCGGGAGAGTCGGCCGGTGAGATAGAGATAGCCGCCAAAGGCGCAAAGGCCCAGGAAATTGACGATCAACACAATGGCCAAGGCGTTCCAGAAGGCTTTCACGAACGCTGCTCCGTCAGTATCAGGCGGGCGTGGCGTTGCATCGTGATTTCATCCAGTTCCGCGGTCTCGCGGCGGAGCTGGGCGGCAAGCCACTGCTCGTACTGACGCTGACGTAGCAATTCCAATGCCTGGCGATCGCGGGTGGCCTTGAGCAACAGCTCGCGGGCCATCTGGATCGCCTTTTCCAGGCGGACCATGTCCAGCACAATCGCCTGGGCCCGCTGGGCCAACTGCCCGCTGTAGCGGGCGAAGCCCCCCACTCCTTCCAGGTCCACCTTGCCCACCAGACTGCCCGCCAACTGGTGCTTGGCGTCGGTGATGCCGGTCTGCATCTGGCGAATCTGGTTCTGATAGATCATTTTCTGCCGAAGCAGCTTGGCCAGATCGCGCTGCCGCTGGTCCTCGATGGCCTGGCGGTGCTGGAGCAAGGGTTGAAGCGTAAATCGAAAGGCAGCCACTTGGGAACACCTTATGCAGTCTTCAAAACACGCTCAGAGCCAAGCAGTCCAAACTTTCGACACCCCATCAAACGACCGGCCGGACGCCCCGGGCTAGCGATTGCGCCCCGGTCCCGGCGGGGGAGCCGGGCGCTGGCGGGACATCTGTTTCCGCAGATTCTCGATCTGAATGTTCAGCGCCAGCAGCTGCTGGCCGGTGCGGGCGAAATCAGCCGTGCCCTGCACCTCGTGCCGACCCTGCTGGAGAAACTGATCGATGGCCGGCTTGGCGGCGATGGCCAAATCGAAGTCCGAATTGGACCCCGAGGCGTAAGCCCCGATGTTCAAGAGGTCCTCGACCTGGTGATAGGCGCTCAGCAGGCGGATCACCTGATCGCGGGCCGCCCGGTGTTCGCGGGAGATCACGTCGTCGGCCACACGGCTGATGGACGCCAATACGTCGATGGCCGGCCAGTGCGCCTGCTGGGCCAGGCGGCGGGAAAGCTGGATGTGACCGTCCAGAATGCCGCGGGACGCGTCCGCCACGGGATCGGTCAACTCATCGCCTTCGGTGAGCACCGCGAACAGGCCGGTGATCGATCCCTGGTTAGTCCGCCCGCAGCGTTCGAGCAAGGTGGGCAGAATGGCAAACACGCTGGGCGGATACCCGCGCGTGGTCGGCGGTTCGCCGGCCGACAGGCCGACCTGGCGCTGGGCCTGGCAGAAGCGCGTCAGGGAATCCATGATCAGCAGGACGTCCAGCCCCTCCTGCCGGAAATACTCCGCCACCGCCGTCGCCAAAAGGGCCGCCCGAATGCGCCGGACCGCCGGCTCATCGCTGGTGGCGCAAACGACCACGCTGCGGGCCAGGCCGTCCGGGCCTAAGTGATGATCCACGAAGTCGCGCACCTCACGCCCGCGCTCGCCCACCAGAGCGATCACCGAAACATCCGCGGCCGTATGCCGGGCCATCATGCCCAGCAGGGTGCTCTTGCCCAAGCCGGGCGAAGCGAAAATGCCGATACGCTGGCCGCGCCCTAAGCTGGTCATCGCGTCCACCGCCCGGATGCCCACCGCCAGGGGAACGTTGATGCTGGGCCTTTCCAGCGGGTCGATGGGCACCGCCGCCAGCGGACGCAGGCTCGTTTGCGTCAGCGGTCCTTTGCCGTCGATCGGTTGCCCTGACGCGCTGAGCACCCGCCCGCGCAAGCTGTGTCCGACGCGCACCAACGGCACCGATTGCTCGGACAGCACGCTGTCGCCGCGACGAATGCCCTGCGTGGGCCCCAAGGGCATCAGCACCGTCTGCTCGTTATTGAATCCGACCACTTCCGCCTCCACCACCGGGCCGTGCCCGCCTTGGGTGAGAATGCGGGTCATCGCGCCGATGGGCGCCGTCAAGTCCGCCACGTGCACCGCCAAGCCGAGCACCTCGGCGACCGTACCGCGCATCTGCAGCGGGTCAGCTAAGTCAATCGCCGCTATGGCTTGGTCAAGTAGGGGCATGGGGGAAGGAAGGAGTTAGGAGTTAGGAGTTGGGGAAAGGCAATGCCGAATGGCGAATGTCGAATGGCGAATGCGACCCGGCTTCATGTTCCACACTCCAAAGTACGCACATCTTCCATCGTAGCTCGATTGACGTATCCATAGCCCTCTACCCCATCCCCTGGTCCCTGAATCTTGTCTTTTATTCGCCATTCGTAATTCGTCATTCGCCATGATTAGCTTCCGGGGCGTCGGCGGAGTTGGCCGCATCGTCGGGCAGGATCAGCTCCAGCAGCCGGCGGATCTGGTTGTCGAGGGTGGCGTCGATC
Organism: Phycisphaeraceae bacterium; assembly: GCA_020851735.1. Classification (GTDB taxonomy): domain Bacteria; phylum Planctomycetota; class Phycisphaerae; order Phycisphaerales; family Phycisphaeraceae; genus JADZCD01. The sequence goes on from JADZCD010000006.1 coordinate 61,229, forward strand.
GCGCCCTGGCCAAAGTGAATTTCGCAGCCGCCGCGGATCACCGTCTGGTCATTTTGAAGTTTGACGTTCGTCAGGTGCGCGAACTCCGCCAGCAAATTCGGCAGCGCCTCTTCCAGGGCGGGCCGATCGTCCGGGCAGATCAGCACGGTGACGTCCATGGGCTTCAGCACGTGGTCCAGGGCGGCCGCCACCTGATCGACGATCACCGTCTTGTCCACGTCGATCACGCGGTGGACCAGGCGTTCGGCAAAGCGCAGGGCGAAATCCAGCACGCCCTCGCGGGCCTCGCGTTCGATCAGATCGCGTTGCGCCTGCCACTGGTTGGCCAGGTCGGTCCAGGTTTCCTGGATCTGCCGCAGGCCCTCAGCCGCCTGCTTAAGCGCCTCGGCCCGGCCCTGGGCGCGACCTTCCTCCAGGCCCTTGGCCATGCCTTCGATGTGCCCTTGTTCCACCGCCTGATCATGGGCGGCGTTGGCCTGCTGCTGCACCTGGCGCTGGGCCTCGGTGATCAGCCGGCGGGCTTTGTCCTGGGCGGCCGCCACGATGCGTTCGCCCTGGCGGGAAAGGTCGCCTAAATCCAGCACGATGGCTTCGCGAAGCATGGAGGCGGCCGAATGATTTTTCACTACGGGCATGGATCACCTTAAGTCGTGCGAACCTGGCAACTAAACGACCAACTCCTTGTCGCCGCCGCGGCCGGAGATGATGATCTCCCCGGCATCTTCCAGACGGCGGACAATGTCGACGATGCGCTGCTGGGCGGCTTCCACGTCGGAGATGCGCACCGGGCCCATGTATTCCATGTCTTCCTGGATCATCTTGGCGGCCCGCTCGGACATGTTGCGGAAGATCTTGGTCTTCAAGTCCTCGCTGGCGGTCTTCAGGGCCAGGGCCAGCTCTTCGTTGTCCACCTCTTTCAGGACGCCCTGGATGCCGCGATCGTCCACCTGCAGAATATCCTCGAAGACGAACATCAGCCGGCGGATTTCCTCCACCAGGTCCGGGTCCTCGGCTTCCAGGCCCTCCATGATCGTTTTTTCCGTGGTGCGGTCGATCAAATTGAGCATCTCGGCCACGGAATCCACCCCGCCGATCTTTTCAAACGACTGGGTGAGCATGCTGGCCAGCCGGGCTTCCAGCCCGCGTTCGACTTCCGAAACCACCTCCGGGTTGGTCTGTTCCATGTTGGCCACGCGCTTGACCACTTCGATCTGCTTGGGCTGCGGCAGCCCGCCGAGAATTTCGGACGCCTTGTGGTAAGGCAGGTGGCTTAAAATCAACGCGATGGTCTGCGGGTGCTCGTCCTGAATGAACGTCAGGAGGTTCTGCGACTCAGCCTTCTGCAGGAACGAGAAGGGCGTGCGGCGGACCTGCGTGGAAATCTGCTGCAGAATGCGCTCGGCGATTTTCGGATCCAGGCTGTTGTGCAGCAGCAGGCGGGCGTAATCCAACCCGCCCTCCGAGGCCCAGCTCTGGGCCAGGGCCATGTGGTAAAACTCGTTGATGACCTGATCGCGCAGATCCTTGGGAATCTGCCCTAGGGACGCCAGCTCGCGGGTGACTTCCTCGATAGCCTTGTTTTCCATCTGCTTTAAGAGCAGCGTGGCCGCGTCCTTTTCCAGCGACAGGAGCAGGATGGCCGCCTTGCGGATGCCCGGCAGCGCGTTATCGCCCGAAGGCGGCGGCGGCGGGGGCGGCGGGGGTGAGGCGGCCTGCGGTTTGGCGGGTGTTTCTGCCATGGGTGAAGCAACCCTCAAGGGAATGAGGCATCCGGGGGATTATTCGTCCGTGCGTACCCAGCGGTTAAGGATGTTGACGGCCTCGATGGGATTGGACTTGACCATCTGGCCGATCTGCTCGGCGATGCGACGCTGTTCGATTTCCCGTTCGTCCATTTCCAGGCCGGACATGGTGGTTTCCGTGGCCTCGACCTCGCCGATCAGGTCATCCTCCACCGGCAGCGTCGGCGGCACGCCCGCCAGTTCCTGGGCCGTGGGCATGGGCGGTTTCTGGGTGGCCTTGCGGACCATCGACAGCATCATGCCCAGCGCCGCCAGCGCCAAGGCGCCCAGCCCCACGGGCTTGACCCAGCCGCTGCCGACGCCGACGCCGAACACCGCCCCCACCGCGCCGCCCAGCTGGGCCTGCGCCGAACCGGCCGCCGAGGTCACAAACAGCGTGCTGTCGGGAATCATGTGCACCGTCACCGCCCCCTCAGCCTCGGCGCTGATCAGGGGCTTGACCTGCGATTCGATCTGGGCCAGCTGCGCCGTCACGATCGGGGTCAGGGCCGCCTCGTCGGGTTCCTTGCCCTGCTCGGCTTCCGGTTTGCCCTGCTGCAAGAGGCGGACGAAAAAGCTCCGCGGCACGTTGATGGTGGCGTTGATGCGGTTGACCGTGTGCCCCATCTTGCGGGAAAACACCTTGCCGGTCAGCTGCTTTTCGCCGAATTCCGTCTGGCTGGAGGTCTTCTTCTCGGTGCTGCCGGTGCTGCCGCCGCTGGTGATGTCCAGCCCGGTGTTGGAACGCACGCCCGGCTCGCCGGAGCTGGCCGTGGAGTGCTGTTCGGTTTCCTCGCTCTGCTCGCTCTTTAAGGGCTCGGATTTTTCGTAGGTGTAGGTTTCCGACTGCTCGCCCTGGGTGGGGTCGATGCGGACGTTGACCGCCACGATCACCCCGGGAATGTAAGCCAGCACTTCCTGCAGTTTTTCCTGGTATTTGCGTTCCTGCTGCTGGACAAGCTCCAGCGCCTCGGTGGGCACCTGGTCGTCCTCCGCCGAGACGTGATACGGCCGCCCCATGTTGGCGTCGATGACCGACACGTCCTGCATTTTCATTTCCGCCACCGCGCCGCTGACCCAGGAGGCGATGGCCTTGACCAGATCCCGATCCAGGCGCCCGCTTTCACGCATTTCCACCCAGACCGAGGCGCTGGGCGCCTTGTGGGTCTGGGCGAAGCCCTGGTTGTGGGGCATGTCGATGACCACGTGGGCCGAGCGGACGCCCTTCATGCGGGCGATGACCCCGGCCAGGAATTTTTCGCGGGCGTGCAGCATCGCGGTGGCGTTCTGCTGATTGCTGGTCCAGGGGCTTTGATTGGCCAGCAATTCGTCGATGGCCCGGGCCGGATCGTCCGCCAGCAGGTCGGCCTGGGCCAGCACCGCGTAAGCGTCCTGCCGGCTGTCGGAAGGAACCAGAATCTGCGTGCCCTGGGTCTGCACGCGAATCCCCTCGCTGCGCAAACGCCCGACGACTTCCGCCTGGCGGGCGCCGGGAAGCGACGTCACCGCGACATAGTCCGGGCCGGCCGCGTATTCGAGCACCAGCCAGCCGACCATTAGAAAAACAATGATAATGAGCCCGATCAGCCACTTGTGCAGCGGCGAGAGTTGCGGGATCTGGGCCTGGATCTGCGTCCAGTAGCGTCTTATGAATTCCATCGTCGGCCTCCATGCCGCTGGTGGAAAGGCGGTGGGTTCCCGGCGGTTTAGCCCAGCCTCCAGCCGGGGTCTGCCGCCCGTTCCCGCCGGCAAGGATCCAATCCTTGCCTAAAGTCCTTGACCTACACCCTCATCTGCTTGATCTCTTCGTAAGCATCCACCATCTTGCCCTGCACCTGCATCAGCATCTGGAAGGCAAGCTCCGCCTTCTTGGTGGTGATCATAACCTGATTGATGTCATCGCGCCTGCCGGTGGAAAGATCCTCGATCGCCTTGGCCGCGTCCTGCTGCATGCGATTGACCTGCTCGAGATTTTTCATCAGCACGTCCTTGAAGGACGGCCCGCCCTGCGCGCCGGGACCAGCCGGACGCACGGGAGACTGCGGGCGGGAGACGGCGTCAGGTATCAGGCCCAGGGGATCGGTCATCGGTCACCTCGCGAATCAGGCGGCGGCGTCACGCGACGCCCGCCGGTGGTTTTACAGACTTAAGCCAGAATGCGCAAGCTGGAGCTGATCATGGCCTTGGTGGCTTCGGCCGCGGTGATGCTCGCCTCATACGCTCGGCTGGCCTCCAGGGCGTCGATCTGCTCAATGGTCGGATCGACGTTGGGATACTGCACATAGCCATTCTTATCGGCATAGGGGTGGCCGGGATCATACACGTTTCGGAAGGCCGAGGGGTCAAGGTTAATCTGCTGGACGTGGACACCTTGTTGATTACCGCTGGCCGGATCGCCCGCCGCCATGATGGGCACGCGCCGCCGATACGGAGCATAGTTGCCCTGGGCGTCGGTCAGGGAAAAACGATTGGCCAGATTCGCGGAGATCACCTCCAGCCGGGTGCGCTGGGCGATCAAGGCGGAGGTGGAAACGTCTAATACGCCGAACATGGTTCAAACTCCTCTGCCGCCCTTAAAAAAAGGGAGCAAGAGATTGGCCCAACCTCTACACGCGGCCGCGGATGGCCATGGACAACATGCCGAACTCGTGCCGCAGCAGATCGTTGGCGGCATTGAAGGCCATGGTGTTTTCCGCCAGACCTTGCATCAAGCGCTCCAGGTCGCGATTGTTCCGATCGTGAAACAGGATGCCGTCGTCAGCCGCCTGGGGATTCGCCTGCAGATTGTCATCCGTAAAGCGCAGCTGGCGGGTATTGCCCATCCGCAGCGTGCCGCCGGTGGGCGAAGGGCTGCGGCGACGCTGCTCGACGGCCTTGGCCAATTCCACCTGGAATTCGCGGACGCTTAAGTCCTTGGGCCTGAAGTAGGGCGTGTCCAGGTTGGCGATGTTGTCAGCCAACACCTTATGGCGGGCGCCGGTGAACTGCGTCACCCGCTCGAGTACCGGCAAGGCCCCACTGTCGAACATGCCGCTGATCATGCCACGCTTCCTAGGCCTTTGACTCTTAAGGGCGCCAAAAGCCAAAAGAACAAGAGCAAGCAGGGTGCCATGATGGCCCGCACGACACAAAAAAAAGACAGGCTGAAGATCGCTGCCCCCCGCACCGACGATTGACCGTGGCGACAATGGCGCAGGATTTGCGCGTTTGGGGCGCAAAAGATGCGCGATCCAGCGTGCCAGGCCATCCTGATCAGGATCAGCCCCGCCGGGCGAGCGGATCGGCCGCGATCGGGATCAGATCGTCTGTTCGACAAGGTTCAGTTCCTTCCACTTCTTCAATTTCAAGCCCAACGTGCGCACGCCGATGCCCAGGGCCGTGGCCGTGCGCTGGCGATTGCCGCTGAACCGCCGGAGGGTTTCGAGAATCTGCGCGCGTTCCATTTCCTCCAGCGGTTTGACCTGGGCCGCCAGCGTCGCCGCCGGGGGGGAAACCATCTCATGCGGCAGCGGCGCGATCGTCGGCAAGGGCGTGTGGGCCGAGGGCTGGCTGGAAGGCCAGGTCGGGGCCGCCAGCCAGGGCCGAATCATCTCCGCGGTAATGATCGCCCCGCGGGTCAGCACGCTGGCGCGTTCGCAGATGTTCTGCAGCTCGCGCACGTTGCCCGGCCAGGGATACTGCTGGAGCAGCACCAGCGCCTCTTCGTCAAACCGCTTGGGGTCGCGCCCTTCGCGCAGGCCGACCTGCACCAGAAAATGTTCCGCCAAAAGAGCCACGTCACCGGCCCGATGCCGCAGCGGCGGCAGCGTCAACGGCAGCACGTTTAAGCGGAAATACAAGTCCTGGCGGAATTGCCCCTGGGCCACCGAACGCGACAGATCACGGTTGGTGGTGGCGATCACCCGCACGTCCACCTGCATCGAGAAGCTGGACCCGACGCGCTCGAACTGGCCTTCCTGGAGCACGCGCAGAAGCTTGGCCTGCAGGGGAGGCTCGATTTCGGAAATTTCGTCCAAAAGCAGCGTGCCGCCGTCAGCCAGTTCAAAGCGGCCTTTGCGCAGTTGATCAGCCCCGGTAAAAGCGCCCTTTTCGTGGCCGAACAGTTCGCTTTCCAGCAGGCTGGTGGACAGGGCGGCACAGTTAACCGCCAGCATGACGCTGTCGCGGCGGGGGCTGTGGGCGTGGATCATCCGCGAGACCACTTCCTTGCCCGTGCCCGACTCTCCGCCGATCAGCACGTTGCCGTGGCTGTGGGCGTATTGCTGAATCTGCTGGGCCAGCGAGCGCATCACCGCGGAGCGGCCGACCAGCACCGGCTCGGACTGGAACGTCCGGGTGGAGCTGCGTAAGGCGGCGTTTTCCTGCAACAGGCGGTGATGCTCCACCGCCCGGCGGACCACCATCACCAGCTGGTCGCCTTCAAATGGCTTCTGGATGAAATCAAACGCCCCCTGCTTCATGGCGGACACCGCGGCGTCCACCGTGCCGTACGCGGTCATCAGCACCACCGGCAACTGGTCGTCCGCCTGCCGCATCCGCTGCAGAAGCTCCAGGCCGTCCATTTCGGGCATCTTCAGGTCGGTCACCACCGCGCCGGGGCGATGACGCGCCAACAGCTTCAAAGCCGATTCCCCGTCCGCCGCCGCCACCGCGATAAAGCCCGCCCGCTGGAGCGTGGCGGTCACGCTGTCGCGCATCATCTGCTTGTCGTCGACGACTAGGACCTTGTTACTCATGCGAGGCTCCCGGCAAGGCTGGGGGAGGGACAGGTGAGGGTAACGGACATGCCCGCCGTGGAATCCTGGGTAGCAAATTCCAGGGCAGGCTGATCGGGAAGATTCAATTCAAACACCGCCCCGTCCTGGTTATGGACGGTGATGGTCCCGCCGTGGGCGTCGACAATCCGATGCACAATGGCCAGGCCCAGGCCCGTGCCGGTGGAGCGGGTGGTAAAAAACGGGTTGAAAATGCGATCGATGTGTTCCTGGGCGATGCCCGGCCCGGTATCGCGGACGACCAGGCCAATGGACGTTCCTTCGCGGAGGGCCTGGAGGGTCAGACGACCGCCCCGATCCGCCATGGCGTCCACGGCGTTGCGGATCAAATTAAGCAGGGCCTGATGCAGCAGGTCGGCATCGGCCAGCATCTCCAGCGGTTGGCCGGCATCCGCGATGATCTGTTCCACGACCACGCCGGCCGCTTCGATGGCTGGGTGATGGGCCTGAATGGCCCGGTTAAAGACATCTTCCACAAGCACCCGCCGGGGCTGGGGGGTCAGCTCGCGGGCAAAAGCCAGCACGTCGCCCACGATGGCGTTAAGGGAGCGCACCGCCGAGGCGATCTGGCGAGCGGTCTGGCCGCTGGCGTTGGAGGCCGGCAGATCCGAGATCAGCAGGCCCGCATAGAGCTGAATCGCGCCTAAGGGATTGCGGATTTCATGAGCGATGCCCGCCGCCATTTCGCCCAGGGCGGCCAGGCGTTTGGATCGCTGAAGCTGGGCATTGCTGGAAGCCAGCTCCGTCTGCAGGCGGGTGACTTCCTGGCGGAGGGCTTCATGGGAGCGCTGCAGATTTTCGGTGACCTGGTTGTAGGCCCGGATGATGTCGGTCAGATCCTCGAGCCGATCCGCCGCCGGCCGCGCGGCAGCGGGTTGAGGCAATCCACTTACGGGGGAACCGGGTGTTCCGGGGGTCACGGGGGTGTCCGCGTCGGGGACGACGCGGCTCGCGAGCAGACTTCCGCGGCCGGGGGTTCCGGGGTTTCCGGGGGCGGGGGCGCTTCCGGGGGCGTACCCCCCGGCTGAGCCGGGGGCTGACCCGACTGCATTTCCGGGGGCGCTTCCGGGGGGGGTATGAGGATGGGGTACTTCAACGGTCATGGTTGACGTTCAGCTCTTCTGGTCGACCAAGCGAGTATGCGGCGACGTCGGTTGATTTCGATAGGCTCCCATGGCTCCAACGGAGTTTTGCAGGCGTGTCATCTGTGAGCCGAGGGATTGGCTGGTAAGGCGAAGGGCCTGGCAATCGCGTTCGTCGAGACTGGCGATGCGGGTCTGCAGTTTTCCGATCTGATCAAGAATCCCCTGGATGCGCTCGCGGGCTGCCTGGGAGAACGACTGCAGGACCGCCGCCCACTGCTTGCGCACCGGGGCCAGGCGGGCACTGATCTCGTGCAACTGGTTAATGAGGGTCTGGCGTTGGGCCAGCAGATTCAGCAGCGGCTCGGATTGCCCAGCCTCGATCAGCGGCCCCTGGTGGCTGGCCAAGTCCAGCAGTTGTTCAAACAGTTTTTGCTGTCTGGAAAGAAGCTCCGCCAATTCCTCGGCACTGATACCGACAGCCGAGGATGCGGACAGTCCGGGGATTCCGGGGATTCCGGGGGTTCCGGGGGTGGGCGAGCGCGAAGATGATTTTTTATCAGCTGAGGTGGTCATCCATGACCCTTTCACGCCGCGTAGTCGAGCGAACGTACCACGGACAGGGCGCATCCATGCGCGCGGATCATCCGGGTATAGGCGTTTATCGGTCAGGGACCGGTATTTGACTTAAACGTTTTATGCAGCAGTGCTAGCAGGGGAGGGGGGAGTTAGGGAAAGGCAGGATTGAATGCCGAATGTCGAATGTTGAATGCCGAATGCGACCCTGGACCCCAGACCCTTACCCCTGCCTTTTATTCGACATTCGTCATTCGCCATTCGCCATTTTGGACTTCCGGGGGCTTCCGGGAACTTCCGGGGGGGGATCAGGGGGTTGGGGTGCGGGCTTGTTTGGCCGCGTCGAACAGGCCCAGTTCGTTGGTCCAGCGCAGCCAATCGTCCCAATGCCGTCGGGTCATGGGCAGGTCGGGATCGTTAAAAGCCTCTTCGGGAATGCGTTTTAGGTGATCCTGGGCCCGCCGATCCGCTGCCCGGGCCTGTTGGACTTGGCCAAGCTGGCCGTAGGCGTTGACGATCTGCACCAGGGCGACCAGCGAGGCGGGGTCCTGCTCCCATTTGCGGGCGGCGATGTCGTAGAGTTCGATCGCCTGTTCGTAATGGGCCAGGTCGTAGGCACAATCCGCCCGGTAGAAATAAGCATTGCGGAAATAGATTTTGTCGAGCTTGTTCAAGGCGGATTCCGGCACTTCGCTTAGTTCGGTGATGACCTGATCGAAAAGCTGCAGGGACTGCTGCAGGCGCCGGGCGCGTTCGTTCTGGCGGGCCTGAACCTGGTTCTGCGACATGGCGTCGGTGGCGGTTTGATCCAACTGCTCGACCGACTGGCGATAGGCATCCGCCAGGATGAAGCGCAGGGCGGCGGTGCTTTCCTTGGGATTCTGCCCGATGATGTCCAAGGCCTGGCTTAGGCGGGCGATGGCGGGCTCGTATTCCTGGAGCTTGTGGTGCAATTGCCCTAAGTCGATCAAGGCCTGGAGATACTGCGCGCTTTGGGGCGTAATGGCGGGATGATTTTCCAGCACGCCGAACAGCGTGCGCTTGGCGGCGTCAAAATCGTTTAAGGCGGTATAGCAGCGGGCCAGGGGAACCAGGCTGTCGTAGGCTTCGGGAGAATTGGCGAACTGTTCAAGCAAACTGAGGAACTGGGCCTGGGCCGCCTGATAGTTGCCTTGGACCTGATAAGCCAGCGCCAGGGCTCGCATGGCTGCGGGGCGGCGGGAGTCCTCGGGCAGGGCCTGAACGTATTCGGCATAGCGATCCACCGCCTGCGGCCACAATTGGGCCTGGTCGTAGCACTGGGCGCTGCGCCAGAGGGCGTCGGCAAAGGTGGACTTGTCGCTGCCGCCCTCCGCCAGGCGGGCGTTCTGGTAATAGCAGTCGCCGGCCGCCTTGAACTGGGCGGCTGATTCCTGGTTGGCCAGCTCATAGGCGGTCTTCCAGTTGTCCGACTCGTCCTTGCGGGTCTCGGCCCCTGTCTTGATCTCTGCAGCGGTCTGGCGCTTTTGCTCAGCGAGTTTTTCATGAGCCGACGCCAGGCGAGCGACCACTGGAGAGGGCAATTCGCCGGCATAGAGCGCTTCGAGCACCGTCAGGTAATCCAAGGCCAGGGGGTAATTCTCACTGGAGAAAGCCATGTCCGCCCGGCTGAGGACCATGTCCACCAGGCGGCGGGTGGCGCCTTGGCGGGCGGCGCCGGACCGCAGGCGGAGCACTTCCTCCACCGCCTGGGCAAAGGCGTCGCGGGCTTCGGCGTGCAGGTCCATCCGGGCTTTGCATTCAGCTAAGCCGATGATGGCGTCGATGTGCGCAGCGGTCAGCGGGTAATCCCGCACGGCCTTATCAAAATAGCGCAGGGCTTCGGTGCCGTCGCCCGACGAAGCGAGGGTGATCTGGCCGAGCCCTACTAGAATCCGCCCGTGTAGGGAATTGTCCTTCTGATCAGCCAGCTTCTCCTGGGCTAAGGCGTACCACTTGCGCGCCTGATCCAATGAGCCCACGCGCTGATAGGCCTCAGCCAGCGGAACCATCAGGGGCGCTAAGTCATTTTCGCCCTGGCTGTCGCTGAGCATTTTCAGCTTGCGGGGCAAAAACTGATCCAGCACCGCGTGCGGGTCGCCGCCCGTGCCGTCGGGGTTCTGCTCGAGGATCAAATCCGCCCGTAAGGCGGTAGCCCAGATGTCCTGACGGCGCTGCTCGGCGGGATCGGGCAGCGAGGCTAATTCGCTGGTAAATCGGCCCAACAGAGGCAGGATGTCCTTGGCGCCGCTGTCGGCGCGTTGGCCTAGGCGGCGTTCGATGATCTGCCGCAGGATCTGCAGCCGGCGCTCCGCCACGCCCGCGGGCAGATCGTTTAAGCGGGCCAGAGCTTCCTCGTCGCGGCCAAGGGCCGCCAGAGTCTCGGCCCAACGGATCACGTGGGCTTCATCAAACTGCTGGCCGGCGTCAAAGGCCCGCTGGTAGGAACTGATGATCTGCTGGTGAGATTGAGCGTTGTCCCAGTTGTTGTATCGCTGCTGCTCAAAGATCAGATCGCCCTGGAGCATGTTGAGCCGACCGTGGCGGGCAGCCACCGAGGCGTCGCGAAGGAAAACGTAGACCTCTTCCAGCTGCGCCTTGGCCTGGTCGAACTGGTTGGTCTTTAGGCTGATGGCCACTTCGTCCAAGGCTTTGTTGACGTCGAATTCCTCAGCCTTGGGCCGGCCCAGATAGATGCCCAGAAACAACAAGCCTAAGCCCAGCAACAGCACGGGCATCTGCCACACTTCCGACCAGGAAGTGGGCACCGTTGAACCAGATGGACTGACAGGCTCCTCCGGCTCAAGAGGAATCTGCGGCTCAACCTCTTCGTTCTGTTCAGCCATGGGGCTGCCAAAGGTCCGGGTTGGAGAAGGTAAAAATCAAACTTTCGGCTGCGGGTGAAAACCTGCGCCTAAACCTGGACTCTATTGAGTCCTACGCTCGGCCTGTCGGACAGGATCAACCTGCCCGAACAGACCATGGCCCGACGGCAGTTATCAGACCCGCTGCCAAAACTTTATCGTCACAGACCAGCCGCAGTCATGAATGACCGCAGCGGCCCGGAGATCACCACCCCCGCCTTAAGAAAAATGATAAAACCGGCCCCAGAGCTGGGAGGCCCTGGGGTTCCCCGGAAGCAGAGCAATCAAGGCAACCCACGGATGCTATCCGTGGGCTTCGAAGACATAAGACCCGTACCCCCCGGCGCCCCCGGAAGAGCCGGGGGCTGAAGCCAAACCTAGAAGGCATCGAGCCGGCCCCGCATTTCCATGCGGGGCTGGGAGAACCGAGGCAAGCAAGGCAGCAAGACACTAAGACAACCCACGGATTCCCCCCGGAAATCCGTGGGCTTCTAAGACGCGTACCCCCCGGCGCCCCCGGACGAGCCGGGGGCTGACCCACGATCCTGGAAGGCATCGAAGCGGCCCCGGATTTCCATCCGGGGCTGTGAGAACCGAGGCAAGCAAGACACCCAGGCATGGCCCCCCGGAAATGCCTGGGCTTGGTCAAGACAGAGCGCGCGGAAGAAGCCCGATTATCGGGAGTTTCCTCTCAATA
>JADZCD010000007.1 GCA_020851735.1 Phycisphaeraceae bacterium
CCTCGGCAGGGGGAGGGGGAGTCAGGACGGGCTGGGGGGTGGTTCCGGGGGTGGGGTCGAGGGTACTTCCGGGGGTAGGGGGATCGCCGGGGGTACTTCCGGGGGGGCCTTCCGGGGGGGGGGTGGAGGATGAGGATGGAAAAGAGTTTGCGCTCACTTTTGGTGTCCCTAAGGTGTAGTATGACGTATGGGCGGGACGATGCAATAAAGAAGTGGATCGGGCGTTTGACTAATTGGAGAAGCCATGTTGGGACTACCGCCTGACGGCCAGATGGACCAGGTTCTAAGCCGTGCGGCGGCCGGTGACGGTCAGGCATGGCGGGACATGGTCGGGGCGTACAGCGGGCGGGTGTACGGGTTGCTTAAGAAGATGTGCGGCGACGGGGACTTGGCCGAGGAGATCACGCAGGCGACTTTTGTGAAGGTCGTTGAGCATTTAGGGGGTTATCAGGAACGGGGGAAGTTTGAGTCGTGGTTGTTTCGGATCGCGGTGAATCAGTTGCGTGACGAGATTCGGCGTCGGGGTCGGCAGGGCGTGGGCAAGGGAATGGGGGGGGCGGGGGAACGGGACGGCCGGGAGAGCGGCTTGGAGGTTGAGGCGCGGGATTCGGGGCGTACGCCGCTGGAGGAGATAAGTCACGCTGAGCAGCTGGAGGAAGTTCGCAAGGCCGTGAGGGAACTGGGCGAGGCGGATCGGGAGGTGCTGTATTTACGGCACACGGCTGGTTTGAGCTTTGCGCAGATCGCCGAGGCGCTGGATCAGCCGTTGGGAACGGTGCTGGCCAGGGCCCATCGTGCCATTGGGAAACTGCGGGAGTTGCTGGATGATCCGGTGGAGGACAATCGATGACAGGGGAAGGAAGGCAGGCCAGGTCATGACGCCCAAATTCAAATTTGAACATGCCGACGCGGGCGACGCGGAGCTGGAGCGGCTGCTGGCGCAGGCGCTGCGGGCGGAAGCGGCGCCGGCGGGCTTGGCTGAGCGCATTGAGGCGGCCACGGTGTTCAAGCTCAAGGGCGCGGCGCAGGCGTGGTCGGCCGGGGCGGGGCGATACCTGCGGGGTTGGATGGTGAGCGCGGCGGCGGCGGTGCTGATCGTGGGGGCGACGGTGGGCTTGTATCTGCAGGGCGGAACGCCGGCAAGCAGTACGGTGGCGGTGTGGAATCCGGCCAATGATCAAGGTCTGGCGGGGATGGAGACGAAGATGGATGGTACGCTGGACCGAGAGCTGGCGTTGTTGGATCTGGATATATCGCAATTGGCCACGGCGACGGATTCCTGGGAAGTGCGTGGGGAATCGACCTGGAACTTAGGATCGCACCCGGACGCGGATTTAGAGGAAAGTGGCGATTGGAATGTGTTTTAAAAGGGGCGAAGTGAGCTAATACCGGAGGCGGTGAGTTACGAATGACGAATGTCGAATAAGGAATTGCCGATGGCCGATGGGAAAGGCACGTAAGGATAGGGGGACGGCTGGTGCCAGACACCGGACCCGGCCGTTTATTTATTCGCCATTTGTCATTGACCAGGCTTGGATTTCCGGGGCAGAGAAGATTGGAGAATAGGAGCCATGGATAAAAGTCAAGGACCATCGCGGGCATTGTGGCTGGCGAATCTGCTGCTGGTGGTGATCGTGGGAATTGCGGTCATCAGCCGGTGGGATACGGCGCGGGGTGAAGAGAAGGCGCCGCCGCCGCCGAAACCTCGACCGGCGGATACGTCGGCTTTGGATTCGCCGCCACCGGGTCCGCCGATGGGCGATGAGGAGTTGGGCGGTCCGCGCGGAGGGCCGGGGGGAGGACCGGGGGGAGGACGTGGTGGGCGTTGGGGGGGCGGAGGGGAAGGTCGGGCGCTGACGGCTGAGCAGATCAAGGAAATGCTCGACGTGTTGCGGGAATATGATCCGAACCTGGCGGATCGGATCGGCAAGTTTTCGGACCAGGCTCCGCCGGAGGAAGTTGCGGGACGCTTGCGGGAGCACGTGCCGGGACTGATGCGGCTGGCGTTTTTAAAGCGCGTTAATCCGGAGCGATATGAGCTGCGGCTGACGGATTTGAAGCTCGAGCGGCGGAGCAACGAGTTGGCGGACCAGTATCGCGAGGCGGCGGCGGCGGACACGGCCCGCAGCGCGGCTGTCAAGGACGAATTGGCCAAGGTGGTGGCGGATCATTTCGACGTAAGGCAGAAGCTGCGCGAGGATCTGCTTAAGGAGTTTGAGAAGCGGATTGAGGAAATGCGGGCGCAGATCACCGAGCGCCAGCAGTCCAAGGACAAGCTGGTTGTCGACAGGCTCAAGGAATTGATCGGCCAGGAGCGCAACCCGACGTGGTAAGACGGTTGCGTTGAGCTTGGGGACGAGAAAATAAGGATTCGCTGTGCGGACCGAACCCGCGGCTGACACTGCGGGTTTTTTTGGTCACGTGATGCGCCGGTTATACGGATTGCGGTAGTCGCGCAGGCGAAAGACTGTTTGCGCACCCGGCCGGCGGTGCGGCCGGGCTTTACTTTTCAAGTCCGCGGCATTTTCACAGGGCGAATTATTCGTAAGCGTCAGGCGTGGGCGACGACGCGGGCGACAGTGGCGGTGTCGACGGGTTGGATGACGCCTTTTTCGGTGATGATGGCGGAGATCAGTTCGTGGGGGGTGACGTCGAAGGCGGGATTGGCGGTTTTGACGTCGGCCGGGGCGGTGCGTTTGCCAAAGCCCTCGGTGATTTCCAGGGCGTGGCGCTGCTCGATGGGAATGCAGCGGCCGTCGGGGATGGCCAGGTCGAACGTGGAGCTGGGGGCGGCGACAAAGAAGGGCAGGCCGTGATGGCGGGCGAGGACGGCCAGGCCGTAGGTTCCGATCTTGTTGGCGGCGTCGCCGTTGGCGGCGATGCGGTCGGCGCCGGTGATGACCAGGTCGATCACGCCCTGGCGCATGAACTGGGCGGCCATGTTGTCGCAGATGAGCGTCACGTCCACGCCGGCGGACTGCAATTCAAAGGCGGTCAGGCGCGCGCCTTGAAGGAGCGGGCGGGTTTCGTCAGCCAGGACGGCGATTTGCAGACCTTCCTGGTGGGCTAAGTACATGGGCGCGGTGGCGGTGCCGATGCCGCCGGTGGCCAGGGCGCCGGCGTTGCAGTGGGTGAGTATGCCCAGGGGGCGCCGGCCTTGCTGGGGGCGCGTGGCGAGGGTGCGAAACAGCTCCAGGCCGTGCCGGCCGATCTGCTGGCACATCCGCTGGTCTTCGTCGTGGATGGCTTTGGCCTCGGCTAAGAGCGCCGATGGGGAGGGATCGGCCACGCGCTGCATGCGATCCAGGGCCCAGAAAAGATTGACGGCGGTCGGACGGCTGGAAGCCAGGAACGTCGCGGCCTGGGTGAGGGCGGCGCGGCGATCGCCGGCGGGCTGGACGGCCAGGACGCAGGCGTAGGCGGCGGCGACACCGATGGCGGGCGCGCCGCGCACGCTTAGGCGGCGGATGGCGTCAAAGACCTCCGGCACCTGGCGGCAGGACAGATAGACGATCTCGGTGGGCAAGCGGGTTTGATCCAGCAGGCGCAGACAGCCGGATTCGGGTGGGCCGACCCATTCGATGTTGCGAAGATTGAACATGGGTAAAAGGTAACCAAAAGGGGAAGAGGAGGGGAGTAAAAAAACGGAAAAACGACTGCGGTGTCGGGAACGAAACTTAGAGCCGCTAACAAAAAGCGCTTAACCGCCATGACGCCAAGGACGCCAAGTGACGCAAAGTCACGAATCAACGGGTTGATTGCCTCAAATATTCATCTTGGCGGTTTTCGTGGCGCTCTTGGCGACTTGGCGGTTCATTCTGTTAAGAGTTCTAAGGCGCGGAAGCGGACGGGTAAAGCAGGAGGACGAGCATGATGTTGGCGGCGTTAAAGAGCAGGTGGACGATCAACGAAGGCCAGAGCGTGGCGGTGCGTTCGTAGAGGTAACCGAGCACGAGGGCCAGGACGAACAGGCCGGGGAGCATGTGCCAGGTGACGCTGCCTAAGTGGATCGAGGCGAAGATGGCGGCGGAAGTCATGAGCACCAGAAGCCGGTTGGCCGGGCCGAGGTATTCGAGCAGAGTGGTCTGCACCAGGCCGCGATAGATGATTTCCTCAAACAAGGGGGCCAGGACGACGGCGGAAAGAAGCAACAGAGTCAAGAGTCCGGGCGAGTGAAGATTAGCCAGAGCCTGGAGCATCTTGTGGCCCAGGGGCGGGGCGGGGTGGCCCAAAAGAAAACTGAGCCAACTGACGACGGCGTTGATGCCCAAGACCAGGGGCAGGGCGAAAATGAAGGCGACCAGTCCCCAGGCAAGGGCCTTGGCGGGACTTGCGGGATTACTTGTGGGGATATTTCCGTGGGCACTTCCGGGGGCGGGGGTGGTTCCGGGGGAGGCATCGCTTACTGACGTGCGCGGTTCGTTGAGAGCATTATTGCCCGGAGCGTACCCCCCGGCAGAGCCGGGGGCTGAATCGGGGGCGTGGGTGCTTCCGGGGGGGGTTAGGCCCAGGGCTTGGATTCCGCCTGGATGGTTGGCGGCGCGTGCCAGGATGTAGATCGCCACGGGCAGTTGCATGAAGGATTGAGTGATCAGGGCGGAGTAGACCATCTGGCGAGGATCGGTCGACGGCTCGGTGGCGGTGGGTCGGAGTTGGAGCAGGTCCAGGACGTTCATGGCCAACCACCCGCCGACCAGGAGCATGGCGAAGGCGACCAGCAGGTCCAGGAGTTGCAGGCCGGCCGGGCGCGCGGGGGCGGACAGCAGGTCGGCGTAGGCAAGACGGCCGCGGCGGAAGAGAAAAAGAAAAAGCGACATGGCAAAGGCCAGGAGAAGCAAGCCTAAGCCCAGCTGTTGGTGCTCCATGGGGCAAAGATTGTATGCCAAGGGCTTCCCTGAAGCAGTGGAAAGTCGTATGCTAAGGGATTCTCCCCCGGAAGACCCCCCGGAAGTGCCCGGAGCCCAGTGGAAGAGAAGAATGGCGAATGGTGAATGACGAATGGCGAATTTAAGGCAGGGGCGGGCGTTTGGAATCGGAGGAAGTGATGGAATTTGTGGCACTTGCGGCGAAAAGTGACAAGGGGCGAGCGGAGATTCTTGATTCGACATTCGGCATTCGACATTCAGTTCTCACTATTCGTTGTTTGTGAACAAAGTGTAAGCGACGGTGACGGACGTTGACGGTGGTTGAACATCAGGAGGCGGAAAACCACACATGTCGCTGGTGCAAACCTGGTCGCCGTTTTTTCAAAGTGTTGTGAGGATGCAGGGGCGGGCCTGCTTTCTGCAGGGGAGTGTCCGTCAGCTTCCGCCGGAGGCTGAGGAATTTGTGCGCGCGGAGGTGAAGGATTCCGAGCCGGCGCTGGTGACGATCATCGGGGAGAACGGGTCGGCCCAGGTCAGCTGCTCGTGCGGCGAATTCGCCGACGGGCGTTATTGCAAGCACATCTGGGCGACGTTGCTGGACGTGGAGGAGAACGGAACGATCGAGGGGCGGTCCAACCCCGAGAGCCAGGTGGCCACGGAGGTGATGCGCCCGCGGTTGCCCAAGGCCCGGCGGCGCGAGGGGGAGCGGGAGGCGCCGGCCCGGCGGCAGCCGATGTGGCTGGACCAGTTGAATCTGATGCGCCCACCGTTAGGAGGAGGCGGTCAGGAGCCTCGGCCGATCTTGCCGGCCAAGCGGTTGGCTCGCTATGTGGTGAGCGTGGAATTGTCGCGCCATCACGGGGGGGTGGTGGTTGAGCTGTATCAGGAAGAGCCGGCCGGCAGCGGGCGGCGGGCGCGGGCGATGAAGGTGTCCGAGACGGCGCTGGATGAGCTGGCGGACCCGGCGGACAGGGAATTGTGCGCTCTGTTGCTGGGCACCAAGCCGGTGCCGAGCGACGAGTTTGGCTTAAGCGGAAGCGGCGGCGGGCGTGACCGGGGGCACAGTGCCTATCAATTGCCGGGCGGGGCGCAGCGGGCTTTACTTAAGAGGATGATCGCCACGGGGCGTTGTCGGCTGCATGAAGGAGGGGTGGCGGAGCCGACGGTGCTGCGCTGGGACGACGGCGGGGCGTGGGGATTGTGGCTAAAAGGGCAGAAGTCAGCCTCGGGGTTGGCGCTGCTTCTGGAATTGCGGCGGGGCGGGGGTGAGAAAAGGCTGGAGGTGCTGGCGGTGCACGAGCCGGCGCTGGTGCTGGGGGGCGCGCATGGCCTGGTGATTTACGGCGCGAAGGCGGCGGAATTCGACGACGGGGGGAGTATGCGGTGGGTCAATCAGTTCCGGGACGACTATCGCGCGGGCGTGCGGGGCATGGCGGTGCCGCCGGAGGAGGTGGGGAAGTTTTTAAGCCACCTGTACATGCTGCCGAACTTGCCGGAGCTGGATCTGCCGACGGACCTTTGCCGGCCGGCGCAGGAGGTTCGGCCGCGGGCGCATCTGGAACTGCTGGGGATCGGGCCGACGGCGGCGGTGGGGGAAGGCGCCAGCCGGCACGTGGGGGCGCGGGTGTGGTTTGAATATGAAGGGCAGCGGATTCGTCCGGGCGCCGCGGGGCGCTACATCACGGCCATGCCGACGGTGGAAGGGGAGAAGCCTCAAGAGCAACCCGGGCCGGGGGCGGGCGCGGCGGCCGGCGGGGAAGCCGGGCGGGCGGGGGACCAGAAGTGGCAAGCGCAGACCGAGGGGACGATTTTGCGGCGGGACGTCGGCTTTGAGCAGAAGTCGCTGGCGATGCTGACGGCGAGGGGATTCCGCCAGGGAGAGGCAGGGGGGGAGATTCTGGGTCTGGCCGCGGCGCAGGTGCCGCGCGTGGTGGGGGAACTGCTGGCCAAGGGTTGGGCGGTGCGGGCGGAGGACCGGGCGGTGCGATCCTGGCAGCAGCCGCGGCTGACGGTGCAGAGCGGGATCGACTGGTTTGAGCTGCGCGGGCAGGTGAGCTACACGTCGGAGGCGGGGGCGTACAACGTGGACTTAGTGGAGTTGCTGGCCGCGGCGCAGAAGGGCAGCAGTTTTGTGGTGTTGGGCGACGGCACGCTGGGGACGCTGCCGCAGGAATGGCTTAATCAGCATCGCCTGCTGATGGGGGTGGGAAAGATCAGCGGGGACCACGTGCGTTTTCGCTCCAGCCAGGCGGCGCTGTTGGACATGCTGCTGGCGGGCGTGGAAGCGGTGGAGTGGGACGAGCGTTTTGCCAAGATCCGCGGGCAATTAGAGGGGTTTGAGCGGATCGAAGCGCAGGAGCCGCAGGCGAGTTTTCAAGGCACGCTGCGGCCGTACCAGAAAGAGGGATTGGGGTGGCTTAGTTTTCTGCGGCGGTTTGATTTAGGCGGCATTCTGGCGGACGACATGGGCCTGGGCAAAACAGTGCAGGTGCTGGCCATGATGGACGCGCGGCGGAAGGAGCGGTTGGAGCAGGGAAGCGGGGGGGTGGGAGAAGATAAGCAGGCGATGATGAACCCCCCGGCTGAGCCGGGGGCTGAACCGAGCGCGATGCCGGGGGAAGTTCTGGGGGCACTTCCGGGGGCGGGGGTGGGGGGGCCGACGTTGGTGGTGGCGCCGCGGTCGGTGGTGTTTAACTGGGTGGACGAAGCCAAGCGATTTACGCCGCAGTTGCGTGTGCAGGCTTACAGCGGCAGCGGGCGGGAGACGTTGCGGGAAGCGTTTGTGGATCACGACGTGATCGTGACCACGTATGGTCTGTTGCGGCGGGACATCGCGGAGCTGCGGCGGTTTAAGTTTCATTACGTGGTGCTCGACGAAGCGCAGACGATCAAGAATCCGCACTCGCAGGGCGCCAAGGCGGCGCGGCTTTTGCAGGCGGATCATCGGCTGGCGCTGACGGGCACGCCGGTGGAAAACCACCTGGGCGATTTGTGGTCGATTTTTGAGTTTCTTAATCCCGGCATGCTCGGGTCCGGGGCGCGATTCACCGAGATGCTCGGCGGGGGCGGGAATTCCGGTGGAGGCATGGGGGTAGGTTCGGGGGCAAGTCCGGGGGGAGGTCCGGGGGGAATTTCGGGGGAAGGGCAGGGGAATCGCAACGTGGAACTGGCCCGGCAGACGGGGCGGGCGCTGCGGCCGTTTATTCTGCGGCGGACCAAGCAGCAGGTGTTAAGCGAGCTGCCGGAGAAGACCGAGCAGACGCTGGTATGCGAGATGGAAGGTCCGCAGCGGGCGATCTACAACCGTTTGCGGGACCACTATCGCGGGCTGCTGTTGCAGGGCGACGGGCGCGGGGCGCGCAAGGAAGGGGCGGCGGGCGGGGGGGCTCAACCGATGCTGGTGCTCGAGGCCTTGCTGCGTTTGCGGCAGGCGGCCTGTCACCCGGGACTGATCGACGAGGGGCGCAAGGATGGTCCCAGCGCCAAGCTGGACGCTTTGCTCGAGCAGCTGGTGGAATTGATCGAGGAAGGGCACAAGACGCTGGTCTTCAGCCAGTTCACGTCGTTTTTGGCGCTGGTGCGGCAGCGGCTGGACGCGCAGGGGATTGTGTATGAATACCTGGACGGCAAGACCCGCGACCGCGAAGACCGCGTGCAGCGGTTCCAGACCGATCCGGCCTGCCCGGTGTTTTTGATCAGTTTGAAGGCGGGGGGCTTGGGGTTGAATCTGACCGCGGCGGATTATGTGTTTCTGCTGGACCCGTGGTGGAACCCGGCTGTGGAGCAGCAGGCGATTGACCGGACGCACCGCATCGGGCAGACGCGACGGGTGTTCGCGTATCGGCTGATCTGCCAGGACACGGTGGAGCAGCGCATCGGCGAGCTGCAGAGCCGCAAACGCGAGTTGGCTGAGGCGATCATGACCGAAGGCGACAGCGTGCTGCGGCAACTGACGCGCGAGGACCTGGAGCTGTTGCTCAGCTAGGGGCTTGGATGGGCGAATGGATTGAGGCTGCGCGTCGGAGGGGGAGGGGTGTGCTTATTTCGCCTCGGGATCTGCGGCGGCGGCGGGGGAGGCGAGGGTGGAGGCGAAAGACGCCAGCAGCTTGGCCCGCAAGAGGTCATATTCGGAGGGGGTGATTAGTTTCTGATCGCGCAGCTGAGCTAAGCGGGTCAGTTGGCCCTCTAATTCATCAAGGCGGGGATCGACGGGAAGGGCGGGCACCGCTGAGGGCGGTAGCGCTGCGGCCGCGGCGGCGGCGATGGCGGCGGGGGTGGTTGGAATAGCGGTGGGTTGAATGGTGGCGGGCGCCGCGGCGGTGGGTGCGGGCGAAGCGACGATGGCGGGCGTGGCGGCGGGATTGGGGGGGTAGTACCCGCCGGGGGGAACGGTGGCGGAAGTGGAAATGCCTGTAGAGGCGAAGCTGCCGGGGAGATTGGCGGTGGGCGCTGCGGGGACGCTTGCAAGTGTTCCTGGGGCGGGGGCAATTCCGGGGGCGGGAGTGCTTCCGGGGGCGGGAGTACTTCCGGGGGCGGGTTGGGCCAGGGCGTACTGGGTGGGGACAAGGGTGGCTTTGACGTTGGCGGGGGACAGGACGCTGCGGGCGCCGCTGGCGGTATCGACGCTCCAGCCGACGACGCCGCCCATGAGGACGTCGGTGGGCAAGGCGGCGGGCGTGGAGCGGACGACGCTGATGGTCTGCGGCAGGTAGCCGGCCATTTTGAAAGTCAGGCTGTGATCGCGGCGGCGTTCGAGCATGACGGTGGCGGGGGTGATGATCTGTTGTTCGCCGTCGATGTCGACGGTGGCG
The DNA here is from genome assembly GCA_020851735.1 of Phycisphaeraceae bacterium. Lineage (GTDB taxonomy): Bacteria > Planctomycetota > Phycisphaerae > Phycisphaerales > Phycisphaeraceae > JADZCD01. Next base: position 9,677 of record JADZCD010000007.1, read on the forward strand.
CCGGGCGGGTCGGAGGTAACGAGGATGGGCTGCGCGGTGCCGTTCATGATCGTGGCGCAGCCGGCGGCGGAGAGAAGCGCCAGCAGGGCCAGGACGGCCAGCGGAAGCCGCGATTGAAATGACCATCGCCCGAAAGTGGGAGTCATGCAAGGCACCTTTATGGGCAACCCATGTGGGCGGGCTGCGACGGGAGCGATCTATCAAAGCATCGGCCCGCGGCGTGGACGAAGGTGAAAGCAAGTGAGCGTAGGCGGCGAGCCGCGGCTGAGCAACGACCGATAACAGCCCAGGGCGTCTGCTTAGGTAAAAAACGGGATTTTTTGCGATTTTACAGGGGGACGAATTCGCGGATGGACAGGCCGAACCCCGCCAGGGCGGTGGGCGTGAAGGGGTGATTGGTCAAGAGGCGCAGGTGGCGGATGCCCAGGTCGCGGAGGATCTGCGAGCCGATGCCGTAGTCGCGTTTATCGGTGGGGGGGCGCAGGCCGGGGGCGAGCTGGGAGGCGCCGATGGCCGGCACCTGCGGGGCGGGGTCGGGGGATTCGGGCAGTTGGATGGTTTGCAGGCGGCGCAGAAAGCCCTCGCCCATCTGGGAATGGCGGAGGTAGACGATGGCGCCGCAGCCTTCGGCGTGGATGCGTCGCATGGCTGCCAGGAGCGTTTTGCCGGACGGTTGGGAGAGGTCGCCGAAGACGTCGCCCAGGAGGTTCTGGCTGTGCATGCGGACGAGGACGGGGGAATGGATTTCCACCACGGCACCGTCGGGGGTCAGTTGCCCGACGGGCCCGACGGTCAGGGCGACGTGGGGCAGGGAATCGACGGCGCTTTCGTAGGCGATGAGCTTGAAGCGGCCGGCTTCGTTTTCCAGGGGATATTCCTGCAGGCGGCGGACGAGCTTGTCGCGTTCCAAGCGATAGTGGATCAGGTCGGCGATCGAGCACATGAGAATCTGGTGCTGGCGGCAGAATTTCTCAAGCTGCGGCCGGCGGGCCATGGAGCCGTCGGGATTCATGATTTCGATGATGGCGGCCGCGGGTTGCAGACCGGCCAAGCGGCAGAGATCGACGGAGCCTTCGGTCTGTCCGGTGCGGCGCAGCACGCCGCCCTCGCGGGCGCGGAGGGGCTGGACGTGGCCGGGGCGGGCGAAGTCGGACGGCTGGGATTGGGCGTCGGCCATCAGGCGGATGGTCGTGGCCCGGTCGGCCGCGGAGACGCCGGTGGTGATGCCGTATTTTTCGTGGGCGTCGACGGTGACGGTGTAGGCGGTGCCGCGCTGGGCGGTGTTGATTCGGCTTTGGGGGTCCAGTTCCAGGCGGGCGCACAAGGAGCCGGCCAGGGCCACGCAGAGCATGCCGCGGGCTTCGTGGAGCATGAAGTTGATGGCCTGGGGCGAGGCGAACTGCGCGGGCAGAACCAGGTCGCCCTCGTTTTCGCGTTCTTCGTCGTCCACCAGCACGATCATGCGGCCGGCTTGCAGCTCCGCGAGAATGTCGGGAATCGGGTGCATGGGGGCAGATTGTCGAGGGCGGGGGGGGGAATGTCTAGTCGCCCGCGCGAGTGCGGGCTTAAACCCTCAAATCAAGCAGCCAGGCTGTTTGGGCTTCGTCCAGCGGGCCGGCGGCGGCGTTCTGGATGTTGACGGCCACCCATTCCGGGCGGCGCATGGCCACGATCAGGCGATCAACGTGGGGGAAAAACAGGGAATAGCGGAGCATGTGATCCGCCAGGCGGGCGCGGAGGGCGTCGGATGAGGCGGCTGGCTGGCGTGCTTGGGCGAGCTGGAGGCGTTTATCCATTTCCCAGCCGCGGACGAAGGGCGAGCAGGCGAATGTGTGCCAGCCGGCCTGCTTGGCGGCGGCAAAGGCGGCCGGGGCGTTGGGCGTGTTGACGTTGCAGGGGCGGACCATGAAGGCGAAGGGATTGGTCTGCGGCGGGGCGAATTGGCGGGAGAAGTCCGGCTCAGGATGCCAGGTGCCCAGATCGCCGACGCGCCCGGCGGATTGCCAGCTACGCGCCAGGTCGAGCTGGCCGGCGTCCTTGGCGGCGTGGCCGACGGCGTGGACGACTAAGTGGTCGATGAAGTCGGTCTGGAGCTCGGCGAGCATCTGATCGAGGTGGTGCGGTTCATAGGCGGCCGGGCCGCCGAGGGCCTGGGCGGGGGTGTCCGGGGCAAAGGGCACGAAGAAATTCCAGGCGATGATGCGGGCTTCGCGGCGTCGCCCTAAGGCGGCTAGCGCTTTGCCCAAGGCTACGCGCTCGGGTTGATAGGTGGTGTCAAAGGTGGTCAGGCCCTGATCCAGGCACGCTTGTACCAGGGCGGTCTGGGTATCCGGGTCAGCCAGGGGTTCGTTGCCCAGTTGGGCGATAAACGAGTGTCCGCCGAGGATCAGGCGGGCCGCGAGGGCGGAGGTGGGGGCGTTTTGGCTTGGGGACACCGCGGGCTGCTCCTTAAAGGCGGGCGAGGGGGAGGCACATAAAGTTTAGGCAGGCGTATCCGCTAGCGTGGGCCAAGACGGGCGATGGTGCGCGGGGCCGAGCGCAGCTGCGCGGCCAGGGATTGGACGTCTTCCAGGCGGACAGCCAGGAGTTTTTCCAGCTCTTCTTCCAGGGACAGGTATTGCTGGAGGTAGATCCAGTGGCTGCCGAGGTTGCGCATGTGGCCTAAGGGGCTTTCGCCGTTGAGAGTCAGGTCGGTGGCGATTTTATTGCGGGCGCGTTCGACTTCGTCGGCAGTGAGCGTGCCGGCGGCGTTCGCCAGCGTATCCAGGAAGAGGAATTCCACCTGTGCGCCGCGGTCGGGATCGCAGGAGGCAAAGCCCAGATAGCAGCCGAAGCGGTCCTGCTCGAAGTGGGAGAGGTCCGCTTCATCGGCCAAGCCCGGGTCGGCCAGGGCCCAGTAGAGCCGGGAGCCTTCGGCATCGCCGAGGATGTCGGCCAGGATGCGGGCGGCAAAACGCTGGGGATCTTGCGCGGACGGGCCGGGGAGCATCACGGCCAGGTAGTGACGCGAGAGCTTGGGGTCGGCCATGGCGCAGGATTGAACTTTGGGCGTCAGAGGATCGTATTGCCGGGTGGAGCCGGACGGCTGCCAGGATCGGGTCAGGGCGGTGAGGGATTGGAGCAGGGCGGGCAGATCGATTTTTCCGGCGGCGGCGAAGACGATGTTGTCCGGGCTGTAGCGTTTTTCAAAGTAGGAGCGCATCTGATCGACGCGGAGGCTGCCGACGGATTCCTGCGTGCCCAGGACGCGATGGCCCAAGGGGTGCCCGGCACAGAAGGTTTCCAGGATCGTGTCCTGCAGCCGCCACTGGGGGCGATCCTGATACATGCCGATTTCCTCGAGGATGACGTTTTTTTCCATGTTAAAGTCATCTTCGCGGAGGGCGGGGCGCATCATGTCGGCCAGCAGGTCCACGGCCCGGGCGGTGAACTCCGGCAGGACCTGGGCGTAGTAGACGGTGTTTTCCTGGCTGGTGAAGGCGTTGTAGTTGGCGCCGATTTCGTCGAATTCGCGGTTGACGTCCTCGGCTGAGCGGCGGGCGGTGCCTTTGAACATCATGTGTTCGAGGAAGTGACTGACGCCCATGAGGGGAGTCGGTTCGTCGCGCGATCCGGTCTTGACGAAAAAGCCGACGGCCGCGGTGTGGGCCAGCGGATCAGGCGCGGCGACCACGTTCAGGCCGTGGGACAGGACGTGATGGGAAAATGGGGCGGGCGAGGGCATGGGTTTTTTCTGAAAATACCCTGAGCTTATGGTTCGGGGGACGAAACGGACCGCGTCGTGGACGACGCGGCTCGCTCATTGGCGTGCGCGAATGCTCACCACGAGAAGAGCTTCCGGGGTCTGCTTCCGGGGGTTACTTCCGGGGGGGTTAGGAGGTTAGTTTTTGCAGAGCGCCGACGAATTCCTGTTTGGGGGTGACGCCGACGAATTTCTTGACCACCTGGCCATTATGGAAGACCATGACGGTGGGAATGGCGCTGATGGCAAACTGCATGGACACTTCGCGGTTGGAGTCGGTATCGACCTTGCCGACCTTGACCTTGCCGGCGAATTCGGTGGCCAGTTGTTCGATGGTGGGGGCGAGCATGCGGCAGGGCATGCACCACTCCGCCCAGAAGTCGACGACCACGGGGACGTTGGATTGCAGGACTTCCTGCGCGAAATTCTGGTCCGTCAGTTCAAGCACACCGTTGCCAGCCATGGTTGGCTCTCCTGGATACGTGGTTTATGCCGTGCGGATTCTAGGCCCCCGGCGGTTGGGCTTCAACCGGAGGCCAACGGAGCAAGAATGTGGACAAGGGCGAATTGTCGTTAAACTGAAATAACCAAGCGAGACCATCTCATGCCGCAGAAGCCACACATCGTGATTTTCAACCCGGACCAATGGCGGGGCGACGTTCTGGGCCACGCGGGTAACCCGGCCGCGGTGACGCCGCATCTGGATCGGCTGGTTGGCACGGAGGCGGTGTCGTTCACCGGGACGTATTGCCAGAATCCCGTGTGCACGCCCAGCCGCTGTTCGTTCATGACCGGGTGGTACCCGCACGTGCGCGGGCATCGAACGATGACGCACATGCTCCGGGCCCACGAGCCCTGCCTGCTTAAGACGCTTAAGGACCAGGGGTATTTTGTGTGGTGGGGCGGGAAGAATGACTTGGTGCCGGCCCAGCACGGTTACGCGAACTATTGCCACGTGAAGTATGCGGAAACCGCGGCGGACATCGCGCGCTGGGGCTACACGCGCCGGGACGATTGGCCCTGGAACCAGACGCGCGGCCAGCCGGGCAGCGACACCTATTATTCGTTCTACGTCGGCAAGCTGGACAACAGGGGCCAGAACGTTTTCCTCGATCAGGACTGGGCCTGGGTGCTGGGCGCGGTGGATCAGATTCGCGCCTGGGGCCGGGCCAAGACCGAACAACCGCTGTGCTTGTATCTGCCGCTGGGTTTCCCGCATCCGCCGTATCAGGTGGAAGAGCCGTACTACAGCATGATCGACCCGCGGAAGGTGCCGCGGAGAATACCGGCACCGGCGGATTGGGCCGGCAAACCGTCGATGCTCAAAGGCATTCACAGACTGCAGAACATGCAGGGTTGGAGCGAGGAGCGTTGGACCGAACTGCGACGGACGTACTACGGCATGTGCGCCCGCGTGGATGCACAGCTGGGATTGGTCGTGAACGCCCTGAAGGAAGCCGGGCTGTGGGAGGATACCGCCCTCTTTTTCTTTGCCGATCACGGCGATTTCACCGGTGATTACGGCCTGGTGGAAAAAACCCAGAACACGTTCGAGGATTGCCTGACGCGCGTGCCGTTTATCATTAAGCCGCCCGCCGCGACTCCCTGCCGGCCGGGCCGGCGTCGGCAATTGGTGGAGCTGATTGACTTTCCCGCCACCGTGGAGGCGTTGACCGGGACAGCCTTTGGCTATTCCCACTTCGGGCGTTCGCTTTTGCCCTTGATGGCCGACGAAAATCAGCCCCACCGCGACGCGGTCTTCTGTGAGGGCGGCCGCCTGCAATCGGAATTGCATTGCCGTGAGCCGGATCGCGATCCGGACCTGCGCCAGGAGCACGCCTATTACCCGCGCATGAAGATGCAGTTTTCCGACGGGCCGGAACACACCAAAGCCACCATGTGCCGAACCGTGGATTTCAAATTCGTTCAGCGATTGTACGAGAGCGACGAGCTTTACGACCTGAAGAAAGACCCGGCGGAACTTCACAACGTCGCCGGCGATCCCGCCTATGAGCCAGTTTTGCGGCAGATGAAGGATCGCCTGCTGAAGTTTTATCTGGAAACCGCCGATGTGGTGCCGCTGGACCAGGACATGCGATGGCTGACCAAGTCGCGAAGCTAGGCCGCGAACCCCTCGGGCGTGTCGAGGTTGAACTGTTTGATCTTTTTGTACAGCGTGGTGCGGTTGATGTTCAGCTGGCGGGCGGTTTCCTGGCGATTCCAGCCGTTGGCTTTCAGGGCGGCCAAGATGATCTGCTTCTCGGGCTCGATGAGCGCCTCAACCAAGGGCATGGCGGTCCAGCCGTTCTCCAGGGCGGGGCAGCGGACGTTCATGCCGCCGGCGTGCGCGTCGGCGGCTGACAGCGTCAACGCGGAGCGCGGGCCGGCTTGCGGACAGACGATGGAATCCGGCAGGTCCTCGACGCCCAGCACCGGCCGGCGGGACAGGACGACCGCCCGTTCGACGGCGTTCTCCAGTTCGCGCACGTTGCCCGGCCAGGCATAACGGGCCAGGGCTTGGAGCGCGTCTTCGGTTAAGTGGGTGATGGTCTTGGACGTTTCCCGGCAATACTTAGCCAGGAAGTGTTCAGCCAAAAGGGGAATGTCGCCTAAGCGATCGCGCAGGGGCGGCAGGTGGATGTTGACCACGTTGATGCGATAGAACAGGTCTTCGCGGAACGACCCGGCCGTCACCAGATCGCGCAGCGATTGATTGGTGGCCAGGACAAAGCGGACGTCCGCGCTGAGCGTGCGCGTGGACCCGACGGGCTCAAAGCAGCGTTCCTGCAGCACGCGGAGCAATTTCAATTGCAGCGCGGGCGTGGCGGAGTTGATTTCATCGATAAACAGCGTGCCGCCCTCGGCCGCGAGAATTTTGCCCGGCTTGTCGGTGTCCGCGCCGGTGAAGGCTCCTTTGACGTGCCCGAAAAGCTCGGATTCCAGCAGCGTTTCGGGAATCGCGCCGCAGGAGAACGTAACAAAAGGCCCGGCGGAGCGCGGGCTGCGGGCGTGGATGGCGTGGGCGATCATGGTTTTGCCCGTGCCGCTTTCGCCTTCGATCAGAACCGTGGTCTTGCTGGAGGCCACCGCCTCGACCAGGTCGTAGACCTTCTGCATGCGGTAGTCAGCGCCGACCAAGTTCTCCAGCCCGAAGCGCTGGGCGAGCTGGCTGCGCAGGTGCCGATTTTCATCCAAGAGCGAGTGCTGCCGCACGGCCTTGCTGACGGCGATGCGCAGCTCGTCATCGACGATGGGCTTGGTCAGGTAATCGACGGCCCCGAGTTTGACGGCCTCGACGGCCGACTCGATTTTGCCGTAGCCGGTGATGACGATCGGGACGATGGATTCGTGCTTTTTGCGCAGGGCTTTAAGCAGGTCCATGCCGCCGCAGCGGGGCATGTTGACGTCGGTAATGATCACGCCAAAGACGCCGGCCGAGGAGGGGGATTGGGGCTCGGCGGCACGCAGGGTGCCGGCCACGGCTTTGGATTTCTTAGAAGTCTTGGCCTGAGCGCCTGCCGGGGCGGGGGATGAATGACCGCTGACGGACGTGCGCGGTTCGTCAGGGCTAATGTTTGCTGGAGCGTACCCCCCGGCCGAGCCGGGGGCTGAACCGGCGGCGGGGGCGTTTCCGGGGGCGCTTCCGGGGGCGGGGCTATTTCCGGGGGTGGCGAGGGCGTCGAGCAGGGCCAGGGCTTCCTGGCCATCGCCGGCCGTGGCGGTGGAGTAGCCTTCGCGGGCGAGGAACTCGGCTAAGCTTTCGGCCACCAGCGGGTCGTCATCGACAATCAGGATGCGGGGATTGGCCGCCATGAGTTTGGCTCAGGTGGGGGGGTAGGGGGTTTTAGCGTGTGGGCACGGGGTAGCGAAGTTGGAACGCAGCGCCATGCGGCGAGCGATTAGTCAGCGTCAATTCTCCGCCGAGGCTGTGGGCGATTTCCTGGCAAAGTTGCAGGCCCAGGCCGTGGCCCGCCGGTTTGGTGGTTTTGCCCAGGGTCAGGCGGCCGTCGGAGTTAAGCACCTGGTCGCTGACGCCCGGGCCGTCGTCTTCGATGCTCAAGCGCACCTGCCCCTCATGGAGGTGCGCGTTCACGTCAATCCGTTTGCCGCGCTGCGGGGAGCCGGCGGGAATCGAGTCGATGGCTTCGATGCTGTTACGAATGGCGTTGGCGATCACCGGATAGACCGACGCGGCCGGCAGGTGGGCCGCCTGGGGATCGATCGCCACGCGCATGTGAATGCCGCGTTCCTCGGCGGCGACGGCCAGCAGGCGGACGGCGTGATCCACGGCATCGGCCAGGGAGCGATTGTCATGGTCCAGCGGCTGGGCGCGATGGATGGAATCCATCCAGCGTCGGATCAGGGCAGCCATCTGCCCCATGGCGTCCTTGGCGGATTCCAGGCGGCGGACCACGTCATCGCCGGTGCTTTCGACGGATTCCGTCGGCTGCTGGCGGAGCGTGGACATGACCATGCCGACGTTGCGCAGACTGCCGTCGATCAGGTTGGCCAGCTCGTGGGCGATTTTCGCCGCCGCTGCCGAGGAGGGCTGATCGGTCCCCGAGTTGGGGGCGTGGTTGAGTTTGCGCGGGGGGGAGGCCATACCTGTGGCTTATCGGCCGGGGCGGATGTGGGATAAAGGAAACTGTTGCCTGCAGGCGACAGAGGGTTTTTACATTGTGCGGCCTATACGCAACAGACGGATTATGCGGGCTGAGAAATGTCGATTTTCGGCAACGGCCGGGCGAGGCTCAAGACAGCGCGCAGGCGAATTAAGCCGCGGCGCCCTGAGGCGATTTAGCTGCTTCCGCGGGGGCCCCCGGAGCTTGTGGAGGGTCAACGGGAGCGGCGGCGGGGGCTGGTTGGGCAGCGGTTTTGTCGTCCATGGCCTGTGCCGTGGCTGGGCTTGTGGCGTCATTAGCCGACGCAGCGGCGACGTCGCTTTTCGGCGTGTCGGCAGTCGCGTCATTTCCGGGGGAACTTCCGGGGGAAATTACGGGGGCGGGGGTTGCTTTTGGGGTGGATTGCTGTTGCCAGCGTGAGGTTTCCCAGAACGGCTTGATATCCGTGCCATCCTCGCGGTGGATGTGGCACTTGTGGAAATTGTGATAGGACAATTTGCGAAAGGCCTTATCCACCAGCTCGCGGGCCAGGGGCGATTGTCGTTCCTCGGGTTTCAGCAGCAGGCGATAGATCAGCCCGCCGTCGTGGGCCAGGCCCTGCACGAGGATGCAGCCGGTCACGCCCTGTTCGTTCATCGCCACCAGGCTCAGGCCCGGGAAGCGGCGTTGGACCTGCCAGAGCAGTTCGTCATTGAGTTCGGCCGAGGCGTTCGGATCGCGAGCCTTGGACCAGAATTGGATCAAGGCCTTGAAATCCTCGGGCACCAGCTCGCGGATCTCTAACGGCATGGCTTTCTACGACCCTCTCCACGGCGCGGAGATTGCGCCTGGTAGGGTTATCGGCCGGAGGGCCAGAGGACTTAAGGCGTCTTGGTCCGGCTGGCCGCTGCGAAAAAATCAGCGCTTAGCCATGCCTTACAGACCCAACGCGGCCGCGTCACGGTCGGATAACCATCCGCCGTCGGAACGCGGCTTGACCGTCCCGTCGCGTTTCCAGGATCGCTCGCAGCGGGGTTCAGTCCGCAGGTCGACAACCTCGATTGCCGGCCCGCTGGGGACGGCCTCAAATCGGCTGATGCCGCAGAGGTCGGCCAGATCCACGGCGCTAAACGGCGCCAGGTCGACAGCCGTGGGATCAACAAGCACGCGCAAACCCACGTCCAGCGGATTGTCCATGCCGCGCTGCTGGCGGGCTTCTTCGATGGCCTTCAGCCAGGCATCGCGCTGGCTGACGATCACTTCCCAGCCGCGATGCGTTGCCACGGCCGGCAGTTCATGGGCGGACGGGAAATTTGTCAGATGCACGCTGTCGATCGCTTCGGGCTTCTGCTGATGCAACGCCGCCCAGGCTTCCTCGGCCGTGTGCGGCAGGATCGGCCCGGCGAGCCGGATGAGCGCGCTGGCCAGGTGATAGATGGCTGTCTGCGTGCGCCGGCGGCGCGGGCTGGCGGGCTTATCGCAATAGAGCCGATCCTTCACGGCTGCCAGATAGATCGACGACAGGGTGTCGTTACAGAAATTAAACATCGCCTCGCGCACGCCCCGGAAGTGGAGGTTGGCGTAATCCTGGGTGGTCTGGGCGATCAGTTTGCCAAGCTCGCCGAGAATCCAGGCATCCAGGCTGCTGGCATCCGCCGGGCCAAAGGCGTAAGCGTCTTTGGCCGGGTTAAAGTCGCTTAGATTGCTCAGCAAAAATCGCCAGGTGTTGCGCACCTTGCGGTATTCCTCGCCGGCCAGTTGGAAGAACGATTGATCGACCTTGATGTCGTTGTCCGTGTTCAAGCTGGCCACCCACCACCGGCAGACGTCGGCGCCGAAGTCCTTGAGCAGGTCCTCGACTTCCAGCGTGTTGCCGATGCTCTTACTCATCTTCCGGCCGTCCTTGTCGACCATGAAGCCGTGGGTCAGAACGGTCTTAAAGGGAGATTGGCCGGTGACGCCCAGCGAACTGAGCAACGAAGACTGGAACCAGCCGCGGTGCTGGTCGGAGCCTTCCAAATAGAGATCGGTGGGAAAATTCTGTGGCCCCAGATGCTGGCGGACGACCGCGTTCCACGAGCAGCCGGACTCAAACCAGACGTCGAAGATATCCGCGGACTTGCGCAGCGACGGCAGGGCCGAAACTCCGCCGGCCTTCAGCCAGCCCGGGGCGCCGGGGTCCGTGCTGGGGTTGTAGCCCTTAAGCAATTCCTCGGGCGGAAGATTGAACCACGCGTCAGACCCTTTCTGCCGGACCACGTCAGCCACCGCGCGCACGCTGGCGGCGGTCAGCAGCGGCCCTGCCTTGACGTCCTCGTACCCCCCGGCAGAGCCGAGGGCTGAACCTGAAGGCGGATAGAACGCCGGGATCGGCAAGCCCCAGGCGCGTTGCCGGCTCACGCACCAGTCCGGGCGGGACTCGAGCATGCCGCGCATTCTGTTGCGGCCCCAGCCGGGGAGGAAATTCACGTCCTGGCCGGTGACTTTCACGCCGAGCTGGCGCAACGTGCCCGCCGCGGTGGGCCGATCCACGCCGACAAACCATTGCTCCGTGGCCCGGAAGATCACCGGCGACTTGCCGCGCCAATCGTGCGGGTAGCTGTGCGTAAACGTGTGATCGAAGAACAGGTGCCCGCTCTGGCGCAGGTGATCGACGACGAGTTTATTCGCATCCCAGATCAGCTTGCCGCGCAGCCAGGCCGGCACGGTGTCGTCAAACGTGCCGTCCTCGCGCACGGGGCAGTAGATGTCTGGTGGTAAGCGGAAAAGACCTTTATTGTTCCCTTGAAGCCCACTACAAACTACATGGCGGAAATCGCTGTCATGGCTGTCGAATCGCAATCCCCATTGCAGGCCGGTTTGGTAATCCTCAACGCCATGACCAGGAGCCGTATGAACCAAACCTGTGCCGTCCTCGAGAGTGACGTAGGGGGCGAAAACAACAGGGCTGACGCGATTGGCAAATGGATGCCGATATGCAATTCCTGCCGCAGCCAATATCTGGCCATCACACTGTCCGAGCTTCCGCACATTGCTGGCTCCGCCGGCAACAAGAACTTTGTCGGCCAGAGCATCTGCTAATACAGCCCAGCTTGTGTTTCCTTGTTTTTCGAAGCTATAGAGCCCATAAACAGCCTGCGACGCCACAGCAACGGCCATATTGGCCGGCAGCGTCCACGGCGTGGTGGTCCAGATCATCAGGGAAACCGTCGTGTCTTGGGGAACGTTTAAGTCTTTTGGCAGTTTTGCGGCATTTTCCACCTCGAACAGCACATACACGCTGGTATCTTCCCGATCCTCATACTCCAGTTCCGCGTCCGCCAGGGCGGTGCGGTTTTCAATTGACCAGTGCACGGGCTTTAGGGCTCGATAGACCAGGCCCTTGTCCACCAGGTCAGCGAATGCCTCCAGCACGGCTGCCTCGTAGTCAGCGGCCATGGTCTGATAGGGGTGGTCGTAGTCCGCTGTCGTCAGCAGCCTCTGCATCTGCCCGGACTGGAGCTTGACGAACTTCTGGGCGTAGTCGGAGCAGCGCTTGCGGATCTGCATCGGCACCATGCCGCGGGCTTTTTCGCCCAGCTCACTGACGACCTTGTGCTCGATGGGCAGCCCGTGGCAGTCCCACCCCGGAATATAGGGCACGTCGAAACCAGCCATCGTCTTGGAGCGCACCACCAGGTCCTTGAGCACCTTGTTTAAAAGGTGCCCTAAGTGGATCGACCCGTTGGCGTAGGGCGGGCCGTCGTGGAAGACGTATTTGGGTGAGCCTGCCTTGGCCTGGCGGATCTTTTCGTAGAGCTTCTGCTGCTGCCAGCGTTTGAGCGTAGCGGGCTCGTTCTGCACCAGGTTGGCTTTCATGGGGAAAGCGGTCTTGGGCAGGTTGAGCGTGTCCTTGTAGGTTTTCTTCTCGCCTGTCTGCTGGGTCATGGCTGATCTTCTTCTTTTCTCAAAAGCCCGGCGCCGGACCAAAAATAAAAAACCCTGCCGGTCGGCAGGGCTTGGAGTTGCGCGGTGCACCATCGCCTGCCCTACCGGGGTCGTGGAGGGGTAATGATAATCGCAGCGCTCTGAATGCTAAAAGGCATGGCGGCCAATTCCTCTTTTTTCATTTCGCCCGGTCCTTGCCGGAGCGAAAAACCCGCGGAATTCATGGAGCATACCCTCTTCTTCGGCCAGGGCAAGGGAAAAGTTAAGAAAATGCCTGTGGCACAGGAATAACCGCCATGACGCCAAGGCCGCCAAGTTTAATGGAGGCAGAAAGCCACGGATCTTTTATTCAAACCTTCTTCCTGGCGGTTTTCTTGGCGCTCTTGGCAACTTGGCGGTTTGTTGAACTATAGAAGTTCCTTTAACGGCACCGCCAATTTCTGGAAATCCGCCGCCGGCAGGGAAACCGTGTCCCAGCGGGTGCTGCGGTGGCGCATGGCGGCCTGGTAGTCGCGTAAACGCACGGCCAGGAGGGCATAACTCCGCCCGTGGGCTGTCAAAATGTCACCAAACAGGGAATCCGGCGGGCCCTGCAGGCACCAATAGAGAAAAACAAACACCCCCTCAAAGTCCTTGCCGAAGATGCCTTCCCACTTCACCAGGCTCTCCACGTCGTCGCGCGTCACCCAGTTCTGCATGGCCCGCGCGGAAGCGGCCGCGTGTTTTCGGCCCTTAACGTCCACCAGCAGATTTCGGCCCGTCGCGGACCCGTAAACGACAAAGTCAAAACTCTTTAGGCTCTGCCGCCCCGCGTCATGGCCGGTGCCGGCGATGGCCCGCTTGGCTTCATCCACCGCTACATAAGGAATGGCGCGTTCGCGAAGATAGGTTTCAAACGCCAGGTCGTAATGGAATCGTCTTTGAGCCATGGGAGGGGGAGTAGGAGTTAGGAGTTAGGAATTAGGAGTTGGGGATTAGGGATTAAGCGATTTGGTGTAGGCTGAGTGTTGGCTCGTTGACGCTCCTTTTTTTTCGACGTGGACGACGGATTACTTGTTCCGCATGACGGCCGCGGGCACTTCCGAGAGGGGCAGATCGCGCTGTTCGCCGCTGCGGAGGTTCTTAAGGCTCACGATACCACCGGCCGAACGGTCGTCAAGAATCAAGGCGTATGCCGCCTGGACGGTGCTGGCTTCCTTAAGCAGCTTGCCGACGTTGAGCGTGGTCTTGTAGCTGAAGCGCGCGTGAATTCCCTGCCGGCGCAGCTCGGCGACGAGCGGCGTGATCCGCGGCACGGCCTGTTCGCTGGCCGGCACGACAAAAACATCCGGGCTGGGCAGCACGTTTTCGGGGATCAGCCCCTTGTCGTACAGCACGTTGGTCAGCACCACGTCGCCCATGCCGAATCCCACGGCCGGCAGCGACGGCCCGCCGAAGAGTTCGATGAGCTGGTCGTACCGCCCCCCGCCGGCCATGGCGCGTTCAGCCCCGCTGACTTCGTGAACCTCAAACACCACGCCCGTGTAATACGCCAGCCCGCGGACGATGCCCAGGTCGTATTCGCACCAGGGCGTGATGCCGAACGCCCGCAGCTGCTCGTTAAGAATTTCCAGGTCTTTTAAGTGCCCGTCCAGGCCGATGGATCGGCAGAGGTGGGCCAGGTCGTCAGCTGGGTATTTGCGCCGGCACATCTGCTCAAAGCGTTCGACCGCGAACGTATCCAGTCCCAGTTGGGCGGCTCCGGCGGTGAATTCCGCGGGCTGCAGCTTGTCGCGGCGGTCCAGAAGATCAAAGGCCGCCAGCATTTTGTCCTCCGGCACGCCCAGCTTGGCCAGGATGTGACGGACCGTCTGACGGTGGCTGATCTTGACGTGCACGTGCTCGGGCCGCAGCCCCAGTTCCGCCAAGAGGTCCACCAGCAGAAAAATGCACTCGGCGTCCGCCACCGGCTGGTCTGAGCCGATCACGTCCGCGTTCCACTGCAGAAATTCGCGCAGCCGTCCGCGCTGGGGCCGTTCCGCCCGGCAGCAGTTGGGAATGCAGAACCACTTGATGGGCCGCGGCAGGGAATTGGCCTCGGCCGCCACCATGCGGGCCAGCGTGGGCGTGAATTCCGGGCGCAGCGCCAACTCGCGGCCGCCGCGATCCTCAAAGTGAAACAGTTCGCTGACGATCCCCTCGCCGCTCTTGACTTTGTAGAGGTCCAGCAGTTCAAACGTCGGGCCGTCGATCTCTTCAAACCCGTTGCGAATCGCCACCTTCCGCCAGGCGCTGGTCAGGGTGTTGCGCCAGGCCATCTGGGCGGGGTAGAAGTCACGAGTGCCGCGTGGTCCTTGGTATTTCATAGGAGGGAAGCTTTCGATGGTCAGCCGGGAGTCGGAAAGTCTTTTTTTACCATGCAGGAGCCGATTTGGCTAAGGGGTGGGGGTACTTCCGGGGGTACTTCCGGGGGCGAGGGGGACAAAATGCCAGATGCCGAATATCAGACGGGTTCCGGGTTTCGGGTCACGGGATCCGGGGCTTGGAAGCCGATGCACAGGGGTAATTCGCGTCTATCGCATCAGGAATAAAAAGTCGGTAATCCCGCATACCACATTCGGCCTTGTCTCTCCCCAACCCCTAATCCCCAATCCCCAACCCCCAATCCCCCTCCATCACTTTTTGATCGCAATGATGTACGCGATCCAGGCCGGGTCGCTGGGGGCTTTTTGGCGGGTGCGGAAGACGCCGTTGCCTTTGCCGGTTTTCTGATTCGTGCCTTCCCAGTAGACGTCGCTGCGGGGGAAACCCGCCTGGGCCAGCAGCTCGCGGATTTCGGGAATCGTCCACAGCCGCCAGTGATAGGTAAAGGCCTTGGGTATTTCGCTGCCGTCGGGGAACAGAAAGTGAATGTTGAACGTGCCGCGATGCGAGATCGGATCAAAGCGGGCCTGTTCCCACTGATAGCGGAAGTTCCGCAAGCGGCGGGTCTCGCGTAAATCTTCCTTAAAAGTCTCGTAACCGCCCATGATGTCCAGGGCCAGCATGCCCTGGGGCCCCAGATTGCGATAGGCTGCCCGGAAGTAAGAGCACAGCTCCCTGCGGGTGTGGAACGTAAAGAACGAAAAATTCTGGGCCGCCACGATGTCCGCCTTGGTCCCCGCCACCCGGCGGACGTCGCGCTTAAGCAGCGTGATGCGCTCTTGGGCCGCGATCGGCAGCTTGGCTAAGTTGTGCTGCTTGCCCCACGCCAGAGCCTTCGGATCCAGATCCACCCCGATGGCCTGGCGATTCGGCCGGCCGCGGACCCAATGACAGCAGACCGAAAACGCCCCGCAGAAATCCTCGCGCAGAATCGTGGCTGGGCGCGCAAACTGCCGGCGGAAGATGCGGTCCAGAAAAGCCACCTCGTGTTCCGGTTCCTGCACCGCCTGCTGATATAAGGCGAACCGGTCCGCCTGTTTGGCCATGGATTTCGCGCGGCGTGCCTTGGTACGTCTTGGAGTCATGGTGAGGGAATGTAGTGCAAAGGGCGCGTAGTGGGCAAACGCAACGGGCGGGAAGGGGGGAGGGGAATGGCGAATGACGAATGACGAATGTCGAATGCGACCCCGTACCCTGTACCCCGTACCCCGTACCCTGTACCCCGTACCCCGTACCCTGTATCCCGCACCCCGCACCCCGCACCCCGTACCCTGTACCCTGTACCCTGTACCCTGTACCCCGTACCCTGTACCCCACTTCCGGGGCGCGCGTTGCCGACGTGGGCGGTATCGTATTCAATAAGGGCTATGAGAATTATCGCTGGCATTCATCGTGGCCGGACTATTCTGTCGCCTCCGCCGCCCCCGGATGAGAAATTTCCCCCGCCCCCGCCCCCGGAAGCCAAACACCCGCCGAAAGCGAAACACCCGCCGGAGGGAAAAACCCTGCCGGACGACATGACTTCTCAGGACGGTGAGGAGTCTGTGGCCTGGGAGGGAGAAATCGAGGACCTGGCCGAATACGTCCCTGGCCAAAAGAAAGGGAAGAAGGGCGGCAAGCGGCTGGGCAAGGGCGATCAAAAGAAAAATGACAGTCAGTTGGTCACCCGCCCGATCACCGATCGTGTGAAGGTAGCCTTGTTTGATCGCCTGATGGCCATGGGCGTCACCGGGCGCGGGCACGTCGTGGACGTTTTCGCCGGGACCGGCAGCCTGGGCCTGGAAGCCCTTTCGCGAGGAGCGGAGCACTGCACCTTCGTGGAAAAGCATCGCCCCTCCCGCGAACTTCTGGAAGAGAACCTCAATCTTCTGAGCCTGACCGCGCAAGCCAAGGTTTTGGGCATGGACGCCTTGTGGAGCAATTGGCTGGTGCTCTTGCCTCACCGTCCCGTGGATTTGGCGTTCTGCGATCCTCCCTACGCCATGGCTGCCGACAAAAAAACCTGGGACGCGCTGGTGAAGCTGATGGCTGACTTAGGCCAAGCCCTGGTCATCGGCGGCATTCTGGTCCTGCGCACCAAAGATCGCGTGCCAGGCCCCGCCGTCCCCGGACTTTTAGGCCCCGACACCCACGCCTACGGCAGCATGGTCCTGCACTTTTACGAAAGGGTGGAAGGGCAGGCAGCCGCCGGTTGACGGCAATCGCCGGTTGATCGGATGCTTCGCGGACCATGGTGCCGGGTGGCTGGGGCTAAGCGTAGTGTTCATTCAAGGGACATGGGTAACAGGTGTATAGGATACATAGGTTACACATGGGGCGGGGTTAAAGGTACTGGTCCCTGGTTCCGGTCAGACGTTGGACCGGAATGACCCGGACCTGCTTCCA
>JADZCD010000008.1 GCA_020851735.1 Phycisphaeraceae bacterium
GCGTACGCCACCAGCAGCACCTTCCTTGGCGATTTGCTGGTCGTGCTCATGGACCCTGGTATATCATCCTCCCACCGCTCGCGCCAGCGAACAGGCGCCGAACAAAGAGATGTTTTCTACAGAGCCAATCCAAAGCCTTAACCGCGTGGTGCGAATGGGTCAATTCCGCGATCCATTCTTTCTTCCTACGGTACAACTCCAAAATCGCTTTTGCCTTGGCCTCATTGCCTGCCGCCTGCACGATCATCGCCTTAAGGAAAAACGCGCACCAACCCGTCCAATCATCATCACGCGAAACTGCCAGCAGACGATCGTAATATTCCTCCCGATTCGCCTCTAAAAAGGCGCTGACGTAAAAATTCGGACTCGACAATAATTTCTTGTCTACCAGAAACAGCGGTACCAGCAATCGCCCCAGACGCCCGTTGCCGTCCAGGAAGGGATGAATTGCCTCAAATTCCGCATGCAGGATGGCCAACTGGACTAGTTTATCCGGTGCGTCACCATGCAAATATTTCTCCCATTGGGACATCGCCTCGGGTAAGCAATCCGCGGGTGGCGGCACAAATCGAGCCGCCTCCACCGCACAACCTGGCGATCCGATCCAGTTGGGGATTCGCCGATATTCGCCTGGTGTTTTGTTTTGCCCTCGCACTCCCTGCATCAACACCTTGTGTGATTCTCTCACCAACCTCTGCGATAATGGCAACTTATCCATCAACTTGATCGCATGCCGTAACGCAGTTCGGTAGTTGAGCACTTCCTGAATGTCATCTCGTTTCTCTCCGCCAACTGCCTCTCCAGCCGCTTCAAATTCCAGCACCTCACCGAAGGTCGCCTGTGTGCCCTCGATTTTGCTCGACAGCACCGCTTCCTGTGTCGTCAGGGGCGTCAGAAGCACATTGGCATTGGGAATGCCATGCAGAACGCCCTCATATCGTGCTACCGCCGCATGTGCCGGTCCGATCAACGGCCACAAGCGATGCAAATCCAATGAAGCAGGCGGGAATTTACCTTGGTGGTATTTCGTGGCGGGCATCAGGAATCTCTCGGGGCCGGTCAGCGTCATTCTGCGCCCACAACTTACTCCACCGTGACGCTCTTGGCCAGATTGCGCGGCTTGTCCACGTCGTGGCCGCGGAGCACGGCCGCGTGATACGCCAACAGCTGCAGCGGGATCACCGCCACCAGCGGTTGCAGCGCTTCGGGCAGGGCGGGCACATAGAACACCGACTGGGCATAGCGTTCGATGACGCTGTCGCCTTCGGTGGCCACCGCCAGAATGCTGCCGCCGCGGGCCCGCACTTCCTCGATGTTGGAAATGACCTTCTCGTATTGCGAACCCTGCGTGGCCAGGAACACCACCGGCATGCCCTTGTCGATCAGCGCGATCGGGCCATGCTTCATCTCCGCCGCCGGCATGCCCTCGGCGTGAATGTAAGAGATTTCCTTAAGTTTGAGCGCCCCTTCCAAAGCCACGGGGTAGTTGTAGCCGCGACCGAGAAACAGCCAGTTGTCGCGGTGAATGTGCCGCTGCACGCAATCCCGCACGTGGTCCGACTGCTCCAACACACGAGCGATGTAATCCGGCAGCTTATCCAGTTCGCGCAGATACGACGACACCACCGGATCGGACAGGAATCGCCGCTTGCCGATGTACAGGGCCAGCATGGTCAGCACCAGCACCTGGCCCACAAACGCCTTGGTCGACGCCACGCCGATCTCCGGCCCCACGTGCAGATACACGCCGGCATCCGTTTCGCGGGCGATGGTCGAGCCCACCACGTTCACCGCTCCCAGCGCCAGCGCCCCGCGTTCCTTAGCCTCGCGCAAAGCCGCCAGCGTGTCGGCCGTCTCGCCGGACTGGCTGATGGCGATGGCCACGGTGCTGTCTTCGATGATCGGGTTGCGATAGCGAAATTCGCTGGCGTATTCGCAGCGGGCCGGCACTTTCACCAAGTCTTCAAACAGATATTCGGCAATTAACCCCGCGTGATAGGCCGTGCCCTGGGCGGTAAAGAGAAATCGCTTGGCCCGCACCAATTCGCGGGTGTGTTTGGCCAGGCCGCCGAGTACCACCCGGCATTCGCGCTGGTCGATGCGCCCGCGCAGGCAATTACGAATGGCTTCGGGCTGCTCCATGATTTCCTTGAGCATGTAGTGCGCGTAGCCGCCCAGCTCGATCTGCTGCAGGTCCATGTCCAGCTGACTGATCTCGCGCGACACCAGCACGTTGTCAATGGTCGTGGTGCGAAAATCCGCGTTCCAGCCGTTGCCGGGGTTGCGGGCGTCCTTAGGCTCAGCGTGCAGACGGGCCACCTGATAGTCGTCGAGCGTGATGACCTGCGAGGTGTGACTGATGATCGCCGAAGCGTCCGACGCCACCACATAGCTGTTGTCCGCGATGCCAATGATCAAGGGCGACCCCTTGCGGGCGCAAACCAGCGTGTACGGCTCGGCATCAGTCACCACCGCGATGGCATACGCGCCCGTCACTTCGTGCAACGCCGCCTGCACCGCCTGCTCCAGATTGCCCTGATACAGCTCAGCGATGAGCTTGGCCAACACTTCCGTATCCGTCTGCGAAGTGAACTGGTGGCCCTTGTCGGTGAGATATTTTTTCAGGGCTGCGTAATTTTCAATGATGCCGTTGTGCACCAACGCCACGGTTTGTCCGTCGCGTGTGGTGCCGCAGTGGGGGTGCGCGTTGGCTTCGGTAGGCGGGCCATGCGTGGCCCAGCGGGTGTGGGCGATGCCCAGGTTGCCGTCAAATCCGCCGGTTTCCGCAACGTGGTTTTCCAGCACACTCACGCGCCCGACCGTGCGGCCGATCTTAATGCCGCCCGTGGTCACCACCGCCACGCCGGCCGAATCGTAACCCCGGTATTCCAGGCGCTTAAGCCCCTCGATCAACAACGCCGTCACCTGGCGATTACCCACATAAGCCACAATTCCACACATAGTTGTCCTCGTCTTTTCTTAACTCTCCACCCCATCCATCCGCCGGCCCGCCCCGTGCGCCCAGCCTCAGTCCCTCCCAGCCCGCGGATCGAGCCTGTACCCATGGCATTTTATCGGTTGCTTGGCGGGATCGAGCCAGTCGGAGCCGTCGCCGAAGCGCACGGTATTTCAGGGCCGATAACTTTCGCCTGGGTAATCCACCCGTCATCGCCGTGACTCACCGGCCGGTGATGAACGCAGGTCAGCGTCTGCCCCGGGTCGTCGGGCAACTGCAATTCCCAGAAGCCTTGTCCTAGTCTGTATCCGTAGCTCAAGCGGCTGGGAGACCCCGCGTTCAGGTCGACTAAGCCCTGCAGCGGTCCCTCCGGCACCTGATGGCACCATGGCTCGTGAATATGCCCATGCACATAAACCATTCGTCCAGGCCAGCGCCCTTCCTGGCGGGCGGTTTCCATGGCCTTAACCCACCGCGGCGCATCCGCCAGACGATGCTCCCAGCGGGGATGCACGGAGACGGGGGTAAAAATCGGGTAGTGGCAGAGCGTCACCAAGCCCTGGGAGCAGTCCAGTGAGCGCAGGTTCTCTTCCGCAGCCCGAATCTGCGCCTCGCCCAGGCGGCCACGGGAAGTCAGCAAACGCGGCACAGCCGAATCCAAAGCCAATAATTGCCAGCGCGGGCCGATGGCTTTTAGATGGGGAAACGCGTCGGGAATGTAGCGCCCAAACTGTTGCTCTAAGCTCCGCCGCCGGCAGGACCTGTAGGTGTAACGATCGTGATTGCCCGCCACCATCAGGCAAGGAAACCGCTCGAGCAACGGGCGAAATATATCAGCCGCCTGCGCGAATTCGCCCGGCAACGCGGTGGTGGACAGGTCGCCGGAAAAAAGAATCAGGTCCGGACGAATAGCCGCCACCCGCTGAACCACCATGGACAAGGGGGCCGGCGAAAATTGATGGCGGCGCCGCAGCCAGAGATTGGATTGCCCCAAAAACCGCTTACCGAGCAGTTGCCAGGGCGCAACCCACAAACGATACGCGTGAATGTCACCAACCACTGCCAGACGGATCATGGTGGCAGTGATTGTCGGTTTGGCGCGTGGAACTGCAAATCCCGTCTTATCATAAAACAACAAATCAGAGCAATAAGAATACAGACTTAGCCGTTATCCATGCGAAGGCCCCTATTCTTTGGGCTATTATTCTCCCAGATAACGGGCTGAAAATGCGCTGGATGAACAAGTTATTCTTCAAAATGGGCCAAAGACCCAGGAGTCAGCCATGAACCGGCGGACAACTCACTTATGGGTGGATGGATCGCTTTTAGTCACGGGCGTGTGTCTGTTAACCACCGGTCTGATGCTTTACTGGGTTTTGCCTCAGGGAAGTCGTTCCGCCGCCGTCCTGGGCTGGACCCGTCACGAATGGGGCGACATTCACTTCTGGCTGGCGATGACGATGCTCGGCTTGTTGGGCCTGCATCTGACCTTGAACTGGAACTGGGTGTGCAACACGGTGTATCGGACCGCTGTCCCGCAGGGAGCCCACGTGCCGACCGATCGCGTCCGCTGCCTGGCCGGGGTCGCGGTGCTTGCCTCGGCCGTGCTGCTGATCGGAAGTCTTCTTTGGCTGGCCTCAAACACCCGGCAAACCGCCGAGCCCCGCCACCAGAACCAGGGCCGGCAAGCCACCATGATCACCGATTGGCAAAACGACGTTCCCGTCGGCGGCGGCTACCGAGGGGGGCGAGGCAACGAGTGCCGCAATCCCGACTGGTAGCGATCCCAAAACCGCCGTCCCGAACTACGATTATTCGACCGTCAATTCCGCCACGCCGGCGGACGGGACATTTAACGTGTGCAGGCCGGCCGGCAATTTCACCTGCTGATCAAGCGTCAAATCCCCCATACAGCTGTAGATTCGCAAACGTCGCCGGCCGGTCTCCACCGGTAGGTCCACGACCAACCCTGGTCTGCGGGTGGCGTTGACCAGCAACAGCATATTCGCCTCCGGATGGGCCGGGCGGATCACCATGTCCGCATAGATCACCGCCACGCACTCCTCCTCGTTGGCCGCCTGAATGATCGGATAGAGCAGCTCCGGGCTCTGGGGCATGAATCGCCCGTCCAGCAGCAGCTGGCGGTGGCGACGCCACCAGCCCAGCCAGAACTGCAGCATGCGGGCGTGAAAAGCAGGCATATGCTCCAGGCGTACGGAAATCTGCGGCACGGCAAACAGAACATTAAGCAGTTGCAGGGCTGCCGATTCCACCGGTTCCCAGACGTGCCACATCAGCATGTCCGCATGCGGCGCGGTCCGCCCGCAGAGCAGCCGCACGTCCACGATGCGGATGCGATTGTTCAGCGCGTCGTTCGGGCAGTCCGCCGCGCGGAACATGTTGCCGTATTTGCGCATGAGCGGGCCGATGTAGCTCTGGCGGAATTCGACCATGATGTCCGGACGATCCGCCCGCAATTGGGTCATCAGGTCCGTCAGCAGCCGATCGCTGGCCACCGCCACCGAGTCCTCATCCCGACCCTGTCCGGTCTGCAGGGGAACCTGCCGGGACGGATCAAAACTATCCACGAAATCGAGCTTCAAACCGTCCAGATTCCAGGCCCGCACCGCATGGACAAAGGTGTCGATCAGGTAGCGGCGAACCTGGGGAAAACGCGGGTCCAGCACCGCGCAGCCCAAGTGCTGATCATGGTAAAGCTGCTGGTTTTTGAACTGATTAAATGCCTTGGTGCGCTCGCCGACAAAGGGCACCGAGTACCAGAGCAGAAACTTCATGTCCAGCTGATGCACCTTTTCGACCAGCTGTTTGATCTTCGGCAGCCGCTGCGGCTCCCATTCGCCCACGTAGTGGTAATACCCCTGGTTGTTGGTGGTCTGCCAGCCGTCGTCAAGGATGATCGCGTCGCAGCCCATGTGCTTGCCCAGCCGGCACTGGGTCAGCACGTCCTCTTCGACCAAGTTTTGATGAAAGCTGTACCAGGTGGAATACATCGGCCGGCGGGCGACATCCGGCACGGGACTGGGCGCATAGCCGGGTTGGCCGGCCCACCACTTCTGAACGTCCTCCAGTGCCTGGTAGTAAGGAATCTCGCGCAGATCGATGCGGATGAACAGCTCATAACTGCGGATGGGCGCATGAGGCTCAGGGAAAAGATCGACGCGGCAATTGTAATAGGCGGTGCGCTCGTTGATGCTGGCCTTTAATTGCAGCGGATTCAAAGCATCCGAGCAGGCGAACGTCAGACTGTTGACGCCATGCTGACTGTAATTGCAGATCACCGGCGCCCCCTGCGTGTTGCGCGAACGCAACCCGGGCCCCCAACGATGCGACACCCCGCGCTCGCTGCCGGCCAGCGGGTGCCAGAAGCCGATGATGTCCATCAGCGGACGGTCCCAGCGCACCAGCAGCTTCGGCGGCTCGGCCGGCGTCGGCGCCGCCAGGACCAACCGGATCAGATAAAGATTGGCTTCCAGCACCTGCAGGGATAAATCACAGGAAAACGGCCCCGGGTCGCCCTCCACCCAAAGTCGCGGCAAGTGCCGATGCGCCACCGTGATTTCACGTAGAACCTTGTCGGGCATGGCAACTCCCTCCCCGGGTCGATTCTCCCGGTCAGGCCCGCAGGTGCAGCACCCGCGCATCAAACTCGCCGGCCAAAGGCACCTTCAGACGCACCCCCTCCAGCGTGGCGCCGGCACCGCCCCATTCCTCCATGATCCGCCATGAGCCGACTTCAGGCAAAGGCAGGTCCAGACACTCCGGCAAAGGCTGGGCGAACGAGTGCGCCACCACCAGGGCTTCGCGGCGATTCTCCGCCACCCGCACCACCGCCTGCCAGCCGCGCGGATAACGATACGATTTGCCCGTCTCCCCATAACGGCGGGAAAATCCATGCTTGATGATCGGCCAGACCCGCCGGTACAAATCGCAGGCCGACCGATACGTCGCCCACTGGGCGTCCGTGAAATCCAGAATGTCCCCTGAAAGGCACATCCGCCCCAAGAACGTGGCTGCCAGCGAATAAATCATCCGCCGCTGCGAATCGCTCTTGCGCAACACCGCCCAGATCAACGACTGCCGCGGCAATATCGCCCGGTGCAGATTCGCCGCCACAATCGGAATTTCCTTGACTTCATGGGCATCGGAAAACGAGCCCACCGCCGTCATCCCCTGCAGCGATGGCTCCAGCCGATGCCCGCCGGAAGCGCAATTTTCAATCACCAGGTCCGGCAGGCGCTCGCGGATCCGCTGGAAAAATCGGTACACCGCCTCGATGTGCTTGCGCAAACCCTCGCCCTGCGAGTCCGGATCGTCGCAGCCGATGCCGATGTGGTCGTTATAGTCCACCTTCAGATACCCGAACCCGCATCCGCCCAACACGTCAATCATCCGCGTGGTCAGATAATCCACCACCCACGGGTCCTGCAGGTTCCAGAACACCCGCCCGCCCGAACGCAGCGGCCTGCCGTCACGCTGCAAAAAATGCGGCACCAGCTCCGGCCGCCCAGCCATGCCTTCCGACGCCACTTCCCACTCAAACCACAGCCCCGGAATCAACCCGCGCTCACGAATCGCCTTGGCCACCGCCGCCAACCCATGCGGAAAAACCTTCTCATTGAGCACCCAGCTGCCCAAGCCGCCGTTCCAGTCGCCGCCTTCTTCACTCTTAAACCAGCCGGCATCGATCACCAGGTACTTCGCCCCCGTGTCCTTAAGCTTGTCCGCCAGCTGCACCATCACCTCGTGCGTCGGCTTGCCCCACGTGGCCGGCCATTCGTTGAAACAAATCGGCAGGTCCTTTTCCACTTCCGGCTGCTGCTCCGCCGCCGCCTGCTGCAAGTTGGTCAGGCGTCCGCACAGGTCGTCCATATCGCCCTGCACGCAAGCGAGCATCGCCACCGGCGAAGCCAGTTTTTCGCCCGGCTGAATCGTCTTGGTCCAATGCCCCAGCTCCCGGTCGGCCAACCCGCCGCTGACACTCAGGCAATCATCTTGCCGGTAAAGCTCCATCTGCCACGAACCCGCCCACGCCAGCTGCGCCCCCCACAACACGTTGGCCGCCTTGTCCCCCACCGCCACGAACGGGAAAAACCCGCGCACCGGCATCGACCCCACCTGCCCGAACCGCTCGGCCCCCACCGCGTGCCCCGTCCACGAGCGCTCCAAGTGCAATTGCTCAATGGGCTCACTGACCAGTCGCCCCTCCACGCTCCAATACGACCGCAGCCGATGCAGCCACAATCTCTCCGGCGCATCGTCCGCAGCCAACGGCGAAATGCCCCCCAGGTTGAAACTCGTCAGCATCTCCAGCCCGATGGGCTTGTCCGTGCGGTTCTCATACGTCGTCCGCACCCGCACCGCCTGATCCCCACCGTGCCACCACAATTCATGAATCACCGCGTCGCCGCGCGCGCTCTTTAGCTCCGTGGTAATCCGCTGGCCCCCCTGCTCCTCCGCCACGCGCTGCGCGACGAATTTAAACTCATTGAACATCGCCGACGGCCGCAGCGTCCTGCCCTGCGTAAACCCCCCCGCGTAAGCATCGCCCACGCGCTTGACGTGGGCCAGACTGTCCAGGAAAAACGGCCCCGCCTCCCAGGGCATGTGCCAGTCCGGCAGTATCTCCCGCCGCACCGCGACCCTTGACGCCAGGGGCGACGGAACCATCCACAGCCCCACGTTGCGGTTCTTGCCCGGCGGCGTGATGCGATACTGGATCGTGGTGTCGCCGCACTCGAAGCTCGAAAGAATCTCCGTCGCCATGCGCCATCCTTGTGCCAGGAGGGAAAACGATCGCCCGCAAACCAGAGCAAATCATCCGGCAAAATGACCTGCTAAGCAAGAGTGCATAAGGCTGACTTGATATGAGAAACCAAGGCCCCAGGCAGCGGCGCTTTCCGCATCAGATGCGCTCTTACCCCAATCGCTGATTTGCCACGTTCATCTCCGCCCCGCCATAAAACTCATCCACCACCGCGCGCCACTGCGAGGAGTTGTGCACGGCGATAAACGCCTTGGCCACCGCCTCTGATTCAGGATGGTGCCGCGAAAACTTGATGCCGAATTTGCGCATGGTCATGGACGCTTTTCTCTCGCCGTGCAACCGGCAGGAAAGCTCAAAGTGCTCCAGCAGCACCTGCCGCTGCTGGGCGATGCTCGGCCCACGCCCCGCTCCCTCCCGATCGCCGTTCGCCAGCGCCCTGGCCTGCGCGAAAATCCACGGATTGCCGATGCACCCCCGCGCCACCGACACCGCCGCCACCCCCGTCTCGGCAATCATCCGAAAAATGTCTTCCACCGCGAAAATATCCCCCGACCCGAAAATCTGAAACGCGTCAGCCCCGCCTGGAACGATGGGGCCGGCATCGGTAGCCCCGCATGGGATTGCGGGGACGGTTCGTCGCGGCACGTACTGCTTGACCAACTCCCGCAAAAACTCCCACCGCGACGGCCCTAGGTACTTCTGCTCCACGCTCCGGGGGTGCACCGTCGCCGCCGCATACCCCAATTCCATGACCTTCTGGAAAATCTTGTGGAAATCCCGTTCCGCCTCCGCCGAATCGTCCGTCCCCCGCCGCAGCTTCACGGTCGCCGGCACCTCCGAGGGCACCGCCTCCCGCACCGCCTCCAGCACCGCCACAGCGTCGTCCGGCCGGCAGAGCAGGTGCCCCCCCCGGCTGCGCCGCCTAACCTTCTTCACCGGGCAGGCGATGTTCACGTCGATCACGTCGTAGCCTAAATTCACCAATATTTTCGCTGCTTGGGCGATTTCTTTAGGGTGCGAACCCATCAATTGCCCGGCAATCGGGTGGTCTTCCGGGTCCAATTCCACCTCTTTTAACCCCTTGCCGCCGTTGATCAGGAACACGTCCAGCATGGCCTCGGTCACGCAATAGGGACACCCATGCCGGCGGGCCACCAAGCGCATAGCCGCGTCGGAATAGCCGGCCAGGCCAGCCTGGAAAAAGGGAGCATCAAGCGTGAGGTTGCCGATCGAAGCCATCGGGGTCATTATAAGCTGGCAAATACCAGCCTCGGCCCAAATCGCCCGGGCCTTCTTGCCCACAGGACCTTGCCATGAAAAAAAACTGGTTGCTGGCCTCCCTGATCCTCCTGGCCGCCTTAACCCCCAGCTGCGCCAACCCCCGACCCAAGGCTGACGAAAAAGTCGCCGCCAAGCTCGCCAGCCTCACCTACCCCAAGGACGCGCCCCTGGGCGACGACCTGGACATCGTCGTCGAACGCGGCAAGTCCCACATTCGCCTGATTAATCGCACCCCCCGCTCCTATCAGAACGCCACGCTCTGGCTCAACCAGCAATACGTCGGCGAAGCCGTCCGCATCGACATCGGCTCCACCAAGAACAACCGCCTGTCCTTAAAGAAATTCACCAACCAGCACGGCGAATGCTTCCCCATCGCCGGTTTCCTGGCCCCGGAAAAAGCCCAGCAACTGGTCTTAGCTGAACTCATCGACCCCCAGACCGGCCAACGCCACCGCCTGTTGGTGCAGATCGCCGAGTAGAACGAGTGGGGATTAGGAATTGGGGCAAGACAAAACACTTCCGGGGGGGGCACTTCCGGGGATAGCCCCACATGGAAATGCGGGGCCGGCCTTGGAGGTTGGGATCAGCCCCCGGCTCTGCCGGGGGGTACGCATCGGAATATGAAAATCGGATCAACCAAGCCCACTCGCACCCCCTTCGTGGGCTTAACACGGAACGCCCATCATGGACCCATCCTTGCTCTGGCAACGCTACCAGCAATACCTCTGCTCCTGCCCCTCCCTGGGCCTGCGCCTGGACATCTCGCGGATGACCTTCAGCCCCGAGTTCTTTGCCCAGATGGCTGACCTAACCGCCCTCGCCTTCGACGGCATGGCCCAACTCGAATCCGGCGTCATTGCCAACCCCGACGAAAAACGCATGGTCGGGCACTACTGGCTGCGCGCGCCCGACCTCGCCCCCCAGGACGACATCGCCCGGGAAATTGAACAAACCATTCAGCGCGTTTCCGCCTTCGCCGCCAAAGTCCACTCCGGACAGATCAAACCTCCCACCGCCAAGAAATTCACCGACGTGCTGGTCGTCGGCATCGGCGGCAGCGCCTTAGGCCCGCAACTGGTCGCCGACGCCCTCGGCGGCTTGGCCGGCAAGAAGGACAAGCTTACCCCTCACTTCCTGGACAACACCGATCCGGACGGCTTTGACCGCGAGCTGTCCCGCCTGGCCGGCAAGCTCAAAAGCACCCTCGTGCTGGTCATCTCCAAATCCGGCGGGACCAAGGAAACCCGCAACGGCATGCTCGAAACCCAGTGGGCCTTTGCCCGCAAAAAGCTCGCCTTCGCCCCCCAAGCCGTGGCCATCACCGGGCGCGATTCGGAATTGGACAAGCTGGCCGTCAAGGAAGGCTGGCTCGACCGCTTCCCCATGTGGGACTGGGTCGGCGGGCGCACCAGCGTACTCTCTGCCGTCGGCCTGTTACCTGCCGCCCTCCAGGGCCTGGACATCGCCGGCCTGCTCGACGGCGCTGCGGAAATGGACCGCCTCACCCGCCAGCGCGACGCCCAACGCAATCCCGCCGCCCTCCTGGCCCTGATGTGGCACTTTGCCACGGCCGGCAAAGGCGAAAAACAGATGGTCATCCTGCCCTACAAAGATCGCCTCCTGCTTCTTTCCCGTTACCTGCAACAGCTGGTCATGGAATCGCTGGGCAAGAACCGCGACCTGGACGGGCACGACGTCCTGCAGGGCTTAACCGTCTTCGGCAACAAGGGCTCCACTGACCAACACGCCTTTGTTCAGCAATTGCGCGACGGCCTGGACGATTTCTTCGTCACCTTCATCGTTGTTCTGCAGGACCGCATGGGCCCTGCCGCACGCTTGGAGCAACCCGTCGAGCCCGGCACGACCAGCGGCGACTACCTCAACGGCTTCTGGCAGGGCACCCGCCAGGCTCTATTTGAAAGCGGGCGCGGGTCGATCACGCTGACGCTCGAAAAGTTTGACGCCCGGGCCTTGGGCGCCTTGATCGCCCTGTACGAACGCGCGGTCGGTTTCTACGCGGAATTGGTGCACATCAACGCCTACCACCAGCCCGGCGTCGAAGCCGGCAAGAAAGCCGCCGCCGCCGTCTTGGATCTACAAAAGAAAGTCGTCGCCGCCCTGCAGGCCGACGCGCAACCCGCCACCGCTGATCAAATCGCCCAACGCCTCGGGCAACCCGACCAAGCCGAGGCGGTCTTCCACATTCTCGATCACCTGGCCGCCAACAAACGCCACATCGCCACCCGCCGCGGCAAATTCGTCTGGAAAAAATAGACACAGCCCCGCATGGAAATGCGGGGCCGGCTTTGAGGGCAATGTCGAGTGTATCCTTCTCCCTGCCCTAGACCCTAGACCCTGTTCTATTGGCTCGCACAGCGATCTCCCGCTGAACCCTACCGCTTCGTTCACCGATCACTGCTTGCCCCCTACTGCTTCCAGGTTTTTCGCCAGCGCCTCCTCCGGCACCGCCTCGTGCGTAATCACCGTCAACACCGGATTCCTCAAATACTTGTCCACCACCGCGCGCAACTCCTGGGCTGTCATGTTCTGCACGCTTTTTAAAAACTGCTCGCTCGTATCGGCCGGCAAACCATAGAGCAGGTCCAGCGCCGCCTCGGCCGCGCGATCCGCGTTGGATTGTTTGCCTAAGAATTCCTCGGTCAGCACCGCCGCCTTGGCCCGCTGCAGTTCCGCCGGGCTCACTTCCCCACGCCGGGCCTTCCGCACCACTTCCGCCGCCGCCGCCAGCGCCGCCGGCACGTCCCCCGGCTTGGTATTAAAGACCAGGCAGAAGTACCCCGGCACCCAGCCTGTCGCCTGACTGGCCCCCACCGCATACGCCAGCCCCTTCCCTTGCCCGCGTAGCGCCTGCTCCAACCAGCCGGTGGGAAAATCGCTGATCACCTTGCTTAGCACCTGCATCGCCGCGTAATCCGGACTGGATCGGACGATCCCCGGGCCAAAACCGATCTGCACCGCCGCCAGAGGCTTGTCGGTGGGGAATTGCCTCGCCTGCGCCACCGGCGCCTGCGGCTGCGGCGGATTGAACTCCACCTCCGGCTTGGCCGGCAGATCCGCGAACAGCTTGGTCACCGCGTCCAGAACTTCCTTCGGGTCCACGTCACCGACAATCGCCAGCACCGCCTCCGACGCCGCCAGGTGTTGGCGATGAAATTGCGCCAATTCCTCAGCCTTAAACGACGCCACCGCTTCCCGCCGACCTTCGGACACCTGCGCCCACACGTGCCCGCCGTAATACGACGCTAAGAATCGCGTCCGCAGTTCGCCGCTCCACTGGTCGAGGCGACGGTTAATAGCCGCCAGCAAGCGATGCTGAATCTTCTGCCATTCCTCCGCCGAAAAAGCCGGGTGCAACACCACGTCGCTGACCAGCTCCAAAACCTTCGGCCAATCCTCGGTAAGGCAGGTCGCCTGCACGTAAAACGTGTTGTTGCCCCCCGAACTGGCCAGGCCCGCCCCTAAGTCTTCCACTTCGTTGGCAATCTGCTGCGCCGTGCGCGTGGCCGTGCCTTTAATGAGCATCGTGGCGGCGGCGTTGGCCAAACCCTCCCGTCCGGGCTGATCCGCCAACAGACCGCCTAGGTGATAAAACTGCATCGCCACCCCCGGCACCACCGTGCTCCGGCCGATCAGCACCCGCAGCCCGTTGGGCAACGTGTAAAGCACCGGCCGCTCGACCACCGGCGGTGCCGCGGCGTTCTGGGCGCGGGTTAACGCATCATTGAGCCGCGCCAGCCAGGCGGTGTTATCCAGCTCCAGCGCATCCGAAGGCAAATTCGCCTGCGTCGCCGCATCGTCATTGCGTTTGAGCGTGGTGATGGGCTGATCCGGGCTGGTCGGCCGCAGCGTCACGGTGATGAGCCGCTCCGCCTTTAGAAACTTTCGCGCCACGTCCTGCACTTGCTCGCCGGTGACGGTCTGGATCTGCTGGGCATAGCGCCTTAGGTAATCCGGATCGCCCATGGCAATCACGTCATCCCCCAAGCGACTGGCCAAACCCTGCGCCGTCTGAGCGCTTAACGTCACCGCCGCCAGCGTCTGCCGCTTGGCCCGCGCCAGTTCGTCTCCCGACACACCCTTTTCCGCCAACAGCCGCACTTGCTCGAGAATCAACTCGCGGGCCTTACTGATCGCCAGCTCATGCTGCTGCTTGTCGTCCGAACTTTGCGTCGCCGCAGTTGCACTTGCGGAGGTTCCGGGGCTTCCGGGGGCGGGGGCGGGGGCGGGGGCACTTCCGGGGGCGGGGGCGGGGGCGGGGGCACTTCCGGGGGCGGGGGGGGTGATTTCAGCGTCGATGCCGAAGTAGCCTTTACCCCAGGAGAAGCTCAGGTTATACGCGTCGATGCTGTTGACCGCCCGATCCTGATCGCGGACGGTGCGATTGAGCCTGCTCGACTCGCCGCCGCCAAGAATCTGCGCCAGCAGATCCATCGCGTAATCGCCTTCCTCCGCCAGTTGCGTGCCCGGCCAGGCCAGGCGCAGCCGCGGCGCCCGCACGTCCGCCACGCCCTGCAGGTTCCGCGGGCCCGTCAGCTCCGGCTCACGCGGAAACGCCAGCTTGGGCAATTCCCCCGCCGGCTTTTTGCCCCACAAGCCGGCGATCTGATCCACCACCGCCTGCTTGTCCACGTCGCCGACCACCACAAAGACCATGTTGTTCGGCACGTACATGCGGTGATAGAACGCCTCGATCTCTTCGCGCGTGATCTTTAAGAACTCATCCAGATACCCGATCGTCGGATGCCGCGCCGGGTGCGCCTGATATCTTCCCTGCTGCGTCAGCTTCCACATGATTCTGCCGGGGTCGCCCTGACCCATGTCGAATTCATTCTGGATCACCTGCCGTTCACGCTCGAATTCCGTCGGCGTGATCAGGCTGTTCTGCATCCAGTCCGAAAGCAGCTCCACCGCCGTGCCGGCATAGGGCCGGGTGGTGTTGATGTAATAGCTGACGGTGTTCAGCCCCGTCATCGCATTGGTCTGGGCCCCGATCTGCCCGAGAATCTGATTGCTCTCCTCTTCGCTGCGGGTGGAGGTTGTTCCGCCCGCCAGCAGATGCTCTAAGAAATGCGACAGCCCCGCCCCCACGTGTTCCTGCTCATAAATCGAGCCGGTCTTCACCCACACCTGGGCGGAAACCACCGGCGTGGTCTTCAGTTCCTGGACCATCACGATCATGCGATTGGGCAAAACCACCAGCAGCCGATCCTCTCGCTCTTGCAGCACGCGATATTCCTTGTCCGCAGGTTGTTCCTGGCCCGCCGCCGGGCCGGCCAGAATAAAAGGTAGAGTCAGCAGCAGGACCGATCCCATCCACGCCCAGCCTGATTTAGTGTGGCACGTCACCGCGAGGTCCTCCCTGTCAATAGGAGGATTCTAGCGTCGCGCCGCCTTGGCGGGGGATATTAATCTGTAAACGGCAAATGGCGCGTATCGGGTGGTGAATGCCGAACGAAAATCCGCATCTCAGGTCTGGAGTCTAGGGTAGAGGGTCTAGGGTAGAGGGTAAGAAGGAGTGAGGCATCAGAAATGAAAGTTCAGCGCCAATTCGCCCTCCAGATGAAACTCCTATCACAGCCCCACCTGGAAAGGTGGGCCGGATTTGAATATCAAAATCAGCCCCCAGCTCTGCCGGGGGATACGTCAGCTCAAAGTGTCAGCCCCCGGCTCTGCCGGGGGATACGTCAGCCCCAACTTCCAGCCTATCTTCCATGGCCGCCAAGGCGGTACGGCCTAATTCACCGGCCCGCCCAGCTTCCCCCCCGCGCTGAGCTTCTGATACAGACGCAGCAACGGGTCTTCACCAATGGCCTGCCTGTATTGCTCTAAACTCTCCCGCAGGCGTGCCGCGTCGCCAGCCCCAAAAGCCTGCACCATCTGCCGCGACAGATCCGCCTTGCGCCGCAGTTTGCCCGACGCCTGATGCGCCAAAGCCATCGGCTCAAACGCCATCACCTCCCCACGCTTGCCCGTCAGACGCAGCAACCCCAGCGGACGCGTCAAAATCTTCGTCCCCGCCAATCCGATCGTCTGCTGCCCAGCCAACACGTTCACCCCCCAAAGACTCGTCGCCGACTGCAGCTGGGCCGCCAGCCGCACCACCTCGCCCACCGCCGTGACGTCCGGCATGTCCGCCGTGCCCGCGTCGCCCACCAAAGCCTGCCCGCTGCTGATCCCCACCGCCAGCCGCAGCGGCGGCAAGCCCGCCCGCTTTAACCGCGAGATCAACGACTGCCCGACCTCCTGCATCTCCAACGCCGCCCCCAAGGCGTCGGCCGCATGTTCCTCCAGCCGATCCATACCTCCGAAAAAGCACACCAGCCCGTCGGCTGTAAATCGCCCCACCCACCCGTGCTGGCTGCGGATCACCGGCACCATCGCCCCGCGAAACTCCTTTAACAGATTCAGCGCCCCCGCCCCCATCTGCTCAGCCAGCGACAGATAGCTGCTGATCCCCACAAACATCGCGGTCACCGCGCATTGCTTGCCCTCGGCCGTAAAGCTCTCCGGATGCTCCGCCAGACGACCCGCTAAAACCGGGTCCATGTACCGCCGCGGCACATCTTCCCCCGCCGCCACCGGCGCCATCGGCTCTAAAGCCGCCAGAATCAGTCCCCACAGCGTCACGCCAAAACAAGCCAACAACAGACCCGCCACGTTCACCATCACCATGAACGCGTCGCACAACACCCAGTCATTAATCAGCATCCACACCAGGCCCATGCCCAAAGCCGCCAACCCGACCCACGCCGCCGGCGCCAACAGCAGCAACAACGCCAGCAACAACCCCACGCCCCCCGTCACCGCGGGCGATACCCAGCCGGGCGCCTGACAATACAAACTGTCCCGCAATATCCCCTGCACCAACGAAAAATCCACCACCGCCCCCGCAACCCCCGCCCCCG
The DNA here is from genome assembly GCA_020851735.1 of Phycisphaeraceae bacterium. Lineage (GTDB taxonomy): Bacteria > Planctomycetota > Phycisphaerae > Phycisphaerales > Phycisphaeraceae > JADZCD01. The sequence continues at coordinate 16,949 of JADZCD010000008.1, forward strand.
AAAGATCCAATACCCGCGGCAATGCTCCCACCCCCGGAACGGCCCCCGGAATCGCCCCCGAACGCCCCCCCGCCGAACCTGAACCCCGCGCGGGAGCCGAAGACGAAGATCCAAGACCCTGCACGCCCGACATAAATCCCCCCGACCCCAGACTCGTCGCCACCGTGCCCGCCCCCGTCCGCGGATCCGTGGCCGCCAACATCACCCCGCTGTCACGCAAGGACTGATCCAAAAAAGTCTGGAGCTGGTCAAACTGCGCCTGCGAACGCCGCAGCTCGTCAAGCACCAGCACCAGATTCTGGGCGATGTTCTCCAGCCGCTGCCGCCGCTCCGGACTGGCAATCCGCCGCGAATTGGATTGCAGCCACCACTTGGCGTCCGCCAAAGCCGCCTCCACCCGCTGCATCAGCGTCGCCTGCGGCGGAGCCGGCGCGGGCCGCCCCTCTTCCGTGTGCTCGTCAGCTCCAGTCAGGTCGCGGGCTTCACGCATCGTTCGTTCCGCCACCTGGGCGCACGCGTCCAGCGATTCTGCCAATCCCGCCGCCCGCCATAGCAGCGCCAGCGAGATCCGCGCCACGTCCTTGCCGGCCGGTTCCGCCTGATCCGGGCCGTTCCAGGCGGGATTCATCAGCACTTCCCAGGGAATGTCCACCACCCCCACCGGCACAGCCCCCCCCGCTGACCCGCGCGCGTTCCCAGCCAGACGCAAGGGAATCTCCCGCAACATGTTGCCCGGCAACGGCAGCAGCAGACGCTCCCCGTCGAATCGCAAAGTGCCAGGCTGAAGATCCAACATCGCACAGATCATCGCCAAGGACATGTGCGGATATCGCTGACCCTGCCATTGCACCCACAACGGTATCGCCCGCACCACCCCGTCGCGGTCCGGCCAATACCCCACAAACGCGCCTCGCTTGACCTTGCCCAGCCAATCCGGCAACCCCGCCAGCAAATCATCGTCCGCCAACGCCGGCAACCACGGACCGACCGACTCCACCGCCACACCCAACCGCCGGGCCTGCCGCTCGTTAACCACCTGATCGTATATCCGCCGCAAATCACCCGCCCGCACCGAGCCCGACCCCAACATCTCCAGCCGCGGCAATAAATTGTTCCGCAACTCCTCAAACGATCCCCCCCCGGAAGTGCCCCTGGAATCCTCTTGGTCCGCAAGTGATCGTCGGATCGCCCGGGCCATCGCCTCTCGCCAGGCGGATTCGTAGCTCTCCTCCACCGCCAAAGCCAACAACGGCTGCGCCGACCTGCTCGACGCCAACCGCTCCACCAACTGCCGCGGGGAAGCGCCCGGGTCCACCAACAAAGCCTGGACCATCGCTTCCTCAAGCTGGCTCCACCCCCGCCGCGGAACCATCGGCAAGCCCACCACCACCGCCTTCAGCTCCCCGATCGCCTTGTCCAACGCCGGTAAATTCCCCTCCTCCAGCCCATACAACACCGGCGGGCAAATGCCCACCACCCGCGGCTCATGCTTACCTAGCTCCGTCAACAGCCGCGCCCACATCCTGCCCGACCAGGGCCAGGCCCCGATCGCTTCCAGAGCCTGCGCATCAGCCTCCAAAAGCACCACCCGCGGAATGCCCTGCTCGCTCTGATTTAGCCTTAAATGCCTTGCCAACGGATTGCGGGCCTGCACCCGCAGGTCCTGCCACCGCTGCTCCAACGGCGACAGCCAACCCTGCCAGTCAGCCAGGGCTGCTAACCCCACTAACAGCAATCCCCCGATGGCGTGACCAAAGTGCAACCGCAAACGCAACTCCCTCATGCCCTTCAGATACGTCACCAGCCCTTTATTTTCAAGCCTGCCCGTCCAAATAAGTGGTTTGGGCTCCCCAACCGGACGATTTAAGATAGCATCAAAAGACAGCCGCCCTCGTAGCTCAGTTGGATAGAGCGACGGCCTTCTAAGCCGTAGGTCGCAGGTTCGAATCCTGCCGAGGGTGCTTGAAGGAAGGGATGGGCATGGGGATTAGGGATTGGGGGTTGGGGGTTGGGGAACGGTAACCCAATTCCGCGTGAAACAGCCGCGGGCAGAAGCCCGCGGTTAAACCTACCGAACCACCACAAATCCCCACCCCGCCAATGCCCCACCTTAGCCCCGCATGGAAATGCGGGGCCGGCTCCTATCCCCCCCAAAAATCCCATTTGACGACTAAGAACAAAACAGGGATACCCTTGCCCCATATGCCCTCTTCCCCTCCGCTATCCCCCCGTGCACGTTTCGCCGCCGCCCTCGACCGCCGCCCCCTGCCGGGCCGCGTCCCCCACTTCGAACTGGTCTTCTTCCTGACCATGGAAGCCTTCGGCAAGGTCCACCCCTCTCACCGCAACTACAGCCAGTGGATGCAGATGACCCCCGCTGATCGCGACCTGCACCGCCGCGACATGGCCCGCATTTACGTGGACACCGCCGACCGCTACGAACAAGACGCCATCCTGCTCCACCCCAACCCCGACTATGCCGACTTAGACCAGCGCGTCGACGAAGAAATACGCCTGATCGACGCCGTACGCGACCTCTCCGGCAATCGCTACTTTCTCCTGTTGCACGGCGACCCGACCTTCGGCATCCCCACCGGGTCGGACATGGAACGGCGCAGCCTGCAAATGGCCGAAGCCCCCCACGAACTGGACGCCGAGGGTGCCACCCGCGTGGACTACTGCATCCGCCGCGCCGAAAAATTGGCGGCCCACGGCCGGCTCGACGGCTTTGCCCTCTGTTCCGATTACTGCTTTAACACCGGGCCGTTCTGGCCCGTCCCCCTCTTTGGACGCCTCATTACCCGCCACTTAAAGCGCGTCATCGCCGCCTATCGCGCCCTGGGCTTTTACACCATCAAACACACCGACGGCAACATCATGCCCATCCTCGACCACTTGGTCGCCGCCAACCCCCACGCCCTGCACTCCTTGGACCCCCAGGGTGGCGTGGACCTCGCCCAAGTCGTCAAGCTCGTGGGCCACCAAGTCGCCCTCTGCGGCAACGTGGACTGCGGCCTGCTCCAGACCGGCTCCGACGAACAATGCGCCGCCGCCGTCCGCTCCACGCTGGCCCAAGGTCTCAAAGCCCCCGGCTACATCTTCGGAACCAGCAACTGCATCTACACCGGCATGGAACTCAAACGCTACGACCTGATGCTCCACATCTGGCGGAAAGAGGGCATCCGCCCCTGATGCTCCCTCCCGCATTCGCCCTTCACCGCCGCCTGCGCCTCATCCACAACCCCGCCACACCCATCACCACCAGCCCGCCCGGCTCAGGAACAGCCGTTGCCGTTCCTCCGCCGCTCGCCAGCGCCGCCCGGAAATAGGGAATGTCGCTCAGCGTGATTTCCCCATCCTCACTTACGTCCCCATAGTGCGCGGCCAATCCTTCGCCAATCAGCGCCGACCGGAATCCCACCACGTCCGAAAGCGTCACCTGCCCGTCTTCGTTGAAATCCCCCAGCACGCCTTCCACCAGGTTAGCCCCCTCATTCACAAAAACGTCATACATCAGTTGCCCGATGTAATTACCCCCCAACTGGCTAAAGTGAATCCCGTCCGCCTGCAACATCCCCTGGGCTGTGTAATACGCCTGGTCGCCCGCCGTGTGATACAGGTCCACATACCCCAAGCCTCGGGCTTGGGCCACGTCCTCCATCGCCCCCGCCATCCTGCTCAGCCAGCTATTGGCTTTCCGCGTGCCCACCAGCACGATCTCCGCGTCGGGAACCGCCGCCTGCAAGCGATCCACCAGCAGGTTCAGTCTGGCCGCATAGGTGGTCCGGTTATAGGCCTGATCGTTCTGGCCGAGCCAGATCATGATCAGGTCCGGATTCATCAGCTCCACTTGCTGGTCAAACGTCGCGTCCCGTTGCAGAAAGTTATTCACCCCCCAACCGCCGTTGGCCGCCCGATGAATCCGCACCCCGGCATCATCCCTCACGTTGTTTTCCCCCATTATGGTCACCGGCTTGTCATCCAAAGTGCGAAACCACAGCCGCTTTTGCTCCGCCCCAAAATCATGAGTGAACGTCCCCAGCCCCTGAGCGTCCGCTTGCGTGTCAATCACCCCGATCACCTGATGAGCGTAGTTCTCAACCTGAATCCTGCCTCCCCCGGGCTGAACCAGATACTGCAATTCAATGCTCCCCTCCCACGCGTCCAGATACGCTGTCCTGCCTGCCGTCTCCGCCCCCGCCCATAGTCCGTCCAGACTGTGATGGGGTATGGTGTCCTGATTGATCCTGCCCATGGTCCAGCCCGCGTTGAATCCTCCGCCAGTCCATAGGCTGAAGCCTTGATAGCCAGCCCCGGCATTCCCATGCTCCGCTGCCATCAATCCCCGGAACACCGGCAGCCAGCTCTGCGATTGATACGTCAGACTATCCCCCAGCGCCAGAATGTTGGTCACCCCCGCGTGGGCCGCCAACTTGGCTTTGGTGTCCGCTAAAGACTCCGCCAGGTTCAAGCTCGTTGCCGCCCCACATTCCGTGCCGAAGACCAAACCAACACCCACCAACACCACCGCCGGAACATATTGACTTTTCATGTTTTTCCCCAGATAAGCGCAAATAACAACCGCCGTCAGGCATCTCCTAGACGCCTGACGCCAATTCCCCCGGGGCGCTCTTAACTGATGACTGCTGGCCCCGGCTTCAAACAGCTTATCCACTTACATATTCAAATCAATCACATATGAGAATCAAATCATAATAAGAATATAACGCCAAAGTACTTTTCGTCGCGCAGTGTTTTCCGTCTACAAACACATCGTTCCATCGCCGCTTGTCGCTATCAAACTGATTCTCATTCGCTGATATCAAAAAAAAACGGCGTGAGGAGTGCTCACGCCGATCGGGAAATCCAGATTGTTCTTTGGGGTTATCCCTTAGGTGTTTTAGCCAGCTTAAAGTGGCCCACCAGCACCCGCAGCGACTCCGCCTTGGCCGACAGCTGCGTCGACGCCTGCGCGGCATGCGACGCTCCTTCGCTGGATTCATTGATCACCGCGGAGATCGACTCCATCCCCCGGCTGATCTCTTCGCTGGCCGCCGACTGCTCTTCCGCCGCCGCCGCGATCGACTGAATCACCCTCGTCACGTGCTGGGCGCTGTCCACGATCTTCCGCAGGCTCTGGCCCGCTTGGGCCGCCTTGGCCATGCCGGCCTTGACCTGTTCCGTCCCGCCGGTCATCTGTTCCACCGCCTGGGCCGTCTCGGTCTGCACCGCCTGGATCGACTGGGCGATCTCCTCGGTCGCCTTGGTGGTCCGGTCCGCCAGCTTGCGCACCTCATCCGCCACCACCGCGAACCCCCGCCCGTGTTCCCCCGCCCGGGCCGCCTCGATCGCCGCGTTGAGCGCCAATAAATTAGTCTGATCCGCGATGTCGTTGATCACCTCGATGATCTGCCCGATCTGCGCGCCGCGCTTGCCCAGTTCCTGAACGCTTTGCGAGCTTTGCGTCACGGTCTTGTTGATCGCGTCCATGCCCTCGATGGTGGCCTGCACCACCTGACCCCCTTCCGCCGCCACCTTGCCCGATTCATCGGCGCTCTGGGCCGCCTGCACGCTCTGCTTGGCCACGTCCACGATCGACGCGCTCATCTCTTCCACCGCCGAGGCCACCTGCATCGCCTGCTTGGTCTGCTCCGCCATGCCCGATGCCATCTCCTCGCTGGAAGCGGCGATCTGCGTCGACGCGCTGGCTACTTCCCGCGCCGCCGCCGCTACTTCCGTCACGATGTCGTGCACCTTCTGCACGAACGTGTTAAACCAGCGGCCCAGCTCGCCCAGTTCATCCCCCCGCGTGGCGTCCACCCGCTTGGTCAGGTCGCCTTCGCCCTCGGCAATGTCCTTGATCCGTTCGACTAAGGCCGCCACCGGCCGATTGAAGATCCGCCGCAGCACCATCACAAACGTGATCACCCCGCCGATCACCAACGGCACCGTCCACAGCAAACCCTGCCCCACGAAGCTGGCCACCTGCGCGTCCACCACGCTCAGCGGCATCACCACGTGGTACGAACCGTGCGTGGAGCCCACCGCCCAGTTTTCCATCTTAAAGCCCACCGGGTCCAAGCCGTCCCCGGTCTTGCTGGTCTTCGGATCCCCGTGACACATCATGCAGGACTCGCCTAAACGGATCGCCCGCATGTAGTGAATCTGGTTGGTCTGCTTGTCGATCGCGTAAATCGTCTCCGCCCCGCCCGCTTTGACCTGCGCCTCCAGCTGCGTCAAAAGCTTGTCCTCAAAAGAACCCGGCGCCGTCTGGTTGCTCTTATTGCGCGATTCGTGAGCGGAAATCCGAAAATCAATATGCTCCCGCTTGGAAGCCGCCAACGCCGCCGTCCAGCCCGACACCACCGGAATAGTCTCGAATATCTTCGCCTCCGTGTAGCTGCGCCCCGCCTTGCGGACCTGCTCTAAATCCGCCAGCAGCCCCTGCAGGTCAAAAGCACCCTTGCCCTGCAGATTGGACACGTGGTTCTTCGTTTCGTCCGCCACCGCCGTAAAGGCAGCGGCCTTCTGCACCATGGCGTCCACGGCACTCTCGCGATGGCCGGTCACAAACACCGTCGCGTTGACCACCACCACCACCGTCAAAATCGCCAGCGTCAACAGAATGATCCGCGTGCCCAAACCCATGGTTCGTAGCCAACCCATGTGATGCCTCCCAAAACGGGTGCCGTTAATCGCTCTAAGCAATATCTCCCAAAACACTTTGCGCACTGTCCCGGCGCGCAACGATCTAACCAGACCATCGGGCCTACCTTCCGCTCTCTTTAGACTCTCTAAAAATCAGGACGAATAAGACTTAAAGTCTTAAAAACCCCCGCGTCCCCACCTGGTTATCAAACCATCGCCTCTTCAATAAACAGGCCTATCATCAAAATGTGACCAACCACGAAAAACACCCGCGCCCTGTGCCCTTAAGCCCCCAAGCCGTCGCGTCGGCACTAAGCGACCTGCCCGCCTGGCGCTTTGAAGGCGACAGCCTCCGAAAATCCTTCGCTTTTGCGGACTTTAAACAAGCCTTAGGCTTCATCGTCCGCGTCGGCCTCTGTGCCGAGGAACTCAGCCACCACCCCGACCTCCACAACGTCTACAACCGCGTCGAAATCGCCCTCTCCACCCACGACGCCGGCCATAAAGTCACCGCAAAAGACGTCCAACTCGCCCAAGCCATCGAAAAAAACGCTTAACCCCCGGAAGTATCCTCCTCGCCCTTGAGTTTAGCGGGCGATCGCAGATCGCCGCGTCATGGACAACCTTACTCCACCCCCCCCGCCGCTTGTCCCCCCCGCCCGCTCTGCCGTAAACTGCCCCCCATGGAACTACTCGAACAACTCACGCAAACCGCCGCCATCTCCGGACGCGAACACCGCATCCGCCAACTCATCCAATCCGAAATCAAAGGCCTCTTCGACGAAGTGCGCACCGACCCCATGGGCTCACTCATCTGCCTCCGCCACCCCCGCCCCCGGAAGTCAGACTCCCGCCCCCGCAAGCAAGACAAAGGCAAAACCAAAAACTCCGCCGGCGCCAATCGTCCCCTGCGCGTGATGGTCGCCGCCCACATGGACCAGATCGGCTTCCTCGTCCGCCATATCGACGACAAGGGCTTTATCCGCGTTAACGCCGTCGGCGGCTTCGATACCCGCAACCTCTTCGCCCGCCTCTGCACCGTCTGCCCGGACCTGCGCGATCCGTCCGGGGATCTCCTGGGCGTGATGAACCCCGGCGGGAAACCCGTGCACATCGCCTCCGACGAGGACCGCAAAAAAATCCCCGATGTCAGCGATCTGCTCATCGACCTGGGCCTGCCGCCCGGCGAAGTCAAAAAACAGGTCAAGGTCGGCCACATGGTCGTCCTCGCCGGACCCATGCAGCGCGTCGGGCACACCGTCGTCAGCCAGTGCCTGGATAACCGCATCGCCTGCTGGGTCGCCATCCGCGCCATCCAGCAGCTGGAAAAGAAGAAAATCGCCCACGCCTGTGAAATCGCCGTCGTCTTCACCGTCCAGGAAGAAGTTGGCCTGCGCGGCGCCCAGACTTCCGCCTACGCCCTGGCTCCGGACGTCGGCATCGCCGTGGACACCACCCTTTGCGTCGATACCCCCGGCGTGCCCGACGATCAGCGCGTCACCCTCCAGGGCGAAGGCGCCTCGCTGGACATGATGGACGCCTCCGCCATCGCCGACCTGGACCTTGTCGAGGAATTTGAAGACGTCGCCCGCAAAAACAAAATCAAGTGCCAACGCACCGTCATGCCCCGCGGCGGCACCGACCAGGGCACCATCCAGCGGGCCGGCCAAGGCGCTAAAACCCTCACCCTCGCCTGCCCTACCCGCTACATCCACACCATCACCGAAATGATCCACTTAGACGACCTGCACGCCTGCCGCGACCTCCTGGCCGCCTACCTCGCCCAAGCCTCGGCGTAAGCCGCGCCCATCGCCTGGAAATCCGCACGAGAAGTCAGACAAAGCCCCCCACGACGCCACCCATAGCTGCGGGCGGAAGCCCGCAGTTAGACTCTCCGAACTCATCAAATCAAATCGTTTCCCCAACCCGAAAGATGCTCCCCGCCGGGTGCCACACAACCGCTTCCGGGCCTCCGGAAGTGCTGCGTGCGATTCCTTCCGCTCCCAAAGGCCGCCCCTTGGGATTTACCACATTTTTCACGGTGTGATTTTTTTCGGATCAACCGCCGGCGTCGGCTCGTCCGATGCCCCGGGCGCCCCAGGCGTATCCGCCGCGCCCCCATGGTGCACCATCAGTCGAGCTTTGCCCGCCGCCTTGGCGCGATAGAGGGCCTGATCGGCATGGGCGATCAGTTCATCGCAGTTGGCCGGCCGCGAGTGCCGCAGCGTGGCGATGCCGATCGACAACGTCAGCCGGCAGGTCGAACCGCTCGGCGAGCAGAACGCCATTTCATCCGCGATGCGCTGCGCCACCATGCGCGCCCGCTCCATCCCCGTCTGCGGCAACAGCAGCACGAATTCGTCCCCGCCGTACCGCCCCGCCACGTCGCTCCGCCGGCAGTTGGCTTCCATCACCCGGGCCGTGCGCTGGAGAATCTCATCGCCCTTCTGATGGCCCAGCGTGTCGTTGTACTGCTTAAACCCGTCTAGGTCGATCATCACGCAGGCCAATTCCTGCCCATACCGGTTGGCCTCGGCAAAAGCCCTGTCCAACGCCTGGTTGAACGACCGTCGATTGGCCAACCCCGTCAAGGGATCCGTCGCCGCCATCGTCTCCAGCCGGTGCACCGCCTCTTCCAGTTGCCGATTCTTGATCCGCAGCGCCGTCAGCGTCGAGGCCAGCTGCGCCTGCAGACGGACGTTTTCCTGCTTGATCCGCCACATCGCCAGCGTCTTCTGCACGATCACCGGCAGGGCGAAAAGATAATCCCCCGCCTTCACCAGGTAATCGCTCGCCCCCATGCGTATCGCCTGCAGCGCGCCTTCCATTCTTCGCTGGCTGGTCACCACGATCACCGGCAGGTCAGGCTTGCAGTCCAACACCAGCCGCAGCAGGTCCAGCCCCGAAGCGTCCGGCAGATCCAGTTCCGTCAGCACCATGTCCACCTGGGTCAAGTCCACCGCCAGCGCCTCGGCCAGCGTGGAAACCGTCAGCAATTGGTTAAGCCCAAAGTGCTCGCGCAGCGCCACCGTCATCTGCTCAGCACAGGCTGGGTCATTTTCAATCAAAAGAATATGCGGTGTCGACTCTTGGGCCATGGACCGTAATTCCCAGCGTTCTGCTAATACTCCAGAACATCCGGGAAGTGCTTTTCTCCCCTCGCCAACATTCAGCCCATGGCCAAAAGTCTTTCCGGACTTCCGGCAGCTTGGCTTCCGGGGGCTTCCGGGGCCTGGCTTCCGGGGGCTTCCGGGGGCCGGGGGCTTCCGGGGGGGCGGGGGTCACTTCCGGGAACGGGGGACACTGTCTGCTAAGGCTTGCATCGACAAGACCGAGGGGTCAGATAAGTTGACCTTGGCCAATCCGCCCCAAAACCATTACTCCCTGCCCGCACGGAACTTTCCCTCGCTCCGCGCCGCCGGGATTACCCAAGCTGCCGCACAAAAATGCCACGCCTGTTGACTTTTCCGCCCGCTCTGGCGATCCGCCTGCACCTGAAACCGCCAACAAAAAATGAACCGCCAAGTCGCCAAGTCGCCAAGAAAACAGCCAAGATGAATATGGGAGGCCAGAAAAATGTCGTTTTCTGACTCTCCAGAACCTGGCGTTCTTGGCGTCATGGCGGTCAATCGTCTCCTGTGCGCAGCTCTTAGTCGCCAACCCCCTCCCGCCTGCCCCGCCTCCTCTAGCCTGCCGGTTGCTCCACCGGTCCGAACGGGCGACCATGTCCCGCATGGCTGATCCGTCTTGTCCATTTGCCTCCCGCGGCGGGCTGAAACTCGCCGCCGCGTTGGAAGCCTTCGCCGTCGACCCTCACGCTTGCGTCTGCGCCGACTTAGGCTGCTCCGTGGGCGGATTCACCGACTGCTTACTCCAGCACGGCGCCGCCCGGGTCTTCGCCGTCGATACCGCCTATGGCCAATTAGCCTGGAAGCTTCGTCAGGACCCGAAGGTGACCGTCTTAGAACGCACCAACGCCCTCTATGCCGACCCCTGGACCGCTCTGCCGCAATTCCCCGGCTGCGATCTGGTGGTGATCGACTTAGGCTGGACTCCCCAGCGTCTGGCCCTGCCGGCCGCGCGCCGCTGGCTGAAGAAAATTCCTCCCGCCCCATCCGCCGCCGCGCCCAATCTGATCCTCAGCCTCATCAAACCCCATTACGAAGACTCCGCCGCCGCCACCTCCCACCGGCGGGGCGGCATATTGGACGAAGCCTCCGCCCAGGCCATCACCCAAAAAGTGCTGGCCGATCTGCCCGCCTTGGGCTTCCTCCAGCGGGGCCTGATTCGTTCTCCCATCCTCGGCGGCGGCTCCCGCGGCCGGCGCGGCAACGTCGAGTTCCTCGCCCTGCTGGAACCAGCCGCCGCACCCCTCTCCTCTCCCTCTTAGCCCCCGGAAGCTCCCCCGGGAATTCCCCCCCGAAGCCTCCCCCGAACATTCCCCGTTTAGCGGGCGATCGAAGATCGCCGTGCCGACTCCAACGCCACACAGCATTTCCGGGGGCGAAGGGTGCTGTGTGCGACATCCCCCCCCAAAAAAAACAGCGGCCCTCTTAGGAGAGCCGCTGGGAACTGCCTGTCAAAACTTTCGCCGGTCCGCGTCCTGGCGCCGCCGCGCTTAGTTTTTCTTCTTCTCTTCGCTGGCGGTCTTGTCTTTTCGACTCTTATCCTGCTGCTCGGACGATTTGCTCTTGCTGCCTGAGCTCGCCTGATCGGTCGAATCATCTTCCTTGTCCGACAAAGCCGCCGCCTCCAGCTCCTCGAGCTTCCTCTTCTGGGCCGGGGTCAGCAGCTTGACGATGTCATCACGCTCCTGCTTGCGGGCCCGCCGGATCTTATCCTGCGTGTCCTCTTGAATCTGAATGACGTCCTTCTCCTGGGTCCGCGTCAAGTCCAACTTGGCGTAAATGCCCTTGACCTGATCCTTGCTCTGCCTCTTGTCCTGACTCTTTTCCGCGCCCACCGCGCTGGTTTGCCCCTGCCAGACCATCGCCGCCACCCCGAACAAAATCGCCGCACTTAATAGCCACGTCGTCTTGGTCGAACGCATCATCGCAAATTCTCCTTTACGCCCGGCAACGGCCGAGCTCGGGTATCGTTTCATCCTCAGGCCCCCTCCCGCAAGCTTACCTGCCCACGAACACGCTTGTCTCAACGCGTGACGACCACAATATCCACCGCCCGGCTGACCACAACCTGTCCGTCGGCCATCGTCGCCCGCGCCCATAGATCATAGCGTCCCGGCTCGCCCGCAAGCCACTCCACCCGCCATGGCTCTGCCTGGCACAACCCGATCGCCCGCCCCTCGGCAAAAAACTCCACCCGCGCCACGCCTCCCGTCGCCGCCGCCTCGATCGCCACCGCCTGCCCGACCGCGAACGTCGCGCCGTCGCTTGGACGCGTCAGCAACACCTGCCTGATCGCTTTCCGCTCGCCTTCCTCGTCAATTTTCGCCCCCGCTAGCGTTAACCGCCGCACCTCCGCGTATACCTCCGCGTCATCCTCGCTCCCGTCATACGCAAACGGCACACACTGATTCTTCTTGGCGTGCATGAATCCCCACGACGCCCCGCCCGCCACGCACAACCGCGCCGCCGCCGCGCCCGCCGAACCCAGTTTGTCGTCCTCATTGCAGACCACCGGCTTGCCCGTCGCCCGCGCCGCGGCAATCCTCGCCGCGTAGTCCGCCAGGGCTGTGTTATTCAAATGGATCAGCACAAAATCACTCGCCCCGGCGATCGCCTGATCCATCCTGCCGTCCCCCATCCCGCTGGTGGACACCAGCAATCCCCGCCCTGCCGCCCGCGCCCGCTCGATCAGCTCCACCTGCGCCCCCGCCGTCACCAGCCAATCCCCGTCCCGCCATGCCCGGTACCCGCCGTGGGCGTATTCGTTGGCCACCTCCAGCACCACGTTGCTCAACCCCTGCGCGCCAATCCACCGCGCCGTATTCTCCACCGCCGCCGTGATCGCCTTGCGCCCCTGCAGCGCCGCCGCCTGCCGCTGATAGAAACACGACAAAATCACCACCGCCCCATGCGCGTCGCACGCATCGATCACCGCCCGCACCCGCCGCAGGTAACTTTCGCGCAACGTCCCGTCCGCCGCGAACGCCGAATTCTCCGCACCCTCATACCCCGGCCAACCGCCCTGCAAACTCACCGTAAACGCCCGCACCCCCGCCGCGACGTATTGCGGAATCCCTGCCACAAACGCCCGCGTATTACCCTCCGGCTCAAACCCCGCCCCCGGAAGCACCCCTCTCAACGAGCCGCGCACGTCAGTAAGCGGGGCCTCATGTTCCCCCGCCCCCGGAAGTAACCGCGCGCACGGTTCCGCCCCCGGCTCTGCCGGGCGGTACAACCCCGCCCCCGGAAGCGACGGCTTCGACGAGCCGCGCGCGTCACCCCCGCAAGCAAGCGTCGCCATCTTCCCCGCCCCCGGGCCGCGATCCTCAAACACACAATTGACCATCCGCACGTTCATCAGCAGCCCCAGCGCCGGGCTGCCCGGATATGTCCTTTGCCCGTTGAGCAGCCAATCCCGCCCGTCAATCGTCACCCGCGCCTGCTGCGTCACTTCGCCTTCCTTTGCCACGAAAAATCCACCTGCGGATCCTTACTGAACGCCCGGGCCGCCTGGTCCACGCAATCCTCACACACCGCCGCGTACCGGTTGTACCCCTTAAGCTCCACGCTCAACGGCTCATGCCGCCACACCGTCGTCCCCGCCGGCTTGGTCTGCAAACACAGCGTACAGTCAAACACCGTCGCGGCCGGGCCTGAATTCGCCAAGGCCTTCTTCAAACAGTCCAGGCACAGCACCGACCCGTGGTGACCCTCCACCATGGCCAGCTCCTGGTCCCAGTCCGTGCCGCAAAAATCACAGCTGATGATAATCCCGCCGTCTTCCATTCTCTGCATCGTGGCTCTCCCTGAATGTCTATCCATCCTAGGCACGAAAACACCGATGCAGGAGAATCAATTCTTCTGACTCCAAACATCATCGCTTAAGTGGGGCGCAACTGGAGATAAGGATATCTGGTCTTTCCTTCCGCGCTTAAATCAGGCGGTCCCCACGCCCTAAGCCTTCGCTCTCCGCTCGATGGCCAACGCATGAACAATCGTCGGCACGTCATGGTGCCATTGGGAAAACACCACCGACACCGCCAGCCCCTCCAAATCGCTGATCACTCCCATCACGATGGCCAAACAAAACAGTGGGCCTGGCGCGCCAGTCACAATCGCCTCGGTGAATCCCACGAACAGAGCAATGCCCCATAGCTTGGCCGACCAGAGGTGATAAGCCGCCAGCCGGCCGAATTTCACCCTCTCTACCACGAACCGGATCAGCTCCAAAGCGATGATGGCGGCAATGCCCGGCACATTGGCCCGCAATACTTCAGGCGATCGCACCAGCAATCCTACGATCGCACAGACATAAAACAGGATGTCCGTGATCGTGTCCGCACGCCGTAGTCCCGCCGTGGCCACCCCCAGCCGACGGGCGATGATCCCGTCAAAAATGTCTGATACAAATGCAATACTCAACAAGCTCACTAAAAGCGCCGCCGGCCCATTCATCACCGCGCCGATTAGAAACCCCGGCCCGCACACAAACCGCATCGTCACCAGCGTCCAAGGCACACGCCACACCAGTCTGCCAGCCACCGTCTTTCCGCTCGCCATGAAACTTAGCTTACGTTCTGCGCCGTCCTACCGCCATCTTGAACGTGCAGGTCCGTATGCCTCCGCCGGCTTGATTCCCTCTTGGCTTGCGGAGCGGCCGCATCGCATGCAATCAATCACCCCTCGCGTTAACTCGGTCTACTTGTCTTGAACGACCGTCACGCTCTGTTGCGCATCGCCGCAACTGAAACCAAACACGTTCTCTCCCCAACTCATGGAATTCAGAATCAATTCCTGCCTCAACACAAACGGGAGCACGCGACCGTCGTACAACTTGTCTTCTTTAATCTCAACAATGGGCGTCAGGCTGATTTCCGCTTCTGAACTCCCTTTAGTGGATCTAATGACTTTTTCCGAACGATGCATCTTCGCGATGACGGGCCGCCGACCTTCCAGATTTTTCACTTCGCCAGTAATCAGTATTGCCACAAGCGTTCTGGAATTGAGCAGACTCAGCCTCGAATCCAGGACTTGTACTTCAATTTTCTGAACGTGCAGATCCTCTTGATATGGCCACCAGCCGATCTCACGCACAAACGGGACGCTGTTTTTTGGGGATCGGATATGCGGCCCTAAACACCCGGCAAGGCACACCACCAAGAACAATAGAATCCATTTCATGTTATCCCCCATCATCTGGAACCATCATTGATTGTCAATTGTCGTGTCGTGCTCACTAAACAAATTGCGCATCGTTCCCCTTTCCCCATGGTCTCCGCTCCGCCCCCAAATGAAAAAGGCTGCTCACGCAGCCATTTGTTCAGCAAAGCAACCTGTCTTGATCGTCCAACTTGCCCCCCGCGCTCACCGCCGCCGGCGGAACATCACCCCCGCGCCCGTCAACAGCAGCATCGCCGCCGTCGTCGGCTCGGGCACCACTTCGTTGTGCGCAAACAGGCACTCGCCGCTCTTGGCCGATATGCGGATGATCGAAGGCTCGTTGTCGGTCACGCCGTTATCCCAGTGCGTGCCGACGCCCCACGTCGAACCGTGGTAGCCGTAGTTGTCAAACTGCGTGACGTAAAACGCGCAATCCGGGCCCACCGCCGCCAGGTCGCCATACGCTCCGCTGCCCGTGGCGATGTCCGTGATCACCGGCACGCCCGTGTAGCCCGCCCCCAGCGCGTACTGCGTGATGGTGCCGTCGTTGTTATTGCTGAACAGCGAATTGGACACCGCCCCGTCCCCGAACGCCAACCCGTCGGGATAGTGCGGCGTGGAGAACATGTTCACCAAGCTGCCGGTACTGCTGATGATGATCAGGTTACTTAAGGTCTGGCCTGCCAAGGCGATTTCACCCGTCGGGCTGGCCTCGATGTCGTCAATCAAGCCCGCCGCGGAGTAGATCCAGGTGTTGGTCGCGCCGACCGGATCATAGACGTACACGTCGCTGGGCGTCGGCCCGGCACAATAGGCTATCCGCCCGTCCGGCAGCGTGGTGATGCCATAGCCCGTTCCCGCCACCGTGCCCGCCAGGGTCTGCGCCGGCGCCGCCCAGTTGCTGGGATTAAACCGCTGCAACCCCACTTGCGTGGTGGTGTAAATGTAACCATCCTGCCCATTGGTCATGCCATACCCCGTCGTGCTCAGCCCCGCGATCGGATGCGTCACCCAGTTGTGAATCGGCGTGCCCTGGTGCACCGCGTTCTGCGTCAAGCTGTATTCCAGAATGTTCGACCCGTCCTTGGTCAGCAGCTGATTGGTGCTCGTCCACGCCATGCCCGGCCCGCCCACCAGCGGCCCCGTGTAAATCTCCTGCACATACGCTGGATCAAGGTAGGAAAACTGCGCCGCCGACGCCGCCGACGCCAGAAACATCAACCCGAACGTTGCCGACAAAATTGCAGATGCCTTCATCGCCAGACCTCCTCATCGCAGACATGAACCAACATGGGACCACTCCTGAGGAACATCCTCAGGTCTCTCCACCGGACACGGGCACAACTTGGATGGCACCTCTCCCCTCCCAGGGCGGGGTGACATGAAATACACCGTCAGCCTGCAAGATAAAGACACAAATCGCAGAGGTCAACAGTATTTTAGAAGAATTCTAACGGAGTCTATTATCCTTTGCCCCATTTGAAGCTACGTCGCACCGATCGCCGCATAAACAGTGCATTTGGTGCGTAGTTTTCGTGCCAGTCTCTGCTTCATCTGCTAAACAAACACTATCAACCTGTTAGATATACAACCGCAAACACTCTGTATATATGAATCGCCCCTCATCCCCCGCGCCCCCGCCACCCGCCGCTGCGCAAGGTCACGCGCTCATCCCCTGACAGTTATCCACCAAAACCCGCTAGTTGGCCTGCCCCGCTATTTATTCGCGCGCGCCTGCGCTAATGAAATGAACTCCCCGACGCGCATCGAATGCGGGTGAAATCGAAATGCAGACAGCGGATAGGAGATCACAGGAAAAACCCAATGGTGAATCGGTAAGCATGATCCGCATGTGGGTGACGTCGGGGGCATCACCAAAACCTAATCATTGGCCGAGCCGCCGCGACCACTTCGCAGATGCGACCGCCAATTGGCGGCCGCTATGATGGACCAGAATACAAGCGCGCCGATCGTGATTGCCTTCGCCGTTCCGCCTGTCGCGTGAATCGGCCAATGAAGTTCGGGCGGTACGAGCCCGAAGACACACGCGACCGCCACGGCACTTAGCATAGCGAACACGCTTGCCAGCCAGCGCAACCTGCCACCGAATACGTCGCGACCATACGCCGCGAAGTTATAGTCGGGTTCGCCAAACTGGGGTTTTCGAGGCGACGGCTCCAAACGACATTGTCTCCACTGGACAACAATGAATCGCCTGCGCCGGCATCCGGGTAACGCACCCAGAAGATCCCCGGCTCGATGACACCATACTACAGGTAGTAACTTGGCCCGCCAAAACCGAATCGGCGTTATTGGATCAAGGTGTTCTTGCCCAGGATCGCGATGTGCGACGGCTGGCAGCGATAGACGAGGTAGCCGGCGGCGATCGCGTCGATCCAGAAAGTAGAGAGTAGAAAGGAGACCGCAGGAGAGGCCCTTGGTCACAACCAGCCTTTTGGGTCGGCCCTGGCTTCCTGGCTTGGTCTACTTTCTCCTCTCTACTCTCTCCTGCTCTATTAAAAAACCGCCCAGAGGCGGTTTTTTAATCGGGGTGGCCGGATTTGAACCGACGACTTCCTGCACCCAAAGCAGGCGCTCTAGCCAAACTGAGCTACACCCCGTAACTCCCGCATTCTACACCAATTTCCCCCCGCAAGTGCCTGCTTCCACGAGCCGCGCGCGTCAGCAAGCGGTGGCCCCAGAAGTGACTCCAGCGGGGTCTGACCCCGGAAATCACCGCCGATTCCTCAGTCCCCGGCTCAGCCGGGGGGTACGCATGACCTCCGGGCCTTCGTTTAGCGGGCGATCGCAGATCACCTTTCCCCCTGCCGCCCTCTTTGTCTGCGTTTTGCCCACCTTGTCCATCTCCAGCTAAACTAGCGGCATGCTCCACCTCTCCCCTGGCGTCTGCACCGTCGGCCGGATCTGGGCTTTGCCTGCCTTGCTGGTCCTCGCCGCTCTGGGCGGCTGCGCCTCCAAGGCTGTCCACCCCGACAACCCGCTTACCATTGACGCCCGCGAGTATTCCCGCGTCTACGAAGCCTCGGGCCTGGTCCTGCGCGACATGGGCTTTAGCCTCGATCGCCAGGACTTCCGCTTCGGTCGCCTGTCCACTTTCCCCTTGGGCTCGCCCACCATCGGCGAACCCTGGCGCCGGCAGAACTCCACCCTCAGCCAAAGCGTCCAAAGCACACTCAACACCGAACGCCGACGCGTCGAGATCATGATCGACCCCCCCGCCCCCGGAAGTGACCCCGAAAGTTCCCCCGCAACCGCCGCCGGAAATACCCCCGCCCCTGCGAGCCGCGTCGTCCCCGACGCGGACACTCCCGTCCCCGCAAGTACTTCCGCAAACCCATCTGAAAAAACTCCCGAATCAGCCGACCCCGGCATGCCGCCTCCGCACACCGCTCCCCCCGCCGAGGCAACCATCAGCGAGGGAACTTATCTGCTGCGTGTGGAAGTGAGCGTCGAGCGCCTGCAGGAGCCCACCGCTTTCGCCGTTAACTCCGCCAACCGCCCGCGCAAGCAATTGCAGAACCAACCCGTGGAGTGGAGCCAGCGCGGCATCGAAGACCGCTATTGGCTGCCCATCGGCCGCGACACCAAACTGGAAGAACGCCTGCTGGCCGAAATCATCCGCCGCTCGATCACCCTCAAACGCATCGAACTCCCCCCAGCCGAACCCGACACCACCACGCCGCCACCTACACCGGGAATTTGATCCCCGCAAGAAGAATGGCGAATGGCGAGTGCCGAATGACGAATGAAACCAAGGGTCTAGGGTCTGGGGTAGAGGGTAGGACCGACATTCGACATTCGACATTCGACATTCGACATTCGACATTCGACATTCGACATTCGACATTGAATTCTATGGCCTTCGCTCTAACCCCCAACCCCCAATCCCCATGCCATCTTCCTCATCTGTCGTTCGCACCATCCGCTTAGGCCACTCGCCGGACCCCGACGATGCCTTCATGTGGTATCCCCTGGCGGATTTCACCGGGCCCGACGGCCAGACCCATCGCCCCCGCATCGACACGCGCGGCTATCGTTTCGTCCACGTGCTCGAAGACATCCAATCGCTTAATCAGCGGGCGGAGCAAGGCGAGCTGGAGATCACCGCCCTGTCCATCCATCAATACCCCTTCGTGGCTGAGCGCTACGCCTTAACCGCCTGCGGCTCATCCATGGGCGACGGTTATGGCCCGATGGTCGTGGCCAAGGCGGACCGCGATTTCTCGCCCGCGAAGTTTTCTCCCGCCGACCTTCCCCGCCTGCGCCTGGCTATCCCCGGCCGGCGCACCACGGCCTGGCTGGCGCTGCAACTTTTTATGCGCGATCACCAACTGACGCCCTTCGCCCCGCGGGTGGAAGTCGTGCCCTTTGATCAGATCATCCCGGCCGTGGTCAAGGGCGATTTTGATCTGGGCCTGATCATTCACGAAGGCCAACTCACGTTTTCTCACGCGGGCCTGCAATGCCTGGTAGATTTAGGCCGGTGGTGGAAAGACACCCGCCACCTGCCCCTGCCCCTGGGCGGCAACGCCATCCGCCGCGACTTGGGGCCCCAGGCTATGCGGGAAATCGCTGACATCCTCCAGCAATCCATCCGCTACGCCCTGGCCCATCGTGAAGAGGCGGTGCGCTTCGCCCTGCAGTGGGGGCGCGGGCTCGACGGCAAATTAGCTGACCAATTCGTAGGCATGTACGTCAACCAGTGGACCTTAGACTACGGCCCGCAAGGTCGCGCGGCCGTACGGCAATTGCTGGCTGAGGGCGCCGCCACCCAACTGATCCCCCCCTGCGGAGCGATCGACTTTGTCGGCAGCGAAGCCTAGGACTCGCGGCTGTGCATGTTTCATACCCTTACGCCCATCTTCTGACCTCTAGTTTCCCCGTACCCAGTTCCAGATTCACCACCATGTACCGCAGGGCGTCAGCCAAGTGATCCGGGCCGTCCTTCACAGGCTCATCGCGTTCCGGACGCTGCGGGTCAAAGTGGTATTTCACCAGCGCCTCCTGCAATTGCCGACACCGGCTGTGCAGCCTCAGCGTCCGCCGATCCAGCCGCCGGCGGATGCGCTCGATGCCCTCGCGCAAATTGCTGCGGCGGTGACGCACGCGATACCCCGCGCCGCGCAGCACCTGCACGTCGCTTAAGCCTGTCTGATCGTTCCGCGCCAGGCCGGCCGGGTCCACGCCGATCCACGCCGGCTTGGGCCAGGGACGCTTTTCGATCGCCCGTAAGTGCTCCTCAAGCGTCAGCCCCTCGGCGGAATATTCATCGACAATCTCCAGCACCGCCGGCTCCAGCGCGCCCCTGGCCTTCGCTTGCGCCCCGTGGATCACCCGGCCCCAGAGCATCACCAGCGGATTGCGCAAACCAAAATCCATGCCCGCGATCCATAGGTCATCAGCGTTGGCCACGTCCGATCCATCGGCCTCCATTCCCGCCACGTGGACCTGCGGATCAAAGCCCGGATACACGCTGTCGCTCCGCCGCGGCTGACGGCAGAGCATCTCGCTCTCCCACGCCTGCCGGCTGATCCGCTGCTGCTGATCCACCAGATCCGCCACCGGCACAAAACCCTCCGCCCGGCGGGCCAGGCCCTGACAATCCTCCGCCAGCGCACACGTCTGGCATGCGCGGCTCGGCCCGCACCGCTCCACCACGTCCAACGCGCACCAGCGAAACAGGCGTGCCGGTTTCAACTCTCCCTCCGCGCCGCCTGGCGGCGCCGCCGCCCGTGCCACGATCCTGCTCATCAGTCCGAACGGCCGATGCATCGTCGAAAGAGCTTCCACCGTCCCGCGCACGTACACCGGCCCGCACCAGCCCGAGCGCGTCACCAGCTGCGCCGCCTCCCAGACGTCCGGCTGAAACAGCTCCACTTCATCGCAGCGAATCTTGTGCACCCGCTGCCCGCGCACCGAGCGGTGCGATTGGCTGAGCACTTCCACCACGCTGCCATGAGCCAATGCAATCCGCCGCTGCGTCGGCTCACCGCCCAGCAAGTCCGGAAAAATCTCCCGCACCCCCGGAAGGTGAATCAAACCCAGCAAGTAGCCATACATCTTGCTGGATTGCTCAAGACTTCCCCCCAGAATCCGCACCTGAATCCCCGGCTTAAAAATCAAATCCAGCAGCGTCGCCACCGCGCCCAGAAACGTCTTGCCCCCGCCCCGATTCGCCCATACCACCAAATCCCCCCCGCCTGTTCCACTGCTCCCCTGCGCAATTGTTCCCGCTTCTGATCCGCTCGGGTGCCACACAGCATGCTGAAAGCTGCCGTGTGCCGACCCCGGAACCCCCGCAAGTTCCTTATCGTTTAGCGGGCGATCGCAGATCGCCGTGTTCCCAACTCCCGAAAACGAAACCTCCGACTCAAAAAACGCCGCCTTCAGGTAGTCAAACGGCCCACTGGACCCCGGCGTCATCGGATGCTTGGGCACGTGCACCCCCAACACCACCGATACAAGACAATGCAACTGCCCCGCATCGACCGGCCGCAGCTTGGCGATGCGATCCATCAACCGTTGGTACTCCCGCCCGCTTTCCGCGTTGGCTTCCGCACGGTTCCGTTGCGCGCGGCAAGCCGGCGACTTTTTCCGTCTGGCCATCAGTCCATCCTTTATGAGTGTGATCCGTTTCCCCGGTTTTAACTATTCCCCAGCCTGTTCCGCCGGCACGCCGTCACCGGCCGGCGCGGGCAACGAGCCGTAGACCTTTTCGTGCAGTTCCTCCAGTTCGCCGGCCGACGTCGCCACCGCCCGACTGCCTTCCAGCGTCAATTCCAGCGTCTCGCCTTCATCCACGCGTTTTAAGTCCAGCCGCAGAAGGTCCACGCACGCCCGCCGGGCCACGTCGGCGCTGCCCTCGGCCGATTCGTCCGTGGCCAGCTTGATCAGCCGCGTGGCCGCCAAAAGGCGATACCGGCTGAGCAACACCTGCGTCTGCAGATCCGCCAGCAGGCACAACCCCCGGAGCACCTGGTGATTGCCCGGCATGCTCACCCAACTGGCCAGCACCTCCGGGCGCAGGCGATGCTTTTTGCCTAACGCCACCAGATCGTGCTGGGCTCCCAAAATGTCCGCGATTAACCGCTCCCGACGCTTGACGCCAATTCTCATTGGATCCTACTCCTGCCTCGCTTGTGCATACGAAATACGAACCGCCATGCCACGCCTCACCCTGCCGCTCGCTGCCGAACCAAGCTCAACAGCGCCTGCTCGCGCGTTCCGCCTAAATCGCCTAAGCACGCTTCCAACTCCCGCTTTTCGGCCGGCAAAAGAAAAAAGTGCACTGCCGCGGGCATGTCGGCCAGGTCGGCCGGGCGCCGCAGCGGCGGCGGCGGATCCGTGAAGCGCGCCAACGCCTCCAACTCGCTCGCCCGCTCGGGCAACAGAGCCTCCAACCGCGGCAAGTCCATCTGCCTGCCCAGCTGGGCCACCAGACGCGCCCGCAGGCGCATGTCGTCCCGACCCTGCAGGCGATTAAGCGTGCCCAGCAGAATCAACGCCTCCTGATCGCCAACCTCCCACACCAGACAGCGCGCCTCGGTCAGGCCCAACTGCTTGATCGCCGCCGCCCGATGATGACCGTCTAAGATCTGATACGCGCCGCCTGCCTCGGCCTGACTTTCGCTTTGCGCCTCCGCCCACGGGCGCACGATCAACGGCGGATACCGCCCGCTCCGCTTAATGTGCCCCGCCAGTTTCTTTAGCAGTTGCGGCGACATCACATTGCAGTTGTCCGGATGCGGGTGAAGTTTCGACAGAGAAATGATCTGGATTTCCATGAATAGACCTCGATGGAATTGGAAGTTGAAGCTGACCTTGGGAGAGTCCGGAAGAACACAATGACGAATGACGAGTGCTGAATGCCGAGTGCCGAATGTCGAATGCCGAATGCGACCCAACGCCATACCCCCAACCCCAGACCCTAGACCCTTGGTTTCATTCGCCATTCGACATTCGTCATTCGTCATTCGCCACTCATCCCTCCCCCCCTTCGCTTGTCATACAGGTAATACACCGGCGTGCAAAACAACCGCACCCGCGCATCCCGCAAATGGTCCTTAGGTTCCTTGGAACTATCCGCCGCCCGGCCCGCTGTCCGGCGATGCCACCGGCGCAGTTCCGCCAATAACCAACGGTTTTCCGCCGGCGGCAACTGCGCCACGCGCTGCCAGGCCCACGCGATATCCGCCAAATCTCCAACGGACAATCCCACCCGCGCCAGAGCCGCGCTCAGTCGCAGGTCATGCTCGTGGGCCGGCCGGCGATAGGCGGTCATGCCCGCACGCTCAAAAAACGGCGCCACCTCGCCCATGGCTGCCAGAGCTTCGGTGTAAATCGTCGTGGCGGTGCGCAAGGCCTCCTTCACCAGCGCCACCGCCCAGCCCGCGCCGCGATAGCGCGGGTCAATCACCACCCGACTGATGCAGCGCAATTCGTCAGCCAGCAGCGCCGCCCGGGCCGCCATGTTCTTCTGCCGACCGTAGCGGCTTCCTAACGCTTGGTCCCGCAGGCGACCATTGAGCGTCGGCATGGACTCGACCAGCACGCCCGCCGCCATGGAGGAATGCCCAATGCCCAGTGGCGAATGACCAATAGAAGACGGGGGCTGGGGTCCAGGGTCTAGGGTCTGGGGTTTTAAGACAGGCCGGCTTGGGCCTTCGACATTCGGCACTCGCCACTCGTCATTTGCCTTCCCCAGAAATCGCGCCATGGCTGACGGACGCGCATCATCCACCAGCACCAGCACCCGTGTGGCCGTGGCCGGCCGACCGGCGCGATAGTGGTGACACGCCAGCGCGTCGTAGTCCGCGATGCTTCCTGCCTGGATTTTCACAGCTTTTCCCCGGTTAAACCTGAGTTTCCCGATACGCGATCTCCAGCCGCTCGCCCAGGTGTTTTTCAATCAGCACGTCAGGCTCCAGAGGCTCCAACAGATCGTCGTGCGTGGTGGCGATGACAAAACACACTCCCGCATCGCCCGCAAAGTCACGGACCCACCGCCGCACGCCCCGCGCCAACGTCCGGGCTGTCACCCGATCCAGCGTGGCGGCGAATTCATCCGCTAATATCACGATCAATTCCACGCCGGCGTCAGGTTTCTTCCTTCCTTCACCTCGACCATCGACCATCGGCCGTCGGCCATCCGTCGCCGCCGCCAGCGCCTGCGCCAGCCGGGCCCGCCAGCGCTGGCCGTCGGACAGCTGCGCCACATTCCGCAGCATGACAAAAGCGTCCGCCAACCCCGCGTGGCCCAGCAAGCGCAAGACTTCCTTTAATTCCAGGCCCGCGAACGCATCCACCAATGGCCCCTGGGCCAGCGGCGGAAGCTCGTCCATATTCACCACGCGCACCTCCGCGCGCTCCGCCAAGCCTTGGCGGATCAACCGCAGTATCGTGCTCTTGCCTCCGCCCGACGGCCCGGTCACAAAGACCACCTGCCCGGACTGCAACACCAACTTCGTGGCGGGCACCACCTTCATCAGTCGATCCTGATCCAACCCCAGCCCGAACATGGCCGCCACCGACCTCACGTTGGGCGAAACCTCCGTGTTCTCCTTTCCACTTCTCTCCGCCGCGGTCGCATACGCCTGGCTCAGATTCAACTCCACCCTCATGATTCCTCCGTCTCTACTTGTGGTTTCACGTCCCGTCCTAAGGCCGCGGCCAGGGCGAGGGCATGCAGCTCCCGCAGCCGCAGGCGTACCGCGTGGAGCGATAGCCCCGTGTCCGCGGCTGCCTGACGCAAGGAGCGCCGCTGCAGCACCACCACGTCCGCCACGCGCTGGGTTTTTTTGGAAAACAGATCCCTCCGCCCAGCCACAAATCGAAACAGCGGCGAACGCATGTGCCTTAGCAGCACTTCGGCCTCACGATGCACCTGCCACTTTTTTTGGCCCGTCAACTTGGCCACCTGCCTAAAGCTCAACCCGTACCGAAACAACTGGTCCATGAGCATCCGCTCCTCGGCCGGCAAGTGCTCAGCCAGCGCCAGCACCTGTTCAAACCCCTC
Source organism: Phycisphaeraceae bacterium (assembly GCA_020851735.1). Lineage (GTDB taxonomy): Bacteria > Planctomycetota > Phycisphaerae > Phycisphaerales > Phycisphaeraceae > JADZCD01. Next base: position 41,921 of record JADZCD010000008.1, read on the forward strand.
CCGCCGATCCACGCTGCGGCGCAGGAGCGACTCCTGGGCATACTCAACCGTGTGTGTCTGGACCCTGGCCAAGATGAGCCATCCGTATAAAAAAGAATTGACAAGGCTGGATTCTGTTCTATACTTGTTAGGTATCTGTACGGTAGTTTACCACACACGGAGAAAAGTTCAATAATCATTGAACAAAAAATCTTGGGTAATCAGGTCTAAGACAAGGCAACATTCTCATGCGGACGGTCGGGCAGATCATCAAGGAACGCCGGCTCGCGCTGGGCTTAACCCTCGCCGGCTTGGCCTCCGCGGTGGAGGTCAGCAAAAGCTACCTTTCGATGATCGAAAACCACCGGGTTTCCAATCCCCCTTCCGAAAAACTCCTGCGGGCCCTGGAACGCGCGCTGGACATCGCCGACGGCGAGCTGTGCCGATCCGCCGGGTGGGAATCCGCCCCGCCGGCCGTGCTTGAAGAGGTCTGCCACTTGGCCGCCACCGCCCAACACGGGCAGGAACTGGCCCAATGGCTTTTGGACTCGGCCGGGCTGCGCGGCGACGGCGCCCGCAACCTCGACCAGCTCTTCCGCAGTGGGGAACTTAATCGCCGCATTGAACAAACCCTCGGCTGCGCCCAGGCCCAGTCGCCCGACCTGGATGATCGGCTGCCCATTCGTTTTCGCGTGCCTCTGATCAACCGCGTGGCGGCTGGCTACCCCACCGACTTTACCGACCTGGCTTATCCGGCCCGCGTCGCGGACGAATACATCCCCTGCCCCGACCTGGCCGACCCGCAGGCTTTTGCCGCGCGGGTGGTCGGCCTGTCCATGCTCCCGGACTACCGCCAGGGCGATATCGTCGTCTTTTCCCCGGCCGCCAAGGTTGAGGAGGGTTGCGATTGCTTTGTACGCCTTGAGCCCGATCACCAGACCACCTTTAAACGCGTGTTTTTCCAGCCCGATGAATCCGGGCAGCCGGCTTCGGTCATCCGCCTCCAGCCGCTTAACGCGGACTTCGCTCCCACCCTCGTCCCGCGCGAACGCGTGGCCGGCCTGTACCGGGCGGTCTGGCGATTCCAGCGGCTATGAAGCCCGAGGGTTTCTTGTGGCGAATGCCGAGGGGCTGATTTCCGATTGGCGATTGCCGATTTCCGATGTGAAGGAAAAATCCATTTGGTTTTCCACAACCGAGAGCGACGGCGTACGGCGGGTTGGGTGCGTGGAATTCCGCTTGGGAACGAAAACCATGGGGAATGAAACACGGAATCTGCATTTTAGAATCGGATGAGGCCGTGCCGTTTGGGCCTCTCACATCGGCAATCGCAAATCGGCAATCGGCAATCTTGCCTTCGACATTCAACATTGCCTTCCCCATCCCCTACTCTCCATCGCTTCCTCTACGGCTGGGGAATCTTCTCTTGCTCGATGACTCCGCCTTGCGGGCTGATCACTGCCTCGGCCTCCATGCGCTCGCCGGCGGCCGGCAGGAACGTCACCCGCAGCAGCACCTGATCGCGAATCACCGCCAAGCTCTCGATCTTCAGGCGAAACAGATACGCCCGGGTGATCGGATCGTAGAAAATCTCGTTGGTCTGCCGGCTGAACATGCGGACGACCCAGCTGAACAGCCGCCGGCCCACCTCCGCGCCGCTGGCGCGGGCGGTGGAGAAAAGCTCCAGACGAAACTCGCCCACCGCCTTGGTCGAGTCCCCGTTTTCGTCCAGAAACTCCACGCGGGCTTCCAGCAAGGCCTGGTCGGTTTCGCGCACAAAACGCGTGGAGGGATAGATCCGCATCCGCACCGGGCGAACCTGCCAGGGCTGATCCAATAGCAGCCAGGGTTGCCGGGCGTCGCCGGAAGCGGCTGACCCGCCCTTGAACTGACAGCCCGCCCACAGGCTGGCGGACACCAGCAGTCCCGCCAGGATGCCATAGCGCCAGGAGTATGTTGCCTCTTCCATCAGCCGGGAGGATAGACGCCCGCGAGCCTGACATCAAGGCTCCCCCGCCCGCTGTTTGTCCACCGCCCCCTCGGCCTGCAGGTAGCCTAAGGTGCTCAAACCCACCACCACCAGGGCGGTGATCGACTGGCAAGCCTCCACGATCTCCGATTGCCGCTGCGGCCAGACCAAGACCAGGATGGCGGCGATCTGAGCGCTTAAACTCAATAAAAACTTTCGACTCGTCCAACGATTGGGCATGACGGGTACTCCAGAAAGTAAAAAAAGCTGTTTCTATGTCCGCAAGGGATGGGGGATGGGGAAAGACATTGTTGAATGGCGAATGCAAGATTGCCGATTGCCGATTTGCGATTGCCGATGTGAAAGACCCAAACGGCAAGGCCTCATCCGATTCTTAAAACCAGATTCCGTGTTTCATTCCCCATGGTTTTCGTTCCCAAGCGGAATTCCACGCACCCAACCCGCCGCACGCCGTCGCTCTCGGTTGTGGAAAACCAAATGGATTTTTCCTTCACATCGGAAATCGGCAATCGCCAATCGGAAATCAGCCCCTCGCCATTCGCCATTCGTCATCACTCCCCCCCTCCCCCGCAAGATCGCTAAAGCGGCAGCAATCGGCCGATCCACTTGTCCGCTTGTTCCAGCAGGAAAAGCAGACTGCCTAAACGCGCTTCATCCACGTCCGCCTGGCGCATGGCCAGCTGGAAATCCGGATCGTCGCGAAGTTTCTCCACCGTTTGTTCCACCAGGCGGGTGCGGTCGATCACCCCCGCCAGGTGCGGGTGCGCGGCTGACCATTCCGCCCAGCGCAGGTTCAAACGTTGACTGACTAGATCACGCAGGGGGGTTGTGGACATGATTTATTCCTTCATGGAAGTTGAAGCCTGTGCCACCGGCTGATTCAACTGCTGCCAGACACTCCAGCCCAGCACGCCGGTGGCCAATTGGTCCTGCTGTTCGAGCACGGCCAGCGCCCGCTGGCGGGCTTGCTCGGCGACTTTCAAGTTGTCGATCCGCTGCTCGCTCTGACGGGCCAGGATCATTTCGTGGCGGGTCAGTTCCTCGCGGGCGGCCGCGTAAACTTCCGTAGCCTCCAGCACCCATTGCCGGTCAAGCGCAACCTTCAGCTGAAGATCCGCTTCAAAAGCATCCGCCAAGGCTGCCCGCTGCTGCCGCAGATACTCCTGAGCGCGGGCCAGATCCTCCTGCAGCAGCATTTGCTCCTGCGTCAAGGACTTTTCCACGATCCGTAGCAGCGGCGCCACCGACGGCGGCGTGGTGCAGGCAGCCAGGCAAAGCAGGCTGATTCCCCCCGCCAACACCGCGTTGCGCCAACGGCAGAGCCCCATCGCGCCATCGTCCAGGCGACGATCAGCGGCCGGGAAGTTGGCCTTAATCCTCCAACGAGCGGGGACGCATCTGTTCATGAACTTGCTCCAGTAACAAAGTGAATCGGCGTTGAGTCTCATCAAATCGTTCGATGGCCTGGGTGTTTTGCTTCACCAGGCGAACCAGCGCCCGCAGGCACTGGCGATTCTGCATCAAGCGGGCGTGCGTTTCGGACAGTTGGCTGTCGCGCCGGCGCGATAGCATCCGCTCGCCCAACCACAAAGCCCCCATCAGCCCGGCGGCGCCGAACTGCGCCAAAGGCTCAAAAATCTGCTGCGGCATCGGGTAACTTCTCCTAAAAGTCCAGCGTGACCAGCGTCTGTGCGCCAACCTGCCCCGCCCGGGCTCGAGGCGAACCGCCCGCCGCCAGCGGCAACGCCGGCCAACGGCAGACCAGCTTGGCCACCCACGCCCCACTCCGACCCGGCGCCTGCTCACCACGCCCCCATGCCCAGGTATTACCGGGAACGATCCTGTCGCCGGGATTCAGCGTCAGCCAGGCGCCCGCCAGCGCCAGCTTCCCCTGGCCTTGCCCGCTGGCGGAAACTTGGGTCGAGCGCTGCATGGCGCCGGCCAGATAAGTCTGCATCGCCACGGTGCTGTCGCTTTGCGCGGCCGCCATTTGCCCGCTGCGCACCGGTTCGTAATGCACGCTCTGCGCATGAACCCTGGCAAACTTAAATGTCTTTTCCAGGTGCAGAACCTGCGGCCGCTGCGTTCCCAAAAACGGATTGCCCTGCCAGCGGGTGATCTGCTGCGGCTGAGGACTGGTCAGGCTGGCGGTGATGCGCAGCTTCGCCAAGCCCAGACGCGCGTAAGCCAGGAAACCTCCGGGAAGATCCGCGTCACCTAAATACACGGCCGCCCGATCCGCGCGCATCTCCACCTGGCCGGGGAAAGTCCGCCAGCCGAAAGCGGGATCAGTCCAATACTCCACGATCGGCCCCATCCGCCGCCCCGCGTCATCCAGCGTCAGACAGGAGCCAAATTGCAGCCGCTGCGGACGAATCCACGCGGAGGCAAAAAACCCGCCCAAGTCAAAGGCCGGGCCACGTTGATAGGGCGCTGCGCTAAACGCCCCGTCTTCGTTAAGCGCCCACAACCGATAAACATTGGCGTAGCGCGTGAACTGGCTGTTATTCGTCCGGCTGAAGGTGTAGTCCGGCAACTGGGGATCTTCCAGCGTCGGGTCCCAGCCCGGCACCAATTCGAAAGTGGACTCCACCTCCCAGGGACTGCCCAACAGGACCCACGGCCGGGCCGCCGCGACCGGGGGACGATGCGCCTGCACCTTCAGCACTGGCGCGTGGGCAGCGCCGCCCTGCGCCGAAGAAAGGCTGATGCGCCTTTGCCCCCGCCATGGCTTGACCGTCCGTCGTTCAATGAATTTTCCGCCGTCACGATCCATCTGTCGAACGATGCGCAAACCGTACGACTCTAAGATCGCTTCCACGCCGGCGCCGATGGGTTGATCCAGATCCACGCTGCTTAGAAGCGGAGCGTGTTCGATCTCCCCGGGAATCAGATTGACAATTAAGTCCAAGCCCCCCGCCGCGGACAGATATTCCAGCGCCGTCCGAACCGTCCAGGCTTGCCCATGGCGCTGCAGGACATGGATCTCCCTGCCTCCCACGGGCCAGCGCCGCGCGGAACGGTTGCCGCTGGTTCCCGCCAGCAATACTGCCGACTGATGCCGCTGCGCCAGCAACTGCCCATAGTGATCCCACCACGACTCCTGCGGAACGGCTTGCCGCAATTGCTCCCATTGCTCAGCCAGCGTGACCTGCCGCGCCTGCTGGCCGGCCGCTTCCTCCAGCTCCTGCCGATCCAGGCGACCCCTGGCCAGCACCAGCCAGCGCGCGGTTTGATCGCTCAGCAGCGCCGGCCAGGCCGCCACGGCTTCGCCCTGGGCCCAGTGGTCCAGCACCGCGGGTTCAACTTCGCCCGCCAAGGTCGCCGTCACCGTGCGGATATCCATCCGCCCGCCGCGTTCCCACGATTCAATCAACAGCCGCGGCTCCGGCACGCCGTCGATCAACATCCACGGCCGGCACAGGCCCACCGCTGCTTCGTCATGCACTGCCGGCAAGGAAGAACAAGCATTCATGTCCAAATCTCCAACCTGGTTGCCCCGGCAAGGAGCGTGGGTGAGGGGGAAAGAGGAAGTTAGGAATTGGGAGTTAGGAGTTAGGAGTTAGGGATAAGACAAGGTCGAATGGCGAGTAAAATTCGAATTCCGGGGGTTCCGGGGGTTCCGGGGGTGGGTGCCACACAGCAGCCCGCAGGGTGCTGTGTGCTGGTTTTCGTATCCCGATCTGATTTGGGAATCGAATCATGCGGCGAAATTTCCGCCTTTCATATCAGCAGTCAAAAACCGGCCATCAGCACACAGCACTTCCGGAGGCCCAAAAGATGCTGTGTGGCACCCAACATCAACCATTCGACATTCGGCATTCGGCATTCAATATGGCCTTTTGCTGGCTTCCTAACGCCCACTCCACTTCACTACTTCGCACAATTCCACCCCCGCGGTCTCCCAGGGCGTTACCGCCTGCGACCAGAAACTTTGCCAGATCAAACCCCCGTTGCCCGTCACCCGCCAGGCAAAACGCACGCTCCCCTGGGTCGGCGCCTGGGCGTAGGCCTCCACCCAGTTTTCCTGCGCCACGGAGTAAAACGTGGTGATCACCTCGGCCGCTTGCTCTTCGCGCTGGCGCAAGAGCTCCACCTTTTTCACCCCGCACTCCCCGGCCGGGCCCGGCCAGACCAGGCGCAACTGCAATTGCCCGTCCTCCACCCAGACGGGCCACCCCTGGCTCTCGGGCCACACGGCCGGCAGGGGCGGAGCAACCGCCTTTCCGCCCACGCGCGCGATCCGCACCGAGCGCGTGCCGGCCTCTGAGCGACCCCATGCGTCCACTTCACGCACCAGGTAATGAGCGATTTGCCCCTCCGGCGGTTGCCAAGACTCCTCGACCAAACACGCTCGACTATCGCGCGGCAAGATGGCCAGCCAGCTCGCGGCGCCAAAGGATTCCAGATTCTCCAGCGGGCCGAACACGTCCCACCCGTCCTTGGGGATCGGCAACGTGGCCAGAGGATCGCCGGCCAAAAACATGGCGCCTTGCGGATTGGCCACGGACACGAGCCACGCTTCGCTGACTGTCCACCCCTGGCGCAGCGCCGCTAAGAAACGCCCCAAGTCAGGCACGTCGTCAGCCAAGGCTGGGCGACTGCTGACCCCCGCGGCTGCGTAACCGGCGGACATGGCTGCGCCCAACCACGAGGAGACATTCCATAGGCGCATGGAACCTCCCGTGGCTGCGGTGGCGTTTAACGGCACGCAGACCGCACGCGGCCCGTTAGGCTCAGCAAAGAATCCGCTGGCCGGCAGCGGTCCCCCCAATCCCCAGAACACGCTGTCACGGCGAACGGATGAATAGTCCTCATCCCCGCCCCCGGAAGCACCACCCCCGGAAGTCGCGCCCCCGGAAGTACCGCCCCCGGACGCCCCGGAAGCAGTCAACACATTCACAGGCAGACGCAACCGCTGTCGCTCGCCTCCGCCTCCGGAAGGTCCCCCGCCTCCGGAAGTGCCGCCCCCGGAAGCCCACGCGACGATCGAATCCTGCCACGCTTCTTCCGTCGGATGGCTCGCTCCTCGCGCGTCCAGCCAGATCTGCCCGAAATCCGCCGTGGCGGCGTCGATCTCTGCCAGCCCATCCGCACGGTCGCTTAACGACTTGGCTGACGCCAGGTCCGGACCGTCGATGCGTGCCGTCAGGCGATAGGCGCCCATGTTCTCCCGCCTGGGCCGTTGCAGCGGCGTCACGCCAGCCAGGGCATTGGCGGCTGGCTCCGATCCCCCATAGGCCAGACGGCTGGCCAGCGCGTCCTTGAGCCCGTCCGCCCGCTGCACGTAGCCCGGCACGCCGTGCCCTAAGACAAATCCCAGTACCGTCTGGTCCAAGCCGTTGACCTGCAGATAGTCCGCCACCGCCTGACGAAAAACCTGATATTCCTCCTCGCTGATGACTTCCAGACTGCTGAGCGCAAGCCCCACGAAATTGGCCAAAGGCATCCGTCGCCGCAAACGGTAATCATCCGCCCACGCCGCCGCGTCGGCTGACAAGCGGTTGTACACCACCAGCCAGCGCGTCGGCTCAACAGCGAAGTTCCCTTCCGGGGGCGGGGGCGGGGGCACCGTCACGGGCCCCAAATAGTTTTCCGCGATGGCCCATTCATCCAGACTAAGTCCTCCCATCGCCCCGACACCCTTACCGATCACCCCCAACTGAAACCGTCGCGTCGCTGCGTCGAACCAATCGCCGTCGATCTGGTCGGCCCGGCAGCCGTCCAACCAGAGTTCCGCGCGGCCCGTGGTCGCGTCCAGGCTCAACTCCACGCATCGCCACGGCATGCCGTGATGGAGCTGGGCGGACAGCTTCCCCCGGCCTGCCAGCATCGCGGAAATCCTCTGGCCTGCCGCATCCAGCTTGACGTGAAATGTTTCCGCGCCCGCTGCATCCAGACCGCGCAGGAATACCACCGCGCCGCCGCTTAAGCCGCCCGGCTTGACCATCACCCGGCTGTGGAAGCGGGCCATCAATTCGCCCGCATCGTGCTCCAGATACTCGCCGGCTGTTCCCTGCCCCAGCGTCACGTGCAGCCCGCGCCCGCTTGCCTTCCGGTCGGGAAAGGCTGCGGAATTCGCTTGCGTGAGGAGGCCAAAGCTCTCCACCGCCATCCATTGGCGGCCGGGCCAATGTTGGTTCGACCAATAGTTACCGGGCCAGTATGCCGTACGCATGGTTGAGACTGTCCTTGACAAGAAATCGCCGGCGCGGGCGGTTCTGCACACCGCAGGCTTCGCGCCCCCGCAAATGCGGTGTGGCAACCAAAAACAATGACGAATGGCGAATGGCGAATGACGAATAAAGCCAAGGGTCCGGGGACTGGAGACCAGAATCTGGGGTAGAGGGCATGAGTGCGGGCGTCACACAACATTCCGCAGGATGCCGCGTGTCTTGGCTATCGATCTTGAAACGGACCTGGATTGAACAGAAAGGTCGCATTCGTCATTCGTCATTCGTCATTCTTGAATTCCCCCCAAGGGCTATTGAATAACGCTCGTTTGTCGTTCGCCGTCCAAGTTGCCCAGCGCCACGGTCACTTTGGGCGTCGTGCCGTTGCGTTTATAGAACGTGACGGTGTTGCCGCTGCGCGCCGAAACACCCAGCATCACCGCCAGGATCGACTCCCACAGCGAAGAAAGATCCACGCCGTCAATGGTTTGATTGAGCAGGCTGCTGGCGGCAGCGCCCGGCAATTGCGCCAGCAATCCATCCAGCCGGCTGTCCAGATGCGCCTGCAGGGACAACAAATCCCCGCTGACGTTGAACATTTCGCGCGGACCGACGGAGGGCGTGGAGGCATCGCGGGCCGCCCACAGGGCGTCGTATTCCACCCGCACCGCGGAAGTCCCCGCCTCGCTCAGCCGGCTCACGGCGCTGGGTTCCAGACCCAGGCCGGTGCCTTCGTCCAGCTCCACCTTGCCCGCGTCGTTGCTGTAGCCGGCCACCGCGTGGGTGGCGCTGTCCAAGTTAAAGTAGGCGTTGTGCCGCAGATTAAGGGCGGTGTTGTTCAAGCCGACGCGCATCCAGGCCGGCCCGAAGCCTTCGCAGGAAACGATGCTGTTGACCAGTTCCGCGTCGGGGCTGGTGCTGGTCGTGGGATTGCTGCCGCCGTTTTCATAGTCCAAGGTGAAGTTGTACTGCCCGTTGCCCACCACGTGGATGTGCGTGTGGTAAATCCGCGGGTGGCTGACGGTGGCATAGGCCGGAGCGTTGTAAAGGCCCTGCCGCGCCGCCGCCCCCGTGGTGCGCACCATGATGCGGCCGTTGATCAGGTAGCCGGAGTGCGGAATCTGGGCTTCGGACAAAGCACTTAAGCTGCCGTGCATCGTGACCTCCCAATCGGGATTGATGCGGCAATTGTCGGTCATGAACAATCGGGCGCGGGCGTTGGCGGAGATGCGGACCATTTCATCGACGAAAAATCCCCGCACCTCGCTTAGGCGCGTGGCGGCTGGATTGCTGCTCCAATAGCCCGGATCACCACAGCCAAAAGCATGATCCGCCGTCCGGCAGCCCCAGGCGATCAGCAGCCGATAGACGCTGGTGTTGGTATGCCCGTAGAACGCCCGGGCGTCGCGCACATAGTCGGCAGTACCCACGGGCAGCGTTCCGAAACGCGCCGTGCAGCCGTGAAAAATCGTCTCCTGGTCGCCGCCGTAGACGTAGCTGTTGAAAATCGTCTCCCCGCCCGAACCGTTGTCGATGGTGAATCCCGCCTGACAATCCATGAACAGGCTGATGCCCCCGCTGTCGCCGCTGCCCCCGCCGCCATAAAACGCCAGCGCGTGCGACGAGCTGTAATAGCTTTCGCAGCCGGTCACCACCGCCGCGTCCGTGCCCTTAACCGCCACGCGCAGACCGTAACGCTGATTGCCGGCATTGCCCGGATTCATTCCCCAGCCGTCGCACCGCAATTGATCCGCCCGGCAACCGTCGGCGCTCACCAGCACGCCGTCCACGTCATTGGTATAAGCTGCCTCCAGCGTGTCTTGCGGATCGCCCCCGACATTCACGTGCAACGTGTAGCTGCCCGCTGATCCCGACAAGTACCAGCTGTGCGCGGTGGCTTCCACTTCCTGCGTGCTGCTGACCCTGCGCAGCGGATTAAACGGATCGTCGATGGTGCGCAACCACGCGACCTGGTTGAACTGGCTCTGCGTGTAACGGCTGCCGGCCCCCAGTTGCCAGATGCTTGTCAGCACCAGAAAGCGGCTGAATAACGGCTTGGCGCCGCTGCCGTAAGCGTCCACCGTAATGCCCGGCTTGTTGAGCGTCAGCCCGCTGGTGGCGCTGCGATAGATCCCGCCGCGCTTAAAGCGAATCCGCAGCCCCGCGGTCGTCGGCGTCCAGGCATCGATCTGGCTCTGCGCCTCGGCCAGCGTGGCCAGGGGATTGTTCAGCGACCCGTCCCCATTTCCGGGGGTGGCGGAGGAATCGACGTACAGCGTCGTGCCTCTTTCCAACGGACACTCCGCCAGCCTGGCGGCCAACAAATCGAAATACCAGCGGCGAAACGCGAAAGTCGTCGGCTCGGGCACAGCGCCCACTAAAGTGCTATATGAACTGGACATGTTCTTCCTTCCTCTTTTAAAGTCCTCTGCCCATGCGGTGATGAGCGATAATCCTTGGTTCCGACAATGGCCCGCCATAGACAGCGAATTCATCCAAATCGCCAGCCAGGAAATCCTCCGCCCCCGGAAGTTCCCCCGCCCCCAGACGCCGTCCCAGATAAACGTTGGCATTGGCCGTGACGACCTGTTGCGGCGTCCCGCTGAGCGTCGCTCCCGTCTGCCGTTGGCCATTGACAAAAAACTGCCATTGATCCGACCACCCGCCCACGGTCGGCAATACCAGCACCAGGTGATTCCAGCCCGCCAGGCTCAGCCCCGTCACGCCAAAGACGTGCCCTCCGACGTCCACGGACAACTGCTCGTGCCCCGCCAGCCATTCCAGCTTTCCGCCATGGACAGCTTGCTCCCCGCCTTGGCTGAAAAGCGGCTGGTTTTCCGCTGAATTGTCCATTCGGCACCACAGCTCAAGAGCGCGGGCCGCCCCACCGCCAGGCAGAACACCGCCGGGCAGACTGACGTACCCCCCCGCGCCCGTCAGGCCCACCGCGCCGTCCCCGCCCTCAGCCAAAGCGCCGGACTGTCCCCGCATCACCTGTCCGTGATACGTCCCCGCGCGGCCGTTTCCCGAAGCATCGTTCGCCGCATCGCCCGCCAACTCGCCAAGCCGAAGATAGACCACCGGCCCATCGGCCCAGACTTCCTGCGCATAGCTGAAACACAGACGCGGTGGCGCGGCAAACTCGCCCCAGGCATCAACCTCAAAATCAAAACGCTTTTCCACAGCCATATGCCACTCCAGACCGACAGCGCTCAGCCGCGCTGAGAATCATGATTGACCCGACTTGCTTGGCGCTTACCCCGCGTGGGTTACGCTTAATCCCGCACTGTAGTCCGCCCGCACTCCGCCCACCGGCGGCATGCCTGCCCGCAACTCCACCGTCTCCGCCGTCGCGTCCGTCAGTGTCACGCGCCATACCCCGGACGTATTGGACTTAAGCACCAGATCCTTCTGCGCCGCAATCGTCTCCACCACGCTGGCGCCTTCCCCCGCCGCGATCTGGGCGTGACTGGCTGCCAACCATTGTCCGTGGTCGCAAACGCGCACCCGCAGAACCCATGTCCCCGTCAGCGCCTGGCCCTGGGCGTCCTGCAGTCGGATTTCAATCACGCTCGGCGCGCTGGTCGTGCCTTGCGTGACCAGCGCCCAGGCACATGCCGGCAACATGCCCGCCAGTTCGCCATCCAACGCCGCCACCGCCAGCGACCCCGGCCGATATCCCTCGGCCCACATCGTCTCGCTGCGCCGATCAAGCACGGCCGAGATCTCTCCACCCGCCAGCGTCACTTCCGCCAATTTGATGTGCGCCTCACTCGGCCACCCCGCGCCGGCCGCACCTGTCTGCACCACGCCCGCGCCGCTTGCGACCTTCAGCCACACCAGGGCGGTGCTGTTGTTGTACGCCGCCAGATCGATTTCCTGTCCGGCCAACGCCACAATCGTCCCGTCGATCCGCGCCCGGCCTTCCACGACGCGAATCATCGTCGGCCCGCTGTCCTCCCGCGCCACCCGCAGGCCGCCTGCCGACGCCTCGGCCAGCAGATGCAGCGTCCGCACCAGCCAGTGGTAATAAGGCTGCATCCCGCTGGGCGGATACTCAAAACCCACCGTCGGGTGTTCCCCGCCGACCAACGCATCAATCTGCCCAGTGCTCAAAAACCGCACGCTCATGGTTGTCTCCCGCTTGCCTTTATTCCGGCTGCTTGACTCGGATCACCACCAACACGCTCACATCCGCCGCCTCCACGCTCACCGTCCCGCTGGCCGTGCGCGCCAGATCCACCGTCAACACGTCGCCCCGCCGCACGTCCACCGTCCCGTCCGTCTTAAGCACCGCGGCCGTGCCGTCCCCCAACGCCGTGGAGCGATGCCCCGATCCCGCCGCCGACGTGATGGTCGGCCCGCTCGTGGCCAGCGCCACACCATTGACTTTCGCCGTCGCGCCAAGGCCGTCCGTGCCCACGCTGGATTGCAGATTCCTCCCCACCGAAAGCACCACGTCCACCACCTGTCCATCCACCGCCACCGCGCCCGCCAGCCGGCCCGTCTGGCTGGCCGTCAGCTCCCCAGCCGCGATCACCTCCGCGTGCACGCAGCCAACCATCTGAAAGACCGTCGTCCCCTGCCTCTGCGTCAGGTATCCGTTGTCCAAGCTGCGGAACAATTCCAATTCCGCGCTTGCTTTCAGCGGCAGATCCAGCACCAAACCGATGTTGGCCTCCGGCCCGCCGCTGTCATTGCGCAAGCGCAAGCTCGCAGCCGTATCCTGCGCCTGCGCGAACCGCAGATGCCTGTGATCCTCGTCAGCCGTGCTCTGAGCGCCGCCGGTTAAACGATTAAGCGCCGCCGCCGTCACCTCGTCGCCCGCCTCGGCCAGCACCGCGTTGATCTTGGCTGCGTCCACCTCCAGGCCCAACGTGGCCAGCGTCGGCACATGTAAGAACGCCTCCCCGCGCAAATCCTCCATCCCGCTGATCGTCGCCGCGCCGCTGGTCACCTTGGCCAAAGGCACGAACGTCGTCCGATCGGCCGGCAAGCCCGTCGTGCTCGTGTGCATCCCATCCGACGCCAGCCAGACCCACGTCGTCGCATTCGTCGCCACCGCTGAACCTTCCACCCCGCTAAAAGCTCTGCCCTCTCCTCCCAGCCAGCATCGCCCCGGGCGCACACCGATCGACAGCTCCCCATCCTGATACACCCGCAAGTCATTGGCCCGCCCCGCCGCCAGCAGGAGCCTGTGCACCAGCCGGCGAAACTGCAGGTAATACGGATTCAAACCCGTGGGGATGTATTCCACTCCCGTCGGCCCATCCTCGGCCATCGACAACAACGCCTGATCTTCCGGATATCGTTCGCTCACCGTTTGTTCCTTTCCAGACTTTCCCTGTCGCCTCTACCGCCAGGCCAGGGTGAAATCCTCTTTCATCCACACTTCTTGCGCTCCGCCCAGCCAGGTGTCTATCACTTCCTCGCTCGCCAGCGTTCGGCTTGCCGCGTATCCCCCGGCATCCTGCGCCACCACCTCCAGCGCGTGCCCTCCGCCGGCCAGATCCGTCCTCCGCCAATGCCACGCCTGCCCGTCAACGCCCAGCGGCCCCATTCCCAGTTCGCCTAATCCCAGCCCCAATCCGCCGGCCGCGTCATGCCCGAATGCCCCCAGCCCAAACAACAATCCGAATCCGCCCCGGTTCTCATCGCCCGCCCACAATAGGCCTTCGTCGCTCTCCCGCCCATCCACCCGCACCACCATCCGGCTGTCCACCGGCAGGCGCTCGTCGCGGATCAAGTCCAGCCGCGCTTCGGTCACCCAGGCCGGGCTCCACCCCCGCAACTCCCGCGGATGTTCCCGCCCCCACAGATCAGCCCTGTCTGCCGGCACCGCCAGCAGCTCGATCCGATGCGCCTCCTGCCGCGGACAGGTCAGCCACATCTGCCTCTCCTGCGGATCGCTGGAGACGTCGTACAACCTCCCGTCCACATACACCTGCACCAGCCGATTCCCCTGCTGCGGCGCCCGCCACCACAAGTGCGCCATGCCCATGTGTTCGCCGGCGCCCTCCCTCACCGGCCGGGCCAGCACCAACTCAAATACATCCTGGGTAATCCCGGAATTCATGGCCGCACCTGCAGGTAAGTAATCCGATATTCCATCTTCCAGCGCGGCCCAAGACGCTCGGTCGTTCCGCGTTCCACGCTCATCATCACCGTCTGGGCCCAGACCTGGCCTTGCCCGTCGCTCAACTCATGCGCCAGTCCATCCAATTGCTCCTCGATCGCGCCCATTAACGCTTCCAGCTTTGCCGGCGTATCAGCCCGCAATTCCCCGCTCTGCCGGATTTCCCGTCCGCCCCGACCCTGCCCCACCACACGCACCCCCAGGCCGCCGGGGCTCTCCTGCAACACGTGTCTTAATGACAGCCCCCCCACTTCAAACTCATGCCCACCGCTGCCAAATAAATCTTGCCCGTTAAATCGACTCATCATGTTTCCTCCCACTGCCGCGCCCCGCTCCTAACTCCTAACTCCTAACTCCTAACTCCTAACTCCTCCCCATCCCCTACACTCTCCGCAGTCTCTGCACGCCCAAGTGCCGCGCACGATCCGCCAACCCGTCGCCGTCCCTGTCGATCATCACCACCGCCTGCTCCCAGGACCTGCCGAAGCGCCGCCGATATTCCTCCGCCTTTTTCGCCAGCCCAGCGTTGTCGCCCGTCAACGCCACGCCCGCCCGATAGATCAGCTCCAGACTGGCCAGAGCCTCCAGTTCCACCATCGCCTCCGTGCTCAGCACCCTGCTTTGATCGCCTTCCAGAGCCAGAGACTCCGCGTCCATGCCCATCGCCAGCAGCATCGCCTGATGCGCCCGGGTGATCTGCGGCTCAAACGTCCGGCCGACCACTTCCAGACTCACGCCGCTCGCCGGCGCCATCAATTCCCCGGCGCCCCGCGCCCGCGGCCGGGTGATCGTCAGCTGGTGCTCATCCACCCGCTCCACGACCTCGCAAGGCTCCCCGCCGATGAGCACCACGCTGCCCGCCGCCACTCCCGCGGCCGCAAAGTCCCCGGCCGCGCTTTCCAGCGTCGTCCCTTGCACGACGCCATCGTTTGTCCGCAGCCGCTCCTGGCCCGCCAACGGCACATCTCCAAACACCGTCGGCTCGAAAACCAGCAAATCCCGATCCGTGCAGAAATTCATGATTTTTCCCTGCCAAATGCGCCATAGTCTCAAACCCGTTAATCGGTCCGGCAGCCGCTAAGCCGCCGGACCTCGAAAACTGAAGATGTCGAATGCCGAGGGTCAAATGAAACCAAGGTTCTGGGGTCTAGGGTCTGGGGTTGGGGGTTTGAGGGCGGATCACATTCGACATTCGCTATGATCTTTGCCTTTCCCTAACTCCTAATTCCTAACTCCTACTCCCCATCGTCATTCTTAGCTGCTGGCCAATCCGCGGATCAGCCCGTGGGCGCTTTCATTGCGCAGTTCCAGCGTGTACTCGCCGACCACCTGACCCACTTCGCTGTCGCCGTTGGTCGCCAGCTTCTTGAACTGGAAGCTGCGCCCGCTCAGCGGCAGCACCTCGATCCGCGCGCTGTCCAGCAGCAACACCGTGTCGGCCGGCACCCAGCGGCTGAGCACCACCCGGCAGACGCCGAAGTCCGACTCGTACACGCTCACCAGGTCGCGGAACCGCGATTCCAGGCTGTCATACGACCGGCCCGACGTGATGAAGCCGTTGATCTTGCGCTTCTGCAGGCCGTTGACCACGATGGTGTCAATGCTGCCGGCCGATTTCTCCCAGATCAGCCGCAACGCCGTGTTGAGCTGGGCTTCCGACAACTCGTTGGTTCCCGTGCCGCCGCCGGAGGGGAATCCGCCCGTGCCGTTGACAAACGCGTTGGTGGTCAGGAAGGGAATGATCCCCTTCATCGTCCGCCGCACGCTGGCCGAGCCTTCCCCGCTCGCCGCCGGCGCCACGCCGTTGATCACGCAGTTCTCCAGATCGCGCAGCAGCTCGCGCAACCGCTCCTGCTTCTGGTAGTCCAGCTCGTCGTCCACGCCCACCTGCCGGGCCGCCAGCTGCGAACCGGACACTTCCACGCCGGCCGTGAAAATCTGCGTGTAATTGAGCTTGCGGCTGCGATTGGTGAATCGCGTCGCCGGGCGCTCGTCGCCTTCCAGGGCCGCGTTGCCCAGAATCCGCAGCGCCTTGTTGTTGCTGATCGCCTCCGCCGTGGTGCCGCCGTATTGCCGCGTCACCGTCAGCGTCGCGCTGGACACGCCCGTCACCAGCATCACTTCCCGCGAACCTTCCACCTGAATCTGATCGCCCGCCCGGAAACGCGCGCCGTGGGCCACGTCAAACTGCGTTTCCGTCAGCCCGTTGCTGATGCTGCTGTCGGAAATGCTGTCCGTGTTCGGCAGCAGTTCATCCTCCAGCCACTCGTGCACCGTGCTGTGGGCCGCCCGCTGCGGATCGCCCAGATGATCCAACAGCGGCGTCTCATAGGCGCTGACGATCCCGATGATGTCCGCCACGTCTTCAGCGATCTCCGGCAGCGTGCTGCCGGCCGAATACGTCGCTTTACCCGTAAATGCCATAACTGTTTACTCCCAAAACTTTCCGTGGTCTGATTGATCTTTCGATGGTTGTGGTCATTTCCCGCGACGCAGTCGCAGGTAGCGGAGCAGGTCCAGGCGATGTCCGCTCTGGGCCGCCTGCTCCCGGGCGATGTCCACGCCCTTGGTCAGCCCAAATTCATCCTGTGCCGGCATGGCCGTCGCATGCGCCCGCGGGCGCTGTCGAAACAAGTAAGGCTTCTGCCTCCGCAATTCCTCCACCGCCGCCGCCACGTCAGGCTCCGCCATCGCCGCCAGCGCCGCTTGCGTCAATACCCCTGTCGCCTCCAGATCGATCGTCTGCGCTTCGGTCAGCTGCCGGTCGATGTCGCCCTGCCGCTCCACCTGCGCCAACCGTTCCTTGACCTGCCGCAGCTCCTGGGCTTGCCTTTCCAGATCACGCTGCGCCGCCGTCAACGTCTGCTCCGCCACCTGGGCCCGCTTGCGATATCGAATCGCCTCCGTCACCGGCACCAGACGCTGCCCATCGCTCTCACCTCCGCCCGCACTCGCTTCGCCCGACCCTTTGCGCCCCGCGCCTCCCTGTTTAGCGGGCGATCGCGGATCGCCGTCCTCCTGCACTTGGTCTGCCTCATCACCGCCTTGGCACGCATCCGAACCCTCGCCACCGATTTCCTCCGCCCCGCTTGATTCCCGCCTGTCCATCTCGTCCCTTGCCATGCTTTTCCTTTCTGATTGTTTCACGCTCATTCCTGTCCCTGGCTCAGCCCTGCCCGCCGTAGCCCAGCTCCATCAACACCTGCTTGGCCGGCACACCCAGTTCCAGCTTCAATTTGGCTTCCTTCAGCCGCTGACTTTCGTTCTCCGGCAGCGGGCTGGGCCAGTCGATGCGAATCCCCCGCTCCTCCATCCGATTGGGCAACAGCCCCGACGCGTCCGCCGCGTGCAAAATCATTTCGCACACCCGTTCAATGCCGATCCCGTAGCACACCCGCTTCCGCTCGGTCTTGGCCAGCAGCCCCATCAGCACCACCCGCAGCGCGTTCTCGCTCGACAGGTTCCCCACCCGCCCGCGCAACAACCCCGCCGCCAGCGGCGTCACGCTGCTGGTTTTGTCCAGCGCCTCGCGGATCTCCACGATGTGCGCGTCTTCCGACGGATTCTGCGCGTCCCCGCCGAATTCCTGGATCGTCGCTTCCGGATTGTCCGTCGCCCACATCTGCCCCGGACCCACCGCCCGCTCGGTGAACTTCTCAATCCCCTTGCCCAGATACATCTTGAATGATTGGAACGTCACCCGGTTCGCCCGATCCGACAACCTGGTGTTCAACTCGTCCTGCAGGGGAATCAGCGGCTCAACCTCGCTCAATCCCGCGTAATGGAACGGCTGCGGCAGATTCTGGATGTGCACCACCGGGATCCGCCCCCAGCGGTTGGTCTCTTCCGCCGTCAGCCTCATCTCCCCCACGTCGCCTTCATAGGTCCTTACGCTCCGCTCCGTCCACACTTCCGTGCGCACGGTCTGGGCGCCGTCCCGCCCCGGCAGCCTGCCCAACACCCGCCGGCTCATGCGATCCAGAAAACTCTTGGCCGCCCCCCGCGGCCCAGGCTGGCGGTAATGCAGCACATATCCCACGCATCGCCGGTAGTCCCCCGGATCCAGCACCGGGATCGCCTTGGGCGCGTCGATGATCTCCAGCCCCCATGACTCGGCCGCCGCGATCAATTCCTCCGTCGTTGGCTCATGCGCATCGTCGCGTGCTCCCCGAGCCGCCCCGCCTCGCCCGCCCCGTAGGTCATTCGACCGCGTCATAGTTTTGACGGGGGCGGGGACAGCTCGCAGGAGTACGTCGACATGCCCATACACCGCCCCCAGCAGCGCCAGGTCCTGAAAGAACCCGACCCCGCCGTTGACGGCAAAAATCCTTCGCAAAAACAATTCAATCCGGTTCGCCTGTTTCTGGTCCCCCGCCAGGCTCTGCAGCATGAACGGCCGCCCGAACATGAAGTCCACCAGCGTGTGAATCCGCCAGGCAATGTCGTTCTCGATCACCGTTTCCCGCCGGGCGCCACTCCCCGCCATGCCCCCATCCTCGGCCGCGGCTCCCCGCAGCCGCCAGGGCAACCCTTCCTCCTGTGCCAACCGGTAGGACCGGTGGCTTCCTTGCCCCGCCTCGCGGTCCTGCATGTCATTGCGGTAATACGACCACAGCCGGCCGAGCCTTGGCAGCTTGGTCCGCTCATGCTCCTCAATCAGCGCCTCCAGATACGCCTGATCGATTGCCATGCCCTCGCTGCTATTCAACCCGTGTCCCATGTTCATTCGCCTCCGCTTGCCGACCTCATTTTCAAAAAATGCACACGTCCTACTAGGGGCCGCCGTAGCGCTTCTGTGCGCACAAAGCGCACCTTCACAACGCGCAATTACTTGCCATGTAAATATTTATGCTCAAAATTTTTTGCCATTCGATCGTTAGCAAAGTGTTCGGTTTTGTGCGCGCAGCACACCGTCGACCCCCTTGATAAAATTCACGAATGATGATTTAATAAGCAGACCATGGGACGAGCCGAACAAGAATTAGACATTCTCGAAAAAATAAGCCAAATACTCGGCGATGGCATGGAGCTTAGCCAAGTCTTTCAACGGGCTATGGCCCTCCTCAGCGAACGCCTGGACATCCAACGCGCCTCGCTGGTTCTTTGGGATGAAAGCTCCGATCAAGCCCGCATCATCGCCGCCACAGGCCTCACCCGCGAAGAAATGCAGCGCGGCCGCTACGCCTTGGGCGAAGGCATCACCGGACGCGTTCTGGCCACCGGCCAACCCCAGGTCATCCCCGATGTCAGCCGCGACCCGGACTTCCTTAACCGCACCGGTAGCCGCTCCCTCAAATCCGTCGACCCCGCCTCCCCGCCGATCAGCTTCATCTGCGTGCCCATCAAAGACGGCAACCGCGACGTCGGCGTCATCAGCGTGGACAAACCCTTCCTCGACGACTCCACCCTCGCCGCCGACGCCCGCCTCTTGGCCATCATCGCCGGGTCGTTCGCCCAGACCATCCGCATCCATCAGCTGCTGCAACTGGAAAAAGACAAACTCCTGGCCGAGAACCAGCAGCTGCGCGACAACCTCCACAGCAAATACAAGTTCGACAACATCATCGGATCCAGCCCCGCCATGCTCGACGTCCTGGCCGTCATCGCCCAGGTCGCCTCCTCCCGCGCCACCGTCCTGCTCTTAGGCGAGACCGGCGTGGGCAAGGAACTGATCGCCAAGGCCATCCACTACAACTCCCCCCGCCGCGATAAAGCCCTCATCCGCGTCAACTGCGGCGCCCTGTCCGCCCAGCTTCTGGAATCCGAGCTCTTCGGCCACGTCAAAGGCGCCTTCACCGGTGCCGTCCGCGACAAGATCGGCCGCTTCGAAGCCGCCGACAGCGGCACCATTTTCCTCGACGAAATCGGCACCCTCGACCCGCAATTGCAGGTCAAACTCCTCCGCGTCCTTCAGGAACGCGAGTTCGAACGCGTCGGCGACCACCGCACCGTCAAGGTCGACGTCCGCGTCATCGCCGCCACCAACCTGGACCTGGAAGAAGAAGTCCGCCGCGGCACCTTCCGCGAAGACCTCTACTACCGCTTGAACGTCGTGACCATCAACATCCCCCCCCTCCGCTCCCGCCGCGAAGACATCGCCCGCCTGATCGACCACTTCCTGGACCGCTACAACCGCGAGAATTCCCGCAACCTCCGCAAAATCTCCCGCGACGTCCTGAACACCCTCCTCCGCTACCCCTGGCCCGGCAACGTCCGCGAATTGGAGAACGCCGTCGAACGCGCCGTCGTCCTCTCGCAGGGCGAAGACTTCACCGACGACCTCCTGCCCCTGCAGATCCGCCTCTTCGCCCAGCAGGTCCGCACCGACTCGCCCGACGAGTCCATCGAAGACTTGGCCGGCAAACTCGCCGCCCATTCCATCCGCCAGTTCCGCGCCCAGGAAGGCCAGATCTACGACCTGGCCGTCGGCGAACTCGAACGCCAGCTCATCCGCCAGGCCCTGGAACAAACCGGCAACGTCAAAACCCGCGCCGCCGACTTTTTAGGCATTAATCGCAATACCCTCAATAAAAAAGTTAAGGACCTGGGCATCCCCGCCGATTAACACCCCACCAGACATCTCCCCGCCCCGCCAACCGTTTGACACCCCCCCACTCCGATGATAATTTCCGCTCTTCTCGGTGCCCCCTTGGCCCCGATCCCCATGACGTTCAGGTCGGTATCCCGCATAGATCAAACGGAGACACGTTCCATGAGTCTTGGCCGCGTAATGGTCGGCGTCGTGGTCGCTGCCTGCATTTGCCTGGCTGCGTCCGCCCAGCCGCAGGCCTCGATTCCTCCCGAATTGCGGGCGACCACCACCACGTTCAATGAAGCCCAGGAAACGCTCATTGAAACCTACGTCTCCGCCGCCGTGGATCAACTGGCCACCGGTGAGGACAAACCCGTTCAAGAAGGCCGCCGCCTGCTCCTCGAACCCCTGGCCGGCGATAATTCCCCCATCTTCCGCCAAGCCTATTCCTCTTTCGTCCGCGTGAAGTTGACCCCCGCCCTGGACAGCGACAAAACGCTCGTTCGCCTTAACGCCATGATCATCGCCGCCCAGTTGTCCGACCGCGGCGCCCTGGAACTGGTCAAAAAGGGCTTAGCTGACAGCAATCCCGCCGTACGCTACCGCGCGGCCAAGGCTGCCGGCCAGCTCTTAGTCAATGTCCCCTTCGATACCAACACCGGCCGGGAAGCCTTTGAAAAAGAACTGCTGGCCATCATCAAGGACCGCATCAGCCAGGAAACCTCCAACGACGTCTGGCGGCCTCTCCTGGACGCCTTGGCCGGCCTTCAACTGCCCGAAGGTACCTCCGAACTCGTCGACGCCCTCAATCGGCGCATCCAGGCCCATGCCACCCAGCCCGCCTTGACCCTTGATTCCGAACGCCGGGCCCTGCGCGGCCTGTTCGTCAAGGTCGTTCAAGGCGCCGACCCCATCGGCTCGGGCCGTCAGATCGATCGCCAGCTCATCCGCAATCTGGCCAAAGTCAGCTTCCGCTATCTTGAAATGTGCGCCACCACCCTCAACAACCCCTCGTCCGCCGCCGATGCCGTCAGCTTCCAGGGTATGATTCAAGATGCCGACGTCGTCCTCCGCTGGTCCGTCCAAAAACTCAATGCCACCCCCATCGCCCTTAAGCCCATCGACCCCCTGGTCAAGGAAAGCCTCTGGGCTGAGATCCTCCTGCAAACCCAGCAATGGCGCGAATTACTCACCAAATCCCCCTTCAGCTTTGAGCCCGCTGAACTTTCCATCCCCACCACCCCCCCTGCCGAACCTGACGCCGCAAGTTAATAATGTCGAATGACGAATGGCGAATAAGATTCGGGTTCCGGGGCCGTGTATGGGTGCCACACAGCACGGCAAAGCCTGCTGTGTGCTGGTTGCCGATTTCCGATGTGAATGACACGAATTCCCCTGGACTTATTAACCATCCCGCATAATCCTTCGCCACTTTAAGAAAGACCGGCCCCATGTTTCCACGTGGGACTATTCCCCATCCCTTGCCTTTCCCCAACTCCTAACTCCTACATCTCACCACTTCGCCAAATTCCACGCCTCCCTTGCTAATTTCACCCTACCTCCCTACACTATGTCTGTTTTGATTCGCTATTGGGGGGTTATTTTCCCTGCTATTGTTGATGGGGAAGCCATTCCCGCCGCGTCCGCGGATGCGTTTTTCGCCTGAGCCTGACCGGACATCGCCTCATCCACCTGTCGCATCAAATCCGCATAATCCATCTGGACCATCTGAAACTCTCGCAAAAGGGGATTCTTGATCACTGCTGACCGTAATCGTTCCACTTCGCGCTTGTCCGCCACTTCCA
This sequence comes from Phycisphaeraceae bacterium, assembly GCA_020851735.1. Lineage (GTDB taxonomy): Bacteria > Planctomycetota > Phycisphaerae > Phycisphaerales > Phycisphaeraceae > JADZCD01. The sequence continues at coordinate 64,536 of JADZCD010000008.1, forward strand.
CCGCCTGCCCCGATTCTTCCTTCTGGGCGACCTTCTGGATCTGCCGGTTGAGGTCGTTTAAAGCTCTTTGCGCCTCTTGATCGCCGCTCAACTTCCCCAAGACAGCCTCGAATCGGCGGGTGATCTCGTGCCCAGCGATCATCTTGCCCAATTCCCCCGCTGCCTTAAGTATTTCCGCGGTGCTCGCCATAACTTCAAACCTTTTTTTTAACCTTGTTTCTTGTCAAACTGTTGTAGCATATGCTCGCGTCAGCCTTTGAGCCGACGCCAACCTGCCCGCCTACGCGGGCGTTAGGATCATAATGGACCGCTTCACGAAACGCATCCTCGACCACCTGGTCACCCAATCCACTCCCGCCCGGCGCATCCGCGACCTGGCCAAGGAACTGGGCGTCCCTGCCCATCAGCAGGACGATTTTTCCCGCTCCGTTGAGCAACTGGTCACCGAAGGCCAGGTCGTCTTAAGCTCCCCGGACACCATCGCCCTGCCCCCGCCCGGACGCGAGATGATCGGCACCTTCCGCCTTTCCGCACGCGGGTTTGGTTTTCTCGTCCCCGACGTCCACACCGCCCACGGCGACCTGTTCGTCCCCGAGGGCCAGACCGCCGGCGCCCTGACCGGCGATAAAGTCAAAGCCCGCGTCATTCACCAGCAATCCCGCGGCCGCCAACCCGGTCGCTCGCCCTACACCGGCGTGATCATCCAGATTCTCGCCCGCGCCGATCGCCGCTACGTCGGCAATCTGCTCCACCAGAACGGCCAATGGCAGGTCATCGTGGACGGCAAGAGCCTGCCCCACCCCGTGGTCGTCCGCGATCCGGGCGCCAAAAACGCCAAGCTCGGCGACAAGGTCGTCGTCGAAATCATCAGCTATCCGCAGGAAGATCAGCCCGCCGAGGGCGTCATCACCCAGGTGCTCGGCGACGCCGGCGAACCGGACGTCGAAACCCAGGCCATCATCCACGCCTACGCCCTGCCCCTGGACTTCCCCTCCCAGGTCGTCGACGACGCCCGCGCCGTCAACGCGCAATTTGACCCTTCCTCCATCCCTCCCGGTCGCCAGGACCTAACCGGCCAGTTCATCATCACCATCGACCCGCCCGACGCCCGCGACTACGACGACGCCATCGGCATCCAGCGTTTTGACTCCCCCCAGCCCGACGGCGCTTCGTGGGAACTGGGCGTGCACATCGCCGACGTAGCCCACTTTGTCCGCCCCGATTCGCCCCTGGATAAAGAAGCCTATATCCGCGGCAACAGCACCTACCTGCCCCGCCGCGTGATTCCCATGCTTCCGGAAATCCTAAGCAACGGCGTCTGCTCCCTGCAGGAAGGCGTCCTGCGCTACTGCAAATCCGCCTTCATCCGCTACGACGATCAAGGCGTGGTCGTCGGCCAGCGCTTTGGACGCACCGCCATTCGCTCCGCCAAACGCTTAACCTACCTCGAAGCCCAGGCCCTGATCGATGGCGATCTTCGCCAAGCCATCAAGCACACGCGCTCCGAACCTAAATACCCCCGCCCCCTCATCCCCGCCCTCCAGCTCATGGACCAGTTGGCCAAACAAATCCGCCAACGCCGCCTGCGCGAGGGCATGATCGTCCTGGGCCTGCCCGAAGTCGAGCTGGTCTACGACGACACCGGCCGCGTCATCGACGCCGTCCCCGAGGACGACGCCTTCACCCACACGCTCATCGAAATGTTCATGGTTGAAGCCAACGAGGCCGTCGCCCGGCTCTTTGACGCCCTGGACATCCCCATCATCCGCCGCATCCACCCCGATCCGCCGTCCACCCACATGGGTGAGCTGCGCCAGTTCGCCCGCGTGGCCGGCTACAACATCCCCCAGCGCCCCACCAAGTTCGAGCTCCAGCAGCTTCTGGACGCCGTCCGCGGCAAACCCGCTCAGCACGCCGTCCACCTGGCCGTCCTGCAGACGCTCTCCCGCGCCGAATACGCCCCCCTGCTCATCGGGCACTTCGCCTTGGCCAGCGAACACTACGCGCACTTCACCAGCCCCATCCGCCGCTATCCCGACTTGACTCTCCATCGCGCCCTGGACGCTTACTTTGACGCCTATCCCGAGCATCCTCAGCGCTGGCTGCCCGCGCGCGGCAAGGACGCCATCCTCCGCCTAACCCAGACCCTCCGCCGCGATCCCCGCTGCCCCGATCAGAAAGCGCTCGTGGCGGTCGCCGATCACTGCTCCTCCACCGAGCGCAACGCCGAATCCGCCGAAAAAGAACTGCGCACCTTCCTGGTCATGCAGCTTCTGGCCGAACACTTAGGCGACGAATTCGCCGGCACCGTCACAGGCCTAACCGGCAGCGGCATGTTCGTGCAGCTGGATAAATATCTGGTGGACGGCTTCGTGCGCCTCGAAGACGTCAGCCGCGGCTTCGGCGGGGAAATCTTCCGCTTAAATCGCTCCAACGGCACTCTCGTCGGTCAGCGCTCCGGGCGCGGCGTCGCCATCGGCGATCGCTTCACCGTCCGCATCGCCAAGGTCTGGCCCGAAAAGCGCCAGCTCGACCTGATCATCCTCCCGCCCGCCAAGACGCCGCACGCCCCGTCCACCGGCAAGCCCCACAAGCCGGCCGACAAAGGCAAACGCCGCCAACCCGCCGGCGCCCGCGCCGCCCATCAGCAGACCGCCAAAATCAAAACCCAGAAAAACCACCGCAAAGGCAAACGCCGCCGCTAACCCCCCCTCCTTCCCCCTCCTTCCCCCTCTCCCTCCCAGGCCGAGGGCAGGGGCCTCGGGCGTGGAGAGAAAAGCCCGGCCGCTCCGCCGGCCGGGTGAGCAATTGTCCCTTCGCCTGCGGAATTACCGCAATCCGCATGGACCTTGCCCGCTAATCTTCCCTCCCGCGCTGTATCCTATTGCCCATGCCTCTGACCCTGGCTGCCTATCTGCACGATTTTGACCCCTTCGCCTTCCATCTTTTCCCCGACGGCCCAGCCATCCTGCAAGGCGTGCGCTGGTATGGCCTGTCCTACCTGATGGGATTTATCCTCGGCCTGCTCTTAATCCGGCGCGTCACGCGCCGCGGCGTCTCGACCCTAAAACCCCTGGAAGTCTGGGATTTCACCCTCGCCCTGGCCGTCGGCGCGGTCATCGGCGGACGCTTAGGCTACGTCCTCTTCTACAAACCCTCCCTCCTGTGGGATCCGCCTCTGCTCGGCGTCCTGCAGATCTGGAAAGGCGGCATGGCCAGCCACGGCGGGTTGATCGGCGTCATCCTCGCCTGCGTCTACTACGCCCGCCGCCACCACCACTCCCTCTGGCACCTGCTGGACTTAGCCGCCCTCGCTTTTCCGCCCGGACTCTTCTGCGGCCGCATCGCCAACTTCATCAACGGCGAACTTTATGGCCGCATCGCTCCGCCGACTCTCCCCTGGGCCGTGCAATTCCCCCAGGAAATCGCCGCCTGGTCCGACCAACGCAAAGTCGCCTTAATCGAGCAACTCCCCGCCCCGCTGATCGACGCCGCCTATCGCGATCCGGTCAGCCTTCTCTTAGCCCAAGTCCGCCGCGGCAACTCCCAGGTCATTCGCCTGCTCCACGAAAACCTCCCTCCCCGCCACCCCTCCCAGATCTATGAAGCCCTCTTGGAGGGCCTGCTCATCCTGCTCGTCCTGCTCTGGGTCTGGCGTCGCCCCCGCCAGCCCGGCCTGCTCGTCGGCGTCGGCATGATCTCCTATGCCTTGGTCCGCATTTTCGTCGAGTTCTTCCGCCAGCCCGATGACCACATCGCCCACCTCGAAGCCGCCCACTGGGGCATCACCCGCGGCCAGTGGCTTAGCGCCCTAATGTTCCTCGCCGGCCTGGCCCTGACCCTCTACGCCCGCCGCCGCGCCGCCCCCCCGCAAGGCGGCTGGCGCCAACCCTGATTGCCCAACAAAAAACCCAGGCCTTCCCTGACCTGGGTTTTCTTTCCTTCATGTTTAGTCGCTTCACACCTGGGCTTCGATCCCCGGCAGCATCGAGCCGTGCTCCATCAAATTCCGGTGCAGCTCAAAGCAGCGATTCAGATCATGCCGGATATGCCCCATCGGCGAGCTTTCCACGTAATGATGCAGGTACTCGCGGTACAGCGGATGCGCGCACTTATCAATAATCGTCCGCGACCGCTCCACCGGCCCTAACCCGCGCAGATCCGCCAGCCCCTGCTCGGACACCATGATCTGCACCGAATGCTCGTTGTGGTCCACGTGACTGCACATCGGCACGATCGCCGAAATCTTCCCGCCCTTGGCCACGCTGGGCGCGACCAATATCGACAGATAGCTGTTGCGCACAAAGTCGCCCGACCCGCCCACGCCGTTCATCAGCGACGTGCCGCACACGTGCGTCGAATTGGCGCACCCGTAAATATCCATCTCCAGCGCCGTGTTGATCGCGATCACCCCCAGCCGCCGGATCACGCCCGGATTGTTCGACAGTTCCTGCGGCCGCAGCACGATCTTGGGCGCAAAGAAGCTCATGTCCGCGTAGATCCGCTGCAACTGCTGCTCGCTGAGCGTCAGACTCGTCGCCGAAGCCCCCAACAGGCGTCCCTGGATGGTCAGGTCCACCAACGCGTCCTGGAACACTTCGCTGTACATGTAAAACGGCGGAATCTCGTGACACTGGCCCAACCCGTGCATCACCGCGTTGGCCACGTTGCCCACGCCCGACTGAAACGGCAGAAAATCCGCCGGTATCCGCCCCGCGTGCATTTCATCGACCAGAAACTTCACCACGTGCTCGCTGATCTTCTCGTGCACGTCCGTCGGCACGTCGAATTCCGCCACCCCGTCCTCCGCTGAATGCTCCACCACCGCCACCACCTTCTTGGGGTCCACAATGGCGAACGGCGCCCCGATCTTCGTCAGCGGATGGTGAATCGGAATCGGACTGCGGTTCGGCGGCGTGGGCAGAATCGCGATGTCGTGCATCTCCCACATCCGCGGCGAGTGGTGGTGGTTGATCTCCACGATCACCTTGTCCGCGTGCCGCAGCGCGCTGGGCGAAATCCCCACCGACGTCGTCAGATAAATCCGCCCGTCGTCCGTGATCGCCGTGGCTTCCACCACCGCGAAGTCAATGTGCCCTAGGAATCCGAATTCGATCATCTGCGGCACATGCGACAAATGCAGATCCAGAAACTGCGTCTCTTGCGCATTAATGCGCTTGCGCAGCGTCTTGCTGGATTGATACGGCGCCCGCCACGCCACCGCGTCGGCTTCCGCCAGCGCCTCGTCCATGTATTTGCCCGTCGAGGCGCCGGTCAAAATCCGCACCTTCATCGGCTTGCCTGCCTGGTGCATCGCCTTGGCCCGCTTGGCCAACGCAAACGGTAAGGCCTTGGCCGCCCCCGCCGGCGTGAAGCCCGAACACGCCAACGTCGCCCCGTCAAAAATCAACTCCGCCGCCTCTTCGGCGGTCATTCTGGGATAGCTCTTACCGCTGATCATGCTCTGGCGCTCCACATCCTCAAAAGAAGGTCTATTTTATCCTTTTTTCGGCAGATTTGGTTTTCTGCCTCAGCCCTTTTCGGTTATTGACCCCAGATCCCCTCGCCCGCCGAACCCCCTACCCTCCCAACCCGCAAGAATCTTGCCCATCCCTCATTTTTTCCCCTCCGTCTCCCTGGGCCGCAATCCCTCGATTTCCCCGGCATGAACCACCTGCACCCCGCGATCCGTCGCCAGACGCAAAGCGCCATCCTCCTCCAATCCCGCCAATACCCCTGTCATACCCCCCTGGGCCGTTTTAACGCTCACCGTCTGCCCCATCCACGCCAACCCCTGTTCCACTTCCCGACGTTTCTTTTCCGTAAATCCCTCGCTCTCCAGCTCCACCAAACCTGCCGCGATCTCCGCCGCCACCCGCTCAATCAACTCGCGCACCTCCACCGGCCGGCCCCACGCCTCCGCCAGGCTCGTCGCCGGATAGCGCCACCCGTCGCCCAAGCCCGCCACGGCGTTATTCACGTTGATGCCCACCCCTACCACCAACAGCGCTTCCTGCCATTCGCATAACACCCCCGCCACCTTCCGCTCCCACAACAGCACGTCGTTGGGCCACTTGATCTCCACCTCCCCCGCCGTCGTCGGCTGGCCATATTCCTCCACCGCCGCGTGCTCGATCCCGCGCTTGACCGCCAGCCCCGCCAACAGCGGCGCCGGGTGGTAATACCCCACTTGGCGCTGCGTCTGCCAACCTAAGCTGAACCACGCTCCCCCCCGGGCGGATTCCCATTTCCTGCCCAGCCGGCCACGACCAGCCGTCTGCTCAGCCGCCATCACCAGCAGCGGCTCACCCCCCGGAGCGCGCCCTTCCCACAGCCGTTTCACCTGGCTGTTGGTCGAGTCCACGCTCTCCAGTTCGATCACGTGCATGGATCAAACCAGCCGTTGGTTCCGCCTACTTGGCGAAATAGGACAGCAACACGCCCGCCGCCACCGCCGAGCCGATCACCCCCGCCACGTTCGGGCCCATGGCGTGCATCAGCAGGAAATTGTGCGGGTCTTCCTCGTGCGCCACCTTCTGCACCACCCGCGCCGCCATCGGCACCGCCGACACCCCCGCCGCGCCGATCAGCGGATTCACCGGATTCTTGCTCACCCAGTTCATGAGCTTGCCGAACAACACGCCGCCCGCCGTCGACACGCTGAAGGCGATCACGCCCAGAATGAAAATCTTGATCGTCTCCTGCGTCAGGAACGTCGAGGCATTCGTCTTGGCCCCCACCGACACCCCCAGCAGAATCGTCACGATGTCGATGAACGTCGAGCCCGCCGTCTTCGCCAACCGATCCGTCACCAGGCTCTCCCGCAACAGATTTCCGAAAAACAGCATTCCCAACAGCGGCAAAGCCCCATTGGCGATAAAGGCCGTCAGCATAAAACCCACGATCGGGAATACCACCCGCAGCGATTTGGGCACGTCCTTGGGCTGCTCCATCCGAATCAGCCGCTCCTTCTTGGTCGTCAACAACCGCATGATCGGCGGCTGAATCAGCGGCACCATCGCCATGTACGAATACGCCGACAACGCCACCGCCCCCAGCAGATCCGGGGCCAGCTTGGTGCATACGAAAATCGCCGTCGGGCCGTCCGCCCCCCCGATGATCCCGATCGAACTGGCCTGCTGGGCCGTAAAGCCCATGAATAACGCGATCCACAACGCCCCGAATATCCCCAGCTGCGCCGCCGCTCCCAGCAGAATCGTCCGCGGATTGGCGATCAGCGGTCCGAAATCCGTCAACGCCCCGATCCCCAGAAAAATCAGCGGCGGAAATACCCCCCACTCGATCCCCCGGAAAATCATCCAGAACACCCCCGCGTTCCATGGGTCCTGCTTCTCTAAGCTCCACACCTCGCCGTATTTGCCCGAGGCTCGCGGCTCATCGACAAACGCCATCCGCCCCTGCCGAAACTCCACCAGGAACGGCGCCTGTCCGTCCGGCTGCGATGACAGCGTGATCTGCGAATGCGTATTGACCATGATCGCCCGCCCCTCGTCCAGCAGACGCAGCGCCGTCGAGCGGCCGTCAATCTCCTCCACCTTCGTCAGATTCAACCGCCGCCCTTTGCTTAGCAGCCTTTTCATGGCGGCGTAATCCATCTTCTCCAGCTTCAGCTCCGCCATCGCCGCCGGCAGGGTCAGCATCTCCCCGCGCTTGCTCCAAAGCTCCACTTCCCCGATCTCGATCTGGTAATAGTGGATGTCGTTCTCGCTCACCGGACCGTCGTAAACCCCCACGAACAGCTTGGTCACGTCATAGGGAATGTTGCCGATCAGAATCCCAAACCCGATCGGGATCAGCAGCAGCGGCTCAAACCCGCGCCGCACCGCCAGGTAAATGAACAGCAACCCGATCAGCAACATCACTCCGTTGGTCCAGTGGAACTGGTAGAAGCCGGAGTCGATCCAGTAATTCTTAAGTATTTCCAGCATGGCGGACCTTGTTTTCCAATCCCCTCTCCGGGGCTAGGGTTGGTGAGCCTGTCGCCTGTCCGTCGGGCCCACGCCACAACGGAAAGCGGATCCGGATTCACGCCGTCAGCTGGGGCAACACCGCCGCACGGCGCGGAAATCGACCACATCCAGAACCCGTCAAAGGTTTATTCGAAGTCCACCAGCACTTCGCCGGATTTGACCGCTTGGCCGGGATTGACCCGCACGCCTTTGACCTTGCCGGCGATCGGACTGGCGATGTTCGTTTCCATCTTCATCGCCTCCATCACCACCAGCACCTGGTTGAGGTTGATCTGATCCCCCGCCTTGACCTTGATCTGCACCACCGTCCCGGCGATCGGGGCCTTGCAGCACTTGTCACCGCTGGCAGGCGCCGCCGCTCCGCCCGCCGCCGCGGGAGGCGCCGGCGCGGGTCGGGGCGCCGCCGCCGCACGCGGGGGCGCCGCCGCCGGTGCCGCCGCTGCCGCGCCGCCCTCTAGCACTTCCACATCCACGTCGTAGCTGACGTTCTCCACTGTGATGCGCAGTTTCATTTACCGTGTCCTTCTGATGTTGTGAGACGTGTGAATGGCAATTCTTCCCATTTCCGCCCAGCCGGAAATGGTGTTCTGATTCAAATAGGTGATCCGCTGAATCCGCACCGGCCGCCCCGCCACCACCGCCGCCGCCGCCGCCAGCACCGCGACTAACTTAGGATCCATCCTCCCCGCGCCAGGTCCCTCCGCCGCCCCCGCCCCGGCGCTTGACGCCATGCTTTCCGCCGCCGCCATGCCCGGCTGACCACGCAAGATTCGCCCCAGCAACCCCAACACCATCCCGATGATCATCAGGGCCGCAAACACCACCCCCATGCCCACCACCATCAATCCCACCCCCTCCGCCACCTTCTGCTCCCACCCGGAAAAATCCAGGCCCACGATCGCGAATATCTTCCACATCATCGGTTCTCCTGCCTGTGCCCGTTGCTCAGTCGTCCTGACCGTGTCGGATCATCAAGAATTTAAAAACAAACGCCTCCGCCCGTCCCTCTTGCCCCGAAAACTCCCTCCGATGCCCGGAACAATCCGTCCCGGCAAAACGATGGCCGGAACAATTCCCCCAAAAATCCGGGGGGCCGGGGGTTCGGGATTACAGCGGAATCAACCCGTGCTTCTTGGCCGGGCGCAGTTCCCGCTTGGCAATCAGCGTCTCCAATGCCCCGATCAGATACCTTCGCGTATCCGCCGGCTCAATAATGTCGTCCACGAAGCGCCGCGAACCAGCCACATACGGATTCATGAACGCCTCGCGATAAATCTGGATCATCTCCTGCCGCTTGGCGTTCTTGTCCGTCGCTCCGTCGATCTCCTTGCGGAAGATAATCTCCGCCGCGCCTTCCGGGCCCATCACCGCGATCTCCGCCGACGGCCAAGCCGCGCAGCGGTCCGCGCCCAGGTCCTTGCAGCACATCGCCAGATACGCCCCGCCGTAAGCCTTCCGCAGAATCACCGTGATCTTCGGCACCGTCGACGCCGAATATACGAACAGCAATTTCGCGCCGTGGCGAATGATGCCCCCGTATTCCTGCTCCACGCCCGGCATGAAACCCGGCACGTCCACCAGGTTCACCAGCGGAATGTTAAAAGCGTTGCAGAACCGGATGAACCGCGCCGCCTTGTCCGACGAGTCGATGTCCAACACCCCCGCCTTGTGGGCCGGATTATTGGCGATGATCCCCACCGACCGTCCCGCCAGCCGCGCGAAGCCCACCACCATGTTCTCGGCGAACGTCGTCTGCACTTCCAGAAAATCCCCGTGATCCACCAGCTTGCTGATCACGTCGTGCACGTCATACCCCGCCCGCGGGTTGTCCGGCAGCACGGAGTTAAGCGCCTCCACCGGCCCCACCTCGCCCTCAAACGGAATACGCGGCGCGTCTTCCATGTTGTTCGAGGGCATAAAGGACAGCAGCTTCTGGCAGATCCGCACCGCGTCCTGGTCGTCCTCCGCCACAAAGTGCACCACGCCCGAATACGTCATCTGCGCTTCCGGGCCGCCCAGTTGATCCGCCGACACTTCCTCGCCAGTCACCTGCTTGATGACCTGCGGGCCGGTGATAAACATCTGCGCCTGCCGCGTCTGAATGATAAAGTCCATCAGCGCCGGGCTGTACGCCGCCCCGCCGGCACACGGCCCGCAAATCAGGGAGATCTGCGGCACCACGCCCGACAACAGCGTGTTGTGATAGAAAATCCGCCCGTAGCCGCCCAACGCGTCAATGCCTTCCTGAATCCGGGCCCCGCCCGAGTCATTAATGATCACCAGCGGCGAGCCGGTCTTTAAGGCCGATTGCCCCATGGCCACGATCTTGTCCGCGTGCACCTCGCCCACCGCGCCGCCGCTGACGGTAAAGTCCTGGGCCGCTAAGTGAATCAGCCGCCCGCGCACGTAGCCCGCCCCCGTCACCACCCCGTCGGCCGGCAAGTCCTTGCCTGTCATGTCAAAGTTGGTGCAGCGATGCTGGGCGAAACCGTACATCTCCTGGAACGACCCGGGGTCCAGCATCAGTTCGATGCGCTCCCGCGCCGTCAGCTTCCCGCCCTTGCGCTGCTTGTCCAACCGCTCCTTGCCGCCGCCTAACGCGGTTTTTTCCTTGCGCTTCCGCAGATCCGCGATCCGCTCAGCCATGGTCATCATCTTGGGTGCTTGGCTTTCAGCCATGACATACCTTTCCGGTTACCCGCCTTATGTAAAGCCCAGGCATTTCTTGCCCGGGCACTTGCGTCCGCCCAACGTCGATTCAAAACCAATTAATGCCGCGGCTCACACAGTTCCGTCAGAATACCGCAGGAACTCTTCGGATGCAGAAACGCGATCTGCGCCTGATGCGCGCCCTGCCGCGGTTTTTCGTCAATCAGCCGCACCCCGCCAGCCTTTAAGTCATCCAACCGCTTCTGAATGTTGTCCACCGTCACCGCCACGTGGTGCAGCCCCTCGCCGCGCTTCTCGATGAAGCCCGCGATCGTCGATTCCGGGCTCGTGGGCTCCAACAGCTCCAGCCGCACTTCCGCGCCGGCCGGGCCGAGCTTCAAAAACCCCACCTTCACCTTCTGCTCGACCACCACTTCTTCGCCTTCCCATTGCGCCCCGAGCACCTTCTCATAAAAGTCCCGGCTCGCCTGGATCGACTTGACCGCAATCCCGATGTGGTTGATGGCTTTGGCTTGGATCATCGCTCGCTCGCTTTCTTCTGCATGTCATTGTCCACGTTCATTCCGCCGCGGATTCCTGGAACCGCCAACAAAATACGATTAACCGCCATGACGCCAAGGACGCCAAGCTCCGCAAAGTCATGAATCAACGTTATTTTTGATCCCAATATTCATCTTGGCGGTTTTCCTGGCGCTCTTGGCGACTTGGCGGTTCATTTTGTTGAAGTCATTAATCAAACTCAATTAAACGACTCGGTATATTCCCCAAACACCTTCTGCAGCGTCCCGCACACTTCCCCGATGCTCGCGTACGCCCGCACCGCTTCCAGAATGAACGGCATCAGGTTCTCCTTGCCCGTCGCCGCCTTTTCAATCGCCGCCAGGCTCGCCTTCACCCGCGCGTTGTCGCGCGTGGCCTTCACCTGTTTTAGCTTCTCAATCTGCCGGCGCGTCGTCTCCTCCGGCACCGCGAACAGTTCCGCCCCCCCTTGTTCCTTGACCTGGAACTTGTTGACACCCACGATCGTCCGCTCGCTCTTCTCCACCGACAGACCATATTCGTAAGCCGAGGTTTCAATTTCCTTCTGCACGTAGCCCTGCTCGATCGCCGCCACCATGCCCCCCAGCTCGTCGATCTTGTCGATGTAAGCCTTCGCTTCCTTCTCGATCCGATCCGTCATCGCCTCCACCGCGTAGCTGCCGCCCAACGGATCGATCGCGTTGGTCACCCCCGATTCAAACGCGATGATCTGCTGCGTCCGCAGCGCGATCCGCACCGATTCCTCCGTCGGCAGCGCCAGCGCCTCGTCCTTGGAATTCGTGTGCAGGCTCTGCGTCCCGCCCAGCACCGCCGCCAGCGCCTGCAGCGTCACCCGCACAATATTGTTGTCCGGCTGCTGGGCCGTGAGCGTCACGCCGCCGGTCTGCGTGTGGAACCGCAGCATCCAGCTCTTGGCGTCCTGGGCCTTAAACCGTTCCTTCATGATCTTGGCGTAAAGCCGCCGCGCCGCCCGGAACTTGGCCACTTCCTCCAGCACGTCCGTGTGCGCCGCGAAGAAGAACGCCAGCCGCGGGCCAAAATCGTCCACCTTCAGCCCCGCTTCCATGGCCGTCTGCACGTAGCAGATCGCGTCCGCCAGCGTAAAGCCCACTTCCTGCGCCGCCGTCGAGCCCGCCTCGCGGATGTGATACCCGCTGATGGAAATCGTGTTCCACTTCGGCACGCTTTGCGTGCAATACGCGAAAATATCGCTGATCAGCCGCAGCGACGGCTTAGGCGGAAAGCGATACGTTCCCCGCGCGATGTATTCCTTTAAAATGTCGTTCTGAATCGTCCCGTCCAGCTGCTCGGGCTTAACCCCCTGCTTCTCCGCCACCGCGATGTACATCGCCAGCAGCACCGCCGCCGTCGAGTTGATCGTCATCGACGTCGACACCTTGTCCAGCGGAATCCCCGCGAACAGCGTCTCCATGTCCGCCAGCGTGTCGATCGCCACCCCCACCTTGCCGATCTCCCCCGCCGCCATCGCGTCGTCCGAGTCGTAGCCGATCTGCGTCGGCAGATCGAACGCCACGCTCAACCCCGTCGAACCCTGATCCAGCAGGAAGCGATACCGCTTATTCGACTCCTCCGCCGTGGAAAATCCCGCGTATTGCCGCATCGTCCACAGCCGCCCCCGATACATCGTCGGCTGCACGCCGCGCGTAAACGGGTATTGGCCCGGAAAACCCAGTTGCTCGTTGTAGCTTTCCAGGCTTCCGGGCGCCGGCGCGTAGAGCCGCTCCACTTCGCTGCCGGAAACCGTCAGGAACTTGCCCTGCCGTTCAGGGAACTTCGCCAGCGTCTTGGCCACCATCCCCTGTTCCCACTGTTGCTTGGCCTGCTGAATGGGTTGCATATTGTCTGCCATGTTTTTCTCGTCTTTCTCGCGTGCGTCTTGCCGGCCATCTCGTCCATCAAAGCCCGGTCCCTCCGGGGCCGGGACGATTTTCTCACTTAAGATTTCTCTTGCTTTCCGCCGTCCTCTCCAACAACTCCTGGGCCATCTGCGCCACCGACATCTCCCCGCGCAACACCTGGCCTAGTCTGTCCCCAGCTCTGCCGTTATTGCCCAGCGTCTGATCCAGCCGCCGCCGGGCCTCTTCCAGCACCGACTCGCGAATCTCGTCCACCAGCATGTCCTCCCGCCGTTGCCGCCATTGGTCGCTGTGGCCTTCCACCTTCGCTTCCAGGCCATCCACAATCTCATCAATCCCCACGTGGTCGTTGGCCGCCGCCATGAAAACGTCCGGCAAGCCCTTCTTCCGCAAACTAATCAGCGGCCCATCTTCCGCCGTTCCCGCCCCTGCCGACTTTGCGTGCTGACAATCGTGCTCCGCCCCTTGATCCAGGCTCAGCGACTGCAGCAGATTCCGATGCAGCGTCTGGGCCCCCGGCAAGTCCGCCTTGTTGACCACAAACAAGTCGCCGATCTCCATCAGCCCTGCCTTGAGCATCTGCACGCTGTCGCCTTGCCCCGGCGCCAGCACCACCATCACCAGATCCGCCACCCCCGCCACTTCCACTTCGCTCTGGCCTACCCCCACCGTCTCAATAAACACCACGTCGCAGCCGATCAGCCCCATGATCCGCAGCACCCCCTTGGCCCCCAGCGTCAATCCCCCCAGGTGCCCGCGCGACGCCAGCGACCGGATAAACACCAGCGGATCCGTCGCGTGCCGCATCATTCGCACCCGATCCCCCAGCACCGCCCCGCCCGTAAATGGCGACGACGGGTCCACCGCGATCACCCCGATCCGCCGCTGCGGAAACCGCTGGCGATACTCCGCGATCATGTGGTCCGTCACCGTGCTCTTGCCCGACCCCGGCGCCCCCGTCACACCCACCACCAGCCGCGCCTGCGGCCAGTGCGTCATCCCCTCAAACAGCTCCGGCAAACGCTGCGGGTGATCCCCGATAAACGTCATCAATTTCGCCGCCGCCCGCGTCTGAACCGCCCCCCCGCCCCCGGAAGCACCCCCGCCCCCGGAAGCATTTCCACCTCCAGACAGACTCTCCCTGCCCGGTGGTGTCGCTTGACTTACAAGTTGTGCCAGGAAAGGGTCCATCCGTCAGGTTTTTCCGTGGGGGCCGGGAGGGACGAGGGGGGAGGACTTGGTCTATTTTGTCTATCGGGCGCTCAGCACGTGCAGTCTGGGGAGGATTGCCTGTGGTTCTATTGCCCAGCCTTCGATCCCAGCACGCGCTCTAACGTTTCCACAATCGTCTTGGCCGAAGTGCCCGGCGTGAACACTTCCACTATCCCCATGGCCTTTAAGCCTGGGATGTCCTTCTCCGGAATCACCCCCCCGCCAAAAACCACAATGTCGCTGGCCCCCTTTTCCTTCAATAGGTCCAGCACGCGCTTAAACAATTCATTGTGCGCTCCGGAAAGCAGTGACAGCCCGATCGCCGCCACGTCTTCCTGGACCGCCGCCTCCACGATTTGCTCGGGAGTCCGACGGATACCCGTATAGATCACTTCAAACCCCGCGTCCCGCAGAATGTGGGCGACGTATTTCGCCCCGCGGTCATGCCCATCCAAGCCCGGTTTACCGATCAGGATTCGCGGTTTGCCTTCAGACGCCATGGCCTATACCTCCATCCTGGCCCAGCCGACCGCCGCATCTAAAAGGGGGAGACTGGGGGGGAATAAGCCCGCCCGCTTCTTGGCGGGAGAGCCCAAATTTTAATTCGCCGGTGGTTTTGTCCCAATTCCCCCCCCACAGGCGAGGACCATACATTAGGACATGACGATCTGATGTCAAATCCTGGTTATTGCCTTTTTTCGAACCTTTCCTCTCCCACTTAATCCACTTCAATTCGCGGATCCACCCACGCGTATGCCACGTCCACGATCAAGTTGAACACTATCAACATCGTCGAATAGACCAGCACCAGCCCCAAAATCAAGAACTGATCCTTGTTCTGCACCGCCCGCACGAACCTTTCGCCCAATCCCGGTATGCCGAACACCTGCTCAACCACAAACGACCCGGTCATCGCCGCCGCCGCCGCCGGAGCCAGAAAACTGAGCACCGGCAAAAACGCCACCTTCAGCGCATGCCTCCACAACACCTGCCGCGGCGATAGCCCCTTGGCCACCGCCGTCCGGATGTAGTCGCTGCCCATCACCTCCGCCAACCCCAGCCGAATCAACCGCGCTATGTACGCCGCCGGCGCCGCCCCCAACGTCACCGCCGGCAACACCATGTGCCGCATCATCTGCCCACAATCCTGCCACCAGCTTCGTTCCCACACCGCCCACCCCGGCCACTCCCAGGGCCCGATCGGAAACCACTTCAATATCCCCGCCCCCACCGCCAGCAGCACCGCCCCCGTCACGAACGTCGGCAAGCTCACCCCCACCAGCGCCACCCCCAGACTCATCCCGTCCCAGATCGACCCCGGACGCAACGCCCCCACCACCCCCGCCAGCAACCCCAGCAATAACGCAAACCCCAGCGCCCCGACCCCCAGCGCCGCACTGACCGGCAAACCCCGCGCAATGATGTCATTAACCCTCTGATTGGCATCCTGCAGACTGGGCCCAAAATCCCCCCGCCAAACCACCCCTTCCAGATATCCCCCCAAAAAACGCCACGGACTGTCCAGCCGATACTGCCGCAGCATCGCCTGCTGCACCTCCACCGGCGGGCGCTGCCCCTCCGGCCGCTCCAGCGGATTGCCCGGCACCACCCACGCCAAAATAAACGTAACCCCGAAAATCACCGCCAGAATCAGCGGCATCTGCATCAACCTGCCTAAAACCATTCTCGCCATGACAGGCTGAATTGTACCCCTTCCCAAGCCCAGGCACTTCCGCCCCCCGCTTCTCCCTTCAATCCCTCCCCCTCCTACCTTTCCACCGCCACCTTCTCCAACCGATTGTGATTCCACGTATTCGGCGTCAAACCCTTAACCTTCGCCGGATCAAACAACTCAAACCTCACATAGTGGTAGATCGGCCCGATCGGCTGATCCGCCAGCATTATCGCCTCCGCCCCCCGCAGCACCTCCAACCTCTTGGCCACGTCCATCTCCCCCTCCGCCTGCTTCAGCAGCGCGTCATACTCCGGATTCCGATACGCCGCGTCATTGTTCCCATTGCCCTGGGCAAACTTATCCAAGAAAGTCGTCGGATCGCGATAATCCCCAAACCAGCTCCCCCGCGCGATCGCATAGTCCTGCTTCTTGACCTTGTCCCCGAATACCTTGCTCTCCATTCCCTCCAGCTTCACCGCCACGCCCAATTCCTTCTTCCACGTCGCCGCGATCTGCTGGGCCACCACCTCATGCCCCGCCCCCGTGTTGTAGCTGATCGCCAAACCATCCAACCCCGCCCCTCCCGCATACCCCGCCTCCGCCAATAACTGCCGCGCCCTCTCCGGCTCAAACCCCGCCCCTTCCTCCACCGGCGGCTCATACCCCGCCAGCATCCCCGGCGGAATAAAACTCCGCGCGATCGGCTGCCTGGACCCCAGCCGCGTCACCTTGTCCACGATCGTCTGCCGGTCAATGCCCAGCGATAGCGCCCGCCGGACCCGCCGGTCACTTAGCGGGTTCTTCCGCCCGTCATTAAACGTCGGCCGACAGTTAAAGTTGTAAAAGTACGTCCCCGCCGCCGTGATCAAATGCCCGTCCGGCCGATTCCGCGCCACCAGGTCCGCCACGATCGGCTTGGCCGTCGGCAAGTCCGGCAGCCAATCCACCTCCCCCTCCTGGTACCGCAACAATGCGTTCTGCTCGTTGTCCACCATGAAATATTCCACGATCCCGTCGTTGGCCATCTCCGTCCGCGCGTAATACCGATCGTTGGGCGCCATCTCCAGATCCCGGTCCGGACGCCAACCCTTCAGTCGATACGGCCCATTGCTGACCAGCGTCCCCGGCTCCGTCCAGTTCGCCGGCATCTGGGCCATCCCGCTGTCCGGACTGAACGTCATCCGATCCTCTAAGTCCGCCGCCGCCAGCGGCGCAA
Source organism: Phycisphaeraceae bacterium (assembly GCA_020851735.1). GTDB lineage: Bacteria > Planctomycetota > Phycisphaerae > Phycisphaerales > Phycisphaeraceae > JADZCD01. Next base: position 81,717 of record JADZCD010000008.1, read on the forward strand.
AAGGCGCGAACGCCACCAACTCCAAAAAATACGGCGTCGGCTTGGTTAACTTCACCTCCAGCGTCTTGTCATTCACCGCCCGCACCCCCACCGTCCGGGCAAATTGCGCCACCGCCTGCCCATACAATTCCTTCGCCTTTTCCGCTGCCTGCTCCGGCCCCAACTTCCCCGCCGCGCCGGCAAATTCCCCCAGTTGCCCGCTGCGCCAGCCAAAAAAGTCCTCCGCCCCCGCAATCACAAAAAACAACCGCGCATAATCCGACGCAAAATCCGCCAGCATCGCCCGCCGCCACGCGAATACATAATCCCCCGCCGTCACCGCCTGCCCGTTGCTCCAGTATGCGTCGCCGCGCAGATAAAACGTATACGTCTTCCCGTCCGCGCTGATCTCCCACCGCTCCGCCGTCGCCGGCTCAACCTTCTGCCCGTCCGCCGTCATTCGCACCAGCGGGTCAAACAAACACTCCGCCACCCGGATGTCGTGCAGCCAGCTCATCTTCTGCGGATCTAAAGTGTGATGCCGCGCGCTGGACACAAATCGCAGCTGCCGCTTGCCCTGCTCCGCGGACGGATCCCGTCCGTCACAACCAGCCAACGCCAGCACCAGCAACCCAACCCCGATGTAAATCGTCCTCATGTCCTTCCCTCCATCCCACCCCCGGAAGTTAGCTTGGGTGCCACACAGCACGGCAAAGCCTGCTGTGTGCGGTTTTACGCTTGCCGATGTTAAAGGCTCGAATACTCTCTGGCTTTTCAACTCTCCCGCATAATTCTTCGGTGCTTTCAGGCGAAACGACCACACGCGGAATTTTCTAAAGCCCAGACATGGCCATGCCTGGGCTTGTCTTCCCCACCCCCCGCTCCAACATCTCGATCTCTAATGACCTCACCCTTCCTCCTCCGCCCGATAACCGTTTTCCCTTTTCATCGCTCCCATGTTACCGGCCCTTCTTTGACCATGTCATACCCAGCTTTCCCCTGAATCTTTTTCCCGTCCCTGTCCTCGCCCAACCCACCTTTGCCCCAGGAAAACGCTTGTTTTTCTCCCTCCCCGCCGACTCGGACCAACCCCATTTCCCAGCCGCCGCCGCCTTCCCCCACGTCCTCCGCGGTTACACAGTCATGCGACTTTAGCGCCTTAACCGATTTTTCTTCCCGGCCAAGGATGGTTTTACCGCCGCACCACGGCAAGGGATGCCGGCTGATTAAGGGAATTTGTCTATGAGTAAGCACCAGATGATCGAAGTGATCCGTAGCCACAACCCTTCGGCCGCCCCCGACTTCCTGCTCCACTTCAACGAACAGCAGCTGGATCGCTACGTCCGCCGCCTCACCAGCCTCCTCGGCCACCGCGGCCCGCACAGCATCTGGGTTCGCGATGCCGAAACCCCCGCCATCGTCAGCCGCGTCGTCTGATTCGCATTGTGGAAATACCGCAGGCGTGGTGAGAAAAGCCCGGCCGCTCCGCCGGCCGGGACCCACCTGCAAAAGCGGGTGGATTTTTGCCTGCGGAATTGCCGCAATCCGTCTAAGTCACCCCTCCCCCTTCGTCCCCCGCCAGACCCGGGCGCCCCGCGCCTGGGTTCTATTCATTCCGCCATCACCCGATGCAGCAGCATCATCAATTCCTCCACCCGCACCTGCGCCGCCCCCAACCCTTTGTCCGTAACCTTCAATTCCTCCATCGCCGCCTTCGCCACCACGCTGATCTGCTCAAACCCGTAGCTCGCCCCCGCTCCCTTTAACTGCTGGCATATCTCCAGCAACATCGGTCCGTCCCTGTCATCCAAGGCCCGACGCAAACGCGCCCCCTGTTCAATCAACCCCTCCACGAAGGCCAGGATCAAAGGCTTCATCAACGGATCCGCCAACAACGAACTCCGCACCGGCCCGATGCTCTGCCGCCCGTGATTGGCGCTCTCAATCACCTGGCGAATCACCCTCGTCAGATCGTCCGGCTTAAACGGCTTGGCCAGGAAAACCTCGCACCCAGCCTTAAGCGCCTTTTCCTTAAGCTCCTCCGATTCATCCGCCGACACCGCGATGATCGGACTGGCTATCCGTTGCCCCCGAATCTGCGCCGCGATCTCCAAGCCGCTGACCTGTCCGAAATACATGTCCAGCAGAATCAAATCCACCCCTTCCCGGGCCGCGGCCAGCGCTTCCTGCGCGTTCAAAGCTTCAACCACCTCCAACCCCAGTTGGCTCAGCCACATCCGCATCAACCGCCGGTCCGCCGGCTGGTCGTCGACCACCAGCACCCGCCCGAACACCTTCAATTGCTCAAATTGCTCGCTGCACTCGGCAAACTCCACCTGCTGCAGCTCGCTCTTCAGCCGCTTGGCGTCGTCTTCCGGCAAGCGCACGTACTCTTCCAGGTCGATCAGATTATGGAATTTCACCGACACCTGATGCAGCATCCCCTCTTCGTGCCGACACTGCACCACCACCCCGCCCACATACGTCGGATCGCCCGACAGATTCACCAGCGTCACCAGACACTCGCTGCCCACGTGCATGTATCGGCCGTGCACAAACCCCACGCCCTTGGCGCTTAGATTGCGCGGCAGAACCCGGAACGTCACCCGTCGCCCGGTCTGCGACAGGCTCACCAGCATGTCGTTGGGCTGGAAGAGCACCCGCAATCCCCGCCGCTCCTTGCCGTCGGGAATCGTCGCCTGCTGAACCTGCTTGGCCTGAATCCGCTGCCGTTCCTTCTGGTTCAGGTGAATCGTTTCAATCGGACTGTCTTGGTCTTGCATGGGGCCTTACTCCCTGGCACGCGTAACCCCGTCACCCCACCCCCCCCCGCCCTCCGCTTAATCCGCCACCACCCGCTGCAACAGCAGCACCAGCTCATCCACCCTGGCCCGCGCCCCCTGGACCCCCTTCTCCGTGCCCTTGATGTCCTCCATCGCCGCCTTCGCCACTTGCGTGATCTCCTCAAACCCGTGGCTCGCGCCCGCCCCCTTTAGCTGATGACACAGCGTGGCCAGCATCGGCACATCCGCGTCCTCCAACGCCCGCCGCAGCTTGCCCACCTGCTCTTCCAGGCCCGCCACAAAGGCCTGGATCAACGGCTTCATCAACGGATCCGCCGCCAGCGAACTCCGCAGCGGCCCGATCGTCTGCTTGTTGTCCCGATTAGCCCCCTTGATCACCTGCCGAATCGCGTTGGTCAGTTCGTCCGGCTGAAATGGCTTGACCAGAAAGGCGTCGCACCCCGCCTTCATCGCATTCTGCTTGATCTCTTCCGATTCATCCGCCGAAAGCCCGATGATCGGACTGGCGATCCGCTGCCCCCTGATCTGCGTGGCAATGCCCATCCCCTTGCCCTGATCGCTCGAAACGTCCAGCAGCACCAGGTCCACCCCCTCCTTGGCCGCCGCCATCGCCTCCAACGCGTTCAGCGCTTCGACCACCTCCAACCCCATCTGGCTCAGCCACATCCGCAGCAGCCGCCGATCCGCCGAACCGTCATCAATCACCAGCGCCTTCCCGAACACCTTCAATTGCTCAAACTGCTCGCTGCACTCAGCCAGCTCCACCTGCTGCAGTTCGCTCCGCAGCTTCTTGGTGTCTTCGTCCGACAGCTTGACGAATTCCTCTAAGTCAATCAGATTGTGAAACTTCACCGACACCTGGTGCAGCATCCCTTCCTCGTGCCGGCATTGCACCACCACCCCCCCGATGTTCGTCGGCATGCCCGCCAGATTCACCAGCGTCACCAGGCATTCGCTGCCCACGTGCACGTATCGCCCGTGCACAAAGCCCACCCCCTTGGCGCTTAAATTCCGCGGCATCACCCGGAACGTCACCCGCTGCCCCGCCGGTTGCAGCAGACTGATCAGCAATTCATTCGGCTGATAGATCACCCGCAGCCCCCGCCGCTCCGCCTGCCCGCTCTTTAACGGCTGCTGCGTGTTCTTGTTCAGCAAACGCTGACGTTCCCGGGGGTTTAAGTGGATCGTTTCAATCGGATTTTCCCGTGCCTGCATGTAGCGTACTCCCTGAATCAGGCCCAAACGTCCCCGGTTGAAAGGTTTAATCCACTTCGCTTCTGCAACGACATCACGCCGCGCATCGCCCAGCCGTGACGCGCAACAATAAATCCCTATCCCCAGTTCTCCCCAAAACCTATCGGCACCGCCCTCCATCCGATTAGTCACCCCCATTCTTCTAGAGTCCTTTTAACCTTTGCCCCCTCCGCATGAACCGAATAGCCCTAACCACCGTCACATTTACACCCCCCCCCGGAACAAGCCGACGCCACTCGTCGCGCGTCGGCAAGCGAAGCCTCGGCTTTCCGCCTAAAGCCCAGGGAAGAAATCCCTGGGCTCGTCCCGCGCGCTCCGCCGCCTCTGGTCTGACCCCCCCTACAGCCAGCGCCGCCCATGACACAAACCCATGCCCGAGCTTGCCGAGCCGCCTCCCGGCCTGCTCAACTGCTCCCCCCGCTCCCTAAAAGGAATCTTTGCAATAACTTGCCTCATAGGCCCGATAAAATCTCCCAGCAGCGCTCTGGCGTGGTGGTGCCCCTTTGCCTCTGACTACCTGTTGGCATCCTTCCCCGGAGTCCGCCCACTGAACTTGCCTGTAAGGGTGCGCTCTATGCTTTTGCACGATTGGATTGCCGGCAGCCAACTCCAGGTCGTCCGCGGTTCGCCCGACCTGGACGTTCCCCACATCACCGATGACTCCCGTTCCGTCCAGCCCAACTCCGCCTTCATCGCCCGCACCGGCGTCGGCTCCGATGGCCTAAGCTTCCTCCCCGACGCCCTGGCCCGCGGCGCCTCGGTCGTCATCGCCAACCGCGCCCCGGATGCCGAAATCTCCCGCCAGCTCGATTCCCTCAACCGCCCCGTCGCCTGGGTCACCAGCCCCCACGTCGACCAAGCCCTCGCCAGTCGCCTGGCCGAACGCTTCTACGGCTACCCCAGCCGCAAGCTCAAGCTCCTCGGCGTCACCGGAACCAACGGCAAAACCACCACCACCTTCCTCATCCAGCACCTCCTGGCCCAGGCCGGTCTGCCCTGTGGCCTCATCGGCACCGTCCTGATCGACGACGGCCGCGCCCGCTTCCCCGCCGACCAGACCACGCCCAGCCCCATCGAATTCTCCCGCCTGCTTTCCCTCATGGTCGCCCACGGCTGCCGCGCCGCCGTCGCCGAAATCTCCAGCCACGCCCTCGACCAGGGCCGCGTCGCCGGCCTGCAGTTCGACGTCGCCGTCTTCACCAACCTCACCGGCGACCACCTGGACTACCATCTCACCATGCAGGCCTACGCCGACGCCAAGGCCCGCCTCTTCGATCAACTCACCCCCACCGGCTGGGCCGTGGTCAACGCCGACGACTCCTACGCCGCCCAAGTCCTAAAACGCTTCGAACCCGCCTACCCCAACCTCGGGCGCGGCAAGGTCCTGGCCTGCTCCGTGCGCGGTGAAGATCAAACCCCCTCCACCTTCGAAAACAACCAGGCCGTGGCCGACATCCTCCAGCTTGGCCCCGACTTCTGCCGCGTGCGCATGGAAGGCCCCTGGGGCAGCCGCGTCATCCGCCTTCCCCTCGTCGGTCGCCACAACGTCTACAACGCCCTCCAGGCCATCTCCGCCGTTTCCATCCTCGCTGACCTCTCCCGCCTGCTCCCCGAAGCGATGGAAAACTGCCCCGCGCCGCCCGGACGCCTCGAACTCGTCCGCCTGCCGGATGAAAACCTCCGCCGCCATACGCCCGTCGTCCTCGTTGACTACGCCCACACCCACGACGCCCTGGAAAACGTCCTCCTGGCCCTGCGCCCCGTCTTTCAGGGCCGCCTGTTCGTCCTCTTCGGCTGCGGCGGTGATCGCGATCGCACCAAGCGCCCCAAAATGGCCGCCGTCGCCTGCCGCCTGGCCGACCGCATCATCATCACTTCCGACAACCCCCGCACCGAAGAACCTCAGGACATCATCAACCAGATCCTCGCCGGCGTCCCCGCCGACGCCCGCGCCCGCGTCACCGTCGAACCCGATCGCGCCGCCGCCATCGCCCTGGCCATCGCCTCCGCCGCGCCCGCCGACGTCGTCCTCCTGGCCGGCAAAGGCCACGAGGATTACCAGATCATCGGCAAAACCAAACGCCACTTCGACGACCGCGAACACGCCCTGACCGCCCTCAACCGCTCAATCCAACGTCAGGCTCCCGACCCCCAACTCCTAAATCCTAACTCCTAATTCCTAACTCCCTTTTTTCACTGCCCCATGCTCACCGCCCAAGAATTCTGGACTCCCCAAGGACTCCTGACCGCCTCCGCCGGTCGCTGGCTTATCCCGCCGGCCGATCCCCATCAACCCCTCACCAGCCTCACCATCGACTCCCGCCAAATTCAACCCGGCCAAGCCTTCCTCGCCGTCCCCGGCGAACGCTTCGACGGCCACGACTTCGTCCTCCCCGCCCTCCACGCCGGCGCCTCCCTCGCCATCGTCAGCCGTCCCCCCCCCGGAAGTAATAGCCTCAACGAGCCGCGCGCGTCAGCAAGCGGTGCCCCCGGAATCGCCCCCGGAAGCACCCCCGGGGGCGCCCCCGGTGGCGCCCCCGGCAGTAACACCCTCTCCCTCCCAGAGGGAGAGGGCAGGGTGAGGGTGCAGCCCTCCCCGTTTAGCGGGCGATCGCAGATCGCCGCGTCTGCTCCTCCAACTGCCTCCCCCGCCATCCTCCTCGTCGACGACACCGTCGCCGCCCTCCAGCGCCTCGCCCGCGCCTGGCGCAAAATCCTCGCTCAATCCGCCGTCAAGGTCATCGCCGTCACCGGCTCCAACGGCAAAACCACCACCCGCCACCTCATCCACGCCCTCCTCTCCTCCCAGCTCCGCGGTTCGCAAAGCCCCAAAAGCTTTAACAACCACCTGGGCGTCCCCTTAACTCTCCTGGCCGCTTCCGCCACCGACAACTTCCTCGTCGCCGAGGTCGGCTCAAACCACCCCGGCGAAATCGCCTTCCTAGCCGACATCCTCCAGCCCGATATCGCCGTCCTCACCCACGTCGGCACCGCCCACATCGGCCAGTTCGGCTCCCAGCAAGCCATCGCCCTGGAAAAACGCTCCCTCTACTCCACCCTCCAACCCCAAGGCCTGGCCGTCCTGCCCGGCAACGACTCCTTCCTGCCCATCCTCGAATCAGCCGTCCCCTCTCACGCCCGCCGCTGTCGCTTCGGCTCTTCCCCCTCCTGCCAGGTCCGCCTGCTCAGCCCCCCGCGCTCCGACACCCAAAACCAATACTTTTCCGCCTCTTTCACCAACTTCCCCGCTCAACCTGACCAGCAACACGACTTTTCCCTCCCCCTTCTTGGCCCGCACAACATCCACAACGCCCTGGCCGCCCTCGCCGTCGCCCGCGAACTGGGCCTGTCGCTGCCCACCCTCGCCGCCGCCCTCGCCGCCGTCACCCCCGTGGCCATGCGCCTGCAAATCGAACGCCTTAGCGCCTCCCACACCGTCATCCTCAACGACGCCTACAACGCCAACCCCGACTCCATGCGCTGCGCCATCGACACCCTCGCCTCCTATCCCCTCGGCCCCAGCGGCCGGCGCATCGCCATCCTCGGCGACATGCTCGAACTCGGCACCCTCGGCCCCGACGCCCATCGCCAGATCGGCCGCTGCCTCGCCGATCGCTCCGCCGACATCCACTTGGCCGCCGTCATTGGTAAGCTGTCTTTGTTTATCGCCCAGGAACTGGCCAAGACCTGGCCCCCCCAGCGCCTGTTCGCCTGGCCCCAGTGGGACCCAACCCTCCCCGACCAGGTCGCCCGCCTCTTCCTGCCCGGCGACGTCATCCTTATTAAGGCCTCGCGCGGCCTGGGCCTCGAACGACTCCTGCCCGCCCTCCGCCAGCGCCTGGAGATGTCCCCCTCTCCCTCCCCAACCGACCCGAGCCAGGCCCGATGATCTACAACCTCGTTAGACTCCTGGAAGATCACCTCGAAAAACTCGGCATCTATGGCTATTTCCGACCCTTTACCTACCCCGAATTCCGCGCCGTCCTGGCCATCATCCTCAGCTTCGTCTTCGTCCTGATCTTCGGCCGCCGCGTCATCCGCTTCCTGGTCAAACTCAAAATCGGCGACAGCCCTGAGTTCTACAACCAGGACTTAAACCAGCTCATGAAGCAGAAGGCCAACACCCCCACCATGGGCGGCATCCTCATCGGCGGCGCCATCTTCGCCACCACTCTGCTCCTAGCCGACTTAGGCAACTGGTACATCCGCGTCGCCATGCTCTGCTTGATCTGGCTCTCAGCCGTCGGCGGCGTCGACGACTACCTCAAACTCACCAGCGCCCGCCGCAAACCCGGGTCGCGCGAAGGCTTCTACTCCTGGGAAAAATTCCTCTTCCAGGTCGGCCTGGCCGTCCTCGTCGGCCTGGTCGTCCACCGCTGGGGCATCGCCAAGTTCACCGTCGAACTCTCCGACATCGGCCGCATGAGCCGCAGCCTCACCCTCCCCTTCTTTAAAACCTGGGTCATGACCGACGCCGGCTGGGCACCCTCCCCCCACTTGATCGAACTGGGCCCCTGGGCCTTTGTCATCCTCACCGTCCTGGTCATCACCGGCACCTCCAACGCCGTCAATCTCACCGACGGCATGGATGGCTTAGCCAGCGGCGTCTCCACCGTCGTCGCCTTCGCCTTAATGGTCCTCTCCCTCATCGCCGGCTGGGGCGACGGCGAACTGGCCAAACTCCTCCTGGTCCCCTACATCCCCCAAAGCAATGAACTGGCCGTCATCGCCGGCGCCATCGTCGGCGGCTGTTTGGGCTTCCTCTGGTTTAATTGCCACCCCGCCCAGGTCTTCATGGGCGACACCGGCTCCCTGGCCCTCGGCGGCCTGATGGGCTACATCGCCGTCGTCATCCGCCAGGAATTCCTCCTTCTGATCATCGGCGGCGTCTTCGTCGCCGAAGCCCTCTCGGTCATCCTCCAGGTCGGCTACTTCAAACTCAGCGGCGGCAAACGCATCTTCCGCTGCGCCCCCCTCCACCACCACTTCCACTTAGCCGGCTGGACCGAACAACAAGTCGTCGTCCGCTTCTGGATCATCAGCGCCATCCTAGCCGCCCTGGCCCTGGCCACCATCAAACTCCGCTAACCCCCCGAAACTAACCCCCCGGAACCACCCCCCGAAAACCTCCCCGTTTAGCGGGCGATCGCAGATCGCCGCGTCAACCCCCCCCCGGAAGTTGATAACGGCGCGTGGCCAATAAAATCCAGAGTCCGGGCTCTCGGGCCTGGGGCCTGGGTGCCACACAGCATCGCCAAGCGTGCTGTGTGCATTGCCTCCCGCCCCCCGAAAGAGCCTGGGGCCGCGTACCGAACCCTGCCACGAAATTCGTGCCTTTCACATCGCAAATCGAAAATCGGCAATCGGCAATTCCTTATTCGCCATTCGCCATTCGCCATTCGTCATTCGTCATTCGTCATTCGCCACTCATCCTCCGTCCCTCACCCCCTCCTAGTCCCTTGTCTTTCCCCCGCCCCTAATAACTCCTTCTCCCCTCTCCCCCCTAGACCTTCCCCCCTCCGCCAGTTACCCTTGCCCTCATGACTCCATCTACTAAAAACGACCCCGCCGCGCCCTGGATCAGCCATCAGGTTGACTTAGGCCGCCAACCCGCCGATTTCCTCGATCGTGAGTGGCTCCTAACCAACGGCACCGGCGCCTACGCCATGGGCACCGTTCCCGCCGTCAACACCCGCCGCTACCACGGCCTGTTCGTCGCCGCCACCCACCCGCCCGTCGGACGCATCGTCGCCCTCAATCAAGTCCTCGAACGCCTCACCCTCCAGAAAAAACGCGCCCAGATGACCGTCGAGTTCTCCGCCAACCTCTTCCGCCAGGGCGATGGTCACATCTACAAACCCGAAGGCCACACCTTCCTCCGCCGCTTCACCAAGGGCCTCTGCGCCCAGTGGGAATACGGCTGGGGCGAATTACGCTTGGTCCGCCAGCTCTTCCTGCACTGGAAAGAGCAGGCCGCCACCCTCCGCTATCAACTGTCCTTCCTCGACGACAGCGGCTCCGCCGCCCGCCTGGCCATCGCCCCCATGCTCACCCTCCGCGACTTCCACGCCCTCTTCCACCAGAATCAGGGCGATCTGCACACCCAGCCCCAGGCCGAGCCCGGCGTGCTCACCGTCCGCCGCGATAACGTCGCCGTCACTTTCTCCTGCCCCGGCGGCGCCTTCGTCTCCGATCCCCAGTGGTGGTATCGCCTAAGCTATCCCGCCGAAACCCGCCGCGGACAGGATGATCACGAAGACCAGTTCGTCCCCGGCTGGTTCGAAGTCCAGCTCGAACCCCGCCGCGAACAGGAAATCACCTTCACCGTCGCCTTAGGCGATCGCCCCGCCGAGCCCTGCTGCACCGAGGAACCCCGCCTCCGCCATCTGCTTCCCCTCTGGAATCACGTCGGCGCCCTGGACCAGCCCCGCAAAAAAATGCTCGTCGCCGCCGCCGACGACTTCGTCGTCGACCGCCGCTACAAAGATCAACTGCTCTGCACCGTCATGGCCGGCTACCCCTGGTTCGCCGACTGGGGCCGCGACACCTTCATCGCCTTCGACGGCCTGCTCCTCTGCACCGGCCGCTTCACCCAGGCCCGCGACACCCTCCGCGTCTTCGCCGGCGCCCTCCACCACGGCCTGGTCCCCAATCGCTTTGACGACTACAACGACCAGGCCGCCCACTACAACACCGTCGACGCCAGCCTCTGGTTCCTCCACGCCGCCATGCGCTACGTCCACGTCACCGACGACCAGGAATCCTGGAACGCCTGGCTGCGCGACGCCGCCCTGGCCATCCTCGATGCCTACATCCGCGGCACCGATAACGACATCCGCATGGCTGGCGACGGCCTGATCTCCGCCGGCAACCTCGGCTCCCAGCTCACCTGGATGGACGCCGCCGCCAACGGCGTGGTCTTCACCCCCCGCTGCGGCAAAGCCGTCGAAATCAACGCCCTCTGGTATCACTGCCTCTGCGGCATGGCCGAGCTGATCGCCTCCTCCCACCCCGCCCAGGCCGACCACTTCAATCGCCTCGCCGGCCGCGTCAAACGCGCTTTCATGAAAGTCTTCTGGGACGACGCCCGCTCCTGCCTCTTCGACCACGTCCGCGTCGATGCCCAGAATCAGGAATGCCGCGATCCCGCCCTCCGACCCAACCAGGTCTTTGTCGCCAGCCTCCCCCACTCCCCCCTGCCCCGCACCAAACAACAACAAATTCTCGACGTCCTCCGCGCCCACCTGCTCACCCCCTTTGGCCTGCGCACCCTTCCGCCGGAAGATCCCAACTACCACGGCTCCTACCGCGGCGATCCCTTTGAGCGCGACAAAGCCTATCACCAGGGCACCGTCTGGCCCTGGCTCATCGGCCCCTACGCCGAAGGCATCCTGCGCGTCGGCAAGTTCAGTAAGGAATCACGCCAGGAAGCCCTCGCCGTCCTCACGCCTCTCCTCGATCAATTAGCCGGGCCCGGCCTGGGCCAACTTCACGAAATCCACGAAGCCGACCCGCCCTTCCGCCCCGTCGGCTGCATCGCCCAGGCCTGGTCCGTCGCCGAAGTCCTCCGCGTCCTGATCCTCATCGAAGAAGGCGACCGCTTCGCCGCCGTCTCCGACGATTAAACCTCAACGACATTAAGTTAATCTTGGTACCCAAGCCCAGGCATTGCCATGCCTGGGTGTCTTAGTCTGTTCTATTTCCGCGGGCCACTTCCGGGGCCATTTCCGGGGGCCACGCCTGGGATACTTTCCCCCTACATCCCCCCCAACAACCCCCTGATCTCCTCAATCATCCCCCGCGCGATCCTCTCCTCCCTCGCCTCCGCGATGATCCTCAAAATCGGCTCCGTATTGCTCGGCCGAACGTGCACCCACCGGTCCGCCCAGTCCACCCGCACCCCGTCCTGCAGATCCACCTTCTGCCCCGCGTATTTAGCCTTCACCAATTCCTTCACCCGCTCCGCCATCCCCGCGCGAATGTCCACCTTGTCCTTGACAATCGCATACCCCGGTATCCCCGCCACGATCTGGCTCACCGTCTGCCCCCGCATCGCCAGCATCTCCAGCAACAGCGCCGCCCCCGTCAAACTGTCGCGCACGTGGATCACCGCCGGCCAGATCACCCCGCCGTTGCCCTCCCCGCCGATCACCGCCTGATGCCGCCGCATCGCCTGCGCCACGTTCGCCTCGCCCACCGGCGTACGCCACACCTTCCCCCCGCCCGCCATCGCCACCACGTCGTCAATCATCCTGCTCGTCGACAAATTCGCCGCCGCCCCCGGAAGTGCCCCCGGAATCGCACCCTCCACTTTCCCTCGACTCAATACATGCCACACCGCCAGCGCCAGCGTGTACTCCTCGCCGATGTACCGCCCCCTCTCGTCCACAATCGCCAGCCGGTCCGCGTCCGGGTCCTGCGCCAGCCCCGCGTCCGCCTTGTGCTTGACCACCGCCTCCGCCAACGCCGTTAAGTTCTCCCGCGTCGGCTCCGGCGGATGCGGAAATCGCCCCGTCGTCTCCCCCCACAGGTGTATTAATTCCACCCCCAGCCGATCCAAAAGCAGCGCCGTCGATGGCCCGCCCGCGCCATGCACGCTGTCCAGCACCACCCGCAGCCGCCGCCCCCGGATCAACTCCACGTCGATATTCTCCAGAATCCGCGCCACGTGCGTCTGGTCCGCCGTCGCGTCGTCCACCAGCTCGCTTAATTCCTCCACCCCCACATAGCGCATCGCCCCCTTGCGATAACAATCAATAATCTGCGCCGCGTCCTCCGCCGGCGGGGCCGCCCCGTCCGACCGCAGACACTTGATCCCGTTCCACACCACCGGATTGTGGCTGGCCGTGATCACCATCCCCCCGTCCGCCTCCAGCTCATCCACCATCACCGCCACCCCCGGCGTCGTGGCGATCCCCAGCCGCACCACCCGGCAACCCGCCCCGATCAGCCCCGCCGCCGCCGCCAGTTCCACCATCTGACCCGACGGCCGACTGTCCCGCCCCATCACCACCGTCGGCGGTCCGCCGGAAGCGCTCTTGCGCTCCTTAAGCCATTGCCCAAACGACGCCGCGTACCGGCAAGCCACGTCCGGCGTTAACGATAAACCCACCAAGCCGCGCAAACCGCTGACGCCCAACATCAAAGGTGCCTGTTCCATGCCCCCTATCTTAAATCCACCTCCCAACTTGGGGAACTGCACGGTCTTTACCGATTATCCGGCTTCTCTGGCTCCTCCCTTGATCCGCCCCACTTACGACCAGGTCAAGTCCACCAAGGGAATCGTCGATGCACCGTGCGTAATGAGCCCACGGGGGGCTCGATTTTTTCCATCAGGCTTGGCTGCCTGCCGTTGCGACGCCTGATCATGAAACGCATTAAGATTTCCGAACTTATTCCCGGGCAGACTTTCCCACGCCGCGTCTTTTCGCCGTCGGGACAGAAAATCCTCGATCCCCAGATCGCCCTGACCGAAACCCACCTCGAAACCCTCCTCCGCAGCGGACACACCGAAGTCCTCCTCGTCGCGGACATGGACGAACTGGTCCGCGAGAACATCGTCAGCCCCCTGCCAACTTCCCGCCTGCGCGTCGGCGCCAGCGTCGATGCCGGCATCATCTCCAACGCCGGCCAGATCCTCCTCGAGCCCGGGCAGACCATCGAACAACATCACCTCGACGCCATCGCCGCCAGCGGACGCGTCTTCTCCGCCCTCCGCCGCGACGCCGAGGAACGCCGCCGCTGGATCCACATGGCCGAAGCCCTCGTCAAAGACCTGCTCCACCACCAGGCCAGCGCCGAACGCCGCGTGTCCTGCGTCGAACACGACCCCTGGCCCAAACCCCAGGACGCCTCCCTCTGGCCCAGCCGCGATAAACTCTCCCTCCAACGCGAGGAAGTCGTCGAAGAGCTCCGCCGCCTCTACGCCCGCATCGAGGCCGGCCTGCACGTCCCCGCCGCCGAGTTCCGCTCCCTCGTCGACGAACTCCGCCAACGCTTGGCCGCCCACCCCACCCGCTTCACCCAGCTCGCCCTCCTCTGCCCCCATAAAGAAGACTACCTCCCCGACCACGCCTACACCGTCGCCGTCCTGGGCATGGCCACCGCCCGCCAACTGCGCTGGCCCATCCCCCAGGTTGAACAGGTCGGACTCACCGGCCTGCTCATCGACTTAGGCATGCTTCTGGTCCCCCAGCGCATCCGCACCAGCACCCACGCCCTCGACGAAGTCGACCGCTCCCGCGTCCTCCAACACCCCATCTTCACCCTCTCCCTGCTCGAAATGGTCGACGGCGTCGAGCCCCAGGTCCGCTTAGCCGCCCTCCAACACCACGAACGCGAAAACGGCAGCGGTTATCCCCGCAGCCTGCGCCGCGAAACCATCTGCGACTTAGCCCGCGTCATCGCCGTCGCCGACGCCTTCGCCGCCGCCACCGAAACCCGCAGCTATCGCCTGCCCAAACTCCCCTATATGGCCATGGAAGAACTCCTCCAGGCCGCCTCCAACGTCACCGTCTGGAAACCCGCCGTCCGCGCCCTCGTCCAGGCCGTCGGGCTCTTCCCCGTCGGCTCCTTCGTCCGCCTCTCCGACGGCCGCGTCGCCCAGGTCATCGGCTCCCACCCCTCCCACTTCGACCGCCCCGTCGTCCAACCCGTCAACAAAGACGGCGCCCCCGTCGATCAACCCGTCGACTTAGCCTCCCTCCCCAACGATTCCCTCACCGTCGTCCGCGCCATCCTCAACGCCGCCGCCTGATCGTCTCTTCTCCCCCAATCCCCAACCCCCCCTCCTCATCCATACCACTCCCGCAACTTCGCCAACGAAATCCCCCGAAAATCCCCCGCCAATCGATGCGCCCGCCCCAACCGCGCCGCCGGCGTCGTCGTCGTTAATCCCAACGTCAGCAGTCCCGCCCCCCGCGCCGAGGCGATCCCCGCCGTCGTATCCTCTATCGCCAGACAATCGCCCGCCTCAATCCCCCGCTCCGCGAACGCCTCCGCCAGCTTCGCCACCGCCAGCCGATACGTCGCCGGATCGGGCTTCGATCGCTTCACGTCATCCGCACTGACAATCAACGCGAAAAACTCCCGCATCCCCAACTTCCCCAGCACCTCTTCAATCTCATGCCGCATCGACCCGCTGGCCACCGCCATCGGCAGCTCCCCGTGCACCTGCGCCACAAACTCCCGCACCCCCGCCACCGTCGGCACACCCTCACGGACCAATTCCTTGAAAAACCTGCTCTTGACCCTGCACAATTCCTCCACCCCCGGAAGCTCCCCCGGAATCGCCCCCGCATCTTCCCCCTTCGGGTGCCACACAGCACGCTGAAAGCTGCTGTGTGCTACGTCCTGACCACCCCCCGGCTTTTCCTCCCCGTTTAGCTCGCCCTCCCCTTTCCCCGCGCTTCCCTTCCACTCCTCCAGAATCAACCTCATCACCTGCCGATCGTCGTACCCCAGGTACTTCTGCAGGTACTCCTCGTAACTCAACTTCACCCCCAGCACCTCTATGGCCCGACCCAGCGCCTGGTAATGCACCGCTTCGGAATCCACCAGAACTCCGTCAAAATCAAAAACAATCGCCTTGATCATGAAAAATTTTTCCTGCCCCCGGCAAACCCACATTATACGCCCCTTGCCCCCCCAGCCCTCCGCAATCACCCCGCTTGGTCCCGCCCGTTTTTCTCCCCTCCAATCGCGTTTCCCTCGCCTCCTCCCCGCTGTGTCCCATAAAAACAAAATAAATACTTCCGGACCCAACTTCAGCGCCGCCGCGCCTGGTTCTTGCCATTCGCTTCAAACTCCGCCCGCCTCGCCCGGCAAACCGCGCATGACTCTTAGCCCGTTGAATCCGAATAAGTCGTACCCGACAGTTTTGCGTTCTTTCCCGTTCCTGACGGTTAACCCAACCACACCGCCTGCCGATGAAACCCATGAGCACCGGCTCACGTCGGATGGTTCAGGAGGATGCTGGAGGATGCAGGAGAAAGTTCCCCATGGCTCGTCAGAAAGATATCTTAACCACCGGTGAAGTCGCCAAAATCTGCAACGTCGCGCCGCGAACCGTCAGCAAATGGTTCGACTCCGGCCAGCTGCGCGGCTACCGCATCCCCGGGTCCAAGGACCGGCGGATCCCCTTAAATTCCCTGATCCGCTTCATGAAGGCCCACAACATCCCCATGGATGGCCTCCAGAGCGGACGCAACCGCGTCCTCATCGTCGACGATGAATCCGAAATCGTCGAGGTCCTCCAGAAGGTCCTCACCGAACAAGCCAACTACGAAATCAAAACCGCCCACTCCGGGTTCGCCGCCGGGCTGGAATGCGAGAAATTCCGCCCCCATGTCATCCTCGTTGACATGCACCTAGGCGACTTGGATGGCCACGAAGTCCTGCGCTTAGTCCGCGACAACCCCGACCTCCAACTCACCAAGGTCATCGCCATGAGCGGCAAGCTCACCGACGGCCAGGCCCAGCAGCTCCTGCACGCCGGTTTCGACGGCTACCTCAAAAAGCCCTTCCACGTCCGCCAAGTCATCGAAGCCATCGAGGAAGCCACCGCCGTCGTCTACTAAAGAAATTTGATTCGCCCCACGCATCGATTAAGCACCGCGATCCGTCGCGGTGCTTTTTTTCAATGCCCCCCC
>JADZCD010000009.1 GCA_020851735.1 Phycisphaeraceae bacterium
CCGGCAGGTTCCTCCAAGGCATGGGCAGCCTCCGCACAGGGGGCCCCCAGTATGGCCCGCAGTGTTACCCATGTCCCTTGTACACCTGTTACCCATGTCCCTTGAATGAACACTGCGCTTAGCCCCAACCAACCAGCCGAACATCAACTCCCATTCCAGATAGAACCTTAAGACTCACTTAGTTGAATGTCGAGGATCGGGGTACACCCAAACTCGCGCCATCGCAGCCGGAAGTTGCGTAATGTTTTCGATGACAATATCCGGCGATTCCACTGCCGACCGCGGCTCCTGAAAACGCGCGTGACCTTGCCGCACCCTGATGGTTCGCCACCCTAAAGACTTGGCCGGCCTGATGTCATTATCCAGTCGATCGCCCACCATCACCGCGTCTTGCAGCCGACAACCCGCTTCCGCCAGCGCTCCTGAGAATATCCGCGGGTCGGGTTTCTCCAGCCCCCGTTCCGTTGAACTAAAGACCACGGAGAAATAATCGTGGATACCCCACCGTTTAAGACGCTCTTCCGTACCGGCTGATTGATTGGCGATGACGCCAAGGCGGTAATTCTTAGCCAATAAAGTCAGAATTTCCTTTACGCCCGGATACAACTCCTCACACTCTTTCCCGTAGCGTGCCGCCGTCCGAATCGCAGCCACTTGCGCCTCTGAAATCGGCAATCGATCAAGCAGGGCAAAGAACGGTGACGGGGCAAAATCCGTGGATGCCTGTTCGGACAAGCGAATCAGTTCCTCCACGCGATACGAACGCCCAAAACCCGCCAGCATCTTCGACACCGTTTCCAGCCGCACCCGATGCGCCCCGGTCTCGTCCACGAGCGTCCAGCCCAAATCGAAGAATATCCATTTCCCGTTGTTCATTGGACAAGATCGCCGGCTGCTTAAGGCTAATTCTTCTTGCCCGGGCGGAGTCACGCGCGGGTGCCTGGGGCTAAGCATCGCGTGCCCCAGCGGAATCAACAAGAGAAAGTGACTGAGGCACGTTACGTTTAGTCCCAAACCCCCGGCCGCTGCAGCACAATGTATACAATATTTATGGTGGCATTATTTCCATTACTACGCGAAATCCAGTCGTATCACCTGACTGATTGGGCCGCAACCACCATCTTTCAGTACAACAAGCATTGTAAGACATAGACACTGCTTGGGTAATCCGGCACACACGATATCCACTCAAATTGTCCTCGCGATATACAACATATGAACCATCTGGATACCCTTGGGGGTCCATAATTGGTCCTTCAGGATAAGGACCATACCAATCATTACACCATTCCATCAAACTACTGCACATGCCATGAATCCCATCCCTCCAATCGCCGACAGAGGAAGACTTTGTTACGGGTTGCGCAGCAGTACCGCAACATGCTGACTCCGAATCAGGGCGATGACTTGTCTTGTCAATATCCCTTCGTGATGATTCCCGACACACAAATTCCCACTCGGCCTCAGTGGGCAATCGATATCTCTTTCCTTCTTTCTTGCTTGCCCATTTACAGAAGGCCACCGCGTCATCCCAGCTAATGCAACGCACCGGGTCCTTAGGTCCTTTGGGGAAAGGCCCTTTCAACCAAGTGGGGGCATACGACTTCCCCGCGTGGTCAGCTTCATATTCCGCGCTTGTCCGATAGCCCGTCTCGCGTACAAATAGCCCAAACTGCCCCACTGTGACCTCATCGGCTCCTATAAAGAAGGGAGACAAGCGAACGCTGTGAACTGGTTCAGCCGCGGGTCGCCATTTGCTGGGCTTTTCTTCCGGCGACCCCATTTGAAACGTTCCCCCCGGCACGTAAACCACCCGCATGTCCAAACTATTGACAATTTCGCCTTCTACAGGTGGGTTCTCAGCGGAATTGTCCGAACAACAGACAGCCCCAACACCCAAAAACATCGCCATCAATACCCAACAGATAGTCCCCGATAAGCGATTATTAGCGCAGCTGGCGATTATGTGACTTGTCGTCATGATTGAACAACTGCCATCTTCTGTGGAACAGCTTTCGTCGTATGGATCCTTAGGGCTAAGGCACCGCGTGCCCCAGTGACTTTCTCTTGATGATTCCACTGGGTCACAAAGACTTAGCCCCAGCCACCCGACAGAACCCCCTGCCCCCTACCCTCTACCCCACCCCCCACCCTCATTCGCCCCCCCTCACTCGCCATTCGCCATTATCCACTTCCGGGGCCCCCCTCCGCCTCTACCCCACCCGCTCCGCCTTCGGTGACCTGCTCATTAATTCACTGATCGCCTTGAGCGGGTCCAGGTCTTCGAACAGCACGCGGTGCACCGCCGCGGTGATGGGCATTTCCACGCGGTATCGGCCCGCCAGTTCCATCACCGCCTTGGTCGTCGGCACGCCTTCCACCACGCCCGCGATCGAGTCCAGCACTTCCTGCAGCTTCTTGCCTTTGCCGAGCATCTCGCCGCACGTGCGATTGCGCCCCGTCGGCGAGAAGCACGTCGTCGCCAAGTCCCCCACGCCCGCCACGCCGAAGAACGTCTCCGCCCGCGCCCCCATGGCTGTGCCCAGCCGCGTGATCTCCGCCAAACCGCGTGAGAGCAGCGCGCTCTTGGCGTTCACTCCCCCCTGCAACCCGTCGAGGATGCCCGCCGCCACCGCGATCACGTTTTTCGTCGCCCCCGCCAGCTCCACGCCCAGCAGGTCCGTGTTCGTATACACCCTAAACCAGTGCGTGGTGAACGTCTCCTGCAGCAGATTCGCCAGTTCCAGATCGTCCGAAGCCGCGCACACCGTCGCCGGCAGGCACTTAGCCAATTCCCCCGCCACCGAAGGCCCCGAAATCGCCCCCAACGGGCGGGCCGGGCGGTCGGGGTGATCGCCGCCATGCTTTTGCAGCACGTCCGCGATGATCTGCGTGGGGCGGAGCAGCGTCTGATTTTCGATGCCCTTCGCCACCGAAGCGATCGGCGTCTGCGGCGGGGTGTGCTTGGCCAGCCTCTGCCAGACCGAGCGCATAAACTGCGTCGGCACCGCCGAGACGACCAACTGGGCTCCTTCCAGGGCCGAGGCATCGTCCGCGCAAAGCCTTATAGATGCCGGCAGCCGATAACCTGGCAGGTAGCGTTTGTTCTCGCGGGTCTGGATCAGTTCCGCCACCTGATCCGCAAACGCCCCCCACAGCGTCACCTGGTACCCCCTGCTTTCCAGAAGCAGGGCACACACCGTCGCCATCGAGCCGTCGCCGATTATCGTGATCCTTTGGAGCATGACTAGCTCTTTCGAGGCTTATCCGGGGAAGTCCGGGGAAGTCCGGGGTGGGTGGGTGGGGCTAAGCACAGCGTGCCCCAGTGACTTTTCCTTAATTCTGCAGCCCGAGGACTTAGTTCCAGGCACCCCGCATCCGCTTTCAAGGGGTGGGGCTACTCCGGGGTCCACTTCCGGGGGACTTCCGGGGGGCCACTTCCGGGGGGCCACTTCCGGGGGCGGGGGCATTGTGGCCCATTAGGGTTCCAGGGGCAAGCCTTATGGGGCCTATCCCTTTTAATGAGGAAAAGTTGGGTCTCCAACCAACCGCTGGCCTATGGAAGCGGGGCGACAGGAGCTTTCGCGGCTGGCGCGGGGCCAAAAAACAGCCAACACCCCCGCTTTTGCCGCTGCGGAGGGGGTTCCGTTGGCCTAAGATTGGGCGTCTTTGGCCCCTACTTGCTGAAAAAACCGCCGGGTGGCCGGCGGATCCGGGGGGCCTGCGGCGACAGTGCCCGGTAATTGTTTCCCATATAAGCATCTAAGACAAGACGTTCCGAAAGCCGATCAATGGCAAACATGGAGCTAAGTGGCCTAGAGGAACCGATATACCATGGCTAGACTGACTTTTGTAAAGTTGACATAAAAGGCCAATAACCGGGAGAGCAGTTTATTCCCGAAGCGTGTAACATGATTGCTCGAATTACCCAGCTTAAAGCGGGCGGGCAGACGGACAAGAGCTTTCACGCACCATCCCATGGGGCAGGAGTCCAAATCGTGCAACAGCAAGGTCCAGGGCGTACGGGTGGTTATCAAATGTGGGGTTTGGCGGTTCTAGCGGCCCTCATCGTAGGGCTGGCCGGCTGCGAAACGGATTCATTCTTGGATTCGTCCAGCGTCGGTCGCTTTGAGCGCACGCCGACGATTCTGCCCATCCTCAATCAATTGGACATCATCGATGAGCCGCAGGCCGACCCGCCGGGCTTAAGCGAAGTGATGCCCGAGGACCTGATCCCCGAGGTCAAGGAATACGTCATGGGCCCCGGCGACCTGGTCACCGTGGTCGTGTTTGAACTGGTTATCGAAAACGTGGAATCCACCACCACCCGCCGCGTGGACGAGCTGGGCAAAGTCCGCCTGCCCGTGATCGGCGCCGTGGACGTGGCCGGCAAGACGCCCAGCGAACTGGAAAACGAACTCGCCCAGACCCTCGAACGCAAGGGTATTTTGCACGATCCGACCGTGAGCGTCTACGTTCAGGAAACCCGTCAGAACATCTACACCATCGTCGGCGAACCCCGCTACGGCGGCACGGTGTTCGGGCCCTACACGATTTTGAACGAAGATTTCCGCATCATGGACGCCATCGCCCAAGCCCGCGGCGTGCCCGGATCGGTCAAGAACATCTATGTCTATCGCCAGGTCCCTCTCTACAAGATGCCCAAGCCCGTGACCGGTGTCGGCGACGCGCAGGCCGCTCCTTCCCCCGCCCCGACCCAGGAAGCCACGCAGTTGATCGAACAACTGATGGAAGGCATCGACGAGAACAAACCTCCCGCCGCCACCGAACCCTCGGAAGAAGTCCCCGCCCCCGAAGCCCCCGAAATGCTCGACGCCGGCCTGGATCAGTCCGCGCCGGACACCGCATGGGTAAACGTGGGTGGTAAGTGGGTGCGTGCCGAGCAGCCCAGGCCGGCCGCCGGCTCCGCCGCTCCTGCCCCAGCGCCCGCCGGGTCCGCCGCCCCCGCCGTCGGTGGCAGCGAAGAGGACGAACGCTCCAACCTGCTGACCCAACGCATCATCCGCGTGCCCTACGACAAGCTGGTCAACGGCGACATGCGCTACAACGTCGTGGTCCGCGCCGGCGACATCCTGCGGATTCCCGCCCCCAACATCGGCAACGTGTACGTGGAAGGCCAGATCAGTCGCCCCGGCGCCTATGGCCTGCCCGGCGACGGCGATCTGACGATCAAAAACCTCCTGGCCTCCGCCGGCGGGCTCTCGCCCCTGGCCATCCCCGAACGGGCGGAGCTGATCCGCCGCATCGACAACAACCGCGAAGCCTGGGTACGGATCAACATCCGCGCCATCTACAACGGCACCCAGCCCGACGTGTTCCTCAAGCCCAACGACCAGATCATCGTGGGTACCAACTTCTTCGCCCTGCCCTTGCAGGTCATCCGCAGCGGGTTCCGCACCACCTATGGCTTCGGTTTCCTGCTGGACCGCAACTTCGGCAACGATGTGTTTGGCGCGCCGCCGAGCACCACCAATTAACGGTTTGTGGGGGACAGGTTGAACCTCAAGCCGGGCCAGCCCGTACGTCTGGAAGGGCCGTCCAAAGCACCGGCGTTCCCACTGACCTAGCGCATGACTTGTACCACCGCGCCAACCATGACCGAGCCGCAACCAGGTCGGCCACTCCTCAGCCGCACCGCCTGGCTGTGGATTCTGAGCCTGGGCTTCCTATTTATCTTGTTATTTAGCAAGTACTTCGATCGCTTGCTCCGCATCGTTACCGAGACCCGTGGCGGGGATTTTTCCCAAGTCTTGCAGCGCCTGGTGACCTTGCAGCTTAATTCCGATTGGGCCCATGTTCTGATCATTCCTCTTTTCAGTTTTTATTACATCCATCTGCACAAAGACCAGATCGCCCGCACCCAGCGGCAGGTTTTCTGGCTGGGTTTGCCCATCATGCTGGCCGGAATCTTGAGTTTTATCTTCTGGGTCTTCCCCGGCCGCAATGACATGTTTCAGGGCCTGAGCATGGTCCTGAGTCTCTTTGGGCTGGTGCTGTTCCTGCTGGGCCCGCGGATGATGACCTGGCTGTGGTTCCCCATCTGCTATCTGGTCTTCTCCGTCAAAATCTCCGACATGCTCTGGGACCGGATCTCCTGGAAGCTGCAGTTGATCGCCGCCCAGTCCTCCGCCATCGTCCTGAATCTGCTGGGACTGGTGCTCAACATGGAGGCCTCCGTCCGCGGCTCGACCATCGACATGTGGAGCGACGGCCGCCTGATCGCCACGCCGTTGAACGTAGCCGAAGCCTGCTCGGGCCTGCGCATGCTCATGGCGTTTATCGCCCTGGGCGTGGCCATCGCCTTTATCGCCGAGCGCCCCTGGTGGCAGCGCGTGGTGATGGTCCTCGCCTCGGTGCCCATCGCCGTGGCTGTGAACGTCGGGCGCGTCACCGTCCTGGGCGTTTTGTACGCCAAGGTGGACCCCAAGTGGGCCAGCGGCGACGTGCACATCCTCATCGGCATGCTGATGCTGATTCCCGCGGCCGGTCTGTGCTGGCTGCTGGGTTGGATTCTGGATCACATCATGATTGCCGAGGAGCCCGCCTCCCGGACCAGAAAAGTCCTTGACCCAGCCAACCCGCCGCATCCTGCCGCGCCCGCGCCGGGCGGACGTGTGGGTATCCGGTCCATGGGCCTGGGCGTGGCGATGGGCTTGGGCCTGGGCCTATGCGCCGGCCTGTCCTATATGCTCACCTGGGGTCTGTACAAGCCGGACGTCCTTTTCGGGTCCTGGCTGAGCAGCCGCGGCGCTGTGGCCCTGTTGTTTTTCAGCCTCTTGGCGCTGGCGGGGATGATTTTCAGCTCCACCCGCCTGACCAAACCCGAATCCCGGCCCCAGGCCGGCACGCCGGTGCGGGCCATGGCCCTGGCCGTCGGCCTGATGCTCGCCTCCCTGGTGGGCCTCAGCACCATGGTCAACGCCGCCCAGGTGGTGCTCATCAAGCAGCCGCTGGAATTGCGTGCCAAGCTCTCCCACCTGCCCCTGGAAGTGGGAACCTGGAAAATGGCCCGCGATGCCGGCGCTCTGCCCGAAGACGTGGTCAAGACCCTGGGCACCGAAAGCTATATCAGCCGGCAATACATGGACACCAGTTGGCCGGCCGGCAAGGAAGGCAGTGTCGTGACGCTGCACGTGGCCTATTACACGGGCACGCCGGACACCGTCCCCCACGTGCCGGACCGCTGCTTCGTGGCCAACGGCATCCGCCCGGTGGGCACGCGCGACACGGTGCTCCAGCTCGCCGGTCCGCAGTTCCACTTGGAGGCCGACGGCCTGGTCGTGGCCGACAGCCAGCTGGCCCGCAAGCTGGGCATTCCCGTGCCGCACATTCCCGTTCAGCAGGTGCCCGCCACGGTCTTCACCTTCGGCGATCCGCGCCAGCCGCAGGCGGTTTCCAACGTGATTTACTTTTTCGCCGCCAACGGGCGCTATCTGAACTCGCCCAACGCCGTGCGCAAACAGGGTTTGGACCCTCGTGACCGATATAGTTACCACTGCAAGATCGAAGTGCAGGTGGATCTGGTGGCCGATCCGGCCCTCGCTGCCGAGCGGGTGTCCGAATTCCTCTCCCAGATGCTGCCTGAAATCATGACGTGTCTGCCGGATTGGGTCCTGGTGAATCGCAACGAAGGCCTGCCGTACGCAGGTCCGCCCAGTTCGGGGCCTTGACCACCCAGTTTCCTCCAACAGCAGGAGTCGCCTTGCCATGGCTTCCCGCGTAAATACTCGATTCGTGACCATTCTGGTGGTTTGCCTGATTATCGCGGCCGCGGTGGTGGGGGCGGCGCTGTTCCTGCAAAAAGGCGCCGCCGACCAGATCGCCAAAGCCCAGGTCCTGCTCGAACAGGGCGACACCAAAAACGCCCTGGACCAGTACGACAGCGCCTTGCGCAAGGAACCGAACAATTACGAATGGATCATGGCCTACGTGGCCGCGATGGAAAGCCTGCGCACCACCGACGCCTACGACGCCCGCACCACCATCGGACGCATGTCCGGCTGGCTCAACCAGGCCATGAACGTTCGCCCGCAGGAAACCGAACCCTTCCGCAAGCTGGCGGAATTGCGCCTGCAGTTGGCCAAGGATTTCCGCAGCATCGACGACTGGAACGGCCTCTACCAGCTGGCGGATCAGCGCCTGCAGAAGAATCTGGACGTGGACCTGGCCCGCCGCTATCGCGGCATCGCCCAGTCCGCCCGCATTCAGGCCATCGACCTGCCCCAGCAGGAGCGCCAGCAGGCGATTGACGATCTGCTGGCCACCCTGGAGAAAGACCCCGGCGACGTGGAGACCGCCATGCGCCTCGCCCAGGTCCATCTCTTCCAGGCCCGTCAGCTCGAACGCAGCGGCGGCCGCGCCGAGGAAATCAAGGAACAACGCGACCAGGCCAAGGTCGTCACCGCCGCCCTGATCAAAATTCGCTCGGACGACCCCCAGACCCTGGTGAACCACGCCCGCGTGTTGATCCAGGTCCGCGAGAACCAGGAAGCCCTGGCCATGCTCAACGAAGCCCAGACGCTCCTGCAGAGCGACATGCGCTCGCCGGAGCTGGTGCTGTCCGTGGCCGAATTGCTGCCGATGGTGGACTCCGAAATCGTCGAAGTCGTGGTGGAAGGCGAAACCTTGCGCCTGGCGCGGGGGTATCAGACCGCCACGGCACTCCTCCAGAAAGCCAACGCCCAGTGGCCCGACAATCTGTCGGTGCAGATGGCCATCGGCCGGCTCCTGCAGGTGCAGGGCAAGCTGGTTGAGGCGGCCGACGCCTACCTGAAGGTCCGCGAATCCAACGCGCCCGCCGCCCCGTTGCCGGCGTTGTGGGCCGAACAGGTCAAGGCCACCGCCAGCATCCAGTACGCCAACATGATGCTCACCCGCGCGGGCATTTCCCAGGAAGCCCAGATCCAGCAGGAACTGCTCGCCAAGGCCGAGCCGGTGGTCAAGGAATTGACCGAACGCTCCGCCGACAACGCCAGCATCAAGGTCCTCCGCGGCAAGATCGCCTTTATCAAGGGTCAATTGACCGAGGCCCTGCGCCTGCTCGACGAGGCCAGCACCCAGATGGGCGACACCGATCCGGAAGTCCTGATGTTCGCCGCCTCGATCGCCGAGAAGCTCAATCAAGTCGGGGACGCCGCCCGCCGGGTGGCCAAAGTCGTGGAATTGAATCCGACCCTGGTCACCCAGCGCCGCTATCTGGCCAATCTATACCTGCGGGCCGGGGAAAATGATCTCTGCCAGCAGCAGGTTTCCATCCTGCTGCAACAGGACCCCGGCGACGCCGAGGTCCTGCGCCTCCAGGCCGCCTTGTTCGCCCGCAAGAAACAGTTCGACAAGGCCATCCGCATCTTCCAGGCCATGGATCCCGAAAACAATCCCCGCGCCAAACTGGCCATCGCCAACCTCCATGAACAGGCCGGCCAGACGGATCAAGCCCGGCAGTTGGCCCTGGAGGCGTTCGACAAGGATCCTAAGAATTTCACCGCCCTGCAGATGCTCCGCCGCCTGATCGATGACCCCGACACGATCAGGCAATTGATCGCCAAGGCCCAGGAAGCGGGCATGCCGGCCGACATGGCCAAGCTGATGACCGCCCAGGTCGGTGGCCCCGAAGAGATGGCCAAGGCCATTGATGAGTTGATGGCCGCCGGCAAGGAAGAAAATCCCTTTGAATGGCACTGGACGCGCTTCCGCCTTTTCCAGCAGCAGGGCAAGGAAGATCAGGCCCGCGTGGAACTGGCCGCCGCCGCCAAGCTCAAGCCCGACAACGGTCAGATCATCTACGAGCAGTTTCAGTTCGCCTTGCAGGACAAGGACTTCGTCGCGGCCCAGAAGCTGGCCGACAGCGCCGCGGCCCTGAATCTGGACGCCGCCCAGGGTCAGTTCTTCCTCGGTCAGTTGTACCTGATGCAGGAGAACGTGCCGGGCGCCATCGAGGTGCTCCGCAAGGCCCTGGCGGTGCGCAAGGTCTATTCCGACGGCTGGCAACTGCTCGGCCGCGCCTATCAGACCGAAGGCAATCTGGATGCGGCCATCGACGCCTATCAACAGGCCCTCGCCCAGCGGCCCAACAACGTCGCCGCGTTGCGCGGCTTAGCTTCCGTGTTCGCCAGCAAAGGCCAGAAGGACGAATCCCTGCGCACCCTGCGCAAGGCCGCCGAATATTCCCCCGATGATCTGGACCTGCGCTCGCTGGCCATCAGCTATGAGGAACGCTACGGCAGCCCCCAGCGCGCGTTCGACGAGCGCAAAGCCCTGGCGGCCGAAGAACCCCAGTACTACGAAAACCGCCGGGCCCTGGCCCTCCTGATGGCGCGCATGAGTCAGATCCAGCCGGCCCTGGAAACCATTGATGCCGTCATCGCCGAGGAAGGCCCCACCCGCCAGAACGTCAGCGCCGCCGCTGTCACCCGGGCCATGGTCGGCCAGGTCATCGCCGGACGGGATCTCTTAGTCAAGTATGTGCAGGGCTTAGGTGACAAAGCCAGCCCCCTGGACTGGGTCGTCCTGGCCCGTTACCTGCTGCAGATGAACGATCTGGAGCAGGCCCTGGCCGCCTACCAGAAAGCCCTGACGCTCGAAGACCCCCAGACCCGCCCGGTCAGCCGGGAATTAGCCAGCCAGTTGTTCACCCGCCAACGCTATCGCGAAGCCTCCCAGCTGTATGAAAAGCTCTACACCCAGAATCCCGAAGACCGGCAGATCGGCCTGCAGTACATCGAAGCCCAGATC
The DNA here is from genome assembly GCA_020851735.1 of Phycisphaeraceae bacterium. GTDB lineage: Bacteria > Planctomycetota > Phycisphaerae > Phycisphaerales > Phycisphaeraceae > JADZCD01. The sequence continues at coordinate 10,753 of JADZCD010000009.1, forward strand.
CGCAGCGGCATGCTCGATCAGGCCCAGGCCCTGCTGGACAAGTTCACCGGCAAGTTCGGCCATGACGTCAAAACCCTGATGCTTCAGGGCGCCATCGCCCAGACTCAGTCCAACGAAGCCTTGTTGCGCGGTGACCTGCAGGGCTCCGTCGCCAAGAAGAACGAAGCCCTCACGGCCTTCAATCGGGCCGTGGAAATGGCCCCACGCACCGCCTCGGCTTACTACCGCCGGGCCGCCCTGCTCTACACCGATCCCGACAAAGACGCCCAGGTCATCGCCGACCTCAACCAGGCCATGTCCCTGGACCCGGATCTGACCGCCGCCCGCGAGCTGGTGGCCAACATCTACATCGCCCGCAACGAAATGAGCGATGCCCAGCGCGAACTGAATAACCTCATTGACCGTCAACCCGACAACGTCAACGCCCGCGACGCCCTGGCCAAGGTCTATCTGGCCCAGCGCCGCTTCACCGAGCTGGGGGAAATCATCAAGGATTCCGCCAACCGGTTCCCGACCGATCCGCGCTGGCCGCAGTGGCAGGCCGAGATGGCCCGGGCCCAGGGCCAGACCGATTTGGCCCTCCAGTCGCTGCGCGTCGCCTTTGAACTGGCTCCTTCCCCGCCCACCCTCGCCGCCCTGCTCGAGGCGCTGGTCATTGAGCAACGCTACCAGCCAGCCCTGAACATCATGGATCAGCAGCGGCAGCTGGTCGACACCCAGCCGGTGCTGCTGGCCCTGCGCGGGCGCGCTTTGGCGGGCCTTAAGCACGAAGCCCAGGCCGATGAAATCTTCAAACGCGCCGTGGACATCTCCACCCAGTTTGCTCAGCTTGAAATCGTAGCCGAACAGCTCAACGCCGCCTTCGGCCCCCAGAAGTCAGCCGAAAAACTCGGAACCCTGGCCACCGGCGACCGCGCCCTGGTGATGGAGCTCTTAGTCGCCCGCTACGAAACCAGCGCCGGCAACACCGAATCCGCCATCAACCGCCTGGAAAAGATCAAAAAGTCCCTTGCGGCCGATTCCCCCCTGGCCGTGGTCAGCGAGCGCTATCTGGGCATGGCTCTGCTGCTTGCCAAACGCAGCGATGCCGCCGTCGAATCCTTCCGCCGGCTCGTGGAGGTCGACGCCAATAACGTCGAGGCCCTCAATAACCTCGCTTTTGTGCTCGCCAACGACCTGGGCAAGCCGCAGGAAGCCCTGCCCTATGCCGAACGGGCCTTCAGCCTCGCGCCGCGCAACGCAGATATTTTGGACACCTTAGGCTGGATACAATTCAAGGTCGGCCAGTCCACTGATAGCCTGGCCACGATGCAAAAAGCCAATCGCATGCGACCTTCCGCCTATTCGGCATACCATTTAGGCAAGATTTATCAGTCCTTAGGCCAGCAGGCCTCCGCCCAGGAACAATTCCAGGCCGCCGCCAAGATGGCTAAGGATACGGGGAATCAGGATTTATTGACTCAAATCCAGAAAGAATTGCCGACGACCGATAGCAATTAGGCCAGGTAATTTAGACGAGGTAAGTAGTCATGACCATGAATGTGCCGCGAACTCAAGCCCCCGCGTCGACCAGCGGGCAAACCTCGTTTGCCTTGGCTGGCCGCTTTAAGCCGGTCGATCCGGTGCGGGTGATCCGGGAACATCTTCGCCTGATCTTGCTCGCCGGCGTGATCGGCGTGGTGGTGGGTGCGGCTTTATGGGTCACCCTGCGAATCCTCATGCCGCGCTGGATATCCGTGGCCCAATTGCGCATTTCCGACTCTCCCGACAGCGGCCTGTCCCCCAGCCGCGAAGGCATGCTGCGGGGCCAGATGGACGTGGTCGAAGCCAAAAAAGCCACCGAGGCTGCCATCCTCAATTCGGAAACCGTGCTCAACCAGGCGCTCGCCCAATTGCAGGACACCGATTGGTTCAAGAACCAGTATGTGCGTGCCGACGGCCAGGCCGATTTCACCGACGCGCGCGACAATCTGATGGATTACCTGTCCGTCATCCCCGTGCGCGGCTCAACCTATATCGAAGTGCGCTATCGCTCCGGCTACCGCGACATGACCCCGCGCATTTTGAACACCGTCATTGACCAGTACATCACCACCAAGAAAAACCAGGCCAACAACGCCACCTCCGACGTTCGCGCCGTATGGGTCCAGCAGCGCGAAGATAACGCCCGCAGCCTGCGCGACGTCCAGGATCAGATCCGCCAGTTCAGCGTCCAGAATGACGTCGAAGGCCTGGACACCCGCTACAACAGCCAGACGGTCATGCTCCAGCAGATGGCCACCGGCCTGGCGGAATTGACCATGCAGTTTCAATCCGCCCAGGAGGCCTCCAAACGCCTCCAGGACGCCCAGCAGCAGGGCGAGATCCTCTACGATCCGACCGCCATCGCGGAAATACGCATGGACCCGGCCGTCCAATCCCGCGAGGAAAAGCTGCGCCTGATCCGCGAGGAAAAGGGCGTCATGCTCCGCCGCTTCGGGGCCAATCACTCCCGCGTGCTGGACTTGGACCGCCGCTACACCGAAGTGGAGATGGAACTGAAAAACGAGATCGACCGCCTGCTCCGCCAACGCCAGCAGGTGCAGCTGGAGTCCACCGTGCAGGCCGCCAAGTCCCTGGCCGAGCAGCTCAACCAGGGCCAGGTCAAAATGGACCAGATGCGCGCCGAGGTCAAAGACCTGACCGCCAAGCTGGAAAAATACACCCAGCTTAAAGATCTGGAAAAACGCTTCCTCGATCGCCAGGAACAACTGGATCAGGCCATGAATGACGCCTGGGCCATGTCCCGCCGTCCCGACGTCCTGACCGTCGAAGTCATCTCCCGCGCCACCGAGCCGGAAGTGGTCTTCCCCTTGTGGTACGTCATTGTGCCCATGACCACCCTGCTGTTCATCGGCGCCGCCGGCGGCGTCGTGTTCCTGATGGAAATGATGGATCAGCGCTTCAAGGGCCCCTCCGACGTCGGCCTGCTGCCCAAGGCCCGCCTGCTGGCGGTGATCCCCGACACCACCGAGGATCCCACCGGTTCCCAGGTGATCGAGGGCATCGTGGCCGCCGAGCCCAATGGCCTGCTGGCCGAGTCGTTCCGCAACATGCGGACCGCCGTGGGCCTGGCCTTGGAAAAGAAAAACTACAAAACCCTGCTGGTCACCTCCGCCCAGGCCCAGGCCGGCGTGACCGCCATCGTCAGCAATCTGGCCAGCAGCATCGGCAGCCAGGGAAAGAAAGTCCTGGTCATCGACGCCAATCTGCTGCGCCCCGCCCTGCACAAGGTCTTTAACCTTTCCCCCGGGCAGGGGCTCGTCGGCGTCATGCGCACCGGCGGGTCCTGGAGCGCCGCCGTACTCAAATCCTCCCATCCGGGCGTGTTTCTCCTGCCTGCCGGCGATAGCAGCCAGGCGGAGCCTGAGCTCCTGGCCCGCCCGGCGTTCGCCAAGTTGCTCGCCGAAGCCTCCGAGCAATATGATCTGGTGTTGATTGACACCGCCCCGGTGCTCGTCGGTTCCGAGGCCAAGCTTGTCGCCCATACCGCCCAGGCTTCGCTGATGGTCATCCGGGCCATGTTGGACAAACGAGGCATGCTCGGCCGCGCCTTGCGGGAATTAGGCGAACAGCCTGCCGAAATCCTCGGCGTGCTGCTCAACCGCACCCGCGCCAGTGCCGGCGGGTATTTCCGCGAAAATTACCAGGCCTTCCATCGTTACCGTCAACAGGAGCCTGGCACCGAACCGCAGCCGGATCATGTCGGAGCTTAAGACCGGCAGCGCCAGGCTTCGGACGCCGCCGAGGTTGACAGCTCATTTCAGGCGGGGATAGTTGCTCCCGTGGCCTGCCCCGCTTGGCCAGACGGCTCTTTCAAGGACTAAGGACTGAGGGAAAAGGACGACAGGACTGCCGATGGAGAACGTCATTCCCCAGACCATGCCCGTTTCCCTCTTCAACCGCGTGGACGAGGTCATTTCCCCCTACATGGGCGTCTTTTTCGCCGCGTTCCTCATCAGCTTCGCCATGACTCCCCTCATGCGCCGCCTCGCCTTGGCCAACGGCATCGTCGATTGGCCCGACTTAAAACGCAAAGCCCACGTTGAGCCCGTCGCCTACTTAGGCGGCATCGCGATTTTCCTCGGCTGGCTGGCGGGCATTTCCTCCTGCCTGTTCGTGTCCGACCAGGGCCTGATCCCCGGCAGCCACGTGGATTTTCCCCTGAGCATCCTCGTCGGCGCCGCCGCGATCATCTTCATCGGTTTGTGGGACGACGTCGCCGGCATCAGCCCACGGGTGAAAGTGGGGGGCCAGCTCTTCGCCGCCGCCGCCTTAGCCGCCATGAAAGGCTCCAACGGACAAATGCTCGGCGCCAAGCTGGTGATCACCACCATGTCCGCCGTCGGCATCGACATGAACCCCTTCCTCGCTTACTGCCTGGGCACCGCCATCATCGCCATGTTCGTCCTCGGCGGGTGCAATTCCATGAACCTGCTCGATGGCCTGGACGGCCTGGCCGCCGGCGTCTCCGCCATCGCCGTCACCGGCTTCCTCTTGATCGCCGTGTACGTGGCCATCAGTGCCGGCGATCCGCAAGCCCAGGCCGATCTGGCTGGGGGCATGAATCGCCTCTATAACTCGGTGCGGATCGTGATGTGCCTGGCGATCTTAGGAGCCCTGCTGGGCTTTTTGCCCTACAACTTCAACCCCGCCAATATCTTCATGGGCGACGCCGGTTCGCTCCTGGTCGGGTATTTGTGCGTCTCCACCATCCTGCTCTTTGCCCACGCCGAGATGATGGGCCCCTTCCTGGTGCTCGCCGCTTTGATCGTCTTCGCCGTGCCCATCACCGACACCACCCTGGCCATCATCCGCCGCAAATTACGCGGCCAGCCCATCTTCAGCCCCGACAACCAGCACCTCCACCACCAGCTCCTGCGCGCCGTCAAAAACCTCAAGCTCGGCCCGAATTTCTCCGTCAAGCTCACCGTGCTCCTGATCTACCTGATGGGCGTGGTCTTCGCGAGCCTGGGCTTTGCCTTAATCTTCCTGCGCGTCCGCTATGTGCTGGCCGTGTTCTTGGTCTTCTTCTCCTTCGTCTTCGTCATGGCCTACAAACTCGGCCACCAGCAAGCCCGCAGCCAACCCGCGCAAGACGCCGCCTCCAAGCCTGAGCCCTCCGGCCCGGAGGCCTCCCCGGACCCCTTGGCCTCCACTTCCAGCACCAAGACCAACTGATTCTTCCCTACCTGCCCCCGTCGTGGCTTGCCCGGGGTCTCTCTTGGCGATGATCCGCCTTTACCCCGTTGGGCCGTATAAAGCCCAGGGAAGAAATCCCTGGGCCCTCCCTTCGCCTGGCCGCCACACAACTCGGGCCCGCCACACGGTTCGGGTACCACCCCGCAGGCCGAAGTCTGCTGTGTGCCTGACCTGGGGTCTTGGACCCTGTGACTAACCGCCGCCTGCCCCATCGCCTGGCCTCTTTCCCTCTCCCCTCTCCTTCCGGGGGTGCTTGCAGCCTAAGAGGGGTACGCTAAAATAAGCGGTTCGTTCGTGGATCCAGCCCTAATTCCCGTCGGGTGCCGCACGTAGGCTCTCGACCCATCCTGGCGGTCGGGCTTTGCCGGTTGCCCCCGGAACCACCGGGCCCCCCGGCTTAATTCGTCGATCGGCCTTTCGCCGAGCCTGCCTCACCCTAGGCAGGTGGACGGCTCGTACCACCGCAGTCTCCTCTAGGAGCAGCTTATGGCATCGCTGGTTAAGGACCTTATCGAAGCAGGCATTCATTTCGGACATCGTTCAACCAACTGGAATCCGAAGATGGGACCCTACATCTTCGGCAAACGCAACAAAATCCACATCATCGACGTCAAGGCCACCATCAAGGGCCTTTTGTTGGCCCGCAAGTTCCTCACCAAGGTGGTCGCCGACGGCAAGGACGTCCTCTTCGTCGGCACCAAGCGCCAGGCCCGCAGCTGCCTGGAACGCTTGGTCAAGGAAGCCGGCATGCCCTACGTCACCGAGCGCTGGCTCGGCGGCACGCTTACCAACTTCCGCACCATCCGTGAACGCCTCAAACGCTTGGAAGAACTCGAACGCCTCGAAGCCAGCGGCGAAATCAACAACTACTCCAAGAAAATGGAATCCAACCTCCGCCGGGAAAAAGCCAAGATCCTTCGCAACCTCGAAGGCATCCGCACCATGACCAAGCTCCCCGGCGCCATGGTCGTCGTCGACGTCAAACGCGAAGTCAACGCCCTGCGTGAAGCCCGCAAGCTCGGCCTGCCCACCGTTTGCCTGATCGACACCGATTCCGACCCGGACTTCGCCGACATCCCCATCCCCGGCAACGACGACGCCATGCGCGCCATCGAGGTCGTCATCGACAGCCTCTGCAAGGCCGTCATGGAAGGCAAGAGCGCCCGCGCCCAGATGGACGAAGGCCGCGATACCCCCGAAAGCGCCGCCGCCGCCGGACGCCGCCGCAGCTCGCGCTCGCAGTTCAGGGCCGATGAACCCGTCGATGCCGCCCCCGCCGCAGCCGATGCCCCCGCCAGCCCCGAGCTGGCCCAACAACCCCTGACCTCCAGCGAAAAATCAGTCTGAAAAAACCCCGGATATCCCGGCCCCCCCCCCGGATTTTCCCCGGCGGATAAGTGCGAACTCGCCCCCGCCGACATACAGATTCATACCCACGAAAGGGAGACTTCACCATGGCCACCAGCGCCAAGGACGTCATGGCACTTAGACAAAAGACCGGCCTGGGCATGATGGAATGCAAACAGGCCCTGGAAGAGACCAGCGGCGACATTCAGAAAGCCGTGGACCTCCTCCGTCAGCGCGGCCTGGCCAAGATGGACACCCGCACCGATCGCACCTCCGCCGAGGGCCGCGTCGCCGTCGCCCTCGCCCCCGATCGCTCCAAGGCCGCCATCGTCGAAGTCAATACCGAAACCGACTTCACCGCCAATAACGATTCCTTTAAGAAAATGATGCTCACCGTCTCCGCCGAAGCCCTCAAACAGGCTCCCGGCGAAGTCAATAAAACCGACGTCATGCAGGCCGCCATCGACGAAGTCCGCCTGACCACCAAGGAAAACGTCCAGTTCAGCCGCGGCAAAGTCCTGGGCGGCCCCACCAGCCGCATCGGCTCTTACGTCCACTTCACCGGCAAGGTCGGCTCCTTAGTCGAGCTGTCCGTCTCCGACGGCGCCGCCGTCACCGATGAACTGCTCAGCGACCTGTGCATGCACGTCACCGCCGTCAGCCCCGTGCCCCTGGGCGTCGTCCCCGAGGACGTCCCGGCCGCCATCGTCGAGAAAGAACGCGAAATCGCCAAGGCCCAGGCCGTCGAGTCCGGCAAGCCGGAAAACATCGCCATCAAAATGGTCGAAGGCAAAATCCGCAAGTTCTTTGAGGACAACACCCTGCTCCTCCAGCCCTTCATCAAGGACGACAAGAAGCGGGTCAAGGAACTCCTCCCCAAAGGCGTCACCGTCAAAGGCTTCGCCCGCGTCCAAGTCGGCGATAAATAACCCCCCGCAAGGGAACCGCATGGGTGCCACACAGCAGGGCGAAGCCTGCTGTGTGTGTTGCCCCCCCGATGGCAAACCCATATAGCCCGCCGCATGCGGCGGGTTTTTCTTTTCGATCCTGTACCATGGCCAGAGTCGGCACCAATAATAAAGCCCAGGGAAGAAATCCCTGGGCTTCTTTTTTTGTCTTTAGAGCAGTGGGGGCCGCTTCCGGGGGCACTTCCCGGGGGTTAGGCCTTGATCGCCGTGATCTTTACCTTCAGAAAATCCTGCCGATGGCTCTTGCGCCGCGTGTAGTTCTTGGCTTTGAACTTCACCACCGGCACGTCGTCCGTGCGGCCTTCGCCAAGCACGTCCGCCGTCACCGTCGCGCCCTTGAGCACCGGCGTGCCGATCTTCGGCTCGCCTTCCCCGCCGACCATCAACACTTGGTCAAACGTCAGCGTCGCCGCGTCCTTCGCCAGCTCGCGCTTGGCTACCCGGATCACATCCCCCTGGCTGACTTTGATCTGCGTCCCGCTGTCTTCAATAATCGCATACATGGGCAAAGCCTCTTTGGTCATGTCGAGCCGGGTAGTCTAACAAGCATTGCCCGATCTTTCCACCCCCCGGAAGCCCCCCCGGAACCACCCCCGGAACCACCCACCGAACCACCCCCCGAACCACTTCCCCCGGAAGTCCCCCCGCCCTCGAAAGTGCCTTTGGAGACAATATCCTCTCCCTCTCTGAGGGAGAGGGCAGGGTGAGGGTGCATCCCCTCATGTGTTTAGCGGGCGATCGCAGATCGCCGTGTACCCCCCCCGGGCGGAATCACAGCCATCCACAACCCTACCTCAAAATCCGTAACCAATTATTCCACAGCTATTAATGCCCATGCCCCGCATGCTCGTCCTGCTTGGACTTCTCCCCCTCCGCCGGTTGCGTGGCCGGCTGCGCACCCCCAGCCGCCGATTCCGCCGCATCCAGCTTGGCCAGGCACGCCGCCGGGTCCTGTTTTACCTGTTCCACGCACTTGGGGCAGCACAGCCGCACTAAGTGATCGCCCACCACCAAGTCCACTGCTTCGTGCCCCAGCTTTTCGCCGGAGATCGGGCACGCCTCCAGCGGATAGCTGGCCTTCTCTTTCTCCACCACCGCTTCATTCAGCTTCGCCGTGTACTTGGCCGGGTCCGCCTTGAATTGCGCCACGCACATCGTGCAGCACACCCGGTACAGTCGGTCCTGATACACCAGGTCGATGGTTTTCTCGTCCAGCGCCTCGTTGGAGACCACGCACGTCTTAAGCGGATAGTTCGCCTTCTCTTGCTCGATCACCGCCTGCTCGATCTTCTTAAGGTATTGCTTCGGGTCCTTACGGAATCGCGTTTCACAGCTCGGGCAGCAGAGCTTCACTTCCTGTCCTTCGTACGTAAGCACAAATGGCTTGCCCATCGCCCCCAGCTTTCCGCCCGACACCGGACAGACGTCCATCGGATACGGCCCCGGCACCCCCGGCACCCCCGAAACCGCCGGAACCGCCAGCGGCCCCGCACTCTGTGCCGTGGCCTTCGGTGGCTCAGCCGTCGCCGCCTGTTCCTCCGCCCGCGCCGCCGGCGTTACGGAGCCCACCAGATTCGCTACACTCATCAGCCCAGCCGTCAGTATCACCGTGGTCCAAAAGCGCATAGTCAATCTCCTTTGTAGATTCAACGCACGAAGATGACGTTCAGGTTCTTAAGAAACCGATTATTTTGATGTCGAGACTTTTTCTTACTGCTTTGCGGGCTCAGATACCCGGATAACGTTTCATCTTCCCGGGACAGGCAGAGCAGCAATAGCCCCGCATGGAAGAACGCGATGCAGCGACCAACGACGTCCAAACATTTAGCCCCCGATAAACATAGATGAACACTATGAATCAGAGTGTTTGCATCAAAACCGCGTTTATCTGCGGCTATTTGAAATCCTGATCTGAAATTACCCCAATGACCCATAGTGTTCGGGAATGCGGGGCCGGCTTGAACGCTTCCGGGGGCGGGCGCGGGGCAGATTGAACTTCTTAAGCTGTCATCTACGTCTTAGGAGACAGAAGGCTCATGACCGGCAAGCAGGCCCAAACCCCCGTGGAGCGTTTCCAGGAGCTGGTCTGGCCTGTGCTGCCTGTCTTGGTGCGTACCGCCCGTTACTTAACGGGCAACGCCGCCGCCGCCGACGACCTGGTCCAGGAAACCATGCTCCGCGCCCTGCGCCACTTTGGCTCTTACGCCGAGCGCTCGAGCATCAAGCCCTGGCTCCTGACCATCCTCCGGCGGACGCACATCGACCTTTACCGTGCCGGCCGCCGGCATCAGGCCGACGTTTCGCTGGACGCTTCGGGTCTGGATCGGTCTTCCCTGGCCCCCGCGTCCTCGCCCCCCGACCTGGATTTGCACGACGCCGCCCAACTGCTCGAACGCTTTGAGGACCAAGCCGTGATCGACGCCCTGAAAACTTTGCCGCAAGAAATCTGCTGGACGCTCTTATTGGTGGACGTAGAAGGCTTGGATCAGGCCGACGCAGCCGAGATTCTCCAGGTGCCCGTGGGAACCGTTAAGTCCCGCGCCCATCGCGGCCGACAAATGCTCCGTGCCAAGCTGGGCGAATTCGCCCGTGAACGCGGCTGGCTTAAGAATGCAGGGGAGTAACGAGGTCCGACCATGCCACCCCATGACCCTGATATCACCAAGCTTGATGACCTGACCGCCCGCCGCTTGGCCAAGCTAAGCCAGGCTCCCGTCGACACCCGCGCCCTTCAGGAACGCATCCAGGCTGCCTGGGCCGCCGAGCAGCACCGCGCCGCCGCATCGTTCTCATCCCGTTGGTCTTTCCGCGCCCACCACCTCGCCAAGGTCTGGGGCAGTTTGGCCGCCGCCTTGGCCATCGTGGGCTTGGTCGGCTGGCTGATGCTGGCCGGCAGCTCCCCCGCCCAGGCCGCTCCCCTGGCGTTTTCACGCCTGCATAAATCCCTCCTCAGCGGCCAGGACGTCGCCCAAGTGATTTCCATTCAGGAAGCCAACGACATGATCGCCCAGCAGCAGCAAGGCCTGCCTCGTCTTCCCCGCGAGATCGGCCCAGCCGTGCGCGGCTGCTGCGTGCAGGACGTCCAGGGTGTGATCGTCGCCTGCGTGGTCATGGAGCACCAGGGCCAGCCCGTCACCCTCGTGGTCGCCCGCGGCAAGGACCTCTGCTCCATGATGGGCCAGCAACTGACCAGCCACGGCCGCCATTTAGTCGCCCACGAAGTCGAAGGCGTCCGCATGGTCATGGGCAACGAAGGCGACCATTGGCTCTGCGTCATGGGCGACCTGCCCACCGAAACCCTCGCCGAAATCGCCGCCAGCGTGAAGTTTTAGCAGGAGGGTTGGGAGTCAGAAATTAGGGATTAGGAGTTGGGGAAGGGTCGCACTTCCACAGGGAAAATAGCCGCGGGCGGAAGCCCGCGGTTAGACCTATCGAACCACCACCGCGCCTCACATCCCCGCATGGCAATGCGCCACCGATCGGTTAAAATCCCTCCGTAAGCAACGTTTCCTCTTATTGGAATTCCCCATGGTCGCCGCCCCCGAAACCATGACCGGCCTTGGCATCATCGAAGTCCGCGGCTGGTCCGCCGGGCTGGTCATCGTCGACGCCCTGGACAAAGCCGCCACCATCCGCTTAATCCAGGCTGAGCTGACCGACAGTGGAGGGGCCGTGTGCATCAAGGTCGCCGGGTCAGCCGCCAACCTGCGCGCTGCCGAGGGCACCGCCCGCCAGATCGCCGAGCAGATGCAGGTCGAAATCGTCATGGGCTTAATTGATCGGGTCGACCCCCGGGCCAAGGCTGCCTACGAAGCCAAGCCCGAAGTCAGCCCCCTGACCGGTTCCAACGTCGTGATTATCCCCAACGCCGCCAGAGGCAAGGAGCTTAGCGTGGGCGAGTCCGCACCTTTCGCCATCGGTTTGATCGAAACCCAGGGCTTCGCCGCCGTCATCGAAGCGGTGGACACCGCCTGCAAGGCCGCCAACGTCGAAATCGTCGGGCGTGAAAAGCTCGGCGGCGGCTACATCACCATCGTCATCAAGGGCGACGTCGCCGCCGTCAAAGCCGCCGTGGAAGCCGGCAAGGCCAAAGTCGATGGCCTAGGCAAGCTCATCGCCGGGCACGTCATCGCCCGCCCCAGCCAAGCCGTCCTGAGCCTCCTGCCCAAGACTTAAGCGCAGCTCCCAATATCTCTTGCCAAGCCCAGCCATGGCCATGGCTGGGCCTGCCTTGACTTGTCTTCCCCAACCCCCAACCCCTCATCCCCATCCCCCATTTCTCACGCCAGCCAGCGCGTGGGCACCAACAAGTCCGCCTGCTGCGGCGCCAGCTGCAGCGGCATCGTCTGCCCCGCCAGGCACGACATCTCCCCGTAGATTCCGCGCATGTTTTCCGTGGGCTTGACCGTCGTATACAGCGGCTGCTTGAGCAGATTCGCCACCACATACGCCGTGCCGTCGGGCGTCTCCAGCGGATCGACCCGCAAACCGTAGTGCGGCGGAATTCCCGCCGGCGCTGGCCGACTTACTCCCGCCCCCGCCAGAACCTCATCCAAAAACATCCCGAATCCCCCCGGATGCACGATGTCCGCCAAGCACCCTAGAAGCGTGCCCGCGTAATACAGCTTGCCTTGCCCCACGGGCTTGACCGCCACGCACGGATGGCGCTTCGGCAGGCCCGCGATCGCCGTCAGATTCGAACCCACCAGTTCCGCATACCGGCTCCAGCCCAACAGCGTTTGCCCGTTAGCCATCTTCAGCGGCACCATGTCCCCCCCGCGCAACCCGAACGCCTCGATCGCCTTGGCCACGTCGCCCTCGAATTGCCCGCTGGTTTTCTCCGCCACGCCGATGCCCAGGTGCTGCACCGCCATGGCGCTTACCTCCCGCAAATCCAGCGCCTCAGCCAACCCCATGCCCGGCGTCGGCTGGCTGTGCCGATTCCGCGAAAGGTCATACCCCCCCAGATGCGCCTCGGACAGCACCGTCCCCCCTCTCTGCAAAAACGCCACGATCGCCTCCGCCGTCGGCCGCGCCAGCACGTGCACGTCCGGCAGCACCAGCAGCTTCACGCTCTCCGCCAGCCCCGCCTGCAGCAACCGTTCATCCACGTACGTCAGCGGAATGTTCATCCGATACAGAACCTGCGTGTATCCCTCGATGCCCTGCCGCAGCCGATTCGACTGGTTCGCCTGGCACCACTGGAATATCTCATTGCTCGTCGATTTGAGTATCGCCACCTGCGCCGCCGGCACCGGCGCCGTCAGCAGCCGCTCCGCCACCGGTTTAAGCTTCGCCCAGAACTCCGTCACCGCCGCGTGCACCGGGCCCGGCGTGCCGTCGGTTTCCATGATCCCCCACCCCGGCGATTCCGACCCCATCGTCTCGCACCGATATTGCCAATACAGAATCCCGCGAATCCCCAACCCGATCTGCGGCAGAAACTCGCTGACCACCTGCGGCAGACGCAGCGGACGCGGATACAGGTTCCGCGCTCCCACGCGCACGTGACTCTCCACGTTGTAGCACACCCGCCCCTGCGCCGCCGCCACCGCCTGCAAGGGAAACGTCGGCCAACCGTTAACCGTACCCCCGAACACGTCGCACTCCTGCGCCATCAGAAAATCATCCACGCAGGTGATCGAGTTCATCGGGTTCATCGTGTTCGGCACCGGGTGCAGATACGCCGGGTGCCGCCGATCATGCTTCCGCACCGCCGCCAGCCGCAGCGAAGCCTCCCCCGCCAGCACGTCCAACGCGAACAGACGCCAATCCACCATGTCCACAAACGTGTCCCGATTACGCGGCAGCTCCACCTGCCCCCAGTGGTCGTAGCACCGCCCCCAAAGATCATTCAGCCGCGCGAGCGTCTGATACCGCCCCTCCAGCCAGCGTTGGAATGCCTCCCGGCAATGCGGGCAATAACACGCGAGCGTCTCCAGGTCCGGCGTGCGATACACCGCGTTCTGCTCCGGCTCGTTCCAGACGTCCCACATCCCCATCGCCTGGTGATTGCCGTACCGCGCCGCCGTGGCCAGCACGAACTCCTCACGAATCCTCCGCGCCTCCGGATGGTTATAGCATGGCCCCGGATACCCCCCGATCTGCCGGCAGCCGATGGTCATCGGCTCAACCACCCGCCCATTGTTCAGCACCTGCCTGCAATCCGGATACTGCTCAAACATCCACGCCGGGCCCACGTCCGTGATCAGGTTGATCGTCACCGCCAACCCGTTCTGACCCGCCAAGTCCATCAGCCGGTCCAGGTCGTCAAAATAAAACTTCCCCACCCCCCGGTGCGCCCACCGCCACTGGGCCCAGAACTTCACAGCGTTAAACCCGCTGTTGGCCATCCGCCGCAAATCCTCCGCCCAATACTGCGCGTCCGGCGTAGGCGCCCGGTAATACTGAAACCCATAAATAAACGGCTTGGGCCCGGGCGCACTGGCAGTCATGTCCACGCTCCTCTAAAGGGCAGACATCATATCCTTTCGCCCCGATTTGTCCGCTTGACGCAAACTCAAAGCCGGACCTGAGCCGCTCGCGGCGAAGGTCCGGCTCTTCCTGCATTCCACGGTTTCGTTGATCCTGTCCCGCTGGTCTTTACCCCGCCATCGCCAGCATCTGCAGATACTGCCCGAACCGCTCGTCGATGTCCGCCCGCTTGATCTTTTCCAGTTTCCCTAAGCTGAACGCCTCCACGTTAAAGCTCGCCACCACCGCCCCCAGCGCCAACGCCTTGCGCAAGTTCGCCAGCCCCAAATCCCCGCTGGCCGCTAAGTGCCCCATCATCCCGCCCGCGAAACTGTCGCCCGCCCCCGTCGGGTCGATCACTTCCGCGATCGGAAACGCCGGCAGCATCGCCCGCCCCTCCCGATGCTCTAATAGACACCCGTGCTCGCCCTTCTTAATCACCACAAACTTCGGGCCCATCCCCACCACCTTCCGGGCCGCCTTCACCAGATTCTTTTCCCCCGTCAGCAAGTACGCCTCCGAGTCATTGAGCACCAGCCCGTCGATCTGCTTGAGCAGCGCCAGCAACTCCGCGTTCGCCGTCTTGATCCACAAATCCATCGTGTCCGCCACCACCAGCTTCCGGCTTGGGAACTGGCTTAGCAGTTCCATCTGCGCCCCCGGGTGCGTGTTGGCCAGGAAAATATATTGGCTGTCCCGATACGTCCCCGGCACCGGCGGCAGCGCCTCCGCCAGCACGTTCGGCTGCACCTCCAGCGTGTCCCGATCGTTCATGTTGTCGTGATACTTCCCCGTCCAGGAAAAAGTCTTGGCCCCCTTGCGAATCTCCAGCCCTGCCGTATCCACCTTAAAGTGTTCAAAAACCTTCAAGAACTCCCGCGGGAAATCCTCGCCCACCGCCCCCACGATCCGCACCGCCGTGAAAAACGACGCCGCCGCCGCGAAATACGTGCACGACCCGCCCAGAATCTTGTCCGCACGCCCCGCCGGCGTAATGACCGTGTCAATGCCGATCGAACCCGTGACAATCAGTGACATGTGTTTTTCCAAAAGGGGTTAGGAATTAGGGGTTAGGGATTGGAGACTGAAACTTACGGTCAACTCTCCCCATGGCCGGGGGCAATAGCCTCGTGCGGAAGCACGAGGTTGGACCAACGAAATTACGCGGACATCGTCATTGCCGATTCACATTGAACCTCACGCCTCCGCGATCATACTCAAGCACCTTTCAATCCGCTTAATCGTCGCCTCCTTGCCCAAGATCGCCAGCGTGTCGTGAATCGCCGGGCTCACCGTCGTCCCCGTCATCGCCACCCGCAGCGGCTGCGCAATATCACCCAATCCTCTTCCCCCCCCTCCCCCTCCCCCGGAAGCGCCCCCGGAACCCCCGGAAGCGCCCCCGGAACCCCCGGAAGCGCCCCCGGAACCCCCGGGTGCGCCCCGCGCCGCCGTACCCTCTCCCTCTCTGAGGGAGAGGGCAGGGTGAGGGTGCAGCCCCTCTTGTTTAGCGGGCGATCGCAGATCGCCGCCTTCTGAACTTCCTCCCCCCGCCACGCGCTCAATAAGCTGGTGCAACTCTCCCGCCTCCCACCTCGCTGCCGCCTTCAACTCCGGCAGGATTTCCCTGAGCACCGCCAACCCTTTGCCCCCATCCTTCTTGAGCACTTTCTCCACCGCCTTGGCGTCGAACTGAATCTGTTCATCTTCCACGAAAAAGAACCTGCCCAACTGCATCGGCTCACTCAGCGTCCGGCTGCGCAGCTGATACGCCCCGCAGAACGCCCCGAAATTCCCCCCCAGTTTCGCCAGCTCCGTCGGGTGATACGCCGCCAGATGCCCGCGCAACTTCTCGGCGAACACTTCCGCCGGCAATTTCTGAATCGTCTCAGCATTAAACGCCAGCAGCTTGGCCCGATCGAACTTCGCGTTGGACTTGCCCAAGCGCTCTAAGTCAAACTCGCGCTTTAGATATTCCAGATCAAATCGCTCCACGTTGTTCCCCGGGCTCCACCCCAACAGCGCCACGTAATTCAGCAGCACTTCCTGCAAGTACCCGCTCTGCCGAAAGTCATTCACGTCGATCTCCGGCAGCGTCACCCCCAGCGCCCGCGCGATCGGCACCGCAATCTCATTAGCGTCCGTCTTCTTCTCCAAAAACCCCTGCACATCCTCCAAGCCCAGGGATTGCCCTTCCGGGGATCCCTGGGTGCTTCTTGTCTTGAAAACCTCCCCCACATATTCCCAAAGCCCCTTGGCATCCCCGTTTTTCTGCTTCACCCATTCCCCCGCCGCCTTCCGCGCCGCCTTGGCCTTATCCCGCTTGCTCATCTTCGACCCGTCGGGATTAAAAATCAGCGGCATGTGGGCATATTTTGGCCTGCCAATCCCCAGGGCATCGAACATCGCCACGTGTTTGGGCGTATTCATAAGATGCTCCTGGGCCCGCAAAACGTGCGTCACCCCCATCTCCGCGTCGTCCACGACGTTGGCAAAGTGAAACGTCGGCCCACCCCCCCCAGCCGCCCCCTTGAAAATAATAAAATCCTCCAGATTCTCCGCCTGGATCGTCACCGCCCCCAGCACCAGGTCATCGACCGTGATCGCCGTCTTGGGCATCTTAAACCGATACGCGTCCCCATCCGGATACGCTCGCCCCATGTCGATCAATTTCCGCAGGTACCCCTTGTAGATTTCGTCCCGCTGCGACTGAAAATATGGCCCCCGCTCTCCGATCTGCCCCGCCTTCACGTCCCCCGCCGGCGGATTAAGCCCCGGCCCTTCGTCCCAGATGATCCCCAGCCACTTCAAGTCCTCCAAAATCCCCCGCGTAGCCGCATCCGTCGACCGGGCTTTGTCCGTGTCCTCGATGCGCAGCAGGAACTTGCCCCCCAACCGCCGGGCAAACGCCCAGTTAAGCAGCGCCGTCCGCGCGCTGCCGATGTGCAGGGACCCCGTCGGACTCGGTGCGAACCGCGTAACAACCTTCGTGTCATTCATGCCCGGATTGTAGCTTTTCCTCCGGTGTGCCGGATTGTGTATCGGGTGCCACACTACCGGGGAAACAGGACTCAACCCGCCGTGTGCGTATCCAGCTTGTCTTGCCAAGCCCAGGCATTGCATGCCTGGGTGTATTCCCATGCCCACCCAAGCCGGGCCCTTCAGGCCCGGATTCAACTTCGTTTGCCCGTCATCGCCCGTCAGGTCCCCAGGGCTAAGCGCAGCGAGCCCCATCGCCTATTACCCTCCCCTCTCCTCTCTACCCCCTACCCTCTGCCCTTGGTCTCCCGGGGGGCTTTCCCCCGCCCAGCATTTGCATTATGTTGGAATCTCTTGTCGTTCCTATCCGTTCACCCGTTTCTCATCCGGGCCGATCGAACATCAATCCAGGTGGGACCGTAAGCCCCCCACCTTGTCAGGCCGATATGTCCCTTGGATACTGCTTGGCGGCCTGGTTCGCACCCAAGGGCCGATAACGCCAACCATTTGCCGATAGCTCTTTCTCTTTGGGAGTAGATCATGAACGATCAGTTAATCGTCGTCGCCGGGGCCGGTGGATTCATCGGCGGGCATCTCGTGGCCGACCTGCGCCGCCGCGGTCACACCAAAATCCGCGCCGTGGACGTCAAACCCTTAAGCGAGTGGTATCAGGTCGACAAACAGGCCCAGAACCTCGTCCTGGACTTAAACCTTCGCGATAACTGCTACACCGCCTGCAAGGACGCCGCCGAGGTCTACTGCCTCGCCGCCGACATGGGCGGCATGGGCTTTATCGAAACCCACAAGGCCGCCTGCATGCTCACCGTGCTCATCAGCACCCACATGCTCGTGGCCGCCCGCGACTGCGGCGTCAAGCGTTTCTTCTACTCCTCCTCCGCCTGCGTCTACAACGCCGACAAACAAAAATCCGAAGACGTCATCCCCCTCAAGGAAGCCGACGCCTACCCCGCCATGCCCGAGGATGGCTACGGCTGGGAAAAACTCTTCACCGAGCGCATGTGCCGCCACTTCCGCGAGGACTTCGGCTTCCAGGCCCGCATCGCCCGCTTCCACAACGTTTATGGCCCCTTCGGCACCTGGGAGGGTGGCCGCGAAAAAGCACCCGCCGCCATCTGCCGCAAGGTCATCGCCGCCAAGCTCACCGGCAAGCACGAAATCGAAATCTGGGGCAACGGCAAGCAGACCCGCTCGTTCATGTACATCGATGACTGCTTAAAGGGCATCGACATGATCACCCACTCCGACATCATCGAGCCCCTCAACCTCGGGTCCGACGAGCTGGTGACCATCAACGGCCTGGTCGACATCGCCGAGGAAATCGCCGGCATCAAGCTCAAACGACACTACAAACTCGACGCCCCCAAGGGCGTCAACGGCCGCAACAGCGACAACACCCTGATCCAAAAGCTCCTGGGCTGGGCCCCGCCCACCCGCCTGCGCACCGGCATGGAAAAAACCTACCACTGGATCTACGACGAATACGTCGCCAAATACGGCCCCCGGAAGTAAGACGCCTTCCCTTTTAGATGGGTGCCACACAGCATCCTGTAAGGTGCTGTGTGCGATGCTCGCGGATTCCAGCTTGGGCCCGCGGGTGCCTGGGTCTAACCGCCGCGTGCCTCAGACGTGTTTGCCCTTTGTCCCCTAATTCCTAATTCCTAACTCCCAACTCCTAACTCCTAACTCCCCACCCATGCCCTCCACCCCCAATCAACCCGCTCAAAAAACCCTCCTGGTCATCAGCCAGGTCTACGTCCCCGACCCCGCCTCGGTCGGCCAGCACATGCACGACGCGGCCGCCGAGATGGCCCGCCGCGGCTGGCGCGTCCTCGTCCTGGCTTCCCGCCGCGGGTACGACGACCCCTCCCGCAAATACCCCTGGCGCGAAACGCGTGACGGCGTGATCATCCGCCGCCTGCCTTTCGCCTCCTTCGGCAAAAGCTCCATCCCCATCCGCCTCCTGGCCGGCATGATCTTCGTCCTCCAGTGCATCCTCATCGGCCTGTTCGTCCGCCGCCTGCGCTGCGTGCTGGTGAGCACCTCGCCTCCCTTGGCTCCCTTAGCCGCCGCTTTCCTAAGCTATTTCCGCCGGACCACCGTCAAATATTGGGCGATGGACCTCAACCCCGACCAGATGATCGCCCTGGGCAAGACCACCGAAACCTCCATCTTTTCCCGCCTGTTCAACTGGATGAATCGCTTAATCCTCCGCCGCTCCAGCGACGTGGTCGCCCTCGACCGTTTCATGGCCGACCGACTCATCGTCAAGCTCCCCGCCAGCCGCGCCAAAATCCGCGTCATGCCCCCCTGGCCGCATGAAGATCACCTCGACGTCATCCCCCACGACACCAATCCCTTCCGCCAAAAACATCAGCTCCAGGGCAAGTTCGTCTTCATGTACAGCGGCAATCACTCCGTTTCCCACCCGCTGACCACCATTCTTGAAGCTGCCCTCAAGCTCCAGAGCGATCCGCGTCTGGTCTTCCTCTTCGTCGGCGGTGGCTTGGGCAAGCGCGAAGTCGAACAAGTCATCGCCGCCCACAAGCCCACCAACATCCTCAGCCTGCCCTATCAGCCCCTGGCGGAAATCAAATACTCCCTCTCCGCCGGCGACGTGCATCTGGTTTCCGTCGGCGAGGGCATCGTCGGCATCTGCCACCCCTGCAAGGTCTACGGCGCCATGGCTGTCGGCCGCCCGATCCTGCTTTTGGGGCCCGATCCCTCCCACGTTTCCGATATCATTCACCAGGACGGCATCGGCTGGCAGATCACCCACGGCGACGTCGACGGAGCCGTAGCCTTGCTGACCAAGATTTCCCGCATGTCCGAGTCCGAGCTCGCCGCCATGGGTTCCAAAGCCAGCCGCCTGATCAGCGACCAGTTCAGCAAAGACGTCCTCTGCGGCCGTTTTGCCGATGTCTTAGAACGCAGCTCGTAACTAACCTTCATCCGCCCCTCGGTATCCGTGCCCACTGCTTGGGATACCCATGCCCGACCCCCAAAACAATCCCTCTTCGCCTCAGCCCCCGGCTCAGCCGGGGGGTACGGGCTCTCTTCCAGGTGCTGGGGTACCTACTTCCGGGGGTACCGGGGGTGCCGGGGCTTCCGGGGGTGACGGGGCTTCCGGGGGTGCCACACAGCATCGCGAAGCGTGCTGTGTGCCTGGGTCTGTTCAGCCCCCGGCTCAGCCGGGGGGTACGGATTCTCTTCCGGGGGCGTCCTCCCCCATCTTCCAACGTCTGGACCTCTGCGAACGCCGCCCCTACCGCACCCGCGAATACCTCGGCCGCTACCTCTGGCTGCTCGTCCAAGCCACCCTCATCCGCTATAGCCCGCCCCAGGCCTTAGGCTGGCGTCGCTTCTGGCTGCGCCTCTTTGGCGCCCAGCTCGCCCCCACCGCCAAGCTGCGGGCCCGCACCCGCGTCATGCACCCCTGGCTGCTCTCCGTCGGGCACCACAGCTCCCTGGCCAGCGGCGTCAACGTCTACAACCTAGGGCCCATCCACATCGGCGATCACACCACCATCTCCCAGGGCGTGGAACTCTGTGCCGGCACCCACGACTACCGCCAGCCTCACTTACCCCTCCTGCGCCTGCCCATCCACATCGGCAGCGGCGTGTGGATCTGTGCCCAGGCGTTTATCGGACCCAACGTCACCGTCGGCGACAACACCATCGTCGGGGCCCGGGCCGTAGTCATGAAAGACCTGCCCCCCAACGTCATCGCCGCCGGCAACCCCGCCGTCGTCGTCCGTCCCCGCCCCATGAATCAGCCCTGATTCCTCCCCAACACCCCTTCCATAACGCCCCAATCCCCGGTCTACCAGCAGCCAAATCACCCCCCAAAACGCCTCCTCGTTTAGCGGGCGGGCCGCAGGCCCCCTTCTTCCCGCCCTCTAAAGCCCAGGGAAGAAATCCCTGGGCCTCCCCACACCCTCATCACCAACTCACCAAATTTATTCCTCTCTCCCAGCAATTTTCTGCTTTCTCCTCACTACCTTCTACCCTCTACCCTGTACCCTGTACCCTGTACCCCTTCTTCCTCTCCCACAGCCCTTGTGCACAAAATAATCCACCTCCCCCCGATCGCGCTTGCCCACTTTGTAAGTCTTGGGTCTAATACACCTCGTGACTTCCAAGCCCAGCTGGTTGCGTCGCATCCTCCTCCTGGCCATGCTCGCCTCCCTGGCAGGCTGCAGTAAAGCCCTGTTCCCGGAGGACTTGCCTCGCTCCCAGTATGAACGCTACTCCACGCTCCGCGGCCGCGAAAGGCCCAAAAAAGAAACCAACGCCTTCGGCCGCGAAATGCCCGCCTTGCGTGAACGCCTGAGTCCCTTGGATGAGGATTTTTAATCCCTAGCCGATAATACCCGCCTTTTTCTGCCTAACATCAGAAAAAAGGCAAAGTTTTCCTGCCATCTACCCGATGGAATGTATAGTTAATTCTGTCGGGCCGTTGCCACGTCCTGGAACTCTTCGGTTGTGGCTATGGCGGGGAGTCAACAGTCTTTGTGGGGGCGTGGCTTTTTCATGACGCCATCTCGACGAACCTTGATCGTGCTCGGCAGCCTTCTGGCCGCTATGACTATCGCCAGCGCCCTGTTGCTGATTCTTCAGCCCGCGCCTGCGGTACCCTTCAGCCACATCCGCCTGCTCTCCACCGACCGCGCCACTTCCCCGGTCGAACAGCTCTTTCAGACGATTAATCCCGTCCAGTCCGGCCGCTGGAAATCCGTCACCGTCCGCCTCAGCGGCAATACCTATGGCTCCGCCCAGACCGTCACCAGCCAGCACGAACTGCTGGGCCTTCGCGGCCTAGGCTACCACTTTGTCATGGGCAACGGCTCAGCCTCCCCCGACGGACAAATCGAGGTCGGCTTCCGCTGGCAGCACCAGATGGAATCCGCCATGCCCTTGGGCACGCCCGCCGACTCCCCCGACCACATTCAGATCTGCTTGATCGGCAGCGCCCGTGACGGCGGCTCCACCCCCCGCCAGGTTCAGGAACTCGTCTGGCTCCTCCGTAACCTTCAGCTTCGCTTAGGCATCTCCGCTGACAAAATCTCCTTCGTCCAAGTTGGCCCCTTCGCTGTCGGCGCCGCCTTCCCCGAAATGCTCATCCGCCAGCAACTCTTCCAGACCCAATAACCCCCCCCGGAAGTTCCCCCCGGAAGCGCCCGGAAGTTCCCCCGGAAGTACCTCCGCCTTTCAGCCCCCGGCTCCGCCGGGGGGTACTAAGTTTCCGCGCTCAGTCCCCCGCATCCCCTCGTTTAGCGGGCGATCGCAGATCGCCGTGTCCTCACCCTGTATTCCCCCCCAAAGAAATCCCCGGGCATCTCCCCGCGTAATCCCCACAGGCAATAACTCCTCTCCCGTCCACGTTACTTCTGATACACTCTGGGTTCCCGTTGCTTTGCCAAGCCTCCTCCGCGATCAAGTTGTTCGCAGGACGGGTCGATTAATCATTGGGATTTAAGACAATTAGGGACAGACAGTTGAATTTAGGGCTCTTCTGGGCGACAATGTACGGGCTTGGCACGCCGGCGCAGACCGATAACAGCGATCTGTGCTCCCGCCTAAAAACCAACCTGTCCCTTTAAGAGAGAAACGTGTCAGCTAGATGGAACATCTAGATGACATCATGGGCTACCAGGTGCTTGGCACGCTCGGTTACGGAGCCAAGAGCACCATCTTTGCCGTCAAGGACAAAGATAACCATCTCTACGCGCTTAAACGCGTCACCAAGGAATCCCCCAAAGACCAGCGCTTCATCGACCAGGCCATCTACGAGCACGACATCGCCTCCAAGCTCAGCCACCCCAGCCTGCGCCACAGCTTCAAGCTCATCCGCGGCCGGCGGATGATGCGGGTCAATGAAGTCATCGTCCTGATGGAACTCGTCGATGGCGTGACCATGGAGCAGCACCACTTTGGCTCCTTAGAGGAACTCTGCCGCCTCATGCAGTTAGTCGCCCAGGGCTTAGCCGCCATGCACGACGCCGGCTACGTCCACGCCGACATCAAGCCCAAGAACATCCTGGTCACCGACAAGAACGCCGTGAAAATCATCGACTTCGGGCAGAGCTGCCCCGTGGGCACCATCAAGCAGCGCATCCAGGGCACGCCGGATTACATCGCTCCCGAACAGGTCCTCCGCGAAGCCATCACCCCGCAGACCGACATGTTCAATTTCGGCGCCACCATGTACTGGCTGCTCACCCGCAAGCACGTGCCCACCCTGATCCCCAAAGACGATTCGGCTGAGATCCTTCCCAGCAAGGCTGCCGCCAAAAAGCCTCAGCCGCCCTCCGAGCTCAACCCTCAGGTGCCCACCGCTCTCTCCAGCCTGGTCATGCACTGCATCGAAAAGGAACCTGCCGCCCGTCCTTCCTCCATGCTCTCAATCTACGAACGCCTGGAACTGGCCATCGCCCAGATGCAGCGAACCAAAACCGTCGCCGCCAATAACGAAGTAACCACCGCCCCCCCCGCGACGACCTGAAACGCCCTCCCTTTTTCCCCCCAAAAAAGCCCAACGAAGAAATGCCCGGGCCCCCCGGAAGTGGCTGTTTAAGGCAACCCACGGATGCAATCCGTGGGCTTCGAAGACGCGTACGCCCCGGCGGAGCCGGGGGCTGAAACCAAACCGAGAAGACATCGAGCCGGCCCCGTATTTCCATGCGGGACTGTGAGAACCGAGGCAAGCAAGACACCCAGGCATGGCCCCCCGGAAATGCCTGGGCTTGGTCAAGACAGAGCGCGCGGAAGAAGCCCGATTATCGGGAGTTTCCTCTCAATAACGGGCTCGTCCGC
>JADZCD010000010.1 GCA_020851735.1 Phycisphaeraceae bacterium
AACCCCCGCTTCTTTGTTTAGGGGGCTATCGCAGAGCGCCGCGTCCCCCCCCGAACTCTTCTCCCCCTCCCCCCGCCGCGGATCTCCATACACCAGATCAATCATCGCCAGCAGATTCAGCAGCCCCGCCAACGCCGTGTATAGAATCCCCAGCTCCGCCATCCGCCCGAACGCCGGTCCATAAAACGGAGCTGGATAATCCCCAGGCCGGGGCAAATCACCAAATTCCGCCACACTCTTGTGCTTTAAGTGCTGCAAATACAAATCCACAGGAATCGTCGGCCCAACCAGCGCCTGCCCCAGAAACCACAACGACAGCCGCCGCTCCTTCACGCTCGCCTGCGCATCATGATGATCCACCACGCTGATGCCCCCCAAAAGCAGCCCCATGGTCCACAAACCTAGAATCGCTATTCCAATCGCCAGCCCCCTTCGGCGCTGTCCTGCTAAAAAATGCCCAAGCCCAGGCACCAGCCAGCCGATCAAGGCCACATGGGGCTGCCACTGCATCTTCCGATGACCTTTAACCGCCACTTTCAGCTCCCAGGACTACCTCAGCCCACACCCCCCGGAACATCCTCCCAAAACTCCCCCCGGATATCCCCCGCATACCCCCCGAAAACCCATGTTCCACCAAACTCACAAAAAACACGTTGACAAACCTGAACGCGGCGATAGTGTAACCGCTCAGTTTAGCTTGAGCTATCGTTTCAAGGACCCGGTAACGAGCCAAAGCACGCCTTTCGCCCTATCGTTACTGCGGCAACCTGGAAGTTCAGCCGGAGGCCTTCGTCGACCCCCGCTAGAAGCAGCCAACCTCGATGTTTGGAGATCATCCATGACGGCACTGCTGGACCCCATATTGAACGCACAAACCCTACCGCTTACCTCTTTTGACGTCGGTGCCGGTCCGCAGCCCTCTTATCCCCAGCTCGTCGAGAACGAAGACCTTGAGGACGACGACTTTTTGGACGATGAAGAGGATGAAGACGAGGACCTGGACGACTTCTTCGACGACGAAGAGGAAGAAGACGAGGACGACGACTTCTTCGACGATGACGACGAAGATGACGACGACCTCGACGACGAGGAAGTGTAACCCGGGCGGACCTGCCTCCTGCGCAGCCGCCGCCGGGCGGTCGTCTTCAGGAGTAAAGGATGTCCGAGCAAGCTCCCTACGATGGCCCTGACCGCCGCAGCGCCTCTAACCGCCGCGAAACGGTCGTCGATCGCCGCACCGTCGGCACTGGCCTCGAACGCCGCCGCGGCCCCGGACGCCGACGCACTGACTTTGCCAAAACCGCCGAGGAAGGCGAGATGAATCAGGAACAGTTCCTGTTCATCAAAGCCATCGACGCCTACAAACGCGTCAACAATCGCCCCTTCCCCACCTGGAGCGAAGTCCTCGAGGTCATTCGCAAGCTCGGCTACCGCAAAACCTGCCCCTCCCAATTAAGCCTCGCCGGCTGCGACGACTGGACCGAACAAGTCGACGCCCCCGCCTTCACCAAACCCCTCCCCCCCCTCCCCCACGACGACGAAGAATAAGTCGCAAGGGAAATTGGGAGTTAGGGATTGGGTATTGGGTATTGGGTATTGGGTATTGGAAATTGCCCCTTAGAAATTAGATGCCTCAAAGCCCAGGGAAAAAATCTCTGGGCCCCCTTCCTGTTTAGCGGGCGATCGCAGATCGCCGCGTTTTCCCCCCTCTATCTCCCCCTCCCTCCTCGCCCCCTCCACCCCCACTTCCCCTCCCCCCAATCCCCGGGCCTCCAAGCCGGGCCCTTCAGGCCCGGATCCATCCCCCACCCTCCCTCCCCCTTTCTCTCAGCTAAATTCCCCCCCACGCCCCAACCTCTGCCCCACCGCATCGCCGTCCTCTGCTGCCTCCTTGCCCCCCACTGAAAACGGTGATGGAAACGGCCAAACGCGTCTTTGCCCGGCGACTGGCCCCCGCCTGATCCGCCCCACAAAAAAAAGGCGGACCCCCTGTGCGGGTCCGCCTCGAATACGATCTCTGCATGCTGGATAATCAGACGCGGCGACGGCGGAGCAGCGCCGTGGCGCCCAGCGCCAGCAACGTCACGCTGGCAGGCTCCGGCACAGCCGTCAGCGTCACCAGGTTGATGTACGCCAGTTGGGCCGAGTGGTTGTTGTTCGGGCCCGCCGCGACGTCAATGGTGATCTTGCCGTTGGCGTCAGGAACCACGCCCGTCGCCACCACGTAGTTGTCCACGTTGCCCGAGGCGTTCAGCAGCAGCACCTGAATGCCCGCGCCGGTCACCGTGTACTGGCTTTCACGCACGTCACTGACGCCGGCACGCGAGCCGTAGAGCAGCACGTCATACGTGTAGGCCGGGTCGAGATTCTGCAATTCGAATCCGCCCGTGGGGTCAGGCGCGCCGGCACCGAAGTCGGTCGCCGTCACATAGAAGCCGTCCCGCGATGCACTGGCCGGAAAAATCGTGCTCGCCGTGGTCCCCGAAGTGTTCCACCAGGGGTAGAACGAATCGGTGACCAATAGGTTGATGCCGGTGCTCGCGCCGTTGGCGTCCACCAGGTCGGTGTGGGTTTGGCCAAATCCGGGCATGGCCATCGAGTTGCCGTTGGTCGTGATGAAACCTGCGTCCCACGAACCGAAATCCACCATGATCGGAACCCCAGGCGTGATGGAGGCCGACGCCTGCCCAATGCAAACCGTCAGTACCATCGCAACAGCGGAAAATGAAAACGTGCGCATCTTAATCTCTCCCTTCCGAAACAAATTTAGAAGTTCCGATAACCGTTGAGATTTGAGGCCCTCCGGCCCACAACGGGTACCGACATCACACGGAAGTGTGTGAGTCATTTCGAATATACAACATTTGCCTAAACATGCAATATTTTTCTGGAATTCTTCTTTAGAGTTATATCGTTTTTTGATCTAAGCACTCATACGAAAATAAATAATATATAATTGGGAAATTAGCATCGTTTTCAACCTGATATTTCATAATTACATTACTCATATGGTATTTATATTGTATGACCTCATGAGAAAATTATTTAGTTGCCCAGGCAAACATGCGAATTAACGTCTAATTAACAATATTAATTCTTCGTTAAGACTAAAAATTATTTTGTCGTTCAATAACAACATGCTTGCACATAAATATTGTCTATTTACGCAATATGCGGCCCGTTTTTCGGATGTTATATTGGGTTCTTGCTCCCTCAGCGCCAATGGATCACCTCCAGAAGAAAGAATGCAGTCCGGTCGACATTCCTGGCCTTGGACGTCCTAGACCACTTCCCCTCCCCCCAATCCCCGGGCCCCCAAGCCGGGCCCTTCAGGCCCGGATACATCCCCCCACATCCCCTCCCTCCTCCCCTCCTGATCTTCCCGCTCTGCTAAACTCCCCGCCATGTCCCAACCTCTGCCCTATCGCATCGCCGTCCTCTGCTACCTCTTCGACTCCCACGGCCGCGTCCTGCTCCTCCACCGCCGCAAACCCCCCAATCAGGACCTCTACTCCCCCATCGGCGGCAAGCTCGAACAGTCCGTCGGCGAAAGCCCCACCGCCTGCGCCTTGCGCGAAATTCACGAGGAAGTAGGCCTCCAACTCTCCGCCACCGACCTGCACCTAACCGGCATCGTCTCCGAGTCCGGCTACGAAGATCAATGCCATTGGCTGATGTTTCTCTACGAAGTCCGCCACCCCGTCTCCGTGCCCGCTGCCACCTTCGACGAAGGCGTCCTGGAATGGCACGATCCCGACGCGCTTGACCGCTTGCCCATCCCCCAGACCGACAAACAAGTCATCTGGCCGCTCTTCTGGCGCTTCCGCGGACGCTTCTTCGCCGCCCATATCCATTGCCAAGGCGGACAACTCCTCTGGACAATCGAACAGGAAAGCTGGTAACAAATTTGTCTATTTTTGCATTCGTTTTTCAGGTGATTTTTTGCGCCAATCGCCCGCCTGTCACACCATAATTCGGCGAATTTACCGGAAAAAACAGTCCATTCCGACCCCGCCCAAATATTCGGGAAATCCCTCATTTCAGACCAAACCCGCAACTGAAGACTTGCCAATCTTCTTCATTTGATTACAATTTCCTTCGCCGGGGCAGACTCCTTTCCCAACTGGCAAGAAGGGAGCCAGCCCATGTTAGAACATCAGATTGACATCCTACCGGTCGGTTCGGACGGTCCGTGGGGCGCTGCCCAAGAGAAGATCTACCAAGAAGTGCAACAGCGCTTGACCTGCGATGCGCTGGCCATCGGTGTCCTGCGCCTGCCTAAGCCGCAGACCGAAGGCCTGCTCTGCGTCCACGGCTGGCCCGCCGCCGACGTCGTGGAAATGCTGCAAAACAACTTCGAGCAGCAGGCCCTGACCAAAGCTGCCATCAAAAACGGCGCCGCCGCCGCCACGCCTCAGGAAAGCCCCTTCAGCTCCGCGAAACTCAAAAACCACCACGTCGTCATGGCCATGGCCGCCGAATCCACCGCCAAACGCATCTGGTGGTGGGCGATCTTCGGCCGCAAGGGCAAGCCCTTTACCGAAACCGAAATCGAAATGGCCAACCTCCTGCTCCTGCGCTGGCAGGTCCACTTCCATCGCGCCGATGAACCAGGCGTCGGCCGCGTCCTCCTGGGAGCTGGCGATCGCGTCCAACTGGCCGACCTGGACACCCAGGCCACCCTGCTGACTAATCACAAACTCTTAGACGACCTGCTCCAGGAATTCCACCCCGTAATCTCCCAACGCTTCCCCGAATTGCCCGTCAACGCCTCCCGCGACATCGCCCTCAACCTCGCCGGGCAGGATTACTGGGTCCGCTTCCAACGCCGCCAACCGGTTGACGGCCTAGGCGAACAACAGTGGTACATCGAGCTCCGCCGCCTAGGTGAAGACGAACTGCCCGTCATCGGCGTGCTCACCGACGAACGCATCGCCCGGGCCATCGCCTTCCTCCACGAAAACTACCCCGACTCCCCCAGCCTCACCCTCCTGGCCCGCCAGGTCCACATGAGCCCCTTCCACTTCCACCGCCTGTTCTCCAAACAGGCTGGCATCAGCCCCAAACACTACCTCCAGAAAAAACAACTCCAGACCGCCAAGTGGCTCCTCCGCTCCTCCAAAGAACCCATCGGCGCCATCGCCGCCCACACCGGGTTCGCCAGCCACGGGCACTTCACCAGCACCTTCCACCGCATCATCGGCGTAAGCCCCAGCGAGTACCGCCACCAGTTCTAACCCCCCCCGCCCCCGGAAGTACCCCCGGAAGTGCCCCTGGAAGTAACCCCGGAAGTGGCACCCCGGTAGTTTGCCCCAAAAACGCTTAAAGCCCAGGGAAAAAATCCCTGGGCTTTTTTTTGTCTATCCCCACCCCAACAACACCCCCCACCATTTCCCCCCGCCCCCTCCCCTCTCTACTTTCTACTCTCTACCCTCTAACCCCCCTCCGTCCTCACTTGTCATTATCGGATTCACCCCCCCCGGAATCCCCGGACCCCCCGCCACCCCCGGGAACCCCGGAATCGCCCCCCGTTCCCGCTGCTCTCCCCCGGGCCACCGGCCCATCCACTGCTGGTTTGGCAGCAATATCCCCCTTTACAGTCAGCCTTTGCTCCCCTACCGTCCATTGGGCCAGTTGGTGGGCTCCCTTTTCCACGCCCGATAGCCCCCGGCCTAAGATCCAGGAAAAAAATCCTCGCCGGCTGACCGATGATCTATCTGGATTTATTGGCTCGCTCAAACCACTGGCTCCTGGGTCGGCTTGCCGTTATCGTATTCCAAAAGACTCTTGCCCACGGCTGCTCGATCCGATAATGCCTTAGCAACTATCCTTCAGGGAAAGGACTTTTCATGAATCTGCTTGCCCAACTTCACGCCCGTCCTTACGGTGTGTGCCTGCTCCTGGCGGCCCTCTTCCTGCCCGCCTGTGCCAGCCTCGACCGCCATGCCTACTACAGCTCCGTCGATCAACCTAAAACCATCGCCGTCCGCGATCCCTACACCAACCACGTCTTCTGGACCATGGACGTCCCGGTCAATCATAAGCTTAAGCTCAATTTCGACCGCAAGGGCGAAATCGAACTGGCCAAGGTCAGCGGCAAGCCCGCTACCTCCATGACCTGGAGCCTCTCAGGCCCCACCAAGCACGGCAGCGGCTCCGTCAAGCTCTATGGCACGCCCGTGATCATTGACGTCAGCCTCCGCCCCGCCCCTGAATATCCCCCCAACTTCCCCGGCCCGCAGGTGCCCTCCGACCGCTCCACCGCCGCCGCCGTCAACACCACCCCCGCACCCGTAAGCACCTCCGCCGGCGCCCCCGGTGGCGCTCAAGCTGTCCCGCCATCCGTTCCCGAAACTCCCGCCGACGAACCCGCCCCGCCCCCAGCTGACCTGTCCAAACCCTGACCTTCATGGGGCGACTTGTTTAGCAGCGGTTCGCAGAACCGCGCGTCGCAGCCCCGCATGGAAATGCGGGGCCGGCTCAGGCAAATCCAAAGGCTACTTCCGGGGGCGGGGGCACTTCCGGGGTTTACTTCCGGGGTTTACTTCCGGGGGGGGCTACTTCCGGGGTCCGGGGGCTATGATTCGGGTGGGTTGGGTGTGTGTCGGAGAACTCCATGATCCTTGGGCGACTGCATATTTTCGCTGGTTTGTGCGCCTTGGCGATCGCTTTGCCTTCTGCCGCCCAGTCCGCCCAGGCCATTGATCAAACCGTTGAAGACCAAGGCACCACCTCCACCAGTCTCCGCCACGTCGAGTTCGGCCTGCGCCAAACCGGCCAGCAGTCTTCGCTTTTAGCCGTCCCCAATCAGCCGGACATCTTCGGCGGGTTGCAGCCGGTGGATCTCTATCGCTCCAACGCTCTGCCCGACCACACCTTCTACCGCGTCGGCCCGGGTTATCTCCTGCGGGTGCAGAAGATGGACTACCTGGTCCGCGACAGCCAGAACAAGGTCTACCTCAACCGCAAGCCGCGCGTCGATGGCGAATTCCGCGAAATGCCTGGGCCTAACGCTTATTTTGAACTTTCCCCCTGGCTCGCCCAGTCCCTGCCCAACGCCGCCGCCGGCATGAATCAGCCGCACGTCCCCCTCGCCGCGGTCCCCGCCGCGCAAGTCCCCTGGCAGCCGCCCCAGCAGGCCATGGATTTCCAAGTCGACCTGGCCAACCCGCATCTGACGGAAACCGAAACCGCGCATTGGAAAGCCCTCAGCCCGCGCTCCCATCCGCCGACCACCGCCACCGTCGACCCCCAGACCGGCCGCATTGACACCCGCATCAACACCAGCCTCGACGGCCGCGCAAGGTAAAGCAGCCGCTCCCGCGGAATTTGAACCCCTCTTTCCCCGCCATCCCCCATCGAAGCCCACGGATTCAATCCGTGGGTCACCTCAGCAGCTTGCCGGCTTCCAGTATTCCCTGCCGCCCGAGACTATCGATTACCCATTCCGCACGAAGGCGAATTTCTCCCTCCATCTTCATGCACCTCCTCAAAATGCGTTTGGCGCTTTTAAACCACTGCGGAGCACGATGGCTCGCACCGCTCGCATTCACCATCATTTCAAGAATCTCAACTGACCTCTGGAGGTCAGCCGCACAAATTCTGGCCAACTGTTCAACAATCATATCGTCCGCCTCAGCCTCGGGAGCGGACATCACAAACGCGTGCAGTCTCTCGATAGACCACTTTCGATCAAGTTTCCCCGATACAAACCACCCACCAAACACATGGCTGGCCTTTCTATTTTCAGCGTCATACCGTCCGCCACGCGCCCAATACCAATCCCATAGCGCCGCTAGTTCTTTCTTGTTGGGTCTCGACTGCGCGTCAGCTGGCCATTCCTGTAACACATTTCCGACAAACTGTAAGGCGTGTTCCCGCACCGCCGGAGACTCGATCACCGCCTTCACAATTCCGTCATCCGACTCCAGATTCAGCTCTCCCCATACGTACAACATCATCAGGTGTTCGGCCATTCGCTCGAACGGCACTATCCCTCTTGCCTTTTGGTTTGGCAATTGCCTCGTCGCGCAACGGTACTCACATTTCAGAATACGATAGATCTCTGGATGGGACCGAGAGACTGTTACAAGCGTGTTCCATGCTGCCCATCCCAAAGGATCCGGCGAATTACTCTGATTCCTACAGATATTGAAAATACGCTGGGCATTTTTTTCAAGCCACGCTTTATCGATATTATACAATAGACCGAAATACGCCCCATAGCAGGCACGCACGGATATGTCCCGCCCTAGAGGACTCTCGAGTCGATCCCGCAACATTTTCTGGACCCCAGGCATCACCTCAAAGCCTAACACATATACTTCCTTGTCGTTCTCTCTCGTAACATGATGCATCCGCACCCATTTTGCATACTCAAACACTGCCCGCATAGCTCGGCCCGCACGACTATTCAAATATCTGCTCGTAAAGTCAAATACTTTTGCCTCTTCATCGTCACCAAGCATCTCGCTGAATTCTTCCGCCGTCAGGTCTGCGGCCTTTCTTATTACCGACCACATTAAGTCTTTGTAGGTAATACCAATTCCGGACGCGAGAAGCTGCATCGCAAACTCAACCACACTGTTGAGTAATCGCCCCCACTTCTCCCGCTCCGCATCCTTGTCAGCCTTAGGCACTGGCTCATCGACTACCCACTGACACAAAGGCAGCACCGCTTTTGCTAATGCCTCCTTGTGATCCTTAACGTGCTGTGTCATCTCACCGATAAACTCTTGAATGAGTTCTGGCGGTCGCCCACATAATGCTGTCGCCTGCTCTGCGGCGCCTACCGCATTCCTCCCTACACACGTCGCAAACGCGCTATACAAATCCTCCCGTCTCGGCCCCCATGTGCCATCCTCGGTCTCTTCCCTCCATTTGCTCACCTCTTCCAGCGCTTTCTCAAACCCCATCTCCTGAAGCTGATCAACCGTAAAGGGGCTCCTCGGCTCACGGAAACCCGACGACACGCTCATGTCCACGAAGTGTGGCTCACCATATTTATCTTTTAACTCTTCAAACGTCACCTTCCATTCCCCTCCCAGCCAATCTCGAATCCACCAAAGCTTTTGTAGTTGCCAAGCCTGTTTTCGCGCGACGCGATCCTCTTCCGTAGCGGCGCGATCATTCCAACGTCTAAAATCTTCATCAAATCCCGTCATGTCAGGACCATCTTGAATCCAACCGTATACTTGTTGCCGATCGGCTTCCTCCAACAATCCAAATCGCTTCCCGATGAGCCGAGAGTATTCGTGCATGAACCTACCCTCATCATCGTCGAAGAGCTCTCTAGTCAGCATCCGCTTTCTGGCCAAATCGGTATTTGCCTCCGCGAATTCGTTAACTAAATGCAGCCCAATCCGTCTGAAAATGACGTACTTCTGCCGCTCGAGAATCTCCAAAACTTCTCGTAGCGACATTTTCTCTTCTCGGACAATAAGCTCAGTGGCATCACGTATCCTTGCTACTAGGGCCGATTGGACGCTGTGCAGATTCTCCGTGTGTTCCTCGACGGCAGGCCGCCAGAGGGCGGAATCATCCTCGCTCGACATTTCCTTCAAGTATCCTTGCCGATCCATCGTATTAATCAGGCCTCGACATGCGAGATGCAGGGCCATAGTCGGAACGCACCGAGCCAATGATGGCAGGACAGTCTCCCACGCCTGTTGATACCAGTATTCCTCGGAATCTCCTCTCCTTTGCCTCCTGTTACAGTCCGCCTCAGGCTCTAGAAGTACATACGCCAATGCGAACGCTACAGCGGGTTGTCGTTTGTTCGCGAGATAAACAATGAAGTCTGCAATCTCATCCTTAAAGAGATCGAGGTTGTGTTCCTGCAACGTTACAATGATGTTGGGCACAAGCTTCATACCATACTGAAGAGGCATCGCCATTGCAGCCTGCACCATATTGCGTACCACCCACGGGTTATCCGTGACTATCCGCGAAAACACTTCAGTAACTTCTGCCGGCTCGCGCCTAGCCATTCTTGCCAAATACCTCGACGCACCCCATGGTCCTTTCTCGGGATCTGGAGGACTGTCATAACATCCAGCAATCGCCAAAGGCTTTATCCATGTAGATGTTTTAAGGATATCCCAAAAACTTCTCTCCAGATCTTTGTCCACAAGCAACTCTACAACATATCGCACTAGATCAGTACGTGGGGTTTGCCTGACGGCGTTTTGAAGACATTGGAGCTGTTTAAAAAAACTAGGCGGTGACGTCATGTGGCACCTCGACCTTTTCAGCCGGACGAACAGATTGGGGCCAGTTCTGCCAGAAGGGCTTAAGTCGCTTTCTCAGACCATTGTGATAGTTATCTTCTGGATCGTATGGCACAACGATAAGGCCGAGTTGTTGATAGTATGCCTCGTTGTCACTCCATTGTGCATCAGCGCTACTCTTATCATGTGCTAGATTCCTATCATCCTCACACTGTAATTTGTGTGGTTTGGGCAGTAAAATAATACGTTGTTTGGATTTGTCCGCATGAAACTGCTTGCGAAGAGCTGCACATTCTGCGGATAGTTGTGGCCATGCAGGCTCCCGTAAACCGCAGCCGATAAAGCATATATTCTCGTGCTCTAAAAACCCTTTTAAAAGCCTGGTCACAGGGCTTTCGCCCTTTCCGTTATTGGGATATGCTAAATCGTATTCTGAGCGAGAAAATATTATCTTATCCGTCGCGGGCGTCGGTTCTTCATCGATCAGCCCATGGAGGTAATACACGGGTATTCTGCCTCGCTCAGGAGTTCCTAAGTCGGGGTATGAAAAAATTTCACATTTGTGTTCAGGTTGTCTTGCTCTGATGGCTAGAAGTGGGTCTAAGTTGAGAGTCACATAGGCTTTGATTGAGGGAATACGGAGCAGTTCCGTGTAAAGATGATTGTCGCCTCTTACGGTACCGAACCACCTTCCGAGGCTTTGCAGATATGCCGAATAATCTTTGTTTCTAGCTTCTTGAGCACCATCTAGGAGCTGATTTGCTGTTGCACTCTCAGGCAACTGTTCCGGCAGTCCACATGAGGCCCTTACAGTATTGACTATTTCGTGCCACTTACCGTAATTGTTCCACGATAATCCTGATCCAATGAATAAAACACATTTGCTTGACGTCATTAGGTCGGTGAGCACCGCTTGCCCGTCGTTGTTTTGAAGATTAGTCAAATTCGATAACCCCGCCAGAAAATCACCGCGGAAGGTCGACACAGGCTGCTAGCTAGGAGTTTACCAGATTGGACAGCACTGCCTGTTCTGCATTTGCGGCCACGCACGACCTTCCCCACTCATGTCGATTCCGCATCTTACGCCAAATATCTTACCCCCTCCCCTTCACTTTCGTCCCCCCCGCGCGCACAAAACCGAACACTTTGCTCGCAGTCGATTGGCAAAAAATTGACAACGTAATCCTAGCCCCACAATCATCTTACGTCTCCACATGGTGCAATCTGTGCGCACAGAAGCGCTACGACGCCCCTATATAGAGGGACGTGTTTTCCCCGTCCCTGCCCCAGGCCACCCCGGAAGGCAACTTCCGGGGTCCGGGGGCGACATTGGTGCTCGTGTGTCTACTCCAAGCGAACGGCAGAGAAAACCTGCCACTGTCACCTGGGCTTAGCCCAATAGGTCGCTTGCGAGTGGCCCTTGCCCCGTCGTCTGTATTCGCGGGAGCGGACAGCCGACGGTCGGGCCGAGGACGCCGTGGCGCACCGTACGTGCTTCCTTTTCTTGTCTCGCGCACGTACTAGGCAAGACCCGATGACCGCTCCCATCCGCGGCCTGCTGAAACTGCGCCCAATTCCGGCACAAGCACCAAAGACAGTTCAAGCGTTCGCTGGCAAGCTCGCCCCCGGAAGGAAACTCCCGGTAAGCGAGCTTGTCCCGCGCGCCCCTTCCGGATTCAGCCCCCGGCTCCGCCGGGGGGTACGTGTCTTCGAAGCCCACGGATTGCATCCGTGGGTTGCCTTAAACAAGCCCAGGCATTGCCATGCCTGGGTCGCCTTGCTTGTCTTGCATGCCTTAAATCCCCCAGCCCCGCATGGAAATGCGGGGCCGATTCCCTGTCTTCCGTAGGCGCCCAGGAAACCTATCCCGCGCGCCTAACCTATTCCTCTTGCTTTGCCGTCTCCCGCCCCAGGATCATGTTGTCGATCAGGCGCACGGGGCCGAGGCGGCCGGCGGCGAGGGCGACGACGCCGCGGGTGAGGCGCGGTTCGATCGAATCCAGCGGCGTGAGCGTCAGGGGGTGGCGGATCACCGCGTAATCCACGGCAAAATGGTGGGCTTCCATGGCTTGGCGCATGGCGTCTTCGACGATCTGCGGGTCGGTCTGGCCATCCTGTTCGACCATGGCTTTGGCTACGCCCAGCGCTTTATACAGCCCCGTGGCGTGACGGCGATTTTCCGCATCCAGGTACCGATTGCGGCTGGACATGGCCAGGCCGTCGGGCTCGCGCACGGTGGGCAGCACGACGTTGCGGATGGGCATGGCCAGGTCGCGCATCATCGCGTCCACCACGCGGCACTGCTGGTAATCCTTCTGGCCCCAGCAGGCGATGTCGGGCCCGACAATGTTGAGCAGCTTGGCGACCACGCGGCACACGCCGGTAAAGTGACCGGGGCGGATTTTGCCCTCTAAAATGTCGTCCAACCCGGGCAGGGAGATTCGGCAGCCGACGTCCTGTGGGGGGTACATTTCCTCCACCTCCGGGCAGAACACGCCCGCCACGCCGGCCTTTTCGCAGAGCTGCAGGTCGTCGTTGATGGTGCGCGGGTAGCGGGCGAAGTCTTCGTTAGGCCCAAACTGCGTGGGATTGACGAAGATGCTCACGACCACGTGATCAGCCAGCTGTCGGCCCGCGCGCATAAGCCAGGCGTGCCCGTCATGCAGCGCGCCCATGGTGGGCACAAACGCGACGGACCCAGCGAGGGCCTGGCGCTGCTTGCGAGTTTCTTGAATGGTGGTGGCGATCCACATGTTGGTAGGAGTTAGGAGTTAGGAGTTAGGAGTTAGGAGTTAGGAGTTAGGAGTTAGGGAAGTCTACATTTTTTTGTGAGGTTGAGAGTCCTGTGATCTTCACATCGGCAATCGGAAATCGGCAATCGCCTAACTTCCTAAAGCACCGGGCGCACTACCGGGGGCGGATGATAATACCGCTTGCTTACGCGCGCGGCTCGTTGCCTCCGGGGCTTTCGGTACTTCCGGGGGGGGGTGGGAATTTTATCGCTTCGCCGGTGACGCGGCGGTACATTTGGAGGGTCGCGGCGACCTGGCGGGAGGGGACGTGTTTATCCTTGACCCACTGGCGGCTGCGCAGGCCCAGGGCGCGGGCGTCGGGGGGGTGTTGGATGAGTCGTTCGAGCAATTCGATCCAGCGGCGGGAGTCAGCTGATTCAGCCAGCCAGGCGGTTTGGTCTTCCACCAGGTAATCGACCCAGGGATCGGAACGCGCCAGGACGGGCAGGCCGTGGGCCATGGCCTGGAGGATGACGCTGCGCGACTTGCCTAGGGGTTGGGGGTGGATGAGCACGTCGGACTTAAGGAGTGCTTCGCGGTGGCCCAGGCGGCGGGGAACGAGGCTGACGAATTCCAGCAGGCCGTTGCGCTGGGCCAGTTGCCAGAGGCTGCGCTGTTCGGAACGCTGGCCGTCGAGGAAGAAGTGGATGTCCGGATGGCGATCGACGACGTGGCGGATGGCGGTGAAGAGGGCTTCGTAATCTTCGTCGACCTCGCCATTGCCGCTGACCACGGCGCAGGTGACTTCGCCAGCCTCGTTGCGCAGGACGTTTTCAGGCAGGTACACGCCGGGGGCGATGACTTCCACGGGTGTTTGTCGGCCATGGACCTTGCGGGCGATGGCCTGGCCGAGGGGCGCGGTGGTGGTGACGAAGGCGAGGGGGGCGCGGCCTTTGCGGCGGAGCAGGCGATCGGCTTCGGTCAGGTCCAGCACGCTGGTGGCGCCGAGGATGACGGGGATGTTCAGGCGATCGGACAGGCGCACGGCCGCGCCCCAGAGGCGGCCATCCAGGGCGTGGATGAGGTCGACGCCGAGTTTTTCCAGCTCGTCGGCCACGCGGGTGAGGCGCCAGCTGCGGAGCAGCGGCCAGCGGGAATCGCGCCAGGTGACCACGTCGCCGAAGGTGGTGATTTCATGCTCGGGCACGAGGTTGGGCACGACCTGGGCGACGCGGACTTGTTCGTCGATGAGGCCCACGACCAGATGGCGGAACATGCGGAGTTCCTCATCGAGCCAGGCGGTGTTGGCCAGCAGGGCGACGTGCATGGTATGATGCTAACAGATGCGGGGAAAGGGGGGGAGAGGACAAGAGGAGTTAGGAATCAGGAGTTGGGAATTGGGAGTCAGGAGGAGCCGATGGCCGGGGGATGATGCGCCAGAGGGGCAAAGTCAAGGCAAGGATTGAGCTTAGCGTCTTGAACATCGCCAATCGGAAATCGGAAATCGGCGATCGACTCTAGATTGGATCAGCACACATCACCCTTCGGGCTGATGTGTGGCACCCAGACGGGGGGAACTTCCGGGGGGAACTTGCGGGGGAAACTTCCGGGGGGCGTTACAATCAGGGGCATGAGCGAAGGATCGGGACAAGCGCAGGAGCGGTGGACGACGCGGCGGCTGCTGGCGTGGACGGCGGATTACTTCACGCGGCGGGGGGTGGACAGTCCGCGGTTGTCAGCTGAGATGTTGCTGGCGCACGTGCTGGGGGTTGAGCGCATCAAGTTGTATACGGACCTGGATCGCCCGACATCGGACTTGGAGCGCGCGGCCTATCGGGAGCTGGTGGAGCGGGCGGCCCAGCATGAGCCGGTGGATTACCTGGTGGGGCAGGCGCCGTTTTTTTCCATGACGTTCGCGGTTAATCGGGCGGTGCTGATTCCGCGTCCGAGCACGGAGACGCTGGTGGAGCACGTGATCCAGCATCATCGGCGGACGCCGGGGTTTCATGGGCCGTTGATCGCGGACGTGGGGACGGGCAGCGGGGCGATCGCGATCGCCATCGCCAAGCACATTCCCACTTGCCGGGTGGTGGCCACGGACCAGAGCGCGGCAGCGCTGGAGGTGGCTAAGCGGAACGCCAAGGCGCACGGGGTGGCGGACCGGATTGATTTTCGCCAGGGGAATTTATTGGAGCCGTTGGCGGACCAGGTGCATCGGGTGCGGTATCTGTTGTCCAACCCGCCGTACATCAGCGACGCGGAGTGGGAGGCGGTGGGGCCGAACGTGAAGGACTATGAGCCGACCGAGGCGCTGCGCGGGGGCGTGGATGGGCTAAAATACATTCGCCCGCTGCTGGCGGGAGCGAGCGAACTGCTGGGCCCGCCGGCGCAGGTATTGATTGAGATTGCCGCGGCGCAGAAGCAGGAAGTGCTGCGGCTGGCGGGGGAGAGTCCGGGGCTGTCCAATCCACGGGTGCTGGCGGATCATGAGGGATTGCCGCGCGTGCGGGTGGCGGACGCGATGTAGGGGGGGAAGAGTCTTTTTGAAGTCATCAAGAAAGAATAGCCCAGGGATTTTTTCCCTGGGCTTTAGGAAGGCCACGTACGGAGGTACCCCCTGGCGAAGCGGGGGCTGAGACAGAGCGGGGCGGGCGGGGCACGAGGGATTGCCGCGCGTGCTGGTGGCGGACGCGATGTAGGGGGGGCGGGGGCGCGCGATTCATTTACAGACGAATTGGGCTGTTATATCATGCGGATCATCGTGGCGACCAGGCCATTCTGGCGGTGAGTTCATCACCTCAACGGGGAGTATCGACATGCGCAAGTGGCTGATTCTGGCGGCGGCGATGCTATGGTCGGCGGCGGCTTATGGTCAGCCGTTGGCGGAATATCTGCCGGCGGACGCGACGGTCTACGTGGGCTGGCGGGGAAGCGAGGCGCTGGGCGGCGAGTACGACAAGAGCCACCTGAAGGCGATGGCGGAGTTGACGCAGATCAAGCAGGTGCTGGGGACGGTCTGGCCGAAGCTGATGGAAAAAGCGAGGCAGGAGGATCCGTCGATGCCGGACGCCGGCCCGACGTTCGAACTGCTGTCGGAGATAATCAAGTATCCCATGGCGATTTACGTGGGCACACTTGAGCAGGACACGCAGGGCAAGTCGGACGTGCGGGCGGCGAGCCTTATAAAGGTTGGGCGGGATGCGCCGAGCCTGCTGGCGAAGATCAACCAATTCAGCGATCGGCTGGTGGCGTCGGGGCACCCGGTGAAATCGGAACTTGAACTGATCGGCACGGACTATCTGGGCGCCGGCGATGCCCAGACGATGGCGCGGATCAAGGCGCTGTTGGGTCAGCCGACCACGGCGCCGGCGGCCAGTCAGCCGGTCGGGCCGCTGGCCAAGGACGAGCGTTTTAAGCAGGCGATGGGGCGGGCGGCGGAGAACTCGGCATTGGTGGTGTACGTGGACTTGCAGGAAGTGGTGGATCAGGTGGACAAGCAGATCCAACGGACGGGTCCGGACCTGTCGTGGGTGTCGGCTCGGGACGCGATGGGCCTGTACGGCTTGGACCAACTGGTTTACAGCTGCGGTTTTCTGGGGCCTGATATCGTGAGCAACGTGTACGTGAGCAATCGCGGTCAGCGGCAGGGGCTGCTGAAGCTGCTGGAGCCCGGCAAGGTGGACCCGACGCTGCTGAAGCTGGTGCCCAAGAGTTCGGTGCTGGCGATGTGCGGCCAACTGGATCTAGCGGAGACTTACGGGCAGATTCGGCAGATGGCCGGGACGGCTAATGCGTTTGCCCTGGGACAATTCGATCAGGCGTTGGGGACGTGGGAGCAGTCCCTGGGGCTGCGGTTGCAGGGGGACCTGTTGTGGCCGCTGGGTCCGGGCTGGGCGCTTTATGTGGATCCAGAATCGGGGGGCGATGACATTCTGGGCATGGTGGTGATCAACAAGCTGCGCGATCCGGCCAAGGCGCAGAGTTCGCTGGAGCGGCTGGCGGCGTGGGCCAATCAGTTGCTCCGCCAGCAGATGCAGGATCCGAATGTCAACATCCAGTTGACCAAGACGACGTATCAGGGGGTGACCATCAACTATCTGGCGGTGCCGGCGGTGGCGCCGGCGTGGGCGGTGGTGGACGGGAATCTGTATCTGGGGCTGTATCCGCAGACGGTGGCGGCGGGGATCGCGCGGGCCAAGGCGGGCGGGCCGTCGATTCTGGAGAACGAGCAGTTCCTGGCCTTGCGCCAGCGTCTGGGCGTGCCGGCGGACAGCAGCTTCAGTTTCGTGGACATTCCGCGGACGGCGCCGGGCAGCTATGGAATGGTATTGTTCCTGACGCGCTTGTTTCAGGGCGTCGGGGACATGATGGGAGTTCCGACGCCGCCGCTGACGGTGCCGACGCTGGCGGATATCCGGCCGCACTTAGAGCCGGTCGGCGCTTTTGGCTGGGCAGACGAAAAAGGGATCCACTACACCACGCTCAACGCTTTCCCAGGTGACGCGATTCTGAGCCCGCAACAGAACCTGGGCCTTAGCAGCCAGATGATGATGGTAGGCATCCTGCTGCCGTCGCTGGGCCAGGCCCGCCAGAACGCTCAGGCGATGGAGTCGTCCACAAAAGTCCGACAGCTGGGCATGGCCCTGTTGACTTACGCCAGCAATCATCAGGGACGGTTCCCGCCGGACCTGGCCGCGGTGGTAATCGACACGCGCATGCTGCCCTTTGGCAGTCTTTTCGTCACGCGGGATCGGGGCCGGGTGAGGGTTCCGCCGGATTTCGGCAGCTGGGAGCGGCCGCGGCAGGCGGCTTGGTTGGCGGCCAACAGCTCGTATTTGTATCTGGGCGGCATGATCAAGGGCATTCCCCCCGGCAGCGAGAGTCGGACCATCGTGGCGATCGAGAAGCCGCACATGGTGAACAACGGCACGGTGGCGGCGGCGTTTGCGGATGGTCATGCGCAGCGGCTGCCTCTGCAGCAGGCGCGCCAGCTGATCCAACAGCAGACGGGGATGACGCTCGAGCAGCTGTTGAGCAACACGCCACCGCCGACGACGCAGGCTAGTCCGAGTCAGCCGCGCTAAGTCCGCGCGGGGGTCACGGGCGTGGTCGGTGCTTTTGACTCAGAGATGTGCCGGAGGAATCCCAGGGTCAGGAGACCCTGGGCTTTGAAGAGCGAGGTTGAGCCCAGGGATTATTTCCCTGGGCTTTAGGGGCGGAACGCGGGTAAAATTCTTGGCTGTTCCCTTTTTCGTGTGCAGGTACCTAAAATACTCTGCTCTAACCGTGGACCCGCATGATGCTATGGCAATCTCCCCTGCCGCCGCGATACAGCCGCTTAAGCGATCAAGAGCTTAAGGAAGCGATCGCTGCGCGCAAGGCGGAGCTGGGCGCGAAGCTGGTGATTTTGGGGCACCACTATCAGCAGGACCAGGTGATTGCGTTCGCGGACTTCACGGGGGATTCATTCAAGCTAAGCCAACTGGCGGCGGGA
The DNA here is from genome assembly GCA_020851735.1 of Phycisphaeraceae bacterium. Taxonomy (GTDB): domain Bacteria; phylum Planctomycetota; class Phycisphaerae; order Phycisphaerales; family Phycisphaeraceae; genus JADZCD01. The sequence goes on from JADZCD010000010.1 coordinate 18,456, forward strand.
CGGGTGCAGGAGACGGGGGCGTCGTATGTGATCTTCGCGGGGGTGCACTTTATGGCCGAGAGCGCGGATATTCTGACGCCCGACGAGGTGGCGGTGATCCTGCCGGACTTGGGGGCGGGGTGCTCGATGGCGGACATGGCCAATCACGAGGACACGCTGGACGCGTGGGCGGAGATTCACGAAGCGCTGGGCTGGGCCCCCCCGGAAGTCGTGGACGAGAGTGGAACGGAGTTTTTAGCGCAGTCCATACACACACAGCAGTCTTCGGCCGGCGGTGTGGCACCGATGGGTGCAAGTCCCGGGCGGGTGATCCCGATCTGTTACATGAACTCGACGGCGGCGATCAAGGCGTTTTGCGGGCGTAACGGCGGGGCGGTGTGCACCAGCAGCAACTGCGGGCGGGTGTTTGCCTGGGCGCTGGCGGGCGGCACGCAGCCGCGGCGCGAAGGGGAGAGCATTAAGATTCTGTTCTTGCCGGACCAGCATTTGGGGCGGAACACGGCGGCGGCGCTGGGGTATGACGTGACGGCGGACATGGCGGTGTGGGATCCAAAACACCCCGACGGGTTGGGCGGGCTGGAGGCCGAGGAAGTGCAGCGGGCGACGTTTCTCTTGTGGAAAGGCCACTGCTCGGTGCACAAGCTGTTTCGCCCGGAGCACGTGGATCAGGTGCGGGCGCAGTGGCCGAGCGTCACGGTGATCGTGCACCCGGAGTGCGAGCACGCGGTGGTGCAGAAGGCGGATATGACCGGGTCCACGGAAGGGATCATTGAGGCGATTGAAAAGGCGGCCTCCGGAAGTTACTGGGCGGTGGGGACGGAAGTGCACCTGGTGAATCGCTTAGCGCAAGAGGCGGCCAAGCGCAACGTGCGGGTGCGGATACTTTCCGAATGTCAGTGCCTGTGCACGACGATGTACCGGATCGACATGCCGCATTTGTTGTGGGTGATGGATGAACTGGCGGCGGGGCGGGTGGTGAACCGGATCACGGTGCCGGCGGAGGTAAAGAAGTGGGCGCTAAAGGCGCTGGATCGGATGCTGGCGCTGGCGGGGAGCGCTCAGGCCCCGCGGACGGCGGCGGTGGGAGGGGGAATGGGCGGGGATTCTTAACACTTCGTTGGGCGCCTTGAACGAATTGGGGACTGAGATAAGGAAAACCACGGATGCAATCCGTGGGCTTCTAAATAAGCGCGAACGGGGGCCAGGGGTGTATGCCCCGATCTTTAAGAAAAGACGGTTGACAGCAGGGGGTCGGCGGTGCGCTGCATCTCCTGGCGAAGGAGAGTGCGCAGGTGCGTTACGACGTCGGCATGGGAGGCGTCGTCGATGAGGTTGCGCGTTTCACCGGGATCATCCGCCAGGTCAAAGAGCCCCTGGATGCCGTTGTCGTACCAGGCGTATTTCCATTGCTCGACGCGGACCATGCGCCCGGCCTGCCTTTGGCAGATCACCGGGTGCGGAGAAGTGTTGGCTGCGCCCTCGATGAGGGGACGCAGGCTGACGCCCTGGGCGGAGGGAGGAACGGGAAGGCCGGCGTAATCCAGCAGCGTGGGGGACAGATCCAGCAAACTCACGGGCGCGGCGATGCGCCGCCCGGCGGGAATGCGGCGGGGGCAGCGGACGATCAGGGGAACCTGGGTGATCTCTTCGAAAAAGCCGTAGGTGGATTTGTAGACCATGCCGTGGCTGCCGAGCATGTCGCCGTGGTCGGCGGTAAAGAGCACGAGCGTATCGTCGGCCAGGCCCAGCTCGTCCAGGGCGGCGAGCATGCGCCCGACCTGATCGTCAATGAATTTGACTAAGCCAAAGTAGACGGCCAGGTGCTCAAGCATGACGTCGCGGCCGACGACTTGGACAAAGCAGCGTGACGTGCCGGCCAAGGGCGCGGGGGGGTTGTGGTCGTGATTGGCGGGCAAAAGGGCGGGGGTGCGCGGCAAGAAACTGTAGTAGGGCTCGGGCGCGACGACCGGATCGTGAGGGGCGTTGACGGACCAGGTCATCATGAATGGTTTACCGCGAATTTCGTGGAGTTTTTCGATGATCCGGTCGGCAAAAAGGGCTTCGGGCTGGTGCGCGGGAGGGATGATGGAGCGGCCGATGAGGGAGAGGATCGGATACAGGGCTTTAGGCGACGCCTGCCAGCGCTGATGGGCCTGCCAGACGGCGGGAGTCATGCAGGTGGTTTCCTGGCACAACTGCGGAGGGGAAACGAGCTCGGCAGAGCCGGCCTTTTTCGCCAGGGGAATGACGGGCTGCTGAAGGCGAAGGTTCTGAATCTGGCTGGGCAGGACGTCGGTGAAGTAGTGATCCCGCTGACGGGCGTCCCGATCCTGGAAGTGGTTGGGCGAGGGCGCGTCGCCGCGGAAGCAATCCAGGGCGCCCAGGCGCCCGGTGTGCCAGCGGCCGACGTAGGCGGTGGTGTAACCGGCGTGGGCCAGGAGGTTTTCGGTGAACGGGGTGTCGTTGGTAATGGAGGCAAGGCCCGGGTGATCGACATTGCGGGTAATGCCGTGGGCATGAGGGTATTGGCCGGTGAGGATGGAAGCCCGGGAGGGGGAAGAGACGGGCCAGGTGCAGGAGGCGTTTTCAAAGAGTGTGCCCTGGGCGGCTAAGCGATCCAGGTGCTGGGTGTGGATGAGTCGGCCGCCGTAGGCGCTTAAGGCCCGGGCGCTTAACTGGTCGGCCATGAGGAACAGGATGTTCATCAGCTAATCACCCTTGCTCTCCAACGGGACCAGATTAACCGCGCCGCAGGCGGAGGCGAATTAAGATGGCCGCGAGGGTGGCGCCGGTGGTGTTGGCCACCAAGTCCCAGCCGGTGTTGACGTAGCCGCCGACGTTGGTGTTCGGTAGCGTCAGGGTGGCGATGAATTCGACGACTTCGTTGAGTGCGCCCAGACCCATGCCCGCCAAGGCGGCGAGGAAGAGCAGGCCGAGGGTCGGGCGCGCGACGCCAAGGCTGGCGGACATGCCCAGCCAGCAGATCCAGGTGGCGACGGCAAAACCATAGGCGTGAATGACCTGATCGTATTTGAGGTAATCGGGAATCAGCCACAGGCTGTAGAGGACGCGCTGGGTGCCATTAATCGGCCAGGCGGCGGGGACGGGCAGCAGTCCGCCGGCCATGTGGGCCAAGCCCCAGAGGGAAAGGGCGGCTAAGGCGGCGGCGGGCAGGCGCACGCGGGCGTGCACGAGCAGCATCAGGGCGATGATCAGGACCATGGTGGCCAGGTAGAAAATGAATTCACGATTGCCGGTGAGGAGGGCGGCAAGCAGGGCGCCCAGCAGGTAGAGGCTGGTGCAGGCGGCGACGAGGGCGATGGGCTTATTCCAGAACGGCCGGCGGGGGGTGGGCGAAGCGGCGGGAGCAGAAGTCGTAAGAGATTGATAGGACATGGAAGATTTCCCCGTGTGGCTGAGGGAAATCAGGATAGCGAAGAATCCCGCGGGCGGGGGGCGGGCGTATGGAAACAAGCGGGAATGATGGGAGCCGGCCTGTTTATGCAGGGGCTGGTTTAGGTGGGCGGATTGGCGGCGGCGGCGGGTTTGGGGGCCAGGCCCTGGAGCAGGCCGGGGCTGATTTTCAGGTTGGGTATCTGCGCGGCGGCCAGGGGGCTGCTGAAGAAGTAGCCCTGTCCGAAGTCGCATTCGAGGGACTGGAGGATGAGGACCTGGTCGGCGGTTTCGATGCCTTCGGCCACAACGGGGATGCCCATGTTGCCGGCCAGCTGGGTGACGGCGTGGACGAGGGCGGCGAAATCCTTGCCGCGGTCGATGTTGGCCACGAAGGAGCGGTCGATTTTCAGGACGTCGATGGGGAACTGGTGGAGGCAGGCCAGGGAGGAGTAGCCGGTGCCGAAGTCGTCCATATCCAGCTTCACGCCCACTTCCTTGACGGCCCGGAGGATGCGGGTGGCCAGGTCGACGTCGCGCATGACGGCGCTTTCGGTGATTTCCAGGTGCAGGCATTGGGGGGGGACGCTGGTTTCGGCCAGGATGCGGCGGATGGTGTCCGGGAGGTTGGGCAGGAGGAGCTGATTGCGGGAGAGGTTGACGCTGATGCCGCGCGGGGCGGCGGGCCCGAGGTCTTGCCGCCAGAGGCTGAACTGCCGGCAGGACTCGCGGAGCACCCATTCGCCGATGGGAATGATCAGGCCGGTGTCCTCGGCGATGGGGATGAACTCGCCGGGGGAGATCAGGCCGCGCTGGGGGTGGCGCCAGCGGACGAGGGTTTCGAGGCTTTCGACTTCGCCGGTGCGCAGGGAGACGATGGGCTGATAGACCAGGAAGAGCTGGTCGGACTCGAGGGCTTTGCGGAGGTCGTTTTCCAGGTGCAGGCGGTTCTGGACACGATCGCGCATGGAGACGTCGAAGGTGACGTAGCGGCCCTTGCCGGCGAGTTTGGCTTCGTACATGGCGGTGTCGGCGTCGCGGAGGATGCCTTCGGCGGTGTCGGCGGCGTTGGCGCTGGTGACGATGCCGATGCTGGCGGTGGCGTAGACCTCGCGTCCGCCCAGGCGGTAGGGCAGGGCGAAGGCTTCGAGGAGGCGGTCGGCGACGATCTGGGCGTCGGCGCTTTCCTGGATGCCGTCGAGGAGGACGACGAATTCATCGCCGCCCAGGCGGGCGGTGGTGTGTTCGCCGGCCTGGGAGCTGAGGGAATCGCCCTCGCGGATCACGGCGCGCAGGCGGATGGCGATTTCCTGGAGCAGTTGATCGCCGGATTCGTGGCCGAGGCTGTCGTTGATGTTCTTAAAGCGGTCGAAGTCCAGGAAGAGCACGGCAAAGCGATAGTCCTGCATGCGGCGCGCGCGGAGGACGGCCTGCTGGAGACGGTCGCCGAGCATGGCGCGATTGGGCAGGCCGGTGAGCTTGTCGGTGCGGGCGGCGGAGCGCAGTTCGTCTTCCATCTGCTTACGGACGGTGATGTCGTCCTTGACGGCCAGGTAGTGGGTGATATTTCCGCGGCCGTCGGTCAAGGGGGAGATGACGGCCAATTCCCAATAGAGCTGGCCGTTTTTGCGGCGGTTCTGCAGCTCGCCGCGCCACTCGCGGCCGGCCTTGATGGTGTCCCAGAGCTCCTTGTAGACGGCGGCGGGCATGAGGCCGGACTTGAGGACGCGGGGGTTCTGGCCGAGGGCTTCCTGTTCGGTGTAACCGGTGACGCGGCAGAAGGCCTGGTTGACGAAGGTGATTTTGCCTTCCAGGTCGGTGATGACCACGGAGGTGGGTGTCTGTTCGACGGCGCGGGACAGTTGGCGGACGGCGACCTCGGCCTGTTTGCGCGGGGTGATGTCGGTGATGATCGAGTGCAGGACCTGGCGATGGCCGAAGCGGATGAGGCTGACGGAGGCCTCCACGTCGCGGAGGGAGCCGTCGGCCAAGCGATGCTGGAATTCAAACTGTTTTTTCTGTCCCGCCACGATGGACCCGATGATGTGCCGCAGCTGGGCGGGGGGCAGGGTGTTGATCTGGGAAATGTGCAGGGCCAGCATCTGTTCGCGGGTGTAGCCATAGAAGGCCAGGGCGGCGGCGTTGGCGTCCAGGAACCGACCGTCGGCGGGATCGAGCATGAACATGACGGCGGAGTTGTCGGCGAACTGGCGGCGGTAGGATTCTTCGCTGGCGCGGAGTTCCTCGGTGCGGACGCGGACGATTTTTTCCAGGTCCACGCGGCGGTTGCTGAGGAAGTCGATGAAGAGGGCGGTCAAGGCGGTGAGCAGCAGGCCGACGAGGGCGGTTAGGCCCCAGGCGTGGGAGGCATAGGCGGCCAGGAACACGGGGCCGGGACGAATGACCAGGGCGTAGGCCTTGCCGAACATGAACAAGGGGTGGACGGCGCCAAAGTCGAAGGCGTGGCCCTGTAACAGCGGGGTGCGTTCGAGGGGACTGGCGTCGGCCCGCGGCAACGAGGAAACCAGGAACCGCGGGGGCGCGTTTTCCTCGAGCTGATAGAAGTCGGCGACGGCGGTCTCCAGGGTGGGGCTGGCGGGGTGAAAGGATTTCTCAAGAATCTTGTTTAGGCGCAGGGTGATGTAGACCAGGCCGCTGGGGTCGGCTGAGCCGAGGATTTCGTCATCGGCCAGGATGGTTTCACCGGGAAAGACGGGCATATAGACATTGACGGCCAATTCCTGGTTGCTGAGCCTGTGGATGGGATCGGTGGCGGTGGGCATCTGCCTTTGCAGGGCGGTTTGGGCGGCGGCCCAGCGCGCCGGTTCGGTTTGCACGTCAAAGCCCAGGACGGATTTGATTTCGGCATAGGGTTCGACGTAGCAAATCGGGTAGTAGACATCGGCCGGCGGCACGGGCCGTTTCTGCCCCTGGGCGTCAAAGTGGAAGACGCCAAAGTCCGTCATGCCATCATCGCGGATCTGCTTTTCGAACTTGTTTTTATCCGCGGCGGGGATGCGCGGGGCCCAGCCGACGCCGCCGACATGGGGCTGCTGGACCATGATGGCGGTGAAGCGCCGAAACTCGGCGCGGGTGACGTCGCGGCTGCTTTCAAAGAAACGGACCAGGGAGGCGGACTGGTGGTCGCGAATATCGCTGAAAAGATCCACGACGTTGGACATCTGGTTGTTGGCCAGTTTGGAGAACATCAGGTGGCGGGCGCGCAGGTCGCCGTCCTGCTTGACGTAGATCAGGACCGTCGTCAGGACCAGGCCGCAGAGGATGGTGAGGGCGGCTTCCAGGTGCCGGTAGCGTTCCTGGCGTTCGTCGGGCAACTGGTTGCGCCAGTGGAGGATGGTTTTGACGGCCAGAATGACCAGGGCCAGGCCGAGGGTGAAGAGGATGGCGGTCAGGCGTTGGCGGGCGATATCGGCCTGCCACTGGTCGGCCTCGACGTCCAGGCCGATCATCAGAAGCACCTGGCCGGTGCGAGGATCGCGGACGGGGGCAAAGGCGCTGACAAAGGTGCCGTATTCGTCGGTGCAGGGGCCTTCGGTGAACAGGCTGGCGGTGCGGAAGCTGCCCTGCAGTTCGAGGGTAGGTTGTTGGTAGACGGTGCCGGGGGGGGAGGCGTCCGGGTCGATTTCGTCCAGGCATTCGGGGCCGAAGACAATCTCCTGGCCGCGCAGGGCCATGCTGTAGATGCTGCGGTGTCCCACGGCGCGGGCATAGGCGCGCATCTGGCTACGGAGTTCGAGGAAATGGGGATTGGTATTGTCGGACTCGGAGAAGGAAAGGCGTTTGACGTCTTCGGGGTTGATGGTCCAGGCGATGCTCTGGGCCTGGGAGGAGAGGCGTTGGCGCATCTGCTCGTCGGCGAGGTTGGCGCGCCAGTCGGCGGCGAACCAGCCGCTGACGAGCAGGAGGAGTACGACGGCGGGGGTCAGCCAGCGTCGCAGGGCGGAGGAGGAATCCTGATTCTGGGCCAGACAATAGGTCATCCAGAAGCCCAGGGCGATCAGGGCGGCACCACCGGCGCGGAGCAACTGGACGGGGAATCCCAGGGTGACCTGGAAGGTCTGCTGATTAAGGAAGGAGGCGGGGAGGAGGTCGGCCCGGGGGACGATCAGACCGGTGGCCAAGGCGTAGACGAATAGCGCCGCGCCCGCCAAGCGCAGCGGCCAGCGTCGGCTGAGGTCGGTCTGCTGCGATTCGTGCCACAGGACCCAAGCGGCGAGCAGACCGCCGGGCAGGCCCAGGGTGTAGCGGCAGGCGGCGTTGAGCCCATCCATGCCGGCGAGCGCGCCGCAGGCGGCCAAGGCCAGGAAGGGAAGGTAAAGCCAGGGCCGGGGCGCCGGTTTGGCGTGGGCACGCAAGCCCCGGCGGCCGAACTCCAGCAAGGGCAGGAAAGAGACGGCCAGGAGACCTAAGCGAGCGGCCTTGAAGACGGGGCTGTCGCCCAGGCTTAAGGCCAGCATGTCCAGCCATTCGTTCAGGCCATGGAGCAAGCCGAACCAGCCCAGCCACGGCCAAACGGACAGGCGATCGAGTTTTCGGGCCAGGCAAAAGCAGGTGCAGGCCAGCACGATGAAGGACAGGCCGTAGACGAAAAAGATGTAATCAAGCCTTGCCTGCACCGGTATGCAATCCCCTAGTTATTCCCGGATCACGACGATGGCGACACAGCCTGCAGCGATAGACGGATTGGAACTCCAGATACAGTTAAAATCGGCTGGTTAGAGGCGGGCCATTATGCAACCCGGGGTAACCGGCGTGGAAATGCGCGCGGGCGCGGTCATCCTGACAAAGGGCAGACCAAATCCTGCCTGCGAGTCCACAGTTGTAGTTTCCGGGCAGGGCGGGCCGGCGACAGGGGCTGATAAATACAGCCGTAGTGGTCAGCGAAGGCGGGGGCGGGTCGGAGGCGTCGTGGGGGGCGGTCAAACGGCGAAGTTATGCCAACGGCTTGGGCTGCGAAGTGGTCTAAACGCGCTTGCGTAGAGGCTGATTGGACAGCCGGAGCTGGGCTGCGGAGGCGGTCCACGGCGGCGGCGGGTATGGGCCGGGGGCGGTGCGAAAAGGGTGGGCTGTGGTACACTTGCCTAAGTTGCGGCGTTTTAACGCGCGCTGTTCGGCTGGTTTATCCAAGAAAAGAGTTCTTCCCGCTCCATGCCATTTAAAACCCTAAGGCTCATCGAGCCACTGCTCCGGGCTGTACACGCGGAGGGCTACACCCTGCCCACCGCCATTCAGCAACAGGCCATCCCTCACGTATTGGAGGGGCGGGACCTTTTGGGCAGCGCCCAGACGGGGACGGGCAAGACGGCGGCGTTCGCGCTGCCGATTCTGCAACGGCTGCACACGGCGGGAGGGGCTAAAGCGGAGAAGCTGGCGGAGGGCAGCGGGCCCAAGGCGCATACGGGGCATGCGGCGCCGGCGGGCGGACATCATCGGCAGGCTGGGCATGGGCCGAGGGTTGAGCGCGGGGGCGGCCACGAGGGGGCGCGGCGGCCGATCCGGGCTTTGATTCTGACGCCCACGCGCGAGCTGGCGGCGCAGATCGGCGAGAGCTTCGGGGTGTACGGGCGGCATCTGCATTTGCGGCACACGGTGATCTACGGCGGGGTGGGGCAGGGGCCGCAGGCGGCGGCGCTGCGGCGGGGCGTGGACATTCTGGTGGCGACGCCGGGGCGGCTGCTGGACCTGCTTAATCAGCGTTTGCTGACGTTGCGGGACGTGGAGATTTTTGTTTTAGACGAAGCGGACCGGATGTTGGACATGGGGTTCATTCACGACATCCGCAAGGTGATCGGGCAGATTCCCGCCCAGCGGCAGACGCTGCTGTTTTCGGCGACGATGCCCAAGGAGATCCGGGCGATGGCCAACCAGGTGCTCACGCACCCGGTGCAGGTGAGCGTGCCGGCGGAATCACCGGCGGCGGACACGGTGGCGCAGGCGCTGTATTTCATTGAGCCGGCGCGAAAGCTGGAGCTGCTCGAGCACCTGCTCGAGGAGCCGGGGGTGACGCGGGCGCTGGTGTTCACGCGGACCAAGCGCGGGGCGGACCGGGTGGTGCATCGGCTGGTGCACGCGGGGGTGGAGGCGGAGGCGATTCATTCGGATAAATCGCAGAACGCGCGGCAGAAAGCGCTGGAGAACTTTAAGCGCAACCGGACGCGGGTGCTGGTGGCCAGCGACATCGCGGCCCGGGGGCTGGACGTGGACAATATTTCGCACGTGATCAACTACGACATGCCCGGCGACGCGGAGACGTATGTGCATCGCATCGGGCGCACGGGCCGGGCGGGGGCGCAAGGGAAGGCGATATCGCTGTGCACGCGTGAGGAGCAGGGCGAGCTGCGGCAGGTCGAAAAGCTGCTGGGCAGGCGCATTACGGTGCTCAACCACAAGCTCGCGCCGGCGCCGGCGGCGGCGAAGCCAGCGCCCAAGCACCAGGCTCACGGGCACGCTCCCGCGCGGGCTGCGGCTCATTCCACGACTTACTCCTCGCATTCGGCGCCGCGGGCCACGGGGGCGCACGCGAAGGCTGCGCCCAAGGAGCAGGAGAAGAAGACGGGGCAGGCGGCGCACGGCGGGCACAGCGGCGGAGGGCAGAAAAGCCCGTTCTGGCGGGGCAAGCGGCGCGGCGGCAGGCCGTCGTCGCGGCCGCATCGCAAGCACTAGATACCCTTGGACTCTGACGCATTCTGGCGGCTATGATTTCCGCGGATGGGGGAACTAAAGCGTTCCACCCTGGCGGTTGCGCTATGACCAGCGATGGGCGGGCGTTTGGCTCCTGTCCCGGCGGTGGCAGGCGCGGCACAGGAGCAGCGGCGACGCCATCAGGAAGGGCCAAGGGTGATGACGCAGACAGAGCCGGCAGGCACGACATCGGCAGGGCTGCGGCTGGGGGAGCGGCGGAGCGTGATCCGTGAGCTGGCGGTTGTGTTTCTGCGCCTGGGTTTGACGGCGTTCGGCGGGCCGGCGGCGCACGTGGCGATGATGGAAGACGAGGTGGTGGTGCGGCGGCGTTGGCTGACGCGGGAGCGATTTTTGGATTTACTGGGGGCGACGAATCTGATTCCGGGCCCGAACTCCACGGAGATGGCGATTCACGTGGGGCTCGAGCGTGGAGGGGTGGCGGGTCTGCTGACGGCGGGAGTGTGTTTTATCTTGCCGGCCGCGGTGATCGTGGGCGTGATCGCGTGGGCATATGTGCAATGGGGATCGCTGCCGGAGGCGGCGGGGATTTTATATGGGATAAAGCCGGTGGTGGTGGCGATTGTGGGGCAGGCGTTGTGGCGGCTGGGGCGCAGCGCGTTAAAGAATGAATGGTTGGCGGGTTTGGGGGTGGCGGCGGTGGCGTTGGGATTGGCGGGGGTGCATGAGTTATTAATCTTGTTTGGAGCGGGGGTGATTGCGGTGGTGGTTGAAGTGTTTAAGCTGCGCCGGTCGCCGGGAGGGATGGCAGCGCTGGGGATAGGCGCAGGGCCGATGTGGGCGGCGTGTCCGGGGTTGATTTCAGGGGCACTTCCGGGGGCGGGGGTGATTCCGGGGGTGTGGCCGGTGTTTTTATTTTTTCTGAAGGTCGGGTCGGTGTTGTTCGGCAGCGGGTATGTGTTGCTGGCGTTTTTGCGGGCGGACCTGGTGGAGCGATGGGGGTGGTTAACGGAAGCGCAGTTGCTGGACGCGGTGGCGGTGGGGCAATTCACGCCGGGGCCGGTGTTCACGACGGCGACGTTTATCGGATATCTGCTGGGGGGAGTGAAGGGTGCGGTGGCGGCGACGGTGGGGATTTTTCTGCCGGCGTTTGTCTTGGTGTGGCTCAGCGGGCCATGGATTCCCAGAATGCGCCGGTCGAAGACGATGGGGGCGCTTTTGGACGGAGTAAACGTGGGGTCGCTGGCGCTGATGGCGGTGGTGACGGTGAGGCTGGGGCAAGCGGCGATTATTGATCCATGGACGGTGGTGCTGGCGATCGGCAGCGGGGTGGCGCTGCTTGGATTTGGAGTTAATTCAACGTGGCTGATTTTGGGCGGCGGGTTGGCGGGGTGGATGGGAAGTTGGGTGGGCGGGGTGGGGTGAGAGTTGGGGAGTTCTCGGGCGGGGAGATTGAGGCGATACGAAGAATGCCCAGGGATTTCTTCCCTGGGCTTTAGTCTTAATTTGCGAGTTTTAGGGCAACCCACGGATTTGATCCGTGGGCTTCGGCGGCGGCGGCGGCTGGGGGGAAGGACGGGGCGGGCTTTCCCAGGTTCTCCATCTTCACGGGGGAAGCGGGTGCAATTTCGTCAGAGCTTTTCGGAAATCGGTCATTTTCATCTGCTCATTTTGCTTTCTGAAGTTTGGGGTTCCTAGAATCGGCCAATTAAGTTGGACTGGAGTTAACACTTTTCTGGTCGCGGCGACTTGCCGGCCTAAGTCAGGCAGTGATTTCCCTGGTTAAAAATTTGTTGTAAAGGCAACCCCATGAGACTTTGTGTTGTTCCCGCGCGATGGGTGGTGATTGGCTTGGCGGTATTAGCGGTAGGAGGAGGAAGCGGGCTGGCGTGGGCGGATGGCGCGGGGACGGTGCGGACGTGGACGGGGGATGCGCAGAATTCGAATTTCGGCACGGCGGGCAACTGGAGCGGCGGGGTGGTGCCGGGCGCGGGGGACACGGCGTTTTTTAACAGCATCTGGCAAAACGGGATTCAATATCCGTCGGGGATCGTGAATTTTTACCCGGCGGAGCCGGCGGAGGGATATTGGTACGTCAGGCAGGATTTAGGGCGGCTGGTGGTGGGTAATGACGACGTGCTCATGGGCACGCCCAATTACAACTATGGCTTGATTCTGGAGTTGCCTGACGGGGCGGAGGCGGGGCTAAGCGTGGCGGGGGGCGCGGGCGAAACGGGGCGGCTGACGCTCAACAGCACCATCTACATATATTCGCCGAACATCGACATCGGCACGGGGGACGGGGCGACGGGGTCGCTGCGGCTGGGCAACGCGTACGTGCAGGCCCGCCCGTTCGACTGGATGACGGAGGGAACGGTGAACGTGGGCAACGCCACGGGGAGCGGAGAGGTGATCGTCGGGTACAACTCGAATTGGGCCTACCTGGCGGCCCCGACGCTGACCATGACCAACGCGGAGGTGAAGATCGAGTATGGCTGGATCCAGAGCCAGAACATTCAGATCAATGAATCAAGCCACTTGTCCCTTAATAGTCAGAGCAGTGAGCTGTACCTGTCCTCGGTGGACAGCGTCGGCGGCAGCGGGGGCTGGGGGAACGTGAACTGGAGCAAGGGGCGGATCACGATCCAAGGGGATCTAAGCACGAGCCAAGCGGGCATGAAAAGTCTGCTGGGCGGCGGGGGTGACGACCAGACGCTGGACGGGCAGCGCTGGCTGCAGGTGGAGGGGACCACGCAGGTGGCGGATGGGACGACGCTGACGATCGCGGGCCAGGACGAATACTGGTACGGCGACTACTACTTCAACCCCCATTTTTCGACGTATGGCCTGGAGACCTTCGCGGCGGCGCCGGTGCCGGCGCAGCTGGCTGAGAATTCCTGGATTACACTGGAGGCTGGGTACGGGCAGGCGTATCAGACGGCGGAGGACGTATTTCTAAACGATTACGTGGCGGGGGCGAGCTGGAACGACGAGGCAGAGCAGTGGTACATCCCCAACGGGAGCACGGTTTACGCGGTGGCGGACAGCGATCCGGTGTCGGCCTATCAACTGACGGCGGCGGTGACGACGCAGCAGATGGTTGAGACAACGAATCTGAAGTTTGTTTCCGGCGGCATCAACATCAACGGCAGTCAAGGGCTGGAGATCGGCCCGAGCGGGCCGATCCGTGACGCGGCCAACGGAGATCTGACGCTCAGTCGAGGCAAGAACCTTGGCGTCAGCGCGGAGGTGAACATCCAGAACGGGGCGACGTTGACCTTAAGCGGCGGGAAGTTGAACGTGGGGGCGGTGAATCGGGCGGCGGCATTCGACGACGAGAACGGCACGCACGCGGCGGGGGTGTTTGATTACCAGCACGGCAGCCTGCATCTGCAGAGTCAGGACGTGGAGGTCGGCCCGGGCGGGCTGCTGAGCGACGGGGACGTGACGCTGGCGAGCCTAGGCTGGTACAGCGACCCGCAGACCGGCTACTGGACCGAAAAGACGATGAGTATCTACACCGAGCGGAACACGGTGATCCGGCCGGGGTTCACGCTGACGATTGACGGGGGGACGCTGCAGACTCTGGACCTGCTGACGGAAAGCGACCCGGACGGCGTGCTGGCGGACGGACAGTTGGTGTTCAACAGCGGCACGTTGACGCTCAATCGGCCCGACGGCATACAGGTGGGTCCGGGGGGCACGCTGGCGGATGGGGACCTGACGCTGGGGAGCGGGCGGATTCTGAACGTGGTGACGGCGAACCTGGCGGCCAACAGCAAGATCGTCGTGGACGGGGGCACGTTCAACGCGTATCAGTCCCTGACGCGCGGGCAAGGCGCGGGGGTTGAATTTCACACAGGCAATCTGGCCTTGGGCGGCGCGGTGGAGCTGACCGCGGGCGGGCTGCTGGGCGCTGGGCTGCACACGACCCAAGGATCCAACGTTTACTTCAACGGCGACACCCAGGGCGGAACGATGCCGACGCTGACGGTCAAATCCGACGGCGTGGTGACGGTGGGGACGCAGGGAAGCACCGACTGGAATTATCTTTACGCGGCGTATCTGAAGATGGAAGCGGGAGCCACGTTTCATTTTTACAGCGGCACACTGGGCTTAGGCGCCACCAGCTACGAGGGCGGGCAAGCGGTGATCACGCTGGACAGCGGCGGGGCGCTGGCGGACCTGACGCAACTGACGGCCAACAAATCCCTGATCCTTTACGCCAACCGGACGGACCTGGCGGCGGGATCGTTCCTGAAGATCAACGGGGGGTATCTGTCCAACTCCAACGGCAGCCTGCACCTTAAGGGCGGGGCGACGCTGCTGGTCAGCGGCGGAACATTCAACACCCGCCAACTGCAGATCGAAGCGGGGGCGCAGCTGAATTACACGGGGGGCGCGTTCAATGGCGGGCAGGTGACCAATCAGGGGACGATCAACGCCAGTGTGGCGGCCGGACAACAGACCCTGACGGGCCAGATCAACAATCAAGGCTGGATGAACGTGCTGGGCGTTTCGACCGATCCGAAAGCCAACGTGCTGACGATCGCCGGGGCGCTGACGAACAATAAATCGTTGAACGTCACGTTCGCCACGCTCAAGATCGACGGGCCGTTCACCAACAACGGGACGATGAACGTGTTTGAGGGTGCGATTTACGTGCATGATTTTATCAACAACGGGCTGTTGATCTCCGATCCTTCGGAATTTCACCTGACGAACCTGATTGTGACGGCCAACGGAGCGATCCAAGGCGAAGCGGGGGACATTTTCATCATTGAAGGCGACTTCACCAACGAAGCGACGGATGCGACGGCGTGGGACGCCAAGGACATCACGTTCCACTTCGCGGGGGCGGGGACGCACAACATCGTGAACCCCGAAGGCTTCGCGGCGCCGCTGGGCAAGCTGGTGTTGGACGCGGGCGGGCAGCTGGAATTCACCGGCCCGCTGGTGGTGGCGGCGCTGGTGTTGCCGGACGGGTTGGAGCAACTGACGGGCTTGGGTGAGCAGACGATCAGGGCGGACCAGATCACGCTGGGCGGGGACACGTACAACCTGCATGACGAAGGGGATCTAATTGCGCTCAACGGTCTAGCTGGCGGAGAAGGCGCCCCGTTCCAGCCGCGCCTTGTGCCGGAGCCCGGTACGCTGGCGCTGCTGGCGATGGGTTGGATGGGAATGATTCGCCGCAGACGTTAAAGGTTGGGTTGAGCGCGTATTTGTGAAAGGGCCCGGATGAGAGCCGGGCCTTTTTTATTGGGAGGCAGCGGGCGCGAGGCGCGAGGTATACTGCAAGGATTCGGGACGATGCGCGGCGAGGGTGAGGCGCGAAAGAGGACCTGTGGGAGCAATTGGATACATTTCCCAGGGCCCGGAGGCCCTGGGCTTTGGAGAGGACCGCAAGAGGGATGTTTGAGGGGAGGGCGTTGGGGGACGCGGCGATCTGCGATCGCCCGCTAAACGAGCAGACGAATCCGCAAGCGCCGGGGTTCAGGGGTTCAGGGGTTCAGGGGTTCCGGGGTTTGGGAGTTCCGGGGGGGGCGTTGGCGAGGAGAGATTGATCTATGGTTGAGTACGTGCAGGGCGAAGAGCGCGGCGAGGCGTGGTTGAAGAAGGCTTGTGATCCGTGGGTGGTGGGGACGGCGGATTTCAGGGAGGCGGGGCATCAGGATGCGTGGCTGGGGGATGGGTTGGTGGGTCAGCGGGTGGGGCGGGGCGGGCCGGTGGAGGGCTTGGCGGCGGCGGAAGCGTGCATGATCCACGGGCTGTGGGGCGAGGATGCGCTGTTGCATCCGCCGCGGTGGTGCGGATTGAGGTTGCGCGTGGGCGGGCAGGAATACTCTCTGAGCGCGGGGGAACACGAGGGATTTTCCCAGCAGTTGGACCTGCGTAAAGCGGAGTTAACCAATCTGGATCGCTGGCACGTCGGCGGGCGGACGATGCAACTAAGGACGGTGGTGTTTTTGGCGCGCTCGCGGCCGGGGGTGGGCCTGATCGAGGTGGAATTGCGGGCGGATGGGCTGATGGAGGTGACGCTGGAAGATGAATTGGACGCGGAGGGGACGGCGAGCAACGGGCCTTGGACTTGGGAGGTGCGGGAGGGCGAGATCGTCGCGGGGGCGGCGGAGATGGGGCTGACCCGGCACAAACTGGCGATGGCGGGGGGCGTGTTTTTCCTGGGTGGACAGGAGTGGGATCAGCGGCGCGTGGAGGTAGCCATTGAACGCGGGCGGGCGGTGCGGCAAGTGACGTGGCGGGCACAAGCGGGGCGGACGTATCGCGTGGGTAAGGCGGTGGCGCTGGTGTGCCCGGCGGCGTGGCGGGAGAAGGAGGGGGAAACCAGGCAGCTAAGCGCGCAAGCGGCGCAGCGTGTGCGTGCGGCGGGAGAAGAGTGGGAGCAAGTTCGTCGGGAGCATGAGCGGGCGTGGGCGGAGTTGTGGCAGAGTCGGGTGGAGATTGAGGGCTTGCCGCGGCTGCAGCAGTTGGTGAATGCGGCGCTGTATCAGCTTTACGGGATGCTGCGTCCGGGGGTGGCGTGGTCGGTGGGGCCGACGGGCATCAGCGGGCCAAGCTGGGGAGGCAGAGTGTTTTGGGACGCGGATTTGTGGGTGTTTCCGGGGCTGGCGCTGTTGCAGCCGGAGCTGGCCAAGTCGATTGTGGAATATCGCTGGCACACGCTGGAGGGGGCTAAACGGAACGCGGTGAAGGATGGTTACGCCGGGGCGCTGTTCGCCTGGGAAAGTGCGGAGACGGGGGAGGAGAAGATTCCCGCGCAGCATTATCCGGTGCACGAGCAGAGGCACGTGAACTCGGACGTGGCGCTGGCGCAATATCAATACGTGCTGATCAGCGGGGATGAAACGTACCTGAAGGAAAGGGCCCTGCCGGTGATTCTGGAAGCGGCCCGCTTCTGGGCGAGCCGGGTGAAGTTCAACGCGGAGAAGGAGCGCTACGAGCTGCCGCGGATGTTTTGTGCCGATGAATTCGCGGGCATACGCGACAACAACGCGTTTACGAATTACTCAGCCGTGGTGACGCTGGGCAACGCGATCAAGCTTTGTCGGAAGCTGGGGCTGGAGTATCCGGCTTTGTGGCAGGACATCATGGCGCGGATGTATTACCCGTGGGACCAGGAGAATCAGCGGTATATCGAGTTTGACGGGTACAAGGGCCAGACGATCAAGCAGGCGGACACGGTGCTGATGATTTATCCGTATCAGATGCCGATGAGCGACGCGGTGAAAGCGAACGTGGTGGATTACTACCGGACGAAATATCCGCCGGGGCACATCATGATGGCGTCGGCGATCGATGGAATTGTGGACTGCGAATTGGGGCGAACGGAGCGGGCGTGGGAGGCGATGTTGGACCTGTTGCCGCATTTTCGCGGGCCGTTTTGGCTGGTTTCCGAGCAGCCGACGAACTCGTGCATCAGTTTTGTGACGGGGTTAGGAGGGTTTCTGCAATTGCTGATCCACGGTTTCGGCGGGGTGCGCGTGGGCGAAGAGGGCTTGGCCGCGCGGCCGTGTTTGCCGGGGGGGATTAAGAGCCTGAGGATTCACGGGATTCACTTTGGGGGTAAGAGGATGGAGTTGGAGATTCAGAGGGACACGGCAGGCCAGGCGAGGGTGGAAGTACACGGGTAGTTGTAGCACGCCGTT
Organism: Phycisphaeraceae bacterium; assembly: GCA_020851735.1. GTDB lineage: Bacteria > Planctomycetota > Phycisphaerae > Phycisphaerales > Phycisphaeraceae > JADZCD01. Next base: position 36,176 of record JADZCD010000010.1, read on the forward strand.
CTTTCGGGTTTCGGGGGGAACACACAGCAGCAAGAGCCTGCTGTGTGGCACCCATTCCGGGGGCCGGGTTCCGAGGGGGGGATTATCCAAGGCGTGCCCAGGGAAGGAATCCCTGGGCTTTTCGAGCGCCAATGCCTGATTTCTACGTATCAACTCCTAATTCCTAACTCCCAACTCCTAACTCCTCTTCTTCACGCCCAACTCTTGGAGCAGATCGGCGACGGTGGTGGTGGCCAGGGACAGGGTGCGGTCGCCCGAGCCGTAGTAGATCCAGACTTTGCCGTCAGCGTCGACGATCTGGCCGTTGGAGAAGACGATGCCGTCGTCGGTGGGGCCGCCTTCGTAGGGGGTCTTGGGACTGAGGATCGGCTGGGCGGTGCGGGCCAGGACGCGGGCGGGGTTTTTCAGGTCCAGGAGGATGGCGCCTAAGGAATAGGTGCCGTGGGCCTGGTAGTTGCGCTTGCCGTGGTAGATCACCAGCCAGCCCTGGGGTGTTTTGATGGGTGTGCCGGTGGCGCCCACGCGTCCGGCGTCCCAGCGCCCGGGGCGATTGTCGATTAAGTGCTGGTGTCCGCCCCAGTGCAGGAGATCGGGCGAGCGCATCACCCACATCTCCGGCCCGCCCGTCCAGCGGCTGGGGCGCTGCAGGGCGTAGTAATAGCGGCCGATTTTTTGCGGGAAAATGGCGATGTTGCGATTCTCGCAGGGCATGATGCACCCGTGACGGCGGAAGGTTTTAAAGTCGCGGGTGCTGGCTAAGGACGTGGACACGCCGTGGATCGAGACCGAGGAGTAGTTGATGTAATAGGTGGAGCCCAAGCGCACCACGCGGGCGTCTTCGATGTCGCTGGCTTCCAGCGGGCCCTGGGCGGTGAAGGTGGGTTTGGGGTCGACGGAAAAGTGAATGCCGTCATCGCTGCGGGCCAGGCGCAGGTGCGAGACGTGGGTGAGGTAGAACAGCCGGCCCTTATAGATCATTTCGCCATCGATGCGGTAGTGAGGATCGGTTTCGGAAATGTATTTGACCTTGACCTGATAGCGGCCATTGACGGTGTCGGTTGATAAGAGCGGCGCGTGCCCGGGTTTTTGCAGGGCTGGCTCCTCGGACACGCGCAGGAGCAGGCAAATCTGCTTGCGGAAGCGAAAGGGGGCGCCGTTGAATACGCGCGTGACGCGCAGACGCGGGCTGGAGGGGGTGACGTCCTGCGGGCGGAGGATGGGGTTGTGGGGGTGGCGGAGGATGTTCATGGGCGGGGTCCTGCTTGTCAGCGGGCCAGGGCCAAGAGGTGCCCGGCGATGAAGGCGGCCTGGAGTTGGCGCACGGGAGGAAGGAAGTGGATGTGGTCTTCGTAGAGGGGTTGATTTAGGCGCAGGGAGAATTCGTAGAGGTCGATGGTGGGCAGGTTGGCTTGGGCGACCAGTTCGTCGGCGATCTGGTTATAGGTTTGCACGTGGCGGTTGTAGCGGATGAATCCGGGGGCGTGGCGGACGTTGTGCTGCTGGTCGTCGACGGGGGTGGTGCGGACCCAGACGACGCGGCGGGCGAGGGCGGAGGCTTGGGCGAGGATGGTTTTCAGGTTGGCCCGATATTGATCGGGAGGAACCTGGAGGGATTCGGCAGGAGGAGTGATTTTTACGTCGTGCAGGCCGCAGTTTAGGAGCAGGCAGTCGGGACGGAGTTGGCGGGCCTGCATCTGGGATAAATATTCCAGCACGCAGGCGGAGTCGCCGCCGTTGAGGCGCGGGTCGGTGATTTCCAGTTCGCCCCGTTCGCTGCCTTTGCGCTGGTAACGCCAGGAGGGCCCAAGCAAAGCTTGCAGGAACGGGCCGTAGTGGATGGAGATGCTGTCGCCGAGGACGAAGAGCAATGGAGGCTGCATGGGGAGACCCGCGTGGAGGCGTGCGTGGGAGGTCCGAAAGACTGGGGAGCATGATACCCGCGGGGGGGGCGGGGGCGAGGAGCGTGTGGGGGGTGGGGAGGGGATGAACGGTTAGACGAGCCCAGGGATTTTTTCCCTGGGCTTTATCAAGGCAGTTAAGGCCGTTCGGGGATGCACCCGCGGATTCCATCCGTGGGCTTGGGCGGGGGATGCACGATCGCCAGATTGCCCAATTTTGCCAAGTTTCCCGCAGCTGGATGCGCGGGGGGATCGCCAGCACGTTGGGTGATCGAAAATCGTTGACAGGTCCGCACGAGAAGAGATACACTCGTTAAATAAGAGGTTTGACGGTTATGAAGGTTGCCCCAGGAGGTGGCGGATGAATCTGTCTAGAAAATCGGCTGTTTCGAGTCTGCTGGTGTTTTCGCTCTTGGCCAGTCACGCATCCGCGAACGTTATCCGGGAGTACCAGGGGGTGGGCGTGAGCAACAATCTTTGGAAGCTGCCGGTGCTGCTGACTGGGTGGGAGAACATCAACGAGGTGACTTTGATCGTCAACGCTTACGAATCCCTGAATAACAATCGCGGCGATCGGTTCTACTACTGGGAATCCAGCTCGCAGCCGGGCTGGGAATGGACGACGATGTTGACCTTGTCGGTCACGGGAACTTACGTCGACAACGTGCGGTATTTGACGGGGCAGGGGGCGTTCACGGACGAATTGTTCAGCACGGGCTTGTCGTTTTGCCAAGGTCAGCGTGATGAGCTGGGGCACATCGCGTCGATTCGCCTGATCGTGGATTCCGATACGGATTACGCGGTGATCGCGGTTCCCGAGCCGTCGTCCTTGGCGGTGCTCAGCAGTGTGGTCGTGGGCCTGCTGGCTACGGGGCGGACGAGGGCGCGAGGCGTTTTTCGTCGCGTTTAACCGGTTGACTTGGTGACGGCAGGCAAGGGAGATGGAAGATAGACCAACCGCAGGCTTCGGCCCGCGGCTGTTTTTTTGGGGGGCAGGCGGTTGGGGAACGGCACTTGCCGCATGCGGGCTATATAGGTCGCTTCCGGGGACGGGGGTATGGCTTCCGGGGGGTCACTTCCGGGGGGCACTTCCGGGGGGTGCGGCTTCAGATCGTGATGCTATAATCGTTTAAGACAGCGGCGGGGGAACGAATACTGCCGCCATTCTGAGGTTTCGCTATGGCCACCAGCTTTGGGGCGCTCTGCACCGATTTCTATATCAATCAAAAGCTTGCGGTGAAAATGGACCTTCCATACGACCGCGAGACGATTTTGCATTTGTTTGAGCGGGTGCGGAAGAGCGAGCCGTCGATGGATCGTTTCCGCAGGTATGACAACGAGTTAGCTCTCGAATCAGGCCGGCGGGAAGCGGAATATAAGTGGTTGGCGCTGCGGCAGAACAGCATTCGCACGGGTCATGTGAACCCGGAGTCGATGGAGGCGGCGTACCGCTTTCACAAGCTGATTCTGGAGATTGTGCCGTTTCACCTGAGCATCAGCCCGTTGGACGTGGATTATCTGGATTTGATGTTCGGGTTTGACCTGGAATGCAACGACAACCACGACCGGGTGGTTTATGACGCGCTTTTGGCGGAGTCGCCTTTGGCGAATCTGGCCAACCTGCCGGGGTATCCGGAGGCGAAGCTGCTGGACGTGCAGCCGGTGGTGGGGCTGGCGCTGGACCGGCGGGGGGAGACGCAGGCGTATTTTGAGGTTAAGACGCGGGCGCGTGGGCGGCGGGGGCAGGTTTCGCGTTCGCGGCCGGAGCCGATCAGCATTCTGCTGACGGTGCGGAAGTATGGGCCGGTGGAGTCGGTGGAGGAGTTAAAGAACCTCTGCGACATCATCGCGGAACAGGCGGAACGGCTGGCGTCGGATCGGCTGGTGCCGGATCTGCTGACGCCGATCGCGCGGCAGATCACCAGCAGTGCGTGAGGGGAGGGGGTTAGGGGTTAGGGGTTGGGGGAGACGGCAAAACTATAGCTAGCTTGTTTGAGATACCCGCGGCTTCCGCTGGGGCTTTGGTTGCTTTTGTGAGGGGGGCATCAATTCGTCGGCGGTTTTTGTGCGAAGGCCAGGAGGGTGGAGCGGAAGACGGGCGGGAGCAGGCGATGGACGACGGCGCCTAAGCGATAGAGCAGGGGGGAAAAGCGCAGGTAGTTGGGTTCACTTTCCACGGTATAGACGGCGCAGGTCCAGCCCTGCTGGCGGAGGAAGCGGCGCATGGCGCGACGGGTGTTGCATTTGTAGACGGTGGGGAAGACGTCGCGGCCGGCCTTTTTCTGGTAGGCGACGGAGAGCACGCGGGCGTGGTAGCGATTGGGCGTGCAGCGGGAAATGATGGCGATGTAGCTATAGGCGTTGGGGGTGCGGAAGCACAGATACCCGCCGGGCTTTAAGACACGGTTGGCTTCGGCGAAGAACAGGGCGGGGTCGTTAACGTGTTCCAGGACGTAGTCGGCATAGACAAGGTTGACCGAGGCGTCTGCCACGGGCCAGCGGCGGACGTCGGAGATCAAGTGGAATTCGGTGATGTAGGGATTGGTCTGAGCTTCGGTATCCACGTCGATGCCGACGACGCGGCGGTTTTGCCCGCGGAAGTCCTGCAAAGCGCGGCGGTAGGCGCAGGGATCGTCCATGCGTTTGCCGCGGCCGCAGCCTACGTCCAGGACGACGTCATCGGGGCCAAGCAGGGCCTGGACGCGGGTGCCGAAGTGAACGGTGGCGTCAAAACGCGAAAAGCCGCCGAAGCGGTGTTCGGGGTAGACCTTTTGGATGGTGGGAACTGAGCTGGGGGCGGACATGGGTGAGCTTTCCTTGCGATCAACGCTGTGGAACGAAGCGAGCTTGGTTGTTTCGCGGAGTGAGACGTGAAAAACAATCAGGCCCGCAGGAGCCGGGACGGCCCATGGCTTGGTGGCGGTCGAAAAACCGGCAGGGGGCATCTTATCGCACGGGGGGCATGGATCAAAGTGGATTGGAGGCGGGAAGGGCGTGGGGGGGGGAGTGTGGGGCGGAGAACTTGGAGAGTCTAACTGCGGGCTTCTGCCCGCAGCTATTTTCATGTGGTAATCGATCTTCCCGTGGCGTGGATCTGCGTAGGCCGATCGGGGGCATTTTCAGGGGGGATTCCGGGGGTGGGGGTGGAGACGTACCCCCCGGCGGAGCCGGGGGCTGAACGGTGCGCGCGTTATTTTCCCGGGGGGAGTGCGGGGGAAGCGGGAAAGACAGCACCCAGCTCACGAAGGAGATGAACGCGGCGATCTTCGATCGCCCGCTAAACGGGACGAGAAGTTATCGGGGAATGCTTTTGGGAGTGATAGTCCTGAAAACAGAGCATTTCCCAGGGCCTGGAGGCCCTGGGCTTTGGGAAGACAAACGAAGGGAAATTTCGGGGGGACTTCCGGGGGGGACTTCCACTTCCGGGGGCGGGGGTTCCGGGGGTTAGTGGCCGGTGTGGCCGAAGCCGCCTTGGCCGCGGCGGGTGGGGGGAAGCTCGTCGACCTGGACCCATTGCACTTTGGGGACGGGCTTGATGATCAATTGGGCGATGCGCATGCCGCGTTGGATGGTGAAGGGTTCGGCCCCGAGGTTGATTAAGAGGATTTTGACTTCGCCGCGATAGTCGGCGTCGATGGTGCCGGGGGAATTAAGGGCGGTGACGCCGTGTTTGGCGGCCAGGCCGGAGCGGGGGCGGATCTGGGCTTCAAAACCTTCGGGGACGGCGAGGGAAAAACCGGCCGGCACGAGGGCGAATTTGCCGGGGGCGATGACCAGGGGTTGCTCGGCGGGGACGGCGGCGTGGACGTCCATGCCGGCGGCGTGATCGCTCTGGTAAGCGGGCAGGGGGACGTCGGGGTTGTGAGGCAGACGTTGAATGGCGATCTGCAGAGTGTTGGCGGTGGCGGTGGTCATGGTGGTCTGCGTCTCCTAAGGAGTGAGCGGCACGGGCAATCATACGCGGGAGAGGGGGGGCGGAGAAGATTTGGGGTCTGGGGTAGAGGGTAGAGGGTAGAGGGTAGAGGGTAGAGGGTAGAGGGTAGAGGGTAGAGGGTAGAGGGTAGAGGGTAGAGGGTAGAGGGTAGAGGGTAGAGGGTAGAGGGGAAGATTCTATGTGGCAGGGTTAATTTGGACGCTGCCGACAGATGTGAGTTTGGACCAGCGACTACGTTCTATTAGCGGCTGGCCCAGAGGATAGAACATTATCCGCACACAGCACGCTGCGCGATGCTGTGTGGCACCCTGCTGGGCGTTGCTTGTCTTTCCCCAACCCCTAATCCCCAACCCCCAATCCCTACGCCCTACTTCCGGCCCCACTGGCCGGCGAGGAGTTGGGTGATGGCGTGGGCCACGCCGTGCTGGTCGCAGGTGAGGGTGACGTGGGCGGCGACTTCCTTGGCGGCATCGATGGCGTTGCCCATGGCGATGCCGCAGCCGGCGGCGCGGATCATGGCGACGTCGTTGATCTGGTCGCCGATGACGGCGATCTGTTTGGGGTCGATGCCCTGCTGGCGGGCGATCCAGCTTAGGCCACGCCATTTGTCGACGCCGCGGGTGAAAATTTCCAGAACGTCGATGGTCACGCCGGGGCGGGCTTCCTGCACGGCGGCGAAACTTTGAACGAACACCTGGTCGCCTAAGACGCGGGCCAACTGGCTGCGCACTTCCAGGACGCGATCGCTGTCAGCCACGATGCCGACGCGCAGGGTGTGGGACAGGTCGGCCTCTTCCACGTGTTCCTGGAAGTGCACGGTGGCGCCGGTGCGTTCAAACCACCACTGGGTCTGGGGGCTTAAGGACCCGCGTCCGGTGACCAGGTAATCGTGCCCGGCGGCGCCGGCTTCGCGGAAGACCAGCACGGCTTCGGGGAGATGGCTTAGCTCGCGCACCACGCGCAGGGCCAGGGCGGGGTCGATGAAGGTGACGCTCAGGGCCTGGCCGTCGGCGATGCGATTGACCACGGCCCCGCCGACGAACACGCCTTCCTGCAAGTCTTTCAGCTCCGCCAGTACGTGGACGGATTCGCGCCAGCCGCGCCCGGTGCAAGGGACCACGCGGATTCCCGCGCGGGCGGCGGCGGCGATGGCCTCTTGATTGGCCGAGCTGATGCGGCCATCGCTGCCCAGCAGCGTGCCGTCCAAATCCAAACCCAACATGCGGTACTGCATGGGGGTACTTTACGGAGTGATTGTCCCTCTGAGCAAGCGGGGGCGGATTGGCGGGGCTGGGCTTGGGTGATTGCCGGCGTGGGTAGTTGGTGCTTTGTGAGGTTGGGTTACGTGCCGGCGTGTTGATACATGCGCCAGAGGCGGGCGAACGCGCCGTCGCGGGCTACTAAGTCCTCAAAGCAGCCGGTCTCAGCCACCTGGCCGTCGGCTAACACCACCAGGCGCTGGGCGATGCCCGGACGCAGGGCGCGGTGGGAGATCAGGATGCAGATGCGTTCGCGCGCCAGGGAGCTGATTTCACTGAGCAGGTGGGCTTCGCCTTGGATGTCCAGGCTGGCGCTGGGCTCGTCAAAGACCAGGACGGGGGCGTCCTTCATGAACAGGCGGCCCAGACAGATGCGCTGCCATTGCCCGAGCGACAGTTCCTGCCCACCGGCGAAGACGCGGCTGAGCATGGTTTGATATCCGCTGTCGAGCTTGCGGATAAAGCCGTCGGCGCCGGCGCGGCGGGCGGCGGATTCAATGCGGGCCTGGTCGTCCATGGCGGCCACGCAGCCGCAACCGATGTTCTGGGCGGCGGTCAGGGGCAATTGCAGAAAATCCTGGAAGATGACGCCGACGCTTTGGCGCAGCTGGTGCACTGCAAAGTCGCGGATGTCGATGCCGTTTAGGAGGATTCGGCCGCGCGTGGGTTCGTAGAGGCGAATGAGCAGGCGGATGAGGGTGGTTTTGCCCGCGCCGTTGGCGCCGACGATCAGAGTGCTTTGGGTGCGGTCAAAGCGCAGGTTGACGTTCTTAAGCGCGTCGCGGGAGCTGCCGGGATAGCGGAAGCTGACGTCGACGAGTTCCAGGGTCTCGATGTGGGCGGGGATCGGCCGGGTGGGCTGGGCGAGGAGCGGGACTTGGGCGGCTTCGAGTTGCTCAAATTCCACCAGGTCGTTGAGGAACAGGGCGTTTTCATAAATGCCCGACAGTCCGCCGAGCATCATGCGGCAGGCGTTGGCGGCGCCGGTGAATCCGGCGGCGTACATCATGATCTGCCCGACGGTGAGGGGTTGATCGGCCTGGCCGGCACCGCCGCCGCCGACGCCCAGATAAACAATGTAGGCCAGCGCGCCGACGGTGCTGAGGGACTGGACGGATTCCCAAAGACCTTCGACGAAGGTGCGGCGGCGCATCAACTGCACGTCCTGGCGCAGGAAGCGGCGGGTGGCGTCGTGCCAGCGGTCAAAGAGGTAGGGCCAGAGCCCGAAGCTGAGGATCTCCGGCACGCTGCGGCGGGTGGTCATGGTGGTGGAGATGAAATTGGCCATGCGGCTTTCTTCCGTGCGGCTGCGCTGCAGGGCGTAATTGGTGGCTCCGAAGCGCATCTGCACGATCATCAGCGGCACGGCGACGGCCAGGGCGGCGCCGAACAGGAGGACGCTTAACCCGAGCATCAGGCCGGCCATGGTCAGAAAGGTCATGGCGCTGCGGAGCATGCCGGACATCTGCTGGACGAGTTCGAGGGGTCGCCCGGCGGACTCGCGCTGGGCGCGGCTCATGATGTCGTAAAAGCGCGGCTCTTCGAAGAGGCGGTATTCGAGGCGGCCAGAGCGCTGCAGGAGCTGGGCGTTCATGTACATGCCCAGTTGCCGGCCCAGGCCGAAGCTTAGGAAGGTCTGCCCGCGCCCCAGCCAGACGCCGGCGATGGTGACGGCGGCTTGAAATACCAGGGCCCAGGTCAGGGGATCGATGTGTCGCGGGCCGTGGGAGACGACGCTGACGACGGCATCGAGCACGAGACGATTGACGTAGACGGTGACGGTGGGGACGACGCCCATCGCGACGGTGAAAAAAAGCAGGGCCAGAGCCAGGCCGGGGCTGGCCCGCCAGACGGTTTTGACGGCAAACGGGACGGTGCGCAGCAGGACGCCGAGCTTCGTGCGCCCGTGGCGGCGGGCTTCGCGCAGGGCCAGGGCGTAGACTTCGGCGTTTGGCGCGGGGGGCTGGTCCATCGGTAGTAAGTGAATCCAGGACGGGATGCGACCCCAGGAGCGATGGGAGCGGCCGGCGGCGGGTGCGGCGGGGGATCCGGGGGGTTCCGGGGGATCCACGAGGGAGGTTGGCGGTGGTAAAATAGGGTGCAAGTTGGATGCGGTGTCCGCGCAGGGCAGCCAGCGGGCAAATACGGTCGGCAGACTGTAGAATTCGCAACCCAGGACTGGGTAGCTCAGCTGGTAGAGCAGCGGCCTTTTAAGCCGTTGGTCGAGGGTTCGAGTCCCTCCCCGGTCATTTCCATATTTTGCTCAAGGTTGGCGGCACGTCACATTTTTGCCTGAGGGTAGTATCTGCGCACAACGACTGCACGGCAGGCCAGCAGGCACGCGAGGACAAAAATCTTGACGGGGATAAGCCAGACGGGAACGATCTGAGATTCAATAACGTCCGTAGCGCCGAAAACGACAAATGTAAGCGCGTAGGCGAAGTTCCAGGAGCCGCCGCCGCGCTTGTAATGACGATACAGAACCCAGCCGGCAATGCCTAGCCAGAAGCAGGCTTCCATCAGATTGATCAGCGAATAGGTCAGTGCCAGCCCATCGGCGTAGTCCACACGCCAAAGGGTATGCCGCATCGCCGGCCAAAACTCTGAAGGCATGTCGGCAAACAGGGCGTCCCACATGGCTGCAATTTAACACGCCAGTCGATAAACGCTACCGAGCATAGTTGGGCGGGACAGCGATAAAGACGACGCCAAGGCGCCGGCACGCTCCGCGCGGCGGATCTTGATGGTTTCTTGATGCAAACACGGCTGGTTTTGACGGTTTTGGCATCGACAGGGACCTGTGCGGCAATCAACAATAGTTCGATGACCATAAAGGCGAAGCTGAGCGCGGGTGATGAAGCCCAGTGGGTCGCGCTTAGCTGATTCGTTGCCGGCTGGCGGCGATGCGTGACTGGGCGAACGGTGAGGAAATATCCATGAGCTGGATTTACTTAGTTGGGGCCGTCGTGACGGTGCTGCTGCTGGGGTATCTGGTGGTGGCGCTGCTTCGGCCGGAGGCGTTTTGATGACTACCAATGGCGTCATTCAAGTCGGGTTGTATCTGGGCGCGCTGCTGTTGCTGGCTAAGCCGCTGGGCGCGTACATGGCCAGGGTTTATCAGGGCCAGAGCGTCGGGCTGGACCGCGTGCTGGGGGGTGTGGAACGATTGATCTACCGGCTCAGCGGAGTGCGCGCTGACGGGGAGATGACGTGGACGAGCTATGCCGCGGCGATGCTGCTGTTTAATCTCGCCGGGCTGCTGGCGGTTTACGGGCTGCAACGCTTCCAGGGGGGGCTGCCGCTCAATCCGGCGGGCTTAGGCGCGGTGACGGTGGATTCGTCGTTCAACACGGCGGTGAGCTTTGTCACCAACACCAACTGGCAGGGGTACGGCGGCGAAACGACGATGAGCTACCTGACGCAGATGCTGGGGCTGACGGTGCAGAATTTTCTGTCGGCGGCCACGGGCATGGCGGTGTTGGCGGCGCTGATCCGGGGGCTGGCGCGGAAGAAGGCGGACACGGTCGGGAATTTCTGGGTCGATATGACGCGTTCGACGCTTTACATTCTGCTGCCGGCGGCGCTGGTGCTGGCCGCGGCGCTGGTGTGGCAGGGCGTGCCGCAGACGTTGGCGCCCTATCCGACGGTGACGCTGGCGCAGCCGACGAGTTATGACGGGCCGCAGACGGACGCCGACGGCAACGCGGTGACGGACGAAGCGGGCCAGGCGCTGACGGAAAAGGTGGCGGTGACGGCTCAGACCATCGCGGTGGGCCCGGTGGCGTCGCAGGTGGCGATCAAGCAGCTGGGCACCAACGGCGGGGGGTTTTTTAACGTCAACTCCGCGCACCCGCTGGAGAATCCCACGCCGCTGTCGAATTTTCTGGAGGTGCTGGCGATTCTGCTGATTCCCGCGGCCTTGTGTTACACGTTCGGGAAGATGGTCGGCGACACGCGGCAGGGTTGGGCGGTGCTGGCGGCGATGACGATTCTGCTGGTGGGGTTCCTGATCCCGTGCCTGTGGGCCGAGCAGGCGGGCAATCCGGCGCTGCCTGGCCTGGGCGTCAGTCAGGCGGCTGAGGATACGCAGCGGCCCCTGGCCACGGCGGGCGGGAACATGGAGGGCAAGGAGGTTCGTTTCGGCATCGTCAACTCGGCGCTGTGGGCGACGGCGACCACGGCGGCTTCCAACGGATCGGTGAACTCGATGCACGATTCGTTCACGCCCATCGGCGGGCTGATTCCGATGGCGTTGATGCAATTGGGCGAGGTGATCTTCGGCGGTGTGGGGTCGGGGCTTTACGGCATGCTGGTGTTCGTGATCCTTGCGGTGTTCATCGCGGGCCTGATGGTGGGGCGGACGCCGGAGTACTTGGGGAAGAAAATCGAGGCTTTTGAGATGAAAATGGCCTCGCTGGCGGTGCTGGCGCCTTGCGCGGCGGTGCTGCTGGGGACGGCCCTGGCGGTGGTGACGGACGGGGGCCTGCGGACGATCTTCAACCCCGGCGCGCACGGGTTTTCGGAAGTGCTGTACGCGTTTTCGTCGGCGAGCAACAACAACGGCAGCGCTTTCGCGGGTCTGGGCGCCAACACCCCGTTCTACAACTCGACCCTGGGGGCGGCCATGCTGCTGGGGCGGTACGTGGTCATGATCGCGGTGCTGGCGATCGCCGGCTCGCTGGCGGCCAAGCGTGCGGTGCCGGCGAGCGCGGGCACGTTGCCCACGCACACGCCGCTGTTTGTGGTGCTGGTGATGTCGGTGGTGCTGGTGATCGGGGCGCTGACGTTCGTGCCGGCCCTGGCCTTAGGGCCGATCGTCGAGCACTTGATGATGATTGGCTGAGGGGCACGATCGCTGGGTGGATAAAGGAAAATAGTCATGACCTCGCGAGCTAAAAAAATATCGCTGTTCCACGGTCCGCTGCTCAAGCGGGCGATTCTGGATGCCTTCCTCAAACTGTCGCCTAGGAGCCAGATCCGCAATCCGGTGATGTTCGTGGTGTTCGTCGGCAGTTTGCTGACGACGGCGCTATTCGGCGCGGCGGTGCTGGGCGTGGGCGAAGCGGCGGGGACGACGTTCGGATCGCCGTGGTTTGTGCTGGCCATCGCGCTGTGGCTGTGGTTCACGGTGCTGTTTGCCAACTTCGCGGAGGCGATGGCGGAGGGGCGGGGCAAGGCCCAGGCGGACAGCCTGCGCAAGGCCCGCTGCGACGTGCCGGCCAAGGTGCTTGCGGCGCGCTATTTAAGGAAGCGGGCGGACGTGAAAAGCACCGCCAAGCCGGCGATCTGGGAATTTGAGCCGGAACTGGCCTCGAAGCTGCGCCGCGGCGACGTGGTGCTGGTGGACGCCGGCGACGTGGTGCCGGGCGACGGGGAAGTGATCGAGGGCGTGGCGTCGGTGGACGAAAGCGCGGTGACGGGGGAAAGCGCGCCGGTGATCCGCGAGTCCGGCGGGGATCGTTCCGCGGTAACCGGCGGGACGCGGGTGCTTTCGGACTGGCTGATCGTCCGCATCGCCGCGGACCCCGGCGAGAGCTTTCTGGACCGGATGATCGCGATGGTGGAAGGAGCCCAGCGGCAGAAGACGCCCAACGAGATCGCCCTGGCGATTCTGCTGGCGGCGCTGACGATTATTTTTCTGCTGGTCTGCGCCACGTTGCTCCCGTATTCGTTATACAGTGTCCAGGCGGTGGGCCAGGGCGTACCCATCACGGTCACGGCACTGGTAGCGCTATTGGTGTGTCTGATTCCCACGACCATCGGGGCGCTGCTCTCGGCCATCGGCATCGCGGGGATGGACCGCATGATCCAAGCCAACGTGATTGCCACCAGCGGGCACGCGGTGGAGGCGGCCGGCGATGTGGACGTGCTTCTCCTGGACAAAACGGGCACGATCACCCTGGGCAACCGGCAGGCGACGGCGTTCCTGCCGGCCGAGGGCGTGCGCGTGGAGGAGCTGGCGGACGCGGCCCAACTGGCGTCGCTGGCGGACGAAACACCCGAGGGGCGGAGCGTGGTGGTGCTGGCCAAGGAGAAGTACGGCCTGCGCGGGCGCGACATTCACGCCCTGGGGGCGACGTTTGTGCCCTTTACCGCCCAGATGCGAATGAGCGGGGTGGATCTGGACCATCGGCAGATCCGCAAGGGGGCGGCGGACGCGGTGGAAGCGTTTATCGCCAGCCAGGGCGGCGGGTTTCCCGCGTCGGTGCGGCAGACGGTGGATGCCGTGGCCCGCCAAGGGGGCACGCCGCTGGTGGTGGCTGACGGCGCGCGGGTGCTGGGCGTGATTCAACTGAAGGACATCGTCAAGGGCGGCATCAAGGAGCGGTTCGGCGAGCTTCGGCGGATGGGCATCAAGACGGTGATGATCACCGGTGACAACCCGCTGACAGCGGCGGCGATCGCCGCGGAGGCGGGCGTGGATGACTTCCTGGCCCAGGCGACGCCGGAGGCGAAACTGAAGTTGATCCGCGAATATCAGGCGGGGGGACGGTTGGTGGCGATGGCTGGCGACGGGACGAACGACGCGCCGGCCCTGGCGCAGGCGGACGTGGCGGTGGCGATGAACACGGGCACGCAGGCGGCCAAGGAAGCGGGGAACATGGTGGACCTGGATTCGAATCCCACCAAGCTCATTGAGATCGTCGAAACGGCCAAGCAACTGCTGATGACCCGCGGCTCGTTGACGACGTTCAGCATCAGCAACGACGTGGCCAAATATTTTGCCATCATTCCCGCGGCGTTCGCGGCGACGTATCCCGCCCTGGGCGTACTCAACGTCATGGGGCTGCGCTCGCCGGCCAGCGCGATTATGTCCTCGGTGATATTCAACGCGCTGATCATCATCGCCCTGATTCCCCTGGCCCTGCGCGGGGTGAAGTATCGGCCGGTGGGGGCGGCTCAACTGCTGCGGAACAACCTGTTGATCTATGGCTTAGGCGGGCTGCTCACGCCGTTTATCGGCATCAAACTGGTGGACGTGGTGTTGGCTGGTCTGGGGCTGGCGTAAAGGATGCAAACCATGTGGCAACAAATCCGTGCGAGTGTGGTGAGCTTATTGATGTTGACGGTGGTGACCGGGGTGATTTATCCGCTGGCGGTGACGGGCGTGGCGGCGGCGGTGTTTCCGTCGCAGGCGGCGGGAAGTTTGATCTATCGCCAGGGTCACCCGGTGGGCTCAGCCTTGATCGGCCAGCAGTTTGACGACCCAAAGTATTTCTGGGGTCGACCGTCGGCCACGGGGCCGATGCCCTACAACGCGGCGGCGTCCAGCGGGTCGAACTATGGGCCGCTCAATCCGGCGCTGCTGGAGGCGGTACGGGCGCGGGTGGAGGCGTTGCGGCAGGCGGATCCGGGAAATGATCGGCTGATTCCGGTGGACCTGGTGACGGCCTCGGGCAGCGGGCTGGACCCGCACATCAGCCCGGCGGCGGCGGATTACCAAGTGGCGCGCGTGGCCCGACTGCGGGGTCTGACGGAAGAGCAGGTGCGGGTGCTGGTGGCTGGGCACACGCAAGGCAGGCAGATGGCGGTACTGGGCGAGCCGGGGGTCAACGTATGGCAGTTGAATCTCGCGTTGGACGAGGCGAAACCGTAATCTACATAGAGGTGGGCGGTATGGTCGAACCCGCGGAACATGCTCGTCCGGACCCCGACGCCTTGCTGGCGCAGGTGAAGGAAGAAGAAACGCACAAGACGCGCGGACGGCTGAAGGTGTTTTTCGGCGCGGCGGCGGGCGTGGGCAAGACGTTTGCGATGATCTCCGAAGCGCGGCGGCGGGCGATGGAAGGGCTGGACGTGGTGGTGGGCTATGCCGAGCCGCACGCCCGCCCGGAGACCGAGGAGCTGCTGCTGGGGCTGGATCTGCTGCCGTCGCAGGTCGTGGAATATCGCGGGGCGAAGCTCAAAGAGCTGGACTTGGAGGCGGCGTTAAAGCGGCGCCCGGAGTTGCTCCTGGTCGATGAACTGGCGCACACCAACGCGCCGGGGCTAAGGCACGTCAAGCGTTGGCAGGATGTGGAGGAGTTGCTGGCGGCGGGGATCAACGTCTACACCACGCTGAACGTGCAGCACCTGGAAAGCCTCAACGACGTGGTGGCGCAAATCACGGGCGTGGTGGTGCGCGAGACGGTTCCGGACGTTGTGTTTGAGAACGCTGATGAAGTGGAGCTGGTGGACCTGCCGCCGGACGAACTGCTGGAGCGTTTGCAGGAAGGCAAGGTCTACATCCCCCAGCAGGCCGAGCAGGCGGTGCGGGGGTTTTTCCGCAAGCCGAACTTAACGGCCCTGCGCGAGCTGGCGTTGCGGAAGGTGGCGGACCGGGTGGGCAGCGAGGTGCTCGGGGCCCGCGACCGGCAGGGGCCGCGCAAGACCTGGCCCACGCATGAGCGCATCCTGGTCTGCATCGGACCCAGCCCCAGCTCCGCGAAGGTGATTCGCTCGGCCAAGCGTTTGGCGGTGAGCCTGCGGGCCCAGTGGATCGCCGCCCACGTGGAGACAACGCCGTGGCGCGGGCTGGCCGAAAGGGATCGGGTTCAACTCCATCGCCATTTTCAACTGGCCGAGCGCCTGGGGGCGGAAACGGTCACGCTCAGCGGCCACCAGGTGGCGGAGGAGCTGGTCAGTTACGCCCGACAGCGCAATGTTTCGAAGATCATGGCCGGCAAGCCGGACCGCCGCCGGGGGCGGGATTGGTGGTCGGGTTCGCTGGTGGATCAGCTTTTGCGCCGCAGCGGGGAGATCGACGTGTACGTGGTGCGCGGCCTGCCCGGCGAGGAACCGGCGCGGCGCCAGGAAGCGTCGCCAGGGGCGCAAGACAGCGCGCGGCCGCGCGCCTTCAACGGACGGGCTTACGGCTGGGCGGCGCTGACCACCGGCGTCTGTTCGCTGGTGTCGCTGGGGATGCTGGCGTTGTGGCCCAAGTTCGACCTGGCCAACCTGGTCATGATTTATCTGGCGGGGGTGGTGTTTGTGGCGGCGCGTTTCGGGCGCGGCGTCGCGGTGTTCACCTCCATCCTCAGCGTGGTGGTCTTTGACTTTGTCTTTGTGCCGCCGCAACTCACCCTCGCGGTTCACGACACGCAGTATTTAGTCACGTTTATCGCGATGCTGAGCGTGGCGATTGTGATTTCGGCGCTGACCGCCCGCGTGCGCGAGCAGGCGGAGGCGGCGCGGCTGCGCGAACGGCGCACCGGGGCGCTGTATCGCATGACCCAAGCTCTGGCGGCTGCCCGCGGGGCGCAGAATCTGGCGGATACCGCCATGCGCCACGTGCAGGAGATGTTCCAGGCCCGCACGGCAATGCTATTGCCCGACGAATCCGGACGGCTGACGGTGCGCAGCGCCAGCGACAGCCGGATCGGCCGGGCGGCCAACGACGGCGGGGTGGCCCAGTGGGTGTTTGATCACCGCCAATTCGCCGGCCGGGGCACCGACACGCTGCCGGCCGCTGAAGCCATGTATATTCCGCTGACGACGGGGCACGGATCGGTCGGGGTGCTGGCGGTGCATCACGCGGAGCCGGCCTACCTGCTGTCGCCTGATCAGCGGCTGTTGCTGGACGCGGTGGTGGATCAGATCGCGCTGGCCTTTGAACGCGACCAGCTGGCGCAAGCGGCCCACAAGGCCCAGTTGCAGGCCGAGACGGAGAACTTGCGCAGCTCGCTGCTTAGTTCCGTGTCGCACGACCTGCGCACGCCGCTGGCGGTGATCACCGGCGCCAGCAGCAGCCTGCTGGAGGGCAAGCCCGCTCCGCAGGTGCAGCGCGAAATGGTGCAGACCATTCACGAGGAATCGGAACGGCTGACCCGGCTGGTGGGCAATTTACTGGACATTACCCGCCTGGAGGCGGGCGCGGTGACGCTCCACAAGGAATGGCAGCCGGTCGAAGAGGTCATCGGGTCGGCCCTCCACCGCCTGGAGCGGCCGCTGACCGGGCGGCAGGTGCGCACGGCGATTCCCGCCGACCTGCCCATGCTGGAGATGGACGGGGTGCTGATGGAGCAGGTGCTGGTGAATTTGTTGGAAAACGCCGTGAAGTACACCGCTCCCGGCAGTGGCATAAGCATCACCGCGGCGCAGACGGGCCGGCAAGTCCAGATGGAAATCGCCGACGAAGGGCCCGGGCTGGCGCCCGGGGAAGAGAAGAAAATCTTTGAGAAGTTTTATCGCGGCGAGCGCTGCCGCGAGCAGCGCGGGGCGGGCTTGGGCCTGGCGATTTGCCGGGCCATCGTGGAGGCGCACGGCGGGCGGATCGGGGCGGAGAATCGCCAGCCCCCGGCCCAGGGCGCGGTGTTTCGCGTGACGATTCCCGTGACGGGCGCGGCGCCTACGATTGAGCCAGAGACCGCTGGCGCTTAGAGGATAACGGCATGATGGTTGAAGCCTCGCCGCTGATATTGATCATCGAAGATGAGCCGCAGATCCGCCGCTTTTTGCAGGCGGCGCTGACGGGGGCGGGCTATCGCCCGATCGAAGCGGAGACCGGGAAGATGGGTTTAGCCCAGGCTGCCACCCAGCCGCCGGACGCGATTATTCTGGACCTGGGCCTGCCGGACATGGACGGGCTGGAGGTGGCCCGGCAGATACGCGCGTGGTCGAGCGTGCCGATCATCGTCCTTTCCGCCCGCGGGCAGGAGAAGGACAAGGTGGCGGCGCTGGACTTGGGGGCGGACGACTACCTGACCAAGCCGTTCGGCGTCGGCGAGTTGTTGGCCCGCATCCGCGTGGCGTTGCGGCACGCGGCGCGCACGGAGGGCGAGGATGGGCAGGCGGTGATGGTCGTAGGCGATCTGAAGGTGGATCTGGCGGCCCGCCGGGTGTTCAGGGCGGACACGGAAGTGCATCTAACGCCTATGGAGTATCGCCTGCTCACCACGCTGGTGAAACATGCCGGCAAAGTATTGACGCACGCGTTTCTGCTTAAGGAAGTGTGGGGCCCAGCCAACGCCCGGGAGACGCACTATCTGCGTGTGTTCATGGCCAATCTGCGTCACAAGCTGGAGGCTGACGCTTCGCGTCCGCGCTATCTGCTGACCGAGCAGGGCGTGGGGTATCGCCTGGCGGATGAATAGGGCGGCCAGGCGTGGCGTGGGGTGAGGTTGGACGCGTCGATTGGATCAACCGGGGCTATGCGCGGCGGGCGACGCGGTGCCCAGATGCCGGCGAATCAGGTCCAACCCGCCGAGGGCGATGTCGTCCGGCGGGGCGATCTGACGCCAGGCTTTGGCAGCGGCGGCGGCTTCACCGGCGGTGGAACTGATGGCTTCAATCGTCAGCCAGCGCGTGTAACCGATGACCCTTAGCGCGTCGAAGACGCCCGGCCAATCGACGTGGTCGCGTCCGGGGACGCCGCGATGGCTGGCACACAGATGGAAGTGATACAGGCGACCCGCGGCGGAGCGGATGGCGGCAGGCAGGTCTTGCTCTTCGATGTTCATCTGAAACGTATCCAGGTGCAAGCCCACGTTTTTCATGCCCACCAGATCCAGATAGGCCAAACCATCGGCGGCGGTGGGGATCAGGTAACCCTCGAAGCGGCTGACGGGTTCGATGGCCAGGTCGATGCCCAGCGGGGCGGCGTATTCCGCCACAAGGCGCAGGCAGTCGGCTGAACGCTGCAGTTCCGTTTGCGTCGGAGCGCTGCCGCTGAAATAGCCCCAGGCGCCGTAACAGACGCCGCCAAGTTCGTCGCCGCCGAACTCGGCGATGATGTCCATGCAGCGTTTTAGGTGATCGGTTCCGTTCTGCCTGAATTGAGCGTTGGTGGACGCCAAGTTCTGATCGGCGTCAAGACCCGTGTCAAAGGAGGCGCGCAGGTTGCGGTCGGCCAGGCGGCGCTTGGCTTCCTGGATGGGCAGGTCATTGACCACGGACGTGACCAGGGGAATCTCGATGCCCTCAAAGCCCATGTCCGCCACCTTGTCGATCAGGTGAAGGTCGTGCTTTGAAAAGCTAGGGCCCCAATTCTGAACGTGCACGGAGGGTCGCATGGTTCGGCCTCCTGGCGATGGGGTGCGAGCATCGCGGGACCTGGCGTTCGGCTAGGCATCCAACTCAAACTGGCGGGCGGCGGTGCTCGGCGCGACGCCCTGTTTGACCACGGCCTTTAAGGCTTCGAGGAATTTCTTGGGGTCCTTGGCCTGCATCACGTTGCGCCCGAAGAAGACGCCGCGGGCACCGTCGTTGACCGCGTCGTACGCGTGCTGGAGCGACTGCAGCTCCGTGGCGGCCTTGCCGGAGCCCAGGACCAGGATGGGCGCCGGCGTGGAGGCCACGATTTCGCGGAAATTCTTGCCGGTGTAGAACGTCTTGATGGCGTCGGCGCCGATTTCGCTGATGATCCGGCAGACGGTGGCGACCTGGCTCTGCAACATTTCCCGCGGGCCGTCCTCGGTGTGTCCCGGATAGAACTCGCCGACAATCGGCAGCCCGCATTGCCGACCCCGCCGGACAAACTCGGCGTATTGGCGGAGGTTGGTCGCGTCGGTGCTTTCGTCGCCGGAATTCAGGCTGCACGAGGTGATGCCGACGTCCGCGCCCATGGCCAGGGCGTCTTCGGGCATCATCAGGTCGCTCTGCAGGCTCTTGTGGTATCCCCATTGGTCGCCGTAGGAAGAGACCCACGACAGGCGCAGCACCAGCAACGGGCGACTTCGGCCGGTGAACACTGACCCGCAGCGTTCGAGCATGCCGGGGGTGATCAGCACGCCGTCGGCGTCCTTCACACGCTCCAGGGCGCGGGGAAGATCGCGCACGCCGTCGATGGGCCCGTAGTAGAAGCCGTGATCCGCCGCGGCAATTACCGCGTTTTCCCCCTCGTTTAGGAAGCGAGCCATACGTAAGTTTTTGCCGGTCAGTCCCACGTTCATACTCCCACTGCTCTAAGGTGTTTGGATGCGGTATTCCTGGGTGTTTACAGCCCGGAGGTTTTAAGAAATCGCGGGTAAACCTCGCGATAGACGTCCACTTGGGCGGGGTCGGGATCGATGCGTTCCTTGACGCGCACAAATCGCGCGCAGGCCTGGGCGATGTTCTCGACAGCGCCGATCGCCACGGCTGCGAGCATGGCGGAGCCAAGCGACGGCGATTCGGAGCATTCGAGCAGATCCACCGGCGTGTTGAGCACGCTGGCTTTGATCTGTGCCCACAAGCGACTGCGGGCTCCGCCGCCCAGGGAGATCACCCCCTCGGCCGGGCCGTAGGCGCGATCCAGATACTCGACATTTTCCCGCAGCATGAAGGCGACCGATTCCATGATTGCCCGCACGAAATGGGCCTTGCCGTGGTGCAGCGTCACGCCGTGGAACACGCCGCGCCGATTCGCGTCCGTCCCGGGGAACAATTTGCCGGAAAAATGCGGCGACACGGTCATGCCGTCGCACCCGGGCGGCACGCGGGCGGCCATGTCATCCAGCACGGCATACACGCGTTCGCCGGCCGCGGCCATCTCTTGGGTGCAGAAGGTGTCCTTAAACCACTTGAGCACCATGCCGGCGGTCTGGCTTACCGCCAGAGCGATGAATTGGCCGGGAACGCTGTGGGGCACGTAGTTGATGTTGGCGTCCAGATCGTAACGGGGCGCGTCGATCGTGCGGATCATCGCCAGGGCGGTGCCGGTGGTTTCCGTAAGGATACCGGGGCGGATGTTGCCGCCGCCCAACGCCGAGGCGGTTTGATCTTGCGCGCCCGTCGCCACCAGCGTGGCAGGGCCAAGGCCCAGCTCTTTGGCCGCCCGCGCCTGAAGCGGCCCGACGATGGTTCCGCTGGGCGTGAGCCGGCCGAACTGTTCGGGCCTGACGTCCAGAAAATCCATCATCTGCGGCCACCAGCGGGCGCTGTTGATGTCCAGGTATCCGCAGGAGGACGCATTGGTCAGTTCACAGACGAATTCACCGGTCAACAGGTGGATCATGTAATCTTGCAATAACAGGAGTTTGTTCATCCTCTTAAAGCGCTGCGGGTCGTGACGGCGCAGCCAGAGTATTTTGCAGGCCGGCCAGATAGCGGCGATCTCGCCCAATCCGGTGGTCTGGAAGAAAGCGTCGCGCCCGAAGTGTTGGCGGATCTGTTCGGCCTCGTCAGCCGCGCGGCTGTCGATCCAGATGATCGCGTTGCCCGTGGGCTGACCGTGTTCATCGAGCGTGACGAATGTTTCGCCTTGCGTGCTGACGGTCAAGACCTTGATGTCGTCGGGCTTGACCACGCCGTTCGCCAGGATGTCGGCCACACAACGCCGGAACGTATCCCAGTACAAGTGCGGTTGAAGTTCCACGCGCAGGGGGCCGTCGGTGATCAGTTGGTATTCCCGCCCGCTGCTCTGGAGTTCGCGGCCTTCCATATCGAACAAGATGACCTTGACCGACGTGGCCCCGATGTCCACGGTGAGGATGCAGTCCGAGGCGTTGATGGCATGGGCGTTGGGGGGCATGAGCTATTGAGCAAAACTCCTGGCCCACGGACCCGGCAAAGTCGGGCGTGGTGGCGCTCGGCAAATTTCGAACGAACTTAAAGAATAACTTGCTATCGCAGTCGGGCAAACAGAGGGTCTTGGCAAAGAGCATTGGGGCAGGAGGATGGGGCGGGCGGGCGGCTCGATAGACAAGCTTGGTTAGCGAATGGCCTCGTGGCGACGATGGTGGGTAATTGCGGGGCGGACGGTCGTGGTCATGCCTCGCCTCAAGCCAGGGGGCGTGCGAGTTACGCGCTGCTACGTATAGGTCCGCGGCGCGGCCGTGCAACCGGCGTGGCGGCCGGCCGTGACGTAAGGCCGCTGGCGATCATGGCCACAACATCACGACTGTCTGGCGCGGGCCGAGATCGACTTCACCGTGTCCCGTGACCGCTGAGCCATCCTGACACCAGATCACCTTCGGGGGGGCTGATTGTTGGTGCCGCAGGGACACGTGCTTTCGCTCCGCGGCGCCATTGGTCACGACGGTCAGGCGTCGGTGGCCGTTGGACATGACGCGCATCGCGCAGCCCTTGGCGTGGGTGCTGAAGCTAAATGGCATCTTGTCGGTCAGCGGGCTGGTGATGGCCTGCATCAGTTGGGCCAAGGGTCGGTTGTCGCCCAGCCAGGCTCCCAGGCCGATCAGGGATGGGATCCAGATGACTTCGCCCTGGCCGCACTGGTTGCGCAGGGCTGTCACGCGCGTCCCGTCGCGGCCGATGGCTCTACCGGTGCTGGGCCGTATCTCGCCCTGCAGCAGGTGAGCGGGCAGCGTCAGGGTCGGATCATCCAGGTGCAGCGGAAATTCCCTGTTGATCAAACGCATGTCCTTGATCGTGCCTCCGCATAACTCCTGGAGCGGATAGTGTTCCCACGTCGGCCAGAACTCGGCGCGCTCGCCGTAGACGCCCGTCTGGCCGGTGGCCAGGACGGTGTGGCCCTTCTTGACGAAGGCGGTGAGCGCCGCGGCCTGCGCCAGGGACATCGCCAGGAGGTTGGGCAGGATCAGGAGCTGTTTGGCCTCGTCATCGCGGTCGAAATCAAAGTCGTGCAGGTGCTTGACGCGTGCGGGGATGCCCAGCTCGCAGAGCACTTCGTAGAAGCCGCGGGCCGAGTCCGTGTGGGCGTCACGCGAACGGCCGGGCAGGTCCTGCTGGCCGTAGAAGCACTCGACAGCCATGGCCTCCAGACCCAGGAGGATCGTGATCGGCGTCTGGACGGGCGCGGCGCCGTCGAAAAAGTCCTCTTCCCGCTGGATAGTCGCCGCGATCTGGCTCACCGTCTCGAGGCGATCGCTGGGCTGATATTGATAGTCCAGCAGGCCCCACCCGCCGGCCTCCCATCCGGCGACGCGCGGGTTCAGGCACCAGTAGATCGAGCGCTGGGCGCCGCCGGCGATGGTCAGCCACGTCCACTGGGCCATGTCGGCGCTCGTCGGGCACAGGGGGTCCAGGGCGTCGTAGATATTGGTTCCGGACTGCAACTCCGTGATCCAGAAGGGGTGGGGCTCGGCTGCCCCACGCACCACCTCACACTGGTACGAGAAGGCCATGGCATAGCGATCCCGCTTGCCGAATCGTCCATACGTCCAGGCGGGGTGGAGCGTGACCCCCAGCGAATCCATGGCGGCGCGCCAGGCGGGCAGGTCGTAGGCGTTCACCACGAGGTTGACCGCGAGTTGATCGGGATTCGCGTGCGTCGGATGGGCCGGGTCACGGCGCCGCACGCAGTCGGCCAGGAACGCCATGTACCAGGTGTGGTAATCCAGCATGAAGTGCAGGACGTCGATCTGGCGCACGTGCAGCTCGAAGTAGGGGTTGGAGATCCGCCAGATGGTGTCGCGGGCCACCACCTGGTCCAGATCCGTCCAGCGGCGGCCGGCGGGAGACCAGGCGTCCAAAGCCGCGTCGGCTGAGCCATATCTGGCCACGAGCCACTCCTTGAGCTTTCGCTGCGACAACTCGCTGCGCATGACGTTCTGCTTGGGCTCGTTGAGCAGGATCCAGGTGTCCAGGGCCGGGTGGTCCTTGTACCTGGTGACGATCGCGCCGATCGTTTCGTCGAGCTTGTGGAGTTGCACCTCGGTCATGGGGTCTTTGGGCGCCGGCAGGGTGGGGCAGAGGGCGATGCCGTGACGGCCCGCGGAGTCAAAGACTTTGTCGTAGAGCACGTAATCGGTGTCGATGAAGAATCGCGCCACGGTCATGTGGTGGTCGCGGAGCGTCTTGAGGAAATGGTCCGTCAACTGAGGCGCCTCGGAGAACATGACGTTGGCGCCTAACTGCGGCGAGACCGGCATCGGGAACCCCTTTCGCGCGGTAACACATGGCAGTATATCGCCCGCTTAGCGGTCAGGCAGGGCGCAGGCGGCGGTCTCCACAAACGATAAAAAGGTCGGATTCCCGCGATGAATCCGGTTGTCACTGAATAGTTACCATGATAGAGGTCATGGGCTGGACTTCAGTGAGGTCGGACAGGAGCCGTGCGCTATGCCAAGCTCTTACGTTTATCGCGGCGACCGGTTGCGCGAGGTGGCGTTTCCGCTGGGAGGCATCGGGACAGGTTGCGTGAGTCTGGAGGGACGGGGGTCGCTGCGCGACTGGGAGATCTTCAATCGGCCGAACAAAGGCTCGTTCCTGGAGCTCGCCTTTCCCATCCTGTGGTGTCAACAAGAGGGCCAGGCGAGCCAGACACGTGTGGTGCAAGGGCCGCCCGCGCGTAGCTTCACCGGCGGCCCACCTCGCATGGATTTCAAAGGCGATGGCTTCGGCACGGACCGTGCCCAGGGCGACGGCCTGCCGCATTTCAGTGAGGCGGCATTCACGGGCAAGTTCCCCTTCGCCCAGATCCGCTTCAAGCACGCGGCCTGCCCGCTGGACGTGTCGCTCGAGGCCTTTAGCCCCTTCATACCGTTGGACGCCGAGGCGTCGGCCATGCCGGTGGCCTGCCTGACGTACCAGCTCGAGAACCGGACCAGCGCAAGGGTCCGAGCGACGCTGGCGCTGACGCTCAACAACCCCGTGGGCATGACCACGCCCCCGACGAAGGAAGAGGCGGATAAATCGTTCAACGACTTCCGCCAGGGGATGAATTGCCGCGGGATCGATTTCACCAACGAGCGTTTCCCGGCCGGCGATCACCGCCACGGGACCGTCGCGCTGACCACCGATTGGCCGGACGTGACGGTCATGCCGAACTGGCTGCGCGGGGGCGCGTGGTTCGACAACCTGCATCACTTCTGGGACATGTTCAGCGAGAGCGGACGCTTCGACAAAGCCCCCCGCTACACCGATCGCGGCTGGCGTCACCCCGGGAGCCTGGGCCTGTGCGCGACGCTCGCGCCGGGGGAGCGGGTGGAGATGCCCATCCTCATCAGTTGGTGCTTCCCGACATTCCTCAAATACTGGGGTGAGGGTGACAAGCCCGACAGCGAGAAGCCCCGTTGGACCAACGCCTACGCGAAGCGCTACCCCACGGCCTGGGACGCGGCTGAGGATTTCTTCGCGCGGCGCAAGGATCTTGTGGGCCGCACGCGGGCGTTTCAGAAGGCCTTGTTCGGCTCTACCTTGCCGCCGGCGGTCATCGAGTCGGCCGCCAACACCGCCTCGATCCTGCGCAGCCCCACCTGCCTGCAGCTCCAGGACGGCACGTTCTATGGCTGGGAAGGGTGCGGCAACGGGGCTGGGTGTTGCGAGGGTTCCTGCACGCACGTCTGGAACTACGCGCTGACGCAAGCCTTCTTGTTCCCCTCGCTGCACCGCACGATGCGCCGGGCCGAGTACGAGCGATCCTTCGACAGCGACGAGCAGGGGCGGAAGGGCGCGGTGGTCTTCCGTCTGCCGCTGCCGCTGGGCACGCCGGCCAGCGGCAAGCACGCGGCGAGCGACGGCCAACTTGGCGGGATCGTGCAGCTCTACCGCGACTGGCGATTCAGCGGCGACGACGAGTACCTGCGATTCATGTGGCCGCATGCCAAGCGTGCGCTCGAGTTTGCGTGGCATCAATGGGACAGCGATCGGGACGGCGTGGTCGAGGGCGATCAGCACAACACCTACGACATCAACTTCCAGGGGCCGAACCCGTTGGCGCAGTGCTTCTATCTGGCGGCGCTGGCGGCCGGAGCGAAGATGGCCCGGCATCTGGGGGACGACACGTCAGCGGCAGAGTACGAACGTCTGCATCGCGCGGGACGGGAGAAGACCCGGCGGGAGCTCTTCAATGGCGAGTATCTAGTGCAGACACTCGACTGTCTCAAACCCGACGCGCCCAAGTACCAGCATGGCATCGGATGTCTGAGCGATCAGGCGTTCGGACAGCTTGCCGCGCACGTGGGGGGATTGGGATATGTGCTCGACGAGGACATCATCAAGTCCTCGCTCGCGGCGGTGTTCAAGCACAACTTCCGTGGGCCGTTGGGCGATCACTGTAATCTCCAGCGGATCCATGCCCTGGCGGACGAGTCGGGGCTGCTGCTGTGCAGCTGGCCGCGCGGCGGGCGACCGAAGTACCCGTTCCCCTACAGCGACGAGGTGTGGACGGGGATCGAGTACCAGGTGGCCAGCCATCTGATCTACGAGGGGCTCGTGGAAGAAGGGCTGGCGATCGCGGGGGCGGTACGGCATCGCTACGACGGACGGCGGAGAAATCCCTACGACGAATTGGAGTGCGGGCATCACTACGCGCGGGCCTTGGCGAGCTGGGGCATGCTGCTGGCGATGTCGGGATTCCGCTACGACGCGGTGGCAAAGACGCTTCACCTTGCTCCGCGCCTGCCCGCGGGGAGCAAGGCGCTGCGGTGCATTTTCACGACGGGGTCAGCCTGGGGGACATTCAACTATGACGGGCGGACGCTCGCCATCCGACCGGTGCAGGGAGACCTTGAGATTCATCGCGTGATTCTCGAGGGCAAGACCGTCGAAGTCGATCCAAGTCGCCGCATCGCGCGCGCGGGCAAGACCTGGAAGACGAGCTGACGCGTACCCTCTTCATGAAAGGCCCCCATGCCCATGGCGATTACCGTCACCCCACCATTTCGAGACGTGTACACCCCCGGGCCGAACATCAACGATCACAGCTTCATCCGGGCCGGCGACACGTGGCATCTGTTTCACATCTGGAATGCGCCCGGCACGCCACTGGACAACGTGATCGGCCACGCCACTAGCAAGGACCTCATCACCTGGCAGCGGCAGCCGGACATCCTGCCTAAGACCCCCAAGCCCTCCTGGGAGTGGCACCCGGGGGCCAACGCGCCCTACTGCTTCGAACACGCGGGAACCTACTACCTGTTCTACAGCCGGTACGACTGGCCCGAGGGCCGGCGGCACCAGCGTCAGCACATCGGCGTCGCCACCAGCACCGACCTGTTCAACTGGACGCCATGCCCCGACAACCCGGTCTTCCACCCCGCCCCCTGGTGGTCGCCGTGGGAGGACGCCGACTCGAACCAGTTCCGCCCCGGCTGCTGCCGTGATCCGCACGTGATTCGGGTGGATAGTCAGTTCTTCCTCTACTACGTCGCCCTGACCCACAAACCTCGCGTGTGCGCCATCGGCCACGCGGTCTCCCGTGACCTGCTGCACTGGGAGGACCGTGGCCCGGTGCTGGAGATGGGACTTTTCGAGCGCGAGCCGATCATGTGCGAGTCGCCCGGCGTCGTGTTCCACGGCGGCCGCTGGCACCTGTTCTACACCCAGGATCTTTCCACGTGGCATGCCGTCGCCGACACGCCCTTCGAATTCAGCAAGCCTGGACGACTCATCAGTACCCATGCCTCCGAGGTATTCGCGTGGGACGGACGCTGGTACATGTCCCACTGCTGCCACGGCGGCCTGAGCCTAGCCCGCATCGACATGTCGGCCGACCCGCCGCGGGTTTTCGGCATCGAATAAGGGGCGGCCTTGTACGGTCAGCCTATGCCGTCCGGGATATGGCAGTTAAAACTCCAGCGCGAGTCGGCCGGGGGGAGGTTCGGTGGTTCGACGTTCTGCATGCAGCGGAAATTCACGAAGTTGGGCTTGACCACCTCCTGCCAAATCCGCTCGAGCTCCACGAACGACACCGGCTTGTGCTCCTTGGGGGCGTCCTTGTCGTATGCCGCCAGCAGTTCCTTGGCCCTGCGGCCCAGGTACGCCACCTCGTCACGCACCATCCGCTCGCCCACACGACGGTCCGCCTGCGGCGCGTCGGCGCCCATGGCAAAATGCCGGTGCTCCTCCCGCAAGCTCTTCTGAACTTCCGGGGGCGGGATGCGCGACACGTCCACGCACTCGGGCCGCAGCGCCCACAGCAGGCTCGTTTCCACCTTGCCCGCGTGGTCACCCTTGTTGTTGCCCTGGCCGTCGAAGCCGTTGATGTTGGCCTCCCAGTCGGGCAGGCCGTACAACCGCATCGACAGGTGGGGTTGCAGCAGCCCGGTGAGCGTCTTCAGATCCGTCCAGTTCGCGCCGTAGTGTCCTGTCAGCATGATGGCCGCGTGGAAGCCCAGGGCATCGAAGGCCCGCCACTGATAGCACACATGCTTGAAGTGAATCCACGCCGGCACGGCCGTCAGCCACGTCCGCATCTGGCCGATCGCATTCCGCGCCCAGGGGGCGAACACGCCTGTTTCGTGGACGTGCCAGAAGTCCACCGGCGCGACGATCCCTCCGTGCGCGCGCGCGGCGGCGACGCAGATCGCCTGCGCCTTGAGCGCATCAAGCCCCAGGGCGTTCTGAGGTCCGTGCGGCTCGCACAATCCCTGGGGCACCCACACCACCGGGCACGCCGCCATGGCCGCTTCGAGCTCGTCGGGAAACATCCGCTCCCACTGCACCTCACGCATGGTCATCCTCCAGGATCACAACGCCTTGCGATTCACCGTCCTTGGTCGTGGTTGGAAGTGCGACGCGGTGTCGGCATCTGACGGGCGCCGGACGGATCGGCCCTATCTTTTTGCGCCTATCGTCGCCTGAGGATCGTTGTGGTTCAGCTCTCGCCCATCCTCGGGCTCGCGATCGGACACTACTTTACTCGTGCCCGCATAGGAAAGATAAAGCCCACGTCCGGGGACGCAGGCTTGCATGGAGTGACGTGTTGCATAGCCCTCAGGATCAGCGTCGGCGGAGCAGAGACAGGCCACCGAGCGCCAGCAGGCTCAGCGTCGCCGGCTCGGGCACTACCGCCGCCGCGCCGCCGGTCAGGATCGCCTTGAACGGGTTGATGTCCGACAACGTGATCACGCCGTCGCCGTTGGGATCCACGTCCGTCAGCACCACCTCCGGATACGCCGCCTGCCAGGCTGCCGTGTCCGTCAGCGCCAACTTGAACGGATTGATGTCCGACAACGTGATCACGCCGTCGCCGTTGAAGTCGCCGGGAATGTACGACGGCGCCACCGACACGCGGAAGTCGATGTCATCGAAAAGGATGGAGGGAGACTCGGTGATCTTTCCCTCATCGAGCCAGAAATAAGGATCGCCCTCGGAGTAGGCGACGGAGTAGATGACGACAGCATAGTTGTCGTAGGTCTGCGTGAGGTTGGCGGTCATGAAGTTCTTGGGCGCGGCAATCCACATGTCGTCGCCGGCGTTGTCGGTCGAGACGTTGCGCCAGATGTTGAACTCATCGGAGTAGTCATGGCCGGGGGGGGGAGCGGTCAGCGCGAACGCTCCGAAGCTGCAATAGGCGAGGATGTCGCCGTCGAGGTTCTGGGGGTTGCCGTAGAGGATGGGGGTTATGAAGTTGCCAGCCGTGCCGTCAGTGAGGTAGGCCGTGTCGTGAGGAAAATCAAAGTTCAGGCCGTAGAGGCTGACGTTGAACCAGGAGCCGGGGTGGTTGTCGAGGAGGTCTTGGAAGAAGCTGAAGGAGAAGGAGATGGGGCCGGCGACCTGATTGGCCGGGGCGTGGATCCACAGGCCGGTGCGGGAGCGGAAGAGGATGTTCTCCATGACGTGGTTGCCGCTGCCGGGGTTGATCGGATCAACGGAGCGGTTGAAGGTGCCCAAGTCGCCGGTGGGCCGGGTGTCGCCGCCGGTCTCGGCGAGGTCGCGGGGGTCGTTGTAGGTGGAGAAGCCGGCGGTGGCGTTGGGGTCGTCAGCCTGGGAGGGCGGGCCCCACATGGCCAGCCAGCGGCCCCAGTCGGTGTCGATGTTGGAGCGGTGAATGGGGATGTAGTTGTTCAGGCTGTCGTTGCCGCCGGACGTCTTGAGATTGTCCACACTCTCAAAGTCGCCGTTAGGAATCAGGTTGCCCGAAAGGGCCGCGAAGGCAGGGCCGGACACGATCAGCAACAGGGCTGCGGCCAGGACGGGGCGCAAGGACATACGCATCGCATCTTCTCCTCGTAGAGTGATCGAACTTCGTGATTAATCCAGACCACGCGCCTAGCGCGATGCCTTCGATGGCTGGACGAGTAATCGAATCGGTAAATCGTTAGCGGCCGACAAAAAACAGTGCCTGAAACATATGATTTAGCCGCAACAACGAAGACCCCACTTTCGTACTATAGTACCGGTCAGACGTGCATGCAAGAAAAAAATAAGGGTCGGATTTCAATTCCTTGGTATGGAATAAGTACCAATCCGCCAGCATATAGATCAGTGTTTTTTGTGTTGGGCTTGCGAGGATGATGGCGGACCCTGCCAAGCGGGGCGGGGCGTGATTTGTCCCGTAGCGGGGAAAATTCCGGCGGCGGCGCGGGGCTGCAAGCCATGGCATGGGCGGTGGACGGCGCTAGGATGCGGGCATGGCGTGTGAACCTGGGGTGGGTCCGCAGGATTAATGAAAGGATGGGCAAGGATGGACGCGAAGAACCA
This sequence comes from Phycisphaeraceae bacterium, assembly GCA_020851735.1. Taxonomy (GTDB): domain Bacteria; phylum Planctomycetota; class Phycisphaerae; order Phycisphaerales; family Phycisphaeraceae; genus JADZCD01. Next base: position 66,511 of record JADZCD010000010.1, read on the forward strand.
GCGGTTCGCCTACGAGCACCAGTTCATTGAGGAGGATCCGGGGTATCGGGATTGGGGAGGGATGGTGTGCGCGGACTTCGACGGGGATGGTCGGATGGAGTTCGCCACGGGTGGGCGAGGGGGTTTTTATCACCTGTACGATCTTGAGCCGTTGGGGAGGCGTTGGACGCGGCATGTGATCACCAATGCTATTGAGCCGCAGGTGGGAGCGGTGGCGGTGGACTATGACGGGGACGGGCGGATGGAGATCGTCTGCGGGGACTGGCATCACCAGTTGTGGTGGATCGAGCGGCCGGGGGAGGGTCTGGCGGGCTGGCGGCCGCACGTGGTGCATGAAGGTTTGACGGACCCGCATGACATGCTGACGGGAGACGTCGACGGGGACGGGAAGGTGGAGGTGTTGGTGCGTGAGAAGGACGGGCGGGCGATGATTTTTCGGCCGGGGCGTGAGGTGCGCAGGCCCTGGACAATGCAGGTGATTGCCGAGGGATTGGCGGGGGACGGGACGGCGTTGACGCCCAGCGTGACGGGTCGGGGGCTGGACGTGGTGACGAACCAGGGTTGGTTCGTGAACGTGAACGGGGACGGAACGCGTTGGGAGCGTCGGCCGCTGGTGCCTGAGGGTTTGGGGTGGGATCGGGAGTCGCGGCTGGTGGTGGCGGACGTGGATGGGGATGGCCAGGTGGAGGTGGTGATCACGGAATCGGAGCTCAAGGAGAACGCGCGGCTGGCGCTGTTGCGTCGGCTGGGGAGCGTGTCGGAGGCGTGGCGGCCGGAGATTTTGTTGCCGGCGGAGGCAGGGCATCAGGCGATCCACTCGCTGGCGGCGGCGGATCTGGATGGGGATGGGAGGCTGGAGATTTTCGCGGCCGAGATGGAAAAGGGACGGGGCCAGTGGATGGCGTTGTCGCGGGAGGGGTCGGGATGGCGGACGCACGTATTGCTGGACGCGAACCTGGGAACGCACAGCGCGACGGTGGCGGACGTGGACGGGGACGGCCGCTTGGAACTGGTGGGCAAGACGTGGCACGGGTGTTACGCCAACGGAAACAGGGGTCGGAGCCACGTGGACTGCCTATGGCCCCTGCCGCGACAGGGCTAGCGGGGCGGGGCGATGGCTTTCGCCGGGGTCGGGGCGGGCTGGCTATCATGGCGGCACGTTCGAGGATGACCGCTACTTACAGCCCTATCGCCAATCGCTTGAGCGGCACGGGACGGACTTCAAGTGACGCTCTGGGCGAGCCAGCGGACGCAGCGGGTGCGTTTCGCGGTGATGGCGAAGATGTTAGATTTTTTTGGGGCAAGCGGCGGATGGACGCATGGGGTGCGCAGAGAATTCCGCCTGGGGGGTGGGGGGTTATCAAACGCCCCAGTTGATCGGTCCCCGATGGCTCGGCCCAGTTGGGCGCCTGCCGCGCCACCTGATCGATCCCACCCGATCTTCGCTGGTTATGGCGACTCACCGACCAGGGCGGCGTCTGCCCTGCCTCAGCTACCCCCCCCCGCGCTGCGGCAGGGCATACGGGTACCCTGCAATGCCCTGATCCATCAACACCGCCAGATCAAACGGCTTGCCCGCATCCTGCTTCCGCGTCAGTTCAATCTTGACCAGCCACGACCCGTTACACCCCGTACAAGTCCGTGCGGCGATCGCGCAGGTGCGCCATGGGCCCCTGCCGCGCTCGGTCCGCCTCGGCCAGATCAATCGTCGTCACCGAGTAATCGCCCTGGGAACTTGTTGTATCGTGGATCACCTCGCCGCGCGGGCCGGTCACCAGAGATTGCCGCGGATGCGTAAACGCGATGAACACCTCGCTCTCGAACGACCGCGTACGCATCATGGCCAGGTTCAGATCGTCGTGCATGCCATAGGTCGGGTTAAAGATCACCCTCGCCCCGGCCTTGGCCATAGCCCGAACGGTCTCCGGCCAGCGTCGATCCGCGCAGATCATCACGCCGAACGGCCCAAAATCCGCCTCAAACACACCGAGCTTCCCGCCCCGCGTGAATTTCTGGTCGTGCGTCTGGCAATGCAGTTTGTCGTACACCCCCGCTAATCTCCCCGCGCGATCGTAGACCAGCGCGCTGTTAAAGATCTGTTCGCCCTCCCGCCGCGTGCAGCCTAAGACCATCCAGGCCCGGCTGGCCGCGCACCACGCGGAAATGTGGCGCGTGAGGACCGATGTGGCCGGATCGACCGCCCAGCCTAGAAGATCCGCGCGGGTCACAGACGCCTGGTTGGCCGCGTAGCCGTCCAGAAAGCATTCCGGCGTGACGACCACGTCCATGTCCTGCCCCGCAAGCTGCGCCAGCACGCCCATCAACTGATCCGCATTCCATCGCACCTCGCCCTTGCGGGGTTCCAAGCGGATCTGTGCCACGTGGATTTCGTGCTTCATGCTTCACCGGCCGCCGGGTTTGTCCGTGCCAAGAAGTCGAATCAGATCCCCCAAGTCCCTGTCGCCACGCCCGCCATGGATTCCCTTGGGCGCGGACGCTAAGCGGAGTTATGTCGCTTGGCATGATACGCACGGATGCGCATAGGCGGCAATCGTCGCGACTTTACAGGACGGCCCGAGAAGCAGCGGATGCCCTCACGCCATTGGCAGACACAGGTCGAGGCTGTTGGGAAGACCGCGCCTCCGGCGACAGCGACGGCCGCCCCAGCTGAGTCTTTCCCCTCCACGAAACGGCCCCGTCCACACAACCCACCCCAAGCGATCCCCCTGCGCCTACGTCGCTGCCAAGCACTACCTGCAGGTGGCGGACGAACACTTCAGCGAAGCGATTAACCCGGACGTGCGCCCGGAACAACCCCTGCAAGTGCGCCCGGACTGATCAGCAGATCCACACCCGAAACGCCCGCCGAAAATCCGGCACAGAATCCGGCACAGCAGGTGCACGTTCCAGGCCGCAGGATGCCGCACGACCAGAGCCGACGCTCAAAAGACCCCACGTTTTCTCGGGTTTTCCGCGATACGGAGGCAGGAGATGGGTACGCTAACAAACACCGAATACCCCCTAGGGGAGTCGAACCCCTGTTCTCGGACTGAGAATCCGATGTCCTAGGCCACTAGACGAAGGGGGCAAACGGCCCGCAAGCATAGCCCAAGCGACGCCGGGCCGTCAATTAGCGACGACGAATATCTGACGCGGCGCGCGGACTCTCTAACGGTCCCTTGGGCAACGCGACGCCTAGTTCGGCACTAACGTCCTGCCAATCTCCCACGATCGATTCATCCACGTAGTCGTCCAGGAAGGCTTGGCGGATAACGTCGGCGGATTCGACCGCTTTGAGTTCAACCAGGTTCGCGATGATTAGGCCGTTGATTCCCGGATCATTCCACCGGGCTTTGGCCAACGTGCGGCAGAGATTGACGACGCAGGCGGCGCGGCTGTCGGGAAAACGCTGGCCGATCCGCATCAGGGCGTCGCCCGCGGCGGCCCGGGCGTACATTTCGTTGGTCGCATTTTCCAGAAACAATCCCGCCCACTCCACGGCCGGGGGACCGATCAAGCCCAGAACCAGAGGCATTTCCTCCAAGCCCGCGTCGTCGTCGATCTTGTCCAGGTGATTGAGCGATTTCAGCAGCGGTTGAATCGCCTCGGCGGCGCGTAGTTGCCCCAAGGCCCGCCGGGCGTGCAACGAAGCCCAGATGGACGGAAGGTCCTGGCACGCATGATCCCATTGCTTGTCCACGGCCATGCGGATCAATTCCGGCACGTCCGCAGCGGTTAAGCCCAGCGTTGTCGGATAGTCCGGCCAATCATCCAAGCTGCTGACGCCGCATTTTGCGGGCTCGCCAATAGTCAATAGTTGATCCACCGGCGGTCGATACGGTTCAGGCTTAGCCATGGAAAGTTCTCCCATGAGTCGATTGGCGCGTTTGACGGATGCGCGACGAGTCGGACTGACGGCGCCGGGTCAACTGATTCTACGCAAACAATCGCCGACAATGGCCAAGTCCGCCAGGCGCGGCTCGATCTCCTGCCAGAAGCGTTTGGCGTCGGCGCCGTAGCCAGCCGTGGGTTTAACGTCCGGCACGCGGGCGGAAAAGTAGGCCTGGAAGCGGGCCATGAGCAGTTCGCGGGTGTATTTGCTGATCATGCTGGCCAGGGCGGTGGGCAAGCTCGCACTCTCGCCATCCACTTCAAAGCTGACCGTCATGGCCCGGGACGGCGGTTCCTGCTTGGGATTAACGAGCCGCGACCGTAAGGGAGCGGAAGCTGATTCACCGCTTGCTGACGCACGCGGCTCGTTGATGCCATCATGTCCGGGGGCATGTCCGGAGGCGGCATTGCTTCCGGGGGGAGCCCCGCATGGAATTGCGACGCTGGCTTGATGACTCCCGGGGATGGAAAAACTTCCGGGGGAAATCTGCTGGAGGTGATAGGCACTGCGGTTGGGTGATTCTTCCAGCACGCGCAGATGGACTTTGTCGCCGGGGAAAATCATGGCCAGCAGTTCGCGGTAATGCGTGCGCCCGGATTGCCGATCCACCACCACCAAGGGATGGTGCTCCCCGAAGCGATTCCAGATGTGTGTCAGGTGTTTAGCCACGAAGGTGAAACTAGCCGAAGCCTTGGAACGTGTGGCGGCCACCATACGGTTAAAGCGATCCTCAAACACCACGGCGGCGCCCAGATCGACCGCGGCGACGCCCGCTTGCCGCGCGGCAGTGGAAAGCAGGTTGGCGTCGATGGCGATCTCGCCCGCGCTGCAATCCATCGGCAGCGCGCCCCACGGATTAGCCTCGACCGGCTCATACCACGGCAGACCAGTGAGATCGCGGTGCGTGTCTTCGCCTAGAAAATCCAGCCATTGGCCCAGGTGTGCGGGCCGACTGCCCGCCAGCGCGGCAAAGGCCAGGCACCCGCGCTCTAAGTGGCGCAGGCGCTTCTGCTCCGCCCCGGATTGATGAAGTTTTTTTGAGTCGTTGACGGCGATGCGCCCCCGCCGGCAGGTGCGATCCAGGCAAACCGCCGAGCGCAACATCTTCCAGACATCCAGCCTGCCGCTCGGCCAATCCGCCGGGCGCGGCTGATCGACAGCCACCACGGAGCGCCCGATCACCAACGGCCCAAACAACGGCCCGTAGCCTGCCTCATCAATGCCCGCTAAAACCAACATGGTGCAAGCACTATACCGCGGGATAGGGTGATGCGCCCGACAGCGACGAGGCGAGAATCGCGGACCCAAAAGAGATTCACTTTTATGATCGAAGGCTCATATCAGCAGGATCTGCCGCCAAAACGCGTGTTTGAACAAATCACTGGACAGCTTGTATGCTGACACAATTCACAAACCACCTGTGAAGAAATTGGCGCCGCGGGGCGCTTACGACCGGACAGCGCAAGGAGCATGGACATGCGGACGATTATCGAGCCGTTTCGGATCAAAATGACCGAGCCGCTGAAGCTGATCTCGCGGGACCAGCGCTTAGAAGCGCTTAAGCGGGCGCATTACAACGTGTTTCTGCTGGACGCGGAGGATTGCTGCATCGACCTATTGACCGACAGCGGCACCGGGGCGATGTCCACCCAGCAGTGGGCGGCGATGATGATCGGCGACGAAAGCTACGCGGGCAGCCGCTCGTGGAAGAAGTTCGCGCAGACGGTTCAGACCATCACGGGAATGAAACACGTCTTTCCCACGCACCAGGGTCGCGCCGCCGAGGGCATTCTGGCTTACACGCGGCTCAAACCCGGCGACGTGATTCCCAACAACAGCCACTTCGACACCACGCGGGCGAACGTGGAATTCGTCGGGGCACGAGCGGTCGACTTGGTCTGCGCCGAAGGGCTTGAGCCGGGACTGGAAGCGCCGTTCAAAGGCAATATGGACTTAGTCAAGCTCCAGCGGTGCATCGATGAACACGGGCCGCAGAAGATTCCCTTCTGCATGATCACCGTGACGAACAACACCGGCGGCGGCCAGCCGGTGGCGATGGCCAATGTGCGGCAAGTCAAGCAATTGCTCAATAAACACCGCATTCCGCTGGTGATTGACGCCTGCCGTTTTGCCGAAAACGCCTATTTCATCCACGAGCGCGAGCCTGGATACAAGGACAAATCGCTCCTGGCCATCGCCCAGGAAATGTTCTCCTACGCCGACGCCGCGACGATGAGCTGCAAGAAAGACGGCTTGGCGAACATCGGCGGCTTTTTTACTTGCCGCGACGATCAATGGGCGGAGGATTTTAAGAACCTCCTGATATTGCGCGAAGGTTTTCCCACCTACGGCGGGCTGGCCGGGCGGGACCTGGAAGTGATCGCCGTGGGCCTTAACGAAGCCCTGGAAGAGGATTATCAGGTGTATCGTCACGCCACGGTGCAGTATCTAGGCAAGAAGCTGGCGGCCTTGGGCGTGCCGTTCGTGCGCCCCGTGGGCGGACATGCGGTGTTTCTGGACGCCAAGGCGTTCGTGCCACACGTGCCGGCGCTGCAGTATCCGGGCATCGGACTGGTCAACGCGCTGTACGTGGCTGGCGGAATCCGCGGCGTGGAGCTCGGGAGCGTGATGTTCGGGCGCTTTGACAAGGATGGCCGCGAACAGCCCTCGCCGCTGGAATTGGTAAGACTGGCATTCCCCCGCCGAGTTTACACGCAAAGCCACTTCGATTATCTGATTGAAGTAGTCGAAGAAGTCTGGCGGAACCGCCAAGCCGTCGGCGGGCACCGGATCACGTACCAGCCACGATTCTTGCGGCATTTTAGCGCACACTTCGAGGCGGTGTAACAGGATTAATCGCCCGAGCGGATCAAGCGGAGACTAGCGCATGGACCTGGGACTAAAAAACAAACTGGCGTTGGTGACAGCGGCCACCAAGGGTTTAGGACGCGGCTGCGCCGAGGCGCTGGCGCGCGAAGGCTGCCGGGTGGCGATCTGCGCCCGCACGACAGGCGACGTGCAGCGCGTGGCTGGGGAAATCGCCGCGGCCACCGGCAGCGAAGTCCGGGGGTACACAGCCGACATGGCCAAGCCGGGGGACATCGATTCCCTGCTCGTTGCCGTCAAAGCCCAGCTGGGTAACCCCGACATCCTGGTGACCAATGCCGGCGGGCCGCCCCCCGGTAAATATGCCGACGTGAAACTTGAGCAATATCCCCAGGCCCTGGAATTGACGTTGCTGAGCGCCGTGCGCCTGGTGGCCGGCGTGACCGAGGCGATGAAAGCCCAAGGCTGGGGGCGCATCCTGATGATCACGTCCATTGCGGTCAAGCAGCCGATCGACACCCTGCTTTTGTCCAACGTGGCGAGATCGGGCTTAACGGGCTTTATGAAGACCATCGCCACGGAACTGGCCCCCTTTGGCATCACCGTCAACGCGGTGCTGCCGGGCCTGCACGCCACCGATCGCATGCAGCAACTGGCCAAAAATCAAGCCCAGCAGAAGGGCACCACTCCCGAAACTGCGCTGGCGGAGATGGCCAAGACCATTCCCGCCGGTCGTCTGGGCACAGCCGGGGATTTCGGCGCGGTCGTCGCCTTCTTGGCCTCGCAGCAGGCGGGGTTTGTCACGGGCAGCAATATCCTTGTCGACGGCGGGGCGTATAAGGGGTTGATTTAGCCCTCGACCCATACACGACAGCCCCCCACTGCCAACCACTGCCGCCTGAGAGTAGTTCTAATCTGACCTCCGGGCATGATCGCCTTGGGATTTTGTTGTACGATCGGTTCCTTAAAGAGCAACGTGCCAGCTTTTTTCGAGGAGGATCAACCATGAAGCGCATTGCCGTGCCTCTGGAAGGCGATCAGTTGTGTCCTCACTTCGGCGGAGCGCCCGCCATGGCGTTTTTTGATGCCGACGTGGAAACCCGTTCGATCGTGTCGCGCCGCGACTTGCCGACGCCGCCGCATCAGCCCGGCGTCCTGCCGCGTTGGCTGGCGCAACAAGGCGCGGAGGTGGTGCTGGCCGGGGGCATCGGCGAGCGCGCGGTGATCATGCTGGCTGATGCGGGCATCAAAGTCGTGCAGGGTGCAGCCGTCCAGCCGGCTGTGACGGCTGTGCAAGCCTGGTTGGACAATCGCCTGACCGTCAACCCCGAGCCCTGCCATCACGACCACCACGGCGGCGGACACGGACATGACTGCCAATCCTGACCTGGGTCTTGAGCATCATCCCGATTGCGTGGTGTGCAGCCCCACGTGCGGGCATGGTCTGCGCATGAAGTATGAGCTGGACGATCAGGATCGCGCGGTGGGGACGTTCGCCTGCCCGGTACTATTCAGCGGTTACCCCGGTTTATTGCACGGCGGGGTGATCTCCGCCCTGCTGGATGGGGCCATGACGCATTGGCTGTTCCTGCATGGGCGCGCTGCCGTAACCGCGGAACTGACCGTCCGCTTTCGCCATCCGGTACGGTTGGGCGAACCAGCGGTCATCCGGGCCTGGCAGGTCGAAGAACGGCAGCCGCTCTTCCGGATGGAGGCTGAACTCCTGCAAAACGGAACCTGTAAGGCAAAAGCCCGCGCGACGTTCAAATTGCGCCAAATCAAACCCGCGCAGGAACAGGCGTGATGGAACAACCAATCCGCGTGACCATCCTCGTGGAGAACACCGTCCGTCGGCAGGGATTGATCGGCGAACACGGTCTGGCGTATTGGATCCAAGCGCACGGACAGCGGATCCTCTTCGACACCGGCCAAGGCCACGCCTTGATGCCTAACGCGGAACGACTGGGGTTTGATCTAGATCAAGTCGACGCGGTGGTGCTCAGTCACGGGCATTACGACCACACCGGCGGACTGCGGAGCGTGCTCGACCGTGCGCCAAAGTCGCGCGTGTACCTGCACCCGGACGCGCTCTTGCCCCGCTATAGCGGGCAGGGCGAAAAAGCCCGTGAAATCGGCTTGGCGTCACTCCACCCCGCTGAGCTGCGCCGTGATGAATCGCGACTGGTCTGGACCACCAGCCCCACCATCGTCGTGCCCGGCATCACCGTCAGCGGGCCCGTTCCTCGACACACGGATTACGAGGACACCGGCGGGGATTTCTACCTGGATCAGCACGGCCGGGAACCGGACCCCATCCGTGACGATCAGGCGATTTATTTTGACACCCCACAGGGCTTGGTGGTGATTCTCGGCTGCGCCCATGCGGGCATCATCAATACCTTGGGCTACGTGCAACGCTTGACGGGCCGACCGATGCACGCCGTCATCGGCGGGACGCATCTGGTTAATGCCAACGCGGAACGCATCGCCAAGACAATCGCGGCGGTGGGAGTGTTTGGGCTCAAGGTGTTCGCTCCGGCCCACTGCACGGGGCCGCGGGCGACGGCGGCGCTTTGGTCGGCCTTTCCCGACATCATCGCCGACACCTGCGTTGGTTCGCAGTGGACGTTCGCCGCAAGATCCAGCTCGTAAGTGACCGGCCAGCAGGCTATTCCCGGTCCATCGCCCCCCCCACTCCCCTCCCTTCTCTTGCCTGCCGCCGGTTAACTGCCGATCAATTCCGCGATTTCCTGCCGCGCGAGGTTTTCCTTCACGCTAAAGCGCTCGCCCACGCGGGTGAGCTTGATCAAGTGGAACTTCCACCACACGCAGCTGAAACACGCAAAAAGAAAATCGTCGCCCCGGCGGGCCACCAACTCCATGCTGATGGCCCGGTCCAGCCAGCAGCAGCGTTTTTCCCAGTCAAAATGCGTGGGGCTGTCGCTCCAGATCAAAAATGAGCCGTGGTGACAGGCGCCCTGATCGCAGCAGTGCTTGACGATCAAGAGGTAGCGCCCGTCGATCTCGTGCACGGCCGACGACTCGGCACACGAAAAGTGCTTGCCGCTTGCGCTGCGGTGCGGGCTGACGAGCACGCGGCCCGCATCGCGCCAGTCCAACAGATCGCGCGAGGTGGCGCAGCCCACGCAGGCGGTGTCGTCCTGGCCGTCGATGGTGTAGTAGAGATGATAGGCCTCGGCGAACTTGCCTGTAAATCTGGCCACGTGCGGGTCGCGGCAGCCGCCCCCGCCGGGCGTGCCGATGGGCAGACATGACGGATCGTAAACCGGATTAATCGGGTGCCGCGTCCAGCGGAACAGGTCCGTCGACGTGGCCACGCCCAGCCGCGCGCGGTGCTCGTTCGTCCCCGTGTAGAACATCCACCATTGCTCGCCATGGCGCAGCACATAAGGCGCGATCACGCAGCGCGACTCCCAGCTTAGTTGCAGGCTCAGCAGCACCGGATCGTGATCCTGCCACGCAAAAAAGTCCGGCGTCGTCGCATGACCGATCATGTTCTCCAACCCCAACACGTAATCATTCGGCACACCCTGGGGCGTCTTGATGTAGTAAACGTGGAACAGGCCATCCGGGCCGCGAATAATCGAAAAATCCTTGAGCTTGTAACCCTCCGGGGCATAGGCGGTGGGGTAATCGCTACGCAGCTCAAGTTTGATGATGTCGAACATGGGCTGGGGTTGGGGGTTAGGGGGTGGGGGTTAGGGGTTGGGGTCGCGACGCATAAACAGGCCGCGCCAGTTGCTCTTCGATAATCTGCCAGACCTGATCGATGGTGACTTGGGCGATCAGGGATTGATCGTTGCGCATTTTGCGATACTCCCGGCCGGTCATGGGCGGCAGGCCGGGCGGGCGAGCGACGGTTTCAGGGCGCTGGTACGGCCCGACCAAGGCCGGATCGGTAGGCCCGAAGATGGTGGCCAGCGGGCGCTTGAACCCGACGGCGATGTGCAATGGGGCGGAGTCGTTGCAGACCACCAGCTGCGCCCGGCTGATCACCGCCATGAGCTGGCCCACGGTGGTGGCTGGGAATAGAGCGGCCGACCCTAAGGCATTTAGGAGCGGCTGCACATAAGCCCGTTCCGCCGGTGCCACCAGCACGAACATGCGCTGCCCCACGCGCCCAGCTTTAAGCAATTGGCTGGCCAAGTACGCATAGCGTTCGATCGGCCAGCACTTGCACAGCCAGCGTGCCGTGGGCGCCAAAGCCACATAGGGCTGATCGGTTCCGCCGTGCTCAGCCAGATACTCATCCAGCCATTGATTGTCAGCCGGGCTGACGTACAGGCTCATGTCGTGGCTGGGCGTAAATCCCTCGGCCGCCAGCAGGTTCAACATGCGATCCACCGTGTGGATGGAGCGATTGATGTGGTGCCTGCGGTTGTACGCCCGATGCGCCCCCTCCCGGGCATTGGCAAACCCCACCCGCCGCCGCGCTCCGGTCAGCCAGGTAAACAGGCCCGAGCGGGCCAACCCTTGGAGGTCGAACACCATGTCATAGCCCGGCTCGACCAGCGCACGGCGGAGCTGCCAGGCCGCAGCCCAAGACGCACGGCTGAAAAATCCTTGCTTAAAGATCCGCCGGGGAAAGGGCAACACGCCCGTCAGGGCGGGATGATGGCTGATGACGTCGGCATATTGGTCATGCACCAGCCAGTCGATGCGCGCCGCTGGAAAAGCCTGGCGCAGCGTCACCAAAGCGGGGACCGTGCGGGCGACGTCGCCCAAGGCTGAGGGACGCACCAGAAGAATGCGTGGCGAGGATGACGACATACCCCCCGGCTGAGCCGGGGGCTGAACCGAGGGCGTCGTTTCCGGGGGTACTTCCGGGGGTACTTCCGGGGGGGGTGGGGTGGGCGAGTCGGGCATTGAGGGCGTATGATAGTGCCTTCATGGCGAATTGGCTTTACGGGGGATATGTGGACGGACTATGAGTATCGCGATTATTTCCGACATTCATGGCAACGTGGACGCTCTGAGGGTGGTGTTGGAAGACATCGACCGCCGGGGCATCGGCATCACCGTATGTCTAGGCGACACCATCGGCTACGGGCCTAACCCCAGGGAATGTCTGGACCTGGTGATGCAGCGGTGCGTCTGGACGCTGATGGGCAATCACGACTTCGCCGCCATGTACGAGCCGACGAGCTTCAACACCAGCGCCGAGTCCGCCGCCTTCTGGACCCGCCGACAGTTGGATCTCGAGCCCGACGCCGACGCCCGCAAGCGCCGCTGGAATTTCCTGGGCAACCTCCAGGTGCGGATGAAGTACGAAGCCGCCCAGTGGTATCACGCTTCGCCGCGCCGGCCGATCAACGAATACATTTTTCCCGACGACGCTGTCACCGCCCCGGGCAAGATGGCCCAGATTTTCGATCGCATCGAAAAGCACTGTTTTGTGGGGCACACGCACGTGCCGGGCGTCTTCACCGACGAGCCGGACTTCTACCCCCCGGCTGACTTAGGCGGGTTTTATACGCTTAACGATCGGGAAAAGTGCATCATCAATCCCGGCTCGGTCGGGCAGCCGCGCGATCGCGACCCGCGGGCCAGCTATGTCGTGCTCGACGGCGATGAAGTGGAATTCGTGCGCCTGGAATACGACATCCAGGCTGTGATCGACAAGATCAAACAGATTCCCGAACTCAGCGACTTCCTGGGCCTGCGTCTGTTGGACGGCCGCTGACCCCCCCTCGGATATTTCCTTTCCAATCCCTCGCCCTCTTGGAGGGAGAGGGTAGGGCCTCGGCCGTGAGCTCGGCCGAACGGTGAGGGTGTGGCCGCAGCCGGATGGCGAAAGTGGAGCTGTTCAACGTCCAGACGCTACACCCTCTCCCGCCTCCCCCTCAAAGAGGGGGAGGAAATCCATACCGCAGCGTGCCCCAGCGCCGCCTGTTCCGACACCACTATCACCCGTGCAGAATCTGCGTCCGCGCCTGGTCCAAGTCATCGTAGAGCGTAAAGACCGTGTCCAGCCGCGTGACCTTAAAGAGAAATGCCACGTTGGGCTGACAATTAGCCAGCGCCAACCGCCCGCGGACGTGCTCTAAGTCCTGCAGGAAGGTCACCAGCGACCCGATGCAGCTGGAGTCGACGTATTCGACCTTGCGCATGTCCAGCAGAAAGTGCGTCGCGCCGTCACAGCGCATGCGCGAGGCCAGGTCCTCGATCAGGACATCCGCCTCCGCTCCGCTGAGCCGGCGCACGTCAAGACTGGCCACCACCAGCGCGCCGGTCTGCTCAATTTGTAGGTTTTGCGCCAGCATGACTGCGGTCCCCGCCTCCTAAGGCTTAACGGTCAGCCTCCGTATCTGGGTTATCGGTCGCCGCGGCATGCGACTGGGGCGGATTAGGAAAACAAGGTAAGAGCAGGGGCTTGGCGAGCTCCTGCAATCGCTACGATCGTTACAGACCCACCCCCGACAGCCCCCAGCCTGTCAAAATCGCCAGGCGGCGCTTAAGAGTAATCAGGATTCATTTCGCCGTGAGATCCACCGCTACAGCATGCGCAAGGGCGATACCACCGCTTCGGTCATGCTCCCCTCAGCCGGGAGTGACAGCTTGGTTCCCGCGTGATGCCGGCCCCACTGGATCATGCCGAACGCCACCGCCACCTGCCCCAGCCACGGCGAAAGCGTGGAACTCGTCAGCCCGCCGACGACGTCGCCCTCGGGGGCCAGAACCTCGGACCCCGCGACGGGCAGCCGATCGTCCTGCGTCTTTAGGCCCACCAGTACGCGCTTGGGGTGGCCTAAGTTCTGCATCCGAGCCACGATCTCCTGACCGAGGTAGCAGCCCTTGGTGAAACTGACGGTTTGCGGCACCAGGCCCGTCTCCCCAGGCAGCGAGTCCGGGCCGAAGTCGATGTGATACAGCGGCGAACCCGCCTCGATGCGCGCCGTGTTGTACGCCAACCAGCCGATGCCGCGCCCTACGATCGGGCGCTTGGTGTTGTCCTCCACCTGCGGCACCAACCCCCCCACCGCTGCCGCCAGGGCTTCATATAAGACTGCCGACACGTCCCGCGCCGCCAAAAGGTGCAGGCCCGGCGAACCCGTGTCATCGCGGCGGAAGACGGTTAACTGCGAACCAGCATAGGCCATGGCGCGCACGCCCCATTCGGCCAGGTCCGCCCACGTTTGGCCCGTGACCGCTTCAAGCAGCTTGGCGCCCATCGGCCCAAACAAGCCCAAGTGCACCACATCGGCCGAGCGATCCGCAATGCGCACGTCTTCGGTGAACAGGTATTTGTCCAGCACGGCCGGCAAAGTGGTCGTCTCGGAAAGGTCTAAGTCCAGCAGCGTGCGCTCCGCCAGATTCAGCACGCAAAAGTCCGCCTGTATCCGTCCCGCTTTATCCAGCAAGAACGCCCGCCGCGCCTGGCCCACCGCCAAAGCCCGCAGGTCCGCCGTGGCCAGCCGATGCAGAAAAGTGAGCCGATCCTTCCCCGTCAACTCCACCACGCCGCGAAACGGCATCTGAAAAATCCCCACGCCCTTGCGGATGGCCGCGTATTCCGCCTCGAAAGGACCGAACGTCTCGACCACCTGCACCGGCCCCTTTTCCTCACCCCGCGGCGGGCCAAAGTCCATAAGAGTCGCCCCGGCGCTGGTCTGCATTGCCAATATGGATTGCGTGGTGCTCATGGCAGACACATCGTACGCCTTAACGCCGCCAAAAGCGCCGCAGGCGGCCGCCTTTCCTCCGCCCTCCCTCCCCCACTACCCTGATTCCTCAAAATAGACCTCTCTCGGTTATGATATTTGCCCGCCCCCCAGGACACGGGGCCCACACCGAAAACAACACCAAACCCCACCCCTCGCCGGGCCATTCCCAGGCGACCTGCAAGGAAAAAACTCCATGGCCAAGAAAACCATCGCCGACGTCAACGTTCAAGGCAAAACCGTGCTCATGCGCGTGGACTTCAACGTCCCCCTCAAGGGCAGCAACATCACCGACGATCGGCGGATCGTCATGGCCCTGCCGTCGCTTAAGAGCGTGCTGGAGCGCGGCGGGAAAGTGATCCTCATGAGCCACCTGGGCCGCCCCAAGGGTGATGGCCCCGAGCCGGAATTCAGCCTCAAGCCCGCCGCCGAGCGCCTGGCGCAATTGCTCGGCAAGCCCGTGCAATTCGCGGCCGACACCATCGGGCCCGACGCCGCCGCCAAGGCCAAAGCCCTCCAGGCCGGCCAGGTCCTCGTGCTCGAAAACCTGCGCTTTGCCAAGGCTGAAAGCAAGGGCGACGCCGCCTTCGCCGCCAAGCTGGCCGCCCTCGGCGACATCTACTGCAACGACGCCTTCGGCACCTGCCACCGCACCGACGCCTCCATGTTCGCCGTCCCCCAGGCCATGGCCGGCAAGCCGCGCGTCGTCGGCTTCCTGGTCGAAAAGGAAATCAAATACCTCAAGGACGCCATCGACAAACCCCAGCGCCCCTTCGTGGCCATCCTCGGCGGCAAGAAAGTCAGCGACAAGATTCCCGTGATCACCAATCTCCTGAAAATCTGCGACAAGGTGATCATCGGCGGAGCCATGGCCTACACCTTCTTCGTAGCCCAGGGCAAGAAGGTCGGCAGCAGCCTGGTGGAAGCTGAACTGGTCGACAGCGCCAAGGCCATGCTCGCGGCCGGCAAGGACAAGATCGTGCTGCCGGTGGACACCCACTGCGCCGACGCCTTCAGCGCCGACGCCCGCAAGCAGGTGGTGGAGGGCAATATTCCCGACGGGTATCAGGGCTTGGACATCGGGCCCAAATCGCAGAAGCTTTTCGCCCAGGCCATCAAGGGCGCCAAGACGGTGGTCTGGAACGGACCCATGGGCGTCTTTGAGATGCCGCCCTTTGACCAAGGCACCAAGGCCATCGCCCAGGCGGTGGCGGAATCCGGCGCCACGAGCATCATCGGCGGCGGCGACAGCGCCGCAGCCATCGAACAGCTCGGGTATGCCGAAAAAGTCAGCCACGTCTCCACCGGCGGCGGCGCGAGCCTGGAAATGCTCGAAGGCAAAAAGTTCCAGGCCGTGGAGATTCTGGACGAGAAGTAAGTCAAAAAAAACAACTCACCGCCGAGGTAGCGGAGTTCTTACCACTGAGAGCACGGAGAGCACAGAGAAGAGATCAGAAGCCAAACAAGAAAAATGATTTGAATTGACCACTGTGTTCTCAGTGTTCTCCGTGGTGAATTTTTCTCTGCGTTCTCCCCTCGGGTCTGAGCCCAAGACTCAGCCTCAGGGTCGAAGACGGCGACCTCTGCGGTGAAATTTCTTCGGAATCTTTCCCGCCCCCGGAACAGCCCCCGAAATATCGGGGGTTTTTTACTGCCCGTTCTGACAAGCCTAAAATCAGATGTCGCACCTTTAGCAGGAGCACTCCCATGCCCGCCACTTCCACTTCTTCCGCGCCGCGTCGCCAGCCGTTTGACCTGCCCAACCTTGATGCCGTGCTCGCCGAAGTCCAGCGTCTCCACCAGCGCGGCTACGACAAGGCCGGGCAGTGGGACTTAACGCAAATCTGCCGCCACTGCGCCCAGCCGATGCATGGCTCGATCGACGGGATCAAGTTGCCCGTGCCGTGGTTCATCCGCCTCATCGGCCCGCGCTTAATTAAGCCCCGCCTCTTCCGCACCCGTCGCATCAAGGCCGGCATCCCCATTCCCCAGCAGTTCATCCCCGCGCCCGGCACCGGTCCAGCCGATGAACAAGCCGCTATCACCGAACTCCGCGCCGCCATCGAGCGCCTGAAAAATCACAGCGGCGCGTTTCAACCCAGCCCCTTCCTTGGCCCACTTACGCGCCAGGAAGTCTTAGACTTCCACACCATCCACGGCGCCCACCACCTAAGCTTTCTGGTGCCAAAATAGAAAAACGCCTGGAAATTACGCCGAATTGCTGGTCTGTCGAACCAACGACTGCCGTTTTTGGCCGATTATCCTCCAAATTATCCCGCCGGTTTGCCGCCCTACCTCCCGCGCTATAGCCTCACGTCATGCCGCCCAACATCCTCTTTATCCTCTCCGACCAGCAGCGTTGGGACACCGTAGGCTGCTATGGCTCATCGCCCATGCCGTATTCGCTTACGCCCAACCTCGATGCCTTGGCTGCGCAAGGCGTGCGCTTCAAGCATGCGTTCACCTGCCAGCCGGTCTGCGGGCCGTCGCGTTCGTGTCTGCAATCGGGGGTCTATGCCACGCAGAGTGGCTGCTATACCAACCATCGCGCCTTGCCTGAGAATCAACTGACCATCGCCAAGCTGCTCTCTTCCGGGGGCATTTCCGGGAACGGGGGCGCTGCCGGGGGCGGCGCTACTTCCGGGGGGGGATATGAAACCGCCTACGTGGGCAAGTGGCACTTAGCCAGCGATCGGCAGAACAAGCTGATGACCCAAGCCACGCCCCCAGCCCGGCGCGGCGGCTACCGCGATTACTGGATGGCTGCCGACACCCTGGAAATGACCAGCCACGGCTACGAAGGCTACTTCTTCGACACGGCCGGCCGGCGCGTGGACTGGGAAGGCTATCGCGTCGATCGCACGACGGATTTCGCCCTTGAATATCTGCGGGATTACGCCCGGCGAGCAGGCGGTATCCGAGCCGGCCTCTGTGAGGCCGGTCCGGCGACACAGTCGCCGGCTCTGACTGACCATGCAACGTTTGACGCACGCCAACCGACCGCTGATCGTCCCGCCCGCCCGTTTTTCCTCTTCCTCTCCTACATCGAGCCGCACCATCAAAACGACCTGGACCGCTACGTCGGGCCGATCGGCTCCAAAGATCGCTTCCGGGGGTTCACTCCCCCGCCCGATCTGGCCCAGGCGCAACAGACGTACCCCCCGGCAAAGCCGGGGGCTGAAGCAGCCCAACTTCCAGGCGAAGGGTTTGCTCTTCCGGGGGCGGGGGCACTTCCGGGGGCGATTCCGGGGGGGGATTGGCGTGAGCACTACCCGGACTACTTAGGCTGCTGTGCCAGCATCGACGAAAACGTCGGGCGCCTGCGGGCCGAACTGCAGCAACTTGGGCTTTGGGACAACACGCTGGTCATCTATACCTCCGACCACGGCTGCCACTTTAAGACGCGCAATCACGAGTACAAACGCTCCTGCCACGACGCCTCGATCCGTGTCCCGCTGGTCATTCATGGCCCGGGCTTTCGCGGCGGCGCCGCGGTCGAGGAGCTGGTCAGCCTCATCGACCTGCCCGCCACCGTCGTCGCGGCTGCGGGCCTGCCCGTTCCCCCCGCCTTCCGTGGTCGTCCCCTGCAGGAGCTGGCGGCCGGCGAGGGCGTCGATTGGCCGCAGGAAGTCTTCATTCAGATCAGCGAAACCCAAATCGGCCGGGCCATTCGCACCCCACGCTGGAAATATGGCGTCATTGCCCCCCAAGACAAGGACACCTGGAACGACCCCGGCAGTGATCGCTATGTGGAAGCGTATTTGTACGACCTGAAGAACGACCCCCACGAGCTGCACAACCTCGTGGCCGACCCCACCCTGGCCGCCGGCCGGGCGGAACTGGCAAACATCCTAAAACGCCGCATGGCCGACGCCGGCGAAGCCTTGCCCTACATTGATCCAGCGGAAAACCTATAATCCAGACCAGCGACTGTTGATTCCTCCGCACTTCTGACAGGGAAACCACGCATGACCACTTCTCGCCCCAGCCTGCGTACTTTCGGATTCGCTCTGACGCTGACGCTTAGCGCCGCGATCCTTACCCCCGCTGCTTCCGCCCAGACCGGCCCGGGCCTCTTGATCTCGCCCTGGCAGGAAAAGCAGAGCGTGGAGTTCTCCCTCGACGCCCGTTATATAGATGACGCCCACGTCAAGGGCACCACCCAACACTACACCAGCACGGAATACGACTCGGTCGCCCGTTGGCGGCTGGACACGGAAAACCCCGCCAGCCCGGTGATCGGGCACGAGATCGTCTATTTTCACAACACCACCGGCCGGCCGGACATGGTGGATCAGTCAGCCGCGGTGGGCATGACCGTCGGCCAGTGGCAGGACTGGACCTTCAGCGTGATCGCCGGCGTGGGCTTTGCCGGCTACTCGGTGTATGAACACGAGGAAGCCATCTACGCCAAGGGCGACTTGATCGCCAGCCACGACCTGGACGAAAAATCCAGCCTCATCCTCATGCTCGACTACAACGGCAATCGGGCCGTCCTGCCGGACATCCCCTTGCCGGGCATCGCCTATCAGCGCCGCGAAAGCGATACCCTCAGCTACACCCTCGGCCTGCCGCGCAGCAGCGTGACCTGGAAGCCGGCCGAGCAGTGGACCGTTAACGTGGCCTACACCCTGCCGCTTAGCGCCAATGCGAACGTGGACTTTGAATTCGTCGAACACTGGCACCTGTTCGCCATGTTCGAAAATAAATCCTGGGCCTTCCACAACGAAGACCAGGACAACCAGCGGCTCTTAATCGAGCAGAAGCGCCTTGAAGCCGGCCTGCGCTGGCAGGTGTGCCCCAACTCCGCGCTGGTGCTGGCCGGCGGGTACGCCTTCGACACGCGGGAGAGCTTTGGCTTCGACCGCTTAACCGACCGCGGCGAGCGCTGGGTCTCCGACGAACCCTACGTGCGGGCCGGCTTTGACATGAACTTCTAGCCCCCTCGGAAGTGCCCTCCCGAAACTACCCCCCGGAAGTCGCCTCTGAAAGACAATTCACCACAGAGCACACAGAGAACACGGAGAAGAATCAGAACAATCTTTGGGTTCAACTCTGTGACCTCCGTGAACTCCGTGGTGAATGGTGTTTCAAGAAAATCCCCGTCTCCTGCGAACGGCGACTTTCGAGGGTCGGGGGCGGGGGGTTGGCGAAAAGCCTTCGATCAGGTCTAATGCCGTCATGCTGGATTTGCACGTTCCACCTTCCAGGCCTCTGATCGCCGCGTCCATACTCTCGGCTGATTTCGCCCACATGGCTGCCGAGTGCCGGGACGTGCTGGACAAGGGCGCGGACCTCTTGCACGTGGACGTGATGGACGGGCACTTTGTGCCCAACCTGACCATGGGCCAGGACATGATCCGCGCCTTGCGTAAGGAATTCCCCAAGGTGTTTCTGGACGTGCACCTGATGGTCGAGCGCCCCGGCGATTACTTAGAGTCCTTTGCCCAAGCCGGGGCCAGCATGTTCACCTTCCACGCCGAGGTCAGCCAACCGTTGCGGGCCGCCGAGCGCGCCGGTATCGACGCCCCGGCCTTGATCGACCGCATCCATCGCGCCGGCATGGCGGCCGGCCTGGCGGTCAATCCCCCCACGCCGCTGGATCGATTCGCCCTTTTCGCCAACCTTCTCCCGCAACTCGACCTGGTGCTGGTCATGAGCGTCAATCCGGGCCGGTCGGGTCAGGCGTTCATGCCCCAGGTCCTGGACAAAACCACCTGGGCCCGCCAACACGCCCCCGCCTCCTGCCGCGTGGAGATGGATGGCGGCATCAGCCCCGCCAACGTAGCCCAGGTCACCGCCGCCGGGACGGAAGTTCTGGTCACCGCCTCGGCCCTTTTCGGCGCGACTGATCGCGCCGCGGTGATCAACGCTCTGCACGCCGCCAAGCTGCGCCACTAGCCGCCAGGTTTTTCGCTTCCTACCGCGACTTCACAGCCGTCCACACTTCGTCGTAGATGCGGGTGCTGTTGCCCAAGTCCTGCAGGTATTCGAGCTTGTCCATGATTTCCTGCGGCGGATAGATCACCGGATTTTCCCGATCCTCGGGCGTGATAAACGGCATCGCCGCCGCGTTGGGCGTGGCATACTTGTTGAAGTTCGACAGCTGCGCCCCGACCTCCGGCTTGAGCAGATAGTTGATAAAGCGGTGGGCCGCCTCGGCATGCGGAGCCTGGCTGGGGATCACCATCACGTCCGCCCAGATGATCGAGCCTTCCTCGGGCACGAAAAACGCCAGCTTCTGGTCTTCGTCTTCCTCAATGGCCCGCAAGGCGTCGCCGTTCCACACCACCGCCATCTCCACCGAACCAGCCGCCACGCGATTCTTCCCGCCCACGCCGCCCTCAAAACCCTGGGCGTTCTTGCTCTTCTTGGCGGTCAAAATCAACTCGCCGGCCTTGCGCACCTGCTCGACGTCCACGCAATTCACCGATTGGCCCAGATACCTTAAGGCCACGCCCATCTGGTCACGCATTTCGTCGATCATCAGGAACGTGCCCGCCTGCTTGGCTGGATCAAACAGCACGCCCCAGGTGGCCGGCAGGTTCGGCAGCTTTTCCTTGTTATAGATCAGCCCCACCGTGCCCCACTGATACACCACCGTGTATTTGTTGTCCGGGTCGTAAGCGGCATTGCGGAAGCGCGGGTCCAGATTCTTTAGGTTCTCGATCTTGCCGTGATCCAACGCCTGGACCAGCCCCAGGCGGATGAGCATCGGCACCGAGGGGGTGTCCGCCACCACCACGTCGTACTGGCTCACGCCGGCCGCGTGCTGCAGCTTGGCCTTCATCTCCTCGGTCGATTCGTAGTACGACAGATTGACCTTGATCCCCGTTTCCTTCTCAAACTCCTCGGTGATCGCCGGGTCGATGTACTCCGACCACATGTAGACGTTGATCTCCACCGGCTTGTCCTTGGCCTTCACGGCCGCGGGACCAGCCCACAAGCCCACGCTCAACGCCACAAAAGCAGCTGCTACGATCAGGGTCAGGTGTTTGGCATGCATGATGGTCAGGCCTTTCGGTAACGGGTGAAGCGCTCCAAACCGAGCACCAAAGCCACCGTCAATATAACGATCAGGGTGGAGATCGCGTGAATCTGCGGGCTTAAGCCCCGCCGCTGGGCTGAATAAATCAGGATCGGCAGCGTGTTGGACTTCGGGCCCGCCGTAAAGAAGCTGATGACAAAATCATCCAGCGACAAGGTAAACGCCAGCATCGCCCCCGCCACGATCGCCGGCAAAAGCAGCGGCAGCGTCACCTTGCGGAACAGGTAGAAACTGCTCGCGTACAGATCGCGCCCCGCCTCCATCAGCGTCGGGCCGATCAAGACCAGCCGGCTGCGCACCACCAGGGCCACAAACGAAATCTGAAACGTCACGTGCCCGATCACCATCGCCAGCATGCCCGGCACAAAACCCGCCCACAGCGACCGCAACATGCTGAAGGCGATCACCATCGCCGCGGCGAAAATAATGTCCGGCGTCACCACCGGCAGATCGACAATCACATCCAGCGTCCGCGCGATCGGCTTAGGCCAGGGGAAGCGCGCCAACCCCAGG
The DNA here is from genome assembly GCA_020851735.1 of Phycisphaeraceae bacterium. Lineage (GTDB taxonomy): Bacteria > Planctomycetota > Phycisphaerae > Phycisphaerales > Phycisphaeraceae > JADZCD01. Next base: position 88,472 of record JADZCD010000010.1, read on the forward strand.
GCCAGGAGCGTCCCCAGCACCGTGGCGATGGCCGTGGACACCAGCCCCAAGATCATCGTGTTGCGGGCCGCATCCAGCATCGCCTCATTGTGCAGCAGCTCCCGATACCAGCGCAGCGTGAATCCTTCCCACACCAGCCCGATGCGCGCTGAGTTCACCGAATACACCGCCACCGCCACCAGCGGCAGATACAACAGGAGCAGGCTCGGCAGCGCCAGCATCGTGACCACTGGGTGAATTTTTCGCCGTTCGCTCATGACTGCCCTCAACGCGGATCAGATGCCCACTCAAACCAGCTCAATCGCTTTGCCCCGCCGCCGATACAGATACAAACCCAATAGCGTCAGCACGATCAGCACGATGCACACCGCTGAGCCATAGGGAATGTCCCGGCTCGGTCCAAATTGCTGCTGGATCAGGTTCCCCACCAGCCAGAAGTTCGACCCGCCCAATCGGTCGGTGATCACAAACATCCCGCAGGCCGGCACAAACGTCAGAATCACCGCCACGCTTAAGCCCGGCAGCGTCTGCGGCAGAATCGCCTGGAAAAACACCCGCGTCCGCGAGGCATACAAATCCTCCGCCGCCTCCACGATCGCCCAGTCCAGCCGCTCGACATTGGTATAAAGCGGCAGTACCGCGAACGGCAGCGCCGTCGACGCCAAGCCCACATACACCGCCCCTGGATTGGGATACAGTGCCCGGCCCGGCTCGATCAGCCCCAGCCAGGCCGCGAACATCGACGGCGGCAACTGCGGCGAAAGCAGCAATTCCCACGCATACGTCCGCACCACCAAGTTGGTGCACATCGGCACCACCACCAGCGACAGCCACACATACCGCAGCCGCGGCGAACTGGCCGCGATGAAAAACGCTGTCGGATACGCCAGCCCCACCGCCACCAGCGTCGTCACCCCCGCCACCCACAAGCTGCGCAGAAAAATCCACCCGTTGTCCGCCGACCACCCCAGAATGCCGAAGCCCAGCAAGCGCCTGAAATTTTCCGTCGTGGCTGACCAGACAATCTGCCCGTCCGCGTCGCGCGACATGAACGCCACCACCACCAGCACCACCCCCGGCAGCACCAGAAACAGCAGCAGCCAGAGAATCCCGCTGGCGATCAGGCTCGTCGCCCGCCCCAGCAGCCTCCGCCGGCTCACCCAGTGCCCGTACCACATCAGCGCGTCAGTCAAGCAGCACCTCCAGCCGCTCGGCCGGCAGTTCCAGCCACAAACGCTCGCCGATCTCAAAATTGATCCCCGGCACAGCCTGCACCCGCAGCGGGCCGGGCTCAACCAGCAATTCCACGTGGTCGCCGCGATACACCGCATCTTTCACGCGCACCCGCACGCCGTTGGACTTCGGCGGCGTCCGCCGGGCTTCGATCCGCTCGGGGTGAATCGCCAGCGTCCCCCGCTCCCAGCGCGGATCCGCCCGCAATTCCAGCATGCCCAGGGCTGTCTGCACCGTCCTAGGGCCTACCAGTTCCGCGGGAATAAGATTGGCCGCCCCCAGGAACTCAGCCACAAAACGATTCCGCGGCTTCTCGTAAACCTCCGACGACGTGCCGATCTGCTCGATCCGCCCCTGATTCATCACCAGGATGCGGTCCGAAACAGTCATCGCTTCGTCCTGATCGTGCGTCACCAGAATAAATGTCTTGCCCAGCTTGCGCTGCAACCGCCGCATTTCGATCTGCACTTCCGCCCGCAGCTTCGCGTCCAGGGCTGACATCGGCTCATCCAGCAGCAGAACCTCCGGCTCGTTCACTAGCGCCCGCGCCAACGCCACCCGCTGCTTCTGCCCACCGGACAACTGGTGCGGATACCGCTCCGCCAGCCCGTCCAATTGCAGCATCCCCAAGCCAAACTCCACCCGCTTGTCCACCTCCGCCGCGGCAAAATGCCGGGCTCGCAACCCAAACGCGATGTTGGCGTAAACGCTCAGATGCGGAAACAGGGCGTAGCTCTGAAACACCGTGTTCACCGGGCGCCGATTGGCCGGCAGATCGTCCAGCAGCCGCTCGCCCAGACGCACGTGACCCTCGTCCGACCGCTCAAAACCAGCGATGATCCGCAAAAGCGTCGTCTTGCCGCAGCCCGAAGGGCCCAGCAACGTGACAAATTCACCCGCTTTGACCGTAAAAGTCACCCCCGCCAACGCCTGCACCGGACCGAAATATTTGCTGATCCCCTCGATATTTAAGTCGTGACTGACGGCCGGCCCGCCTTCGTCGCCCACCTTCCCCGGCATACCGCCCGTAGAGCCCTGCACTTCCACCGCCCCCGGCTGCCCCCGCAGCCCGACCGCCGCAAGCATGCTGCGAAAACATCCCACCACAGCTTCGCCCGCTCCTGCTGCCATCGTTTTTCCCTGCCTTACCGGTCCGGTTTCATAAATTCACCATGCGCTCGCCGAGTCAGCCGCCCTGGCGACCCGTTCCCAGCTTTTCCAGTTAAACGTGATTGCCCCGCCAACGCAAACCCCCCCGGAAGGCAAAAATGCCAAATGGCGAGTTTTGAATGCCGAATGATCGCCATCGGCGGCGTCGGGCGCCATGACGTGGCCCCAGCGGTGCTGTGTGCATTTGATCTCGACTCCGCAAGGGATCCGGGATAGGAGATAGAGAACAAAGCGATTGCCGATAAGTGATTTTCGCTTGCCGCTGTTCAGGACCGTAAAGCCAGCTTTGTTCTTGACTTTCCCTCCCCAACGCCTTCGCCATGCGGCCATTCCCCTCAGCACTCCTTCGGATGCTTGGCTGCCAATACCTCCGCCCAGCGCCCCCGCCCGGTGTCGCGCAGGCGTTTTAGATACTTCGGCAGCTCCCCGCGCGTGTGAAACGCCCCGCCCTCGCTCATCACCGTCCACATCGGATCCTGCGGATGCGTGGCCGTGCGCATCATCTCGCCGTGCCAATCGTCCAACATGCTGTTGGCCCGCTCCACCAGGTCCGGACGCTTCACCGCCAGGTTCACCTGCTCGTGCGGGTCCTTGGCCACGTCAAACAGCATCACGTCGGGAAATCCGTGATACCCGTCGTGATACGTCCGCACGCACAGGTAATCATCCCCGGCATAGCGGAAGCGGATGCTCCGCTGACAGCTCCAGGCCCCTTGCGACACCACCAGATAATCCCGCCCCGTGCTCCGCCCGCCCTCGCCCGCCCGCAGCGCCTCGGCGAACGACACCCCGTCCCAACTGCCCGGCACCTTCTGGCCCAACAACTCGATCACCGTCGCGGCAAAGTCAATGTGATAATGCAGGCCCGCGTCGACCGTCCCCGCCTTGGTCACGCCCGGCCAGCGCATAATCAGCGGCACCCGCGCGGTGAGCAGATCCGCCACCTGGTGATCGCCGTAGATGTTCAGCTCGCCTAAGTTCTCGCCATGATCGGAACTGATAAGCACCACTGTCTCATCCAGCACGCCCTGACCCGCCAAGGCATCGAAAATCAATCCGACGTAGTGGTCGGCATAGCGAAGGCCTGTGTCATATCCGTCGAACATCTGCCGCACCGCCGCCATCGAATCCGCCTGCACCGGCTGCCGCGGATACTCCGCGCGGGCGTTGGGCTCAAACCCCGCGATTTCCTGGGCCGAGTGCGGCCCGCAGCCGTTCCAATGATTCTGCCGCACCTCTTCCGTAAGCCAGGCCGGCAGCGGCTCATCTTTAAATGGATCCCCAAAGCTTCCGGGGGTGCGATAGGCTGTGTGCGGGTCCCAGAAATTCACGTGCAGAAACCAGTTGTCCGTCTGCCCGTAACGCTTGATCCAGTCCAGCGCCGGCGGGGCGATTTCGTCCGCCCGCTCCATGCCCAGCTTGCCGGTGTTGTGGATCTCGTTGAACCCCGCGTACCAGTGCCAGGCCGAGTGCCGCTCGCCGAACGGACTGACCGTCACCGTCCTCAGTCCCGCCTTGCGCAACATCTGCATCCAGCTGTAACCCCCCAGCATGGAGCGAAATGATCGCCGCACGCCTTCCACAAACGGCTCGGCCGCGACGCCTCCGTGGTTAATCACGCCCGTGTGAATGCCAAAGCGCCCGCTGAAAAGGGCCGTGCGACTCGGCAGACACGGCGCGTCGGTCACAAACAGGTTGTCGAACCGCGCGCCCTGCTGGGCGATCCGATCGATGTTCGGGCTGGTCGCCCGGTGGTATCCGTAACATCCTAAGTGGTCCGCCCGCAGGGAATCGATGTCAATATAAAGGATGCGCATGTTTACCTCCCGCGCGCCGCTGTGGCTCGGCCATTCCCAGCCGACTTTCCCTGCACAATAGGGTCTTGCGGCGAACTCTGCCAGCCTACGGTCGGTCCACCGCCGGGCCAGCCACGCGGCCCCAGCGCGGCTCCGCGGTCGTTAAATGCTCCCCCATCTTCCTCCCGTGAGAATTCCCGATCGCCTTGGCTTTAGCCGTTGTCAAAGGAGCGCTTGGTCTCACGTCCTCTGTCTTGCCCCAACACTCACTTTGGTTAGTAATCGATTAATCACCCGCCGGCTTATCCAATTCAAACTCATTTCTCATGCGCCTTGAACACCGCCAACATGCCCGCGTGCTACGGTTGTCATGTCAATAAATCCCCGCCGCTGCTGAGCGGTGCGGGCGATCAGGGGTTGACCGTTCGGGGCCGTGCGGGGCTTGGGTGGAACTTAAAACAACTTGGGAACCCTAACCATCCCGGAGGGGAGCAACGATGCGACTGCAACTGATCGGCCGCGGCAAGTATGGCCCCGAAGGCGCGCAGCTCGAAGGGTTCTCCATGTACCGCCGGGCCCTGCGCCAACGCCTGGGCCTGACCATCTCCCGCCAGGACGCGCTGGAACTTCCCGACGTGGAGCAAACCCTGCGCGATGCCGCCGCCGACGTCGCCGTGGTCATGGTCTCCTGGCGTGAAAAAGCGCCTGACTTAATCAACATGTTCCAGCGCGTGCGGGCCGCCCGCCCGGGCTTGAAGCTCGTCTTCCTGGATTACTACGCCCAGACCAGCACGCCGCACTTTGGCGTCATGCCCTACGTGGACGTCTACGTCAAACGGCAACTGCTGGCCAATCCAGCGGCCTACCAGCGCGACTTGGCCGGCGGATTCATTTTCACTGACTACCTCGTGCGCCAGCGCGGCTACGAGATCGGCTCCTGGCACTTTGGCTCGCGGTTCGACCCCTCGCAGCGCCACAAGCTGGTTTTAGGCTGGAACCTGGGCGTGCAGAAGCTCTACCGCATGCTGCTGTGGTGGGACCGCTGGGCCGGCCTGTCCTGGCGGCGGCGGCCGCTGGATGTCTGCGGGCGCTTCACGCCGCCTTCCGCCGGCCAGAACCACGAGTGGTACGAACAATATCGCAAGGAGGCTGAAATCCTCCTCCGCCCGCTGGCCGATTCCTACCAAATCTCCGCCTCCGAGCGCCTGTCCAAGCGGGCCTACTTCCACGAGCTGCGCCACAGCAAGATCGTCGTCAGCCCCTTCGGCTGGGGCGAATTGTGCTTCCGCGATTACGAAGCCATCTGCTGCGGCGCGCTGCTGCTTAAGCCGTCCATGTCCCACCTGCGCACCAGCCCGGACATCTTCAGCGACGAAACCTGCTACGTCCCCCTTAAGTGGGACCTCTCGGACATGGGCGAAAAGTGTGATTATTACCTTAAGCACCCCGACGAAGCCGCCGCCATCGTCGACCGCGGCCGCCGCCGCCTGTGGACCTATTTTGAAAACGGCGGATTCGTGCGCGACGTCCGACGCATGCTCACCCCCATCCGCGCGGCAAGAATCCAACCCTCCATCGTGCCCGCCGCCGCCGCTCCCCGGGCTCCTCAACCCGCGCTGACGCCCTGACGCCCTACTCCCCCACCACCACCCTCTCAAACTCTTTCGCCTTGGCTGTCCAGCTTTCATTGGCCAAGCGTCCCCGCGCCCGCAATTGTTCCGCCGGCACGCCTCCCGACAGCCGCGCGTCCAAGATTTGCCGCAACCGCGCTTCGTCCCCCACCACGTCGGCTGCGTCGGCCCAGTCGATGGTGGCTGGCAATTGCCGCACAATCACCGGCTTACCCGTGGCCAGATATTCCTTAAATTTCAGCGGCTGAATCGCCCGCGTCACGGGCAAGTCGGCATACGGCATCACCAACACGTCCGCCGCCTCGGCCAGCGCGGGCAATTGCGCGTAACTTAAGGGCCCGGTCATCTCCACGCCCGGACACTCCTCCAGAGCCGGGTCCGGCGACTGCTTGGGCCCCACTAAGAGCAGCGTGCCGCAGCGCTCAGCCAATACTTTGCACCAGGCCACGTCCAACCGCCGATCCACCACGCCCCAAAACAGCGCCACCGGACGCTCCAGCCGCACCGCGCGACCGCTGGCGGTGGTGATCCATTCGCCGACCTCCTTGGCGCTTCGCGGCTGCCAGTGCGCTAAGTCCAACCCGTGCGTGAGCAGCGTCGAAGCGCACCCCATTCCCGCCAGCCGCGTCTGCAACGTCGGCGATACCGCCACGGCCGCATCCACCTGGCCCGCCAGCTTGCGTTCCATATCGTCCAGCACCGACCCGTCCAGCCCCGGCCAGACGGAAAAATCATCCACGCAGTAATACACCCAGCGGTCCACCGCCAAGCGCCCGCGTAAATCAGCCGTCACCGGCACCGTGGTGATGGCGATCCGCCGCTCCCCCGGCAGGCGCGGGCCCAACAGCGCGTTCACCTTCGTGCAGATGGCTGCGGCGTTCAACCGCCTTTGCCAGCCGCGGCGAAAACCCGGATACATCCACGGATTAACCACTTGCAGACCGGCCGGCAGCTGCGCGCCGGAACGAATCAAACCCAGCATCGACCCTAAACGCGCGATGATCTTGCCCGCATCCTCACGCGCCAAACGCACCCGCCGCGTGCCGATGGTGTTCACCCAAATCGTCGGATATCGCGGCAATAAGTGACGGATCAAGTGCTGACAGCTGGAAGGATGCCTTCCCCAGTCATCCGAAAACACGACGAGCCGCGTCACCCCCGGAAGCACCCCCGCCCCCGGAAGTGTTTGCCTCAACGAGCCGCACGCGTCAGCAAGCGGTGATTCCATGTTTAGCGGGCGATCGCAGATCGCCGCTGTTTCCGCCCCCAGCTCTGCCGGGGGGTACTGGGGGGCGCGATTATCAGACGCTTGCCTCAACCTGTCGGTTCGACGCTCCGTCATGCGCGTTGTTTTATCGGCTTTCCCAGCCAAGCCGATGATCCGTTTCTGCCGATGATGTCGAATAACCGTTTGTGACGGTTGTCACGCTTCGCCCTCGCCGCCCCAGGAACCGCGCGTGCGCCCAGATCACCCGATAACCTCCTCGCCACCCCCCCTTCCCCGCCGACCGCGCGTGCTTATGCTCACCCACCGCGTGCCCTACCCGCTGGATCGCGGCGACCGCATCCGGGCGTATCACATCCTTCGCCATCTGTCGGATTCCTGCGACGTATCGCTGGCTGCCATCAGCGATGAGCCGATCACCAGCGCTCAGCGCCAAGCCCTTGAATCGCTCACGCACCGATTGACCGTCCGCCAAATCAATAGTCGCTATTCCCAGCTGCGCGGGGGCCTGAGCTTGCTCGCCGGGCGATCCGCCACGCCCGCGTGCCTCTACCGCCGCGACCTGGCCAAAACCATCTGCCGTTGGCACCAAGAGCAACCCTTCGACGCTGTGCTGACCTACTGCACGAGCATGGTCAGCTACGCGCGCCGGTTCTATCGCTGGCTGAAAGATCGACCCGCGTCCAGCGGCCATCCGCACAGCGATCCGCCCCGTCACGTGATCGACCTGGTGGACGTGGACAGCGTCAAGTGGCAGGAATACGCCGCCCACGCGCGCGGGCCGATGCGCTGGGTTTACGCCGCCGAGGCCCGCCGCCTGCGCGCCGTCGAAGCTGGGCGCTTTGATCATTTTGACGCCCTGGCCGTCGTCAGCGACGCCGAAGCGGATGCCTATCGCCGCACCGTCGGGTCGCACCCGGGACTGACCACGCTTCGCCAGGCGGTGGATCTGGACTACCTGCACCCTTTGCCCGACCACGACGGCCTGGACTTACTTTTCGTCGGCACGCTCAACTACGCCCCCAACGTCGAGGGCATCTGCTGGTTTGCCCAACACGTCATGCCGGAGCTGCGCCGCCGCTTGCCGCAGGTCCGCCTGCGCATCGTCGGGCGCCATCCCACGCCGCGCGTTTTAGCCCTGGGCCAACTTCCGGGGGCGGGGGCGCTTCCGGGGGTAGCCCCGCATGGAAATGCGGGGCCGGCTCGGCAACTTCCGGGGGCACTTCCGGGGGCATTTCCGGGGGCGGGGGCTGGAGTTGAAGTCGTCGGACCAGTCGATGACGTTCGTCCCTATTTAGCTCAAGCTACCGCCGTCGTCGCGCCGCTGTTGATTGCCCGCGGCATTCAGTGCAAGGTGCTCGAAGCCATGGCCGCCGCCCGCGTAGCTGTCTGTTCCCCCGGCGCCGCCGAAGGCATCGTAGCTCAGCCCAGCCAACACCTGTTGGTCGCCCAAAACCCCCAGCAATGGGCAGACTGCCTGGAAAAAGTCTTAACCGACAAGGCCTATCGCACCCGCATCGCCCAATCCGCCCGCCGCCAAGTGGAAGCCATTTACCCCTGGAGCGAGTGCCTAAAACCCCTCCTGCCCCTGCTCCTTGGCCCGACCGGCGAACCCGCCGTCGTCAAACCCGTGGCTGCGTAATCCGCCCGCCCCACCACGGAACACCCCGCCGCTGAGGCCATATCCCTTACATTCTGCCTAGGCGTCGGTCGTCGCCGTCACCATGTCAGCTTCTGTTGCTAGCATGTCCGTCTGGCCGATTTTATCATACGAATACCTTTTGCACGTTCGCACGTCATATCACCTCTGGCCGGAACCTGCGAAGCGTCATGGCTCAACATCGACCACAAACTGGCATCCTCTTGATGACCTTGGCCGTTACGTTCATATGTCTGAATTCTTGCGCTATGCCACATCCGCCTTACCCGCGCGATCTGCTGGGCATGTGGTTCATGACGGAAACCGTGGAGACCGGCCAGACATTTACCACCGTCTTCGGAATTCGCCCACGTGATCATCGTTTCTTCATTGCTGAGGCTCAGGGCAATCCCTGTACGCCGAGTTCACGTGACATACTTGATGAGGGCGTGTGGAGAGTGGAGGAAGACTGTCTGGTGTTTCATTACGACCAGCTCACACCCGTTGCGCCTGACTCCAACCCCTCTGGGAAGTGGATCCGGGTGGATTCACGGTGGTCGATCGTTGCGGTGGGCAAAGACTGCCTGGTGCTTGACGATCCAACCTCAGACAAACAATTTCGATTCAAGAGAGTGAAAAAAAGCGACTATCTCTGGTGGGTTTCTGATCTGCTCGCGCACGCCAATAAGCCGTCACTGCCAACTCCATGAGACTGCGTAGCCACTGACGGCAAGGGAACAGGTGTGTTGCCGACGTTCCACATCAGCAACTATCGTTGAGGTGTTACCGATCATCGAAGATAGACCGTTGTTCTCCATCCCCCCCGTTTATCCCCTAACAACTGCCACTACGCGCTGGAAGGCCCTGCCAACGAGTAATTTACAGCGTTGGCCGCATTCGCCATTTGCCATTCGCCACTCGTCATTTGAAATAACTGGCCCGCCAGGGCTCGAACCTGGAACCTCCTGATCCAGAGTCAGGCGTTCTACCAGTTGAACTACGGGCCAAAATCACCTTCGCCGCGGTCAGCCAAGGCTTCATGGGCAGGCGGAATGCTAAGACTCCGCCCCCCGCCAGTCAACCTTGGCATCGGCTGGCGACCTCTTAAGACCGCAGTTTTCACCCCCGACCCCGGAAGTTCAACCCCGGAAGAGGGTACAGGGTACGGGGTACAGGGTATGGGGTATTGGGCAAGCTGCGGCGCGAGCCGCGGGTATGGATCGGGTCCGGGTTCTGGGGGAGGCGGGCTTCAGGGGGTATGGGAGACAAGCATAATCCGCGTCTTGGCTCTGTGATCTCCGTGACCTCCTTGGTAAAACGCATCCAAACAGCTGCCGTTTTGCCTCCGGAAGTGGTGAAATCCGTTCCCGCAGGCCGATCTTTATGCCTTAGAGTCGCTGACAAAAAACCGCTTAACCGCCATGACGCCAAGGACGCCAAGCTACGCAAAGTCACCAATCAACGGTTTGATGGCCTCAAAATATTCACCTTGATTGTTTTCCTGGCGCTCTTGGCGACTTGGCGGTTCCATTTGTTAAGGGTTCTTTAGACGCATGCCCACGCCCTCCGCTCCAACCTCCTCTCCGCACCAGGCTAAGGACGTGCCTGTGGTCCCCACCGTCTGCCTGTCGTTTGACGTCGAGGAGCATTACCACATCGAGGCTGCCCGCGGGCGGGTGGCGAAGGAGAGCTGGCCCAATTTCGCCTCACGGGTGGAGAAAAACGTTGATCTGCTTTTAGATCTGTTAGCCCAGGCTGGGGCCAAGGCGACGTTTTTCGTGCTCGGCGACGTCGCCCGCCGTTGCCCGCTGCTGGCCCGGCGCATTTTCCAGGCCGGGCATGAAATCGCCAGCCACGGATTCGGGCACGACCGCATTCACCGGCTCACGCCCGCGCAATTCCGCCAGGACGTGGCGGCCGGCAAAGCCATCCTCGAAGACCAGACGGGCCAGGCGGTGCTCGGCTACCGGGCGCCGACCTTCAGCCTGACGGTCGACACCGCCTGGGCGATCGACATCCTCGCGGAGCTTGGGCTGGTCTACGACGCGTCGATTTTCCCCGTGCGCCACCCCTGGTATGGCGTGCGTCACGCGCCGCTGTCGCCGTTTTTCGTCCGCGCGGGGGCCAAGGGCCGCAGTATGTTGGAGGTTCCACCGCTGGTCTGGCAGTTCGCCGGCGGGCGCGTGGCGGCCGCGGGGGGCGGGTATTTTCGACTATTGCCTCTATGGATCATGGAACGCGGGCTCGCCCAAGCCGCCGCCGCGGGGCGGCCCGCGGTGCTCTATTTTCACCCTTGGGAGTTCGATCCCGATCAGCCGCGCATGCCGCTGACGATCGCAAACAGAATCCGCACCTACACCGGGCTGCGCTCGGCAGCCAAAAAGTTGCAGCGGATCATGCGGCGCTCCAGCCGCTGGATCACCCTCCAGCAAGCCCTGCCGGAGCTGACGCGCCAGGCCAGCCTGCGCGAGCCGCTGGGCCTTTACGGCGTGAAGCGTTAATAAAAACGACTAACAAACCACGCTTAACCGCCACGACGCCAAGGTTCGCAGAGCCACGATTCAACGAATTTTTTAAAACTTAACTTTCTTCTTGGCCGTCTTCTTGGCGATCTTGGCGCCTTGGCGGTTTATTCTGTTTCCTCCACCGGCGCCGCCTGGCCGACCAGCGACTGGATGTCGCTTTTCACCTGCATCACCGTGAATTTGGGGATGACCGCCGCGGCATAGGGATAGGTCCGCACCATGGCCACCGGCTGCTGGGCGTCCGGGCGATTGGCCTGCGCCTGCACAAAGAGCGTGCGCCCGCTGCGCTGAACGCCGACGACGCAGCCCCAATACCCGCCCGTAGGCTGTTCGCCCAAGGCCAATAGAACCAGGCTATAGCGCGTAAAGTCCACGGGCTTGTGCGCCAGGATCTGGCTGCCGGTTTCGCGCAGCTGCGCCGGCGAGGTGATCAGCAGCACCTGGGGCGCGATCAAGCCCGGATCGCTGCCGGCAAAGCGTTGGACAATCGTCACCGGCTTGGCCGCGGAGCTGCGCGCCGCCGGCGCCGAGCCGCTCTGACAACCGACAGCGCACAAACCCACAAACGCCAGTACCAGAAATCCGACACTCATTCGCTGCATGTTTATTCCCTTTGGTAAACACCCCCAACCATTATCCAAGCCGTCGTCTCTTTTCTCTCCCTCTACCCTGTACCCTCTACCCCGTACCCTATACCCTCTACCCCATCTACCTCTTCCGCAAAATCATCCCATGGAACGGCCGACCCTCGCGCCGGTATTTGCGTTCAAAGTTCGTGCCCACCAGTTCGCCTTCGCCGGCCGAGGCGGGGCTTTCAAAGGGCAGGGGTTCGAACAGATCCGCCGCCAGGGCGGCGTGCTGGAGCATCCACTGGTAGTAATCGCTGTGATCGGTGGCCAGGCGAATTAAACCGTGTCCCGGTTGCGCCGCCGGTTCCAGCACGCGGTGCAGTTCGCGCAGGAACGGCTCCTGGACGAGGCGGCGTTTGTGGTGGCGCTTTTTCGGCCAGGGGTCGGGGAAATAAATGTGCACCTGGCGGAACGCGGCGTCGGGCACGTAATTGCGGATGAAAAAGGACGCCTCGGTATGCAGCAGGCGAACGTTCCCTAAGTTATGTCGCCGGCAGCGGTCAGCCGCATAACGCCAGAAGGCGGCGGCATATTCGATGCCCAGGAAGTTCACCTGCGGACTGGCCGTGGCCTGCTGGACCAGGAAGGTGCCCTTGCCCGAGCCGATCTCCAGGTCCAGGGGCAGCGGCTGCCGCTCTAAGGCAAACCACTGGCGGGGATTGATGCGCCCGGCCTCGAAGGGGGGCAACTGCGTCTGGTCGATGCCCCAGCCGGTCACGTCCATACTCTTGCCGTGCGATATCGAAAAGCCCATGATGCCTTAAGCATAACAGGACAGGCGGGCGAACCGCTGGCATAAACCCGCGAGGCGTTGGCGGCCTCATGCTGGCAGTTTGGCGGGCAAATCCGTACGATGCCTAGCCTTTTACGCGTATATCCGGGCATTTATCCAGGAGGAATCCCGTCGTGGCCATCAAAGTCGCATTCATCGGGGCTGGCAGCGTCACGTTCACGCGCACGCTTTTCCGCGATCTGTTGACCGTGCCGGAGCTGCAGGACACGCACTTCGCCCTGCACGATATTTCCCAGCGCAATCTGGACATGGTGGCCCAGCTGTGCCAGAAGGACATCAGGCAGAACAAACTCCCCGCCAAGGTCACCACCTCCCTCGATCGCCGCCGCGCCCTGGAGGGGGCTGACTACATCGTCAATTGCACCCGCATCGGCGGGCTGGAAGCGTTTAAGACGGACATCGACATTCCCCTCAAGTACGGCGTCGATCAGTGCGTGGGCGATACGATCTGTGCCGGGGGGATCATGTACGGCCAGCGGAACATTCCCCAGATCCTTAACTTCTGCAAAGACATCCGCGAGGTGTCGGCCAAGAACGCCCTGTTTTTGAACTACGCCAATCCGATGGCCATGAACACCTGGGCGATTCTGGACGTGGGCGCCGTCAACGCGGTGGGCCTCTGTCATGGCGTGCAGGGCGGGCATGAGCAGATCGCCGAGGTCTTAGGCGCCCGCAGCACCAAGGAAGTGGACATCATCGCCGCGGGCATCAATCACCAGACGTGGTACGTCAAGATTCTCTATCAGGGTCGGCTGATCGGTTCGGAAGAACTCTTGGCTGCGTTTGCAAAGCATCCGCACTACAAACAGACGGAAAAAGTCCGCATCGACGTGCTCCGCCGCTTCGGGTACTACTCCACGGAATCCAACGGGCACCTGTCGGAATACTTGCCCTGGTACCGCAAACGCCCCAAGGAGATCCACCGGTGGATCGATTTATCCCGATGGATTCTGGGCGAAACCGGCGGGTACCTGCGCATCTGCACCGAAGGCCGCAACTGGTTCCAGACCGAATTCCCCAAGTGGCTGGCCAAGGAAGAGGCGCCGATCTCCGCCGAACGGCGCAGCCACGAGCACGGATCGTACATCATCGAAAGCCTGGAAACCGGGCGCGTCTATCGCGGGCATTTTAATGTCCGCAATCAGGGCGCCATCCCCAACCTGCCCGACGACTGCATCGTCGAAGTCCCCGGCTACGTCGACCGCCTGGGCATGCACATTCCCCGCGTGGACCCGCTGCCCCAGGCTTGCGCCGCCACCTGTCTGGCGAGCATCAACGTCCAGCGCATGGCCAAGGACGCGGCCCTCACCGGCGACGTGACCTTGCTTAAGCAGGCCATGCTGCACGATCCGCTGGTGGCGGCGGTGTGCAACCCCGAGGAAGTCTGGCAGATGACCGACGAAATGCTGGTGGCCCAGGCCCAGTGGCTGCCGCAATACAAGCACGCCATCGCCGGGGCGAAAAAGCGCTTGGCGTCGAGTAAACCGCTGGGGACTAGTAAATCCAAGGGCGCAGCCCGACTGAAGGTCCGCTCCATCGCGGAGATGAAGAGCAAAGGCAAGAAAAAGCCCGCGGGCCCACGCGTGGTTTCGCAATGGAAATAGGGATTCCTAACGAAATTAACCGCCAAGTCGCCAAGAGCGCCAAGAAAACCGTCGGAAAGAATGCTCTAGTTCAAACAAATCGTCGCCTCATGCTTATGCAAATCTTGGCGGCCTTGGCGTCATGGCGGTTATTTTTTTCGTCCGTGGTTCTGCCCCGCGCCGGACGTGAATAGTTACACTTAAAGACCGGGCGGGTTTAGAATTCGTTCCCGGCCCCCGGAAGTTCTCAGTCCACGGAGCAGACGATGCGCATTACTCTTCCCGACGGCAGTATCCGCGAATATCCCGGCCCGGTGACGGCAGCGCAGGTCGCGGCCGACATCGGCCCCGGCCTGGCCAAAGCCGCCATCGGCGCCAAGGTCAACGGCACGCTGACGGACTTAAACCGCCCGATCACCGCGGACGCGGCGCTGGCGATTGTCACCAAGCCCAAGCAGGACAAACAGGGGCTTTCCAAAGGCGAACCCGACGCCGACGCGCTGTATCTGCTGCGGCACTCCACCGCCCACGTGATGGCGGAGGCGATCTGCAAGCTCTGGCCGCAGACGCAACTGGCCTACGGCCCGCCGTTGGACAGCGGCTTCTACTACGACATCGCCCTGGATACGCCCATCAGCAGCGACGACTTTCCGCGCATCGAAGCGGAAATGAAAAAGATCATTGATGAGAATCGCCCCTTCACGCGCTACGAACTGCCCCCGGAAGATGGTTCCGCCAAACTCAAGGCGGAGGGGAACAAGTACAAGATCGATAACGCCCAGCGCGCCTTGGAGGGCGGAGCCAAGAGTCTGTCGTGGTACGTCACGGGCCAGCCCAACGGCAATTGGGAAGACCTCTGCATGGGCCCGCACGTGCCGTCGACCGGCAGCATCGGCGCTTTTAAGGTCACTTCCGTGGCCAGTTCGCACTGGCACGGCGACGTGGAGTCCGACCGCTTCCAGCGCGTCTACGGCACAGCCTTTTTCAGCCCGGCCGATTTGGAGCAGCACCTAAAGCTCCAGGAAGAAGCCCGCCAGCGCGACCACCGCGTCATCGGCACGCGCCTGGGCCTGTTCACCATCGACGAACAGGTCGGGCAGGGACTGATCCTCTGGAAGCCCAAGGGCGGCATGTTGCGCACGATTCTGGAGGATTTCCTGCGGCAGAAATTGATGGAGCTGGATTACAGCATTGTCTACACGCCGCACATCGGCAAGATCGACCTGTACAAAACCAGCGGGCACTATCCCTACTACGCTGACAGCCAGTTTCCGCCCATTAAAATGCGGGATTCCGACGACGAATTCCTGCTTAAGCCGATGAACTGCCCGCATCACTGCAAAATCTACGGCTCGGACCCGCACAGCTACCGCGACCTGCCCATTCGCTTAGCTGAGTTCGGCACGGTCTATCGCTTTGAGCAGTCCGGCGAGCTGTCGGGCTTGACGCGCGTGCGCGGATTCACGCAGGACGACGCCCATATTTTCTGCACGCATGAACAAGTGCCCGGCGAGTTCGCCGCCACCATCCAACTGGTTCAGTTCGTCTTCAAGACGTTCGGGTTTAACGACGTGCATATTCGCCTTTCCCTGCGCGACCCAGCCAGCGATAAGTACGTCGGCGACCCGCGGAATTGGGAACGAGCCGAAAGCCAATTGCGCCAGGTGTTGCGCGACCTGGGCATGAGCTTCACCGAAGCCCTGGGCGAAGCGGCGTTTTACGGGCCGAAGGTGGACTTTATCGTGCGCGACGTGATCGGGCGCAAGTGGCAACTGGGCACGGTGCAATTGGACTACAACCTGCCGGAGCGATTTAAGCTCGAATACACCGGGCAGGACAATGCCGCGCATCGGCCAGCGATGATCCACCGGGCGCCGTTTGGGTCGATGGAACGGTTCACGGGCATTTTGATTGAGCACTTTGCCGGGGCGTTCCCGCTGTGGATCTCGCCGGAGCAGTTCCGTGTGCTGCCGGTGAGCGACAAATTCAACGAGTACGCGAGCAAAGTCCACGCGGCCTTAAAACAGGCTGACTTCCGGGGCAGAGCATCGCTGGATTTATCCAACGAGCGCGTGAACGCCAAGATCAAAGTGGCTCAGGACGACAAGGTGCCGTACATGCTCGTCGTCGGCGGGCGGGATCAGGAGGCGGGCACGGTTTCGGTGCGTGATCGGGTCCGCGGCGATCTGGGGGCGATGCCGTTGGCGGCGTTTATGGAGCAGGCCCAGCGTGAAATCGCCAGCCATGGCTTAGAGATCGTGAAGCCCTAGAATAGGAACAAAGCAATGGGCGCTCGGCAGCGTCCTGTCGGCATCGCGGGGGCATTTTGCGCGGAGAAAAAATCATGACGGATACAACCCCTTCCAATGTGCCGCCGTTGTCCCGCCGGGAGTTTCTGAAAACCACCGGCTTAAGTGCCGCGGCGTTGGCGGCGGGTTGTGCCAGCCCCCTGGCCCAGGCCGCACCAGCCCCCGATTCCAAAAGGATAACTTCCGGGGGCGCTTCCGGGGGCACTTCCGGGGGCGCTTCCGGGGGTTTCCGCATCGTGCACATGACGGATGTGCACCTCAAGCCCGAGCTGGAGGCGGCCAAGGGATTCGCGCAGTGCTTGGCGAAGATTCACGAACTTTCGCCCCGCCCGGACTTTATTCTGGCTGGCGGAGACATGGTCGAAAGCGCGCTGCCGGGCGATCCGGAGCAAGCCAAGCGCGTGTTTGACCTGTTCACCAGCGTCATCAAGGACTGCGACATTCCCATCAAATACTGCATCGGCAATCACGACATCTATGGCTGGAACTCCAAGGGCAAGCTTTCGCCGACCGATCCGCTCTACGGCAAGAAGATGTTTCAGGAGCGATTGGGCGTGGCGGAACTGACCTACGGCTTTGCGCACAAGGGCTGGCAATTTTTCGTCGTCGACGATCTGGTGCAGGGCAAGGAAAATCCGTATTTAGGCACGTTTGACGCAAAGACGCTGGACTTTCTGGATAAGGGCCTCACTGCCGCGGCCGGCAAGCCTAAGGCGATTTTCACGCATATTCCGCCCTTCAGCCTGGCGGTGGTCTACTATCGCCCGCCTAAAGGTGAGGAGCTGCCGATCCCCGGCAACCTGGTGTGCTTAAATGCGTTTGAGGTCATTCGCCTTCTGGAAAAGCACAAGGTCGAGCTGTTGGGTTTCGGGCACCTGCATCAAAACGAAAAGATCAAGTATCAATACACCACGCACGTGGGCTCCGGGGCGGTGTGCGGGAACTGGTGGAAAGGCCCGAACTTGGGCAGTAAGGAAGGGTTCAGCGTGTTCGACTTCCAGAGCGATGGGACGTTTGAACATAGCTATATGGATTACGGCTGGGTGGCGAAGGGAAGTTAGGGGAGTGGGGATCACGCGGGGAAGAACGATCCAGATGGAGCCCAGGGAAGGAATCCCTGGGCTTTATTCAATGCAGGCAAGGCAATTAAGACACCCAGGCATGGCCCCCCGGAAATGCCTGGGCTTGTCCCGGAAGCAAAGCAAGCAAGACAACCCACGGATTCCCCCCGGAAATCCGTGGGCTTCTAAGACGCGTACCCCCCGGCGCCCCCGGAAGAGCCGGGGGCTGACCCACGATCCTGGAAGGCATCGAAGCGGCCCCGGATTTCCATGCGGGGCTGTGAGAACCGAGGCAAGCAAGGCACCCAGGCATGGCCCCCCGGAAATGCCTGGGCTTGGTCAAGACAGAGCGCGCGGAAGAAGCCCGATTATCGGGAGTTTCCTCTCAATAACGGGCTCGTCCGCGAACGCTTGAACTGTCTTTGGTGC